>CAJTLP010000027.1 GCA_910577195.1 uncultured Eubacterium sp. | reverse complement strand
CTTCATTTGATTCCTGTGACTATTTCGCTTTTTCTTTGCTTAATGACATTACGGCTTTGCCGGGGGATGTTTATTTGTGATTCCTATCAATACTCTTCAGCAAGCAGCATCGTACAATGTTCGCCGTCGTCTATTATGTAAACTTTAGCTGTAATTGCTTTTGTTACTGTTGGCAGTATGTAAGTCATTTCATACTCAGGCTGTTCTGATGTATGGTGAATGACCTGCAAACCGTTCTGTTCTGTCAGTCTGAACACCTGTAAGTAGTCTTTCGGTTCTGGCATTTTGTCAACTGCTTCCCACATAAATATCTGAATATCCAGCAGTATTTCTGAGTCAACACCTCTTGTAAGGTATTTTTTCTTACTCTTTTCAAACATTACTTTACTCCTCTCTTACTCTTGATTCAAAAAGCTGATAGAGTTCCCCACGCCTGATTGTCACGATTTCATTTATTTTATCTGTCACGCAAAGTCCTGTATTGATTTCAATTTCAAGATGATATGGAAAAACAGTAATTCTTTTTACATATTTTTTATGAACGTTCTGAACTTTTCTGTATTTTTTTCAAGTTCTTTGAACTCGTCCATTATAGGCGAAAAATCGCTATATTCTATCAGTGAAAGCTGATGAATTTCTGACAGTTTTATCTCAATTTCAGCACGTTTATTGAACACAAAAACGCCTGTATATTTTTCATTATTCAGTATTTCATAAAGACTGTTTTTGCCGAAAATCTGACCTCTTTTGGTCTTGTAGCCGTGTTCGTTCAGATAGTTGATTATCGCTGTGTAACCGTGACCGTCAGCAAACATCTGAAAAATTATTCTGACTGCCTCTGCTTCATGCGGTTCTATTTCAAGCCTTTTTTCAGCATTTAAAGTAAAACCGAGGGAAGTGCAGCCTCCGGTGTGTTTACACTGGAGAGCTGTTTCCTTCATGCCTTTCATGACTTCACGTCCGAGATTTTTTGAGTAGTATTCCGCCATACCCTCAAGAACACTTTCCATCATGATACTTTCGGGACTGTCGTCAATTCTTTCAAGCACACTGCAAAGCTTGACATTGTTCTTTTTCAGGCGTTTTTTGTAGATTGCACTGTCGTACCTATCTCTTGAAAATCTGTCTAATTTGTGTACAAGAACTATGTCAAAAAGTCCTTTGGAACTGTCTGTTATATCAGATCGGCTATCGAAGCGGTAAAAGCTGAAAACGACTTTTTGTTTGAATC
>CAJTLP010000026.1 GCA_910577195.1 uncultured Eubacterium sp. | reverse complement strand
ATTTTATTTTTGAAAAGCGCGAGATTGAAATTTCTGATTACTGGAAGTGATTTACAGTGAAGCAAAAAGAGCTAATAGCCGAGTACTTCATATCACAGCTTACCGAGCAGGAGGAACAAGTCCGAGACTTGCAACAGCGTGTCAGACATCGCAGGATTGACGTAAACGATAGTTACGAGTTACAGTATGCTCTTGTTAGATATGAGACTACAAAGCAGATAAGCAGAGACATTTCCGTGTTCTTGCGTATAAAGGACAATACTATAAAGTGAGGTTTTATTATGCCGGTACAGTGGGTAAAAGATGTGGACAGCGGGGAGCTATTTCCTGTTGTTGATGATGAAAGCTTTGACATTCCCGACCATTTAAAGGACGCTGACTATAACGAAGTTGATTATGACAAAACAACAAAATATACTATCGGCGAGTTGCAGAATCAGCTTTTAGCCGCACAAAATCAAATCAATGAAATCAAGCAGGATACACACTCTAATGTTGTGTCAGAGCCTTTAGAGGAATTGCCAACCAAAACTGTTGAAATTTCTAAAAGCCATTTCGACTGGTCAAAGCTTTTAAAATATGTTGCTGTTCCTGTTGCTTGTGTTGGATTGCTTGTTTTATCCTTATGCGGCTTAAAAATCCTTTCTGATGAAGGCTTGATTGAATTTAGGACAAATGAAAATGTTGAATCTGTTAGTACTTCTGATTCTAAAGTTTCTATTTCTCCCGTACCTGTTTACGGCAAAATTCCTGTTTTAACTGACGGTAACGGAATGTATTACTACATTGACCGTGATAATTCAGCCGATAGCAAAACTGAAACATCTGATATAGATACTTCTGAAGATGACGAAACAGAAACGGAAAATAATCCGCTTTTAAAATTAGCATCTCTTTTATCTATTATCGCAGTTCCGTTTTTTACGCTTAAGCTTACAATGTCATTTTTAAGGAATAATTTTCATTAATTTTAGTTGGTGATTTCATGGCATGCGGTAATTTTGTATGTGCGTTCTCTCACATTGAGCGCGGTAAAATGTATTGTCTTAGGGATACAGACACTTGCAAGAACGCCCCTGATTGTACAGCAACGTTAGATAACAATTGCGGACACTATAAATATTTCCCCTGCTATATATGCGGTCATGAATGGACTTGCTTTAAACAACGCGATAGGGGAATATTTTACTCCGCCGAAAAGGGCAACTTTGTACCGAAATCATCAACGGAGTTTGCAAAAGCGGTACAGAAAAACGAGCTTGAAAACGCAAAGCGCGATATATGTTTCACTGCAGTGA
>CAJTLP010000025.1 GCA_910577195.1 uncultured Eubacterium sp. | reverse complement strand
TTTCGTCAATTCCGCACATATATGACTATGATGCTGAAAATCGTTGAATTTATGCTGTTTTCTGAAAACAGAATGACGAAATCCTGACGGCAGATAAATTAAGCAGTAAGTGCAAGACGGCTTACATAATCTTGTTTCATCTGCATTGAGGAGTGAACATAACGGTTCAAGGTTATTGATGCGTCGGCGTGACCAAGAAGTTCGCTCAGGGTTTTCGCATCAAAGCCATTTTCAATACAAACCGTTGCATAAGTGTGCCGAAGCAGATGAAAAGGAACATTGCGTACCTGACAGGCTTTCAGAACAGCTTTAAAACGATATTGCATTGTGCGTGGTTCTACAGGTTTCGCAGTGCCGGAAATCAAAAACAACCCATCATCTTTTTTGTTTTGTGACAATAATTTCAGAATAAATGCAGGAATCGGTACGGTACGAACTGAAGTTTTGCTCTTCGGAGAACCAATGATAACTTCAGAACTGCCACGCCTGTTGATTCTCTGGACAGTCCTTCTGACAGAAAGCGTTCCGGATGAAAAATCAATATCACCCCAAGTCAAACCGCACAATTCACCCACACGCAGTCCTGTAAACAGGCAAAGCAGAATAGCCAGATTTGTGCTGTTCAGATTGTGCAGAAGATACTGTTCCAGTCGCTTACGTTCTGAAAAATTCAGTACATTCAATTCCTTGCGTTCTACTTTTGGCATAGTGAAATGTGTGAATTTTACGCCGTATTCCTGCACTGCATATTTTTCAATGCTGTGGTACACACGCATAATATCACGGACTGTTTTTGATGATAATCCACCATGTCCGTCCAAGCGACCATATTGAAGTTTACTGTGAATAAAATTGTTTAATTTTTGCGTGGTCAAACCTGAAAAATACTCACTACCGAGTGATGGCAGAATATGCTTGGCGACAATATTTGAATAATTTGCAAAACTTGACTCCTTAACACGCAGTTTTGCAGAACTGAGCCATTGTTCCGCAACTTCACGAACTATTAATTTCAGTGAAGAAACAGTCTGTTCCTGACGTACAGAATAGAACTGTGACATCTTTTCCTTGACTTCCGAAAGCGTTCTTGCATACACAGACTTGTATTTCAGCACACCATTTTCTTTGTATCCAACAGGCACACGACCTTCATAGCGACCGTCCCTGCGTTTGTAAATATTACTTCATTTTCGAGCCATAAATAAATCCTTCTGACGATTTTTCGGACGGCAGAACCGCTCGATTTATACATTAAAATTCAATTTTAACTTAAAATTTTACGCAAAATTTCAAAAAACCTCTTTACTTTTTTCAAAAATATGATATAATAATACAAAAGCAATCCGTTTTCGTCAAAAAATTCGTGACGTAAATGTGCGGAATTGACGAAA
>CAJTLP010000024.1 GCA_910577195.1 uncultured Eubacterium sp. | reverse complement strand
CAGGACATACGGTCCCATTATCAAGCAATCCCTTATAAAAATTGATTCCGTCAATCGTTTCACGTTCGATTATGGAAAATTCTGTTTTTTCCATATCCATTTGCGAAGAAACAAATCCTAAAACCCTTACATTTGTGCTGATTTTTTCGTACATCTTCAAACACGCTCCTTATTCTCATATTCCAGATACAACATAATGGACTTTTCGGCAGCCGCCTTTAAGTAGTCCTTTGTGAACTGCGGAAACTTATTGTAGTACTTTTCGTAAAGCTGGCGAACCGTTGTTGACGTTCTATGACCCTTTACGAAGTTTCTCACTGCAGTGAAACATATATCGCGCTTTGCGTTTTCAAGCTCGTTTTTCTGTACTGCTTTTGCGAAATCCGTTGATGATTTCGGTACAAAGTTGCCCTTTTCAGTGGAGTAAAATATTCCCTTTTCGCGTTGCTTAAAGCAAGTACATTCATGACCGCATATATAGCAGGAGAAATATTTATACCGTCCGCATGAATTATCCATTGTTGCTGTACAGCCGGGAGCGTTCACGAATGTGTCTGTATCTCGTAAGCAATACATTTTCCCGCGCTCAATGTGAGAGAATGCACATACAAAATTACCGCATGCCATGAAATCAACTCACTTTCTACAACAATCACATAAGCATTGTACTTCAGGAACAGAAAAAGGAGCATAAATTTGGTCAACAACATTAACAAAAGTAGCTAATACCAAAAACAAAATAATACCTACGATTGAAAGAAACTTTGCAAGAAATGTTTCAAAATCATTTTCAAAGTAAGAATGAATGCAATCCAATAAAATCACAAAAGCAGATATAACAGGAACAAACATACAAAAGAAAATACCTAAAGAATAAATATCCATAAGACATATATTTTCGATAAAACGCATTGTAAAAACCTCACTTTATAAAATTAACTTTGTTTATCTTCTTGTTTGCGTTTATTTTCCAAATCATAATAACTCGGAATACCTTTTGCAACAAACTTTAAAAAAGTTTGCTATCGACAAGACCGCAATAAGACAAAGCTTCCACAGCACCAGCCAAACGGTTATAGTATAAATAATATGCTTTCTCAGACGGTGCATTTATAATCTGGTGTTTCAATGCTCCTATGTATCGGCAAAGGTCGCGTTTGAACCACCAGCCGCCGTGACGTTTGTCTTTACAAACAAGATAAAACACAAGGTCAATAAGCAGTCCTATAAGTTGCAAAATCATAATAAAAATGATTACAGCAATAAGGGCACCAACCAAAAGAGCAAAAGCTATAACAACAAATTGTTCAAATGTAAGCTCACTCAACGTCATTTTCATAATTTCATCAACATTAATTTTCATCATAAATACCTCACTTTATAACATTATCATTAATACGTAGGAACACGGAAATGTCTCTGCTTATCTGCTTTGTAGTCTCATATCTAACAAGCGCATACTGTAACTCGTAACTATCGTTTACATCAATCCTGCGATGTCTGACACGC
>CAJTLP010000023.1 GCA_910577195.1 uncultured Eubacterium sp. | reverse complement strand
CTTGAGTTTCCGCAGTTTTATCCACACTCCCCTGATTTTACTAGTATCATTATTAACAACCTTGAAAAAATATCCAAAATATAAGGAATCTTCTCTCTTTTTGTAGTAAAATTAAGCTACCAAACAAAAAACTACTAAACAAAAAGAAAAGGAGATTCCTTATGGCTAATTTTACATCAAATACTTATATTTTGAAAAGAAAAATTTTAACCTTTATTAAAAAATTTTCAACACAGCTATCAAGACCCGAAAAGAAATTCATTTCTGATATTACTTATGGCATGTTAGCTTCTGGAAGCTGCCTGTTAACAGATATCGCTGACCAGCTTCACGAATCTGCTAAAAAGATCAACACCGTCGACCGCCTTTCCAGACATCTGGAAAAAGGGACTCCGCCATCTGCCGCCACGTCTTACCTTCAGGTTATCAAAAAATGGGTTCCCGCAGAACCGGTTATACATATCGATGACAGTGATGTTGTAAAACCAGACGGGTATAAATTCGAAGCTCTGGGAATTGTCAGGGACGGCTCTGAAAGTACTTCCTCAAAAAATATTTATAAAAAAGGGTATCATGTAACTGAGGCCTGTGTAATTACAAACAGTAATCATCCTGTAAGTATCTTTTCAAAAATACATTCCTCAGCCGAAAAAGGTTATAAATCCGCTAACACAATCACTTTCCAGGCAATGGAACAGGGGGCTGCACTCTTTGGAAAAGCAACCTTCGCCATGGATCGCGGTTACGATGATAACAAGATGTTTCTAAAACTGGATGAACTGGGACAGGATTACGTAATCCGTCTCAAATCCAACCGGATCCTTTTGTATCACAATAAGTGGACACCGGCTGCAGAGTTGTGTAACCGCAGGAAAGGCAGGTTTAAAACAAATGTGTTCTATAAAGGCAAAGACCATGACGCTTACCTTTCACATGTAAAAGTACAGATTACTGCATCCAGAAAAAATATTTATCTGGTGCTTGTTTATGGTATTACAGAACATCCCATGATGCTTGCTACCAATAAAGAAATTAAATCCAAAGAGGATGTAGTCAAAGTAGCACGAATCTATTTTTCACGTTGGAAAATAGAAGAATATTTCCGTTGTAAAAAACAAATGTTTCGGTTTGAGAACTTTCGTGTGCGCAAGCTTGTTGCCATCAACTCACTTAACTTTTATATCACTTTATGCATGGCATTTCTTGCAATGATTTCAATGGAACCAGACACCAATGCACTTAAGGTTTCCATTATAAAAACAGCAGACCCTATAAAGAAAAAGGTATTCTTCTGCTATTATCGGCTGGCTAAAGGTATCTCAGGCATACTTTCCTATGCAAAAGAAGGCGTCAGGCTCTGGTTTCGGACAAAACGTCCGGCATACCATCAACTCCGTCTTAAACTGATCGCTTAAATAGATAACAGAATAGTTCTCTCAAAGTCCGGTTCCGACGGGGCTTATTAAAGTGCCCCGACTTTCGGTACTTCCAATGATAATTCCTCAAAAATCCGGCAGATTAGTGCTAAGGCTGAATATACTCGTTTTGAAATTACAATTTGCGGAAACTCAAG
>CAJTLP010000022.1 GCA_910577195.1 uncultured Eubacterium sp. | reverse complement strand
CCTGAATTATTCACGGAACAGTATCTGAACTGATAACTGTGCCATGAATCTAAAAATTTATCCATGCAGACATAACATCACTCAATTAACCTGTCAAAAGGGTATAAAATCCCTGTGGCAGAGTTCGGAGCTGCTGTTAAGCTGTCAAGGTTCGTTAATAGTTGCTATTCCAACTGTACATTCAGCTCACCGATATTTGAAAGCGTCTCATAGAACTCTTTCTTATAAGGGCAACTGCTACACAGTTTGAATGTGATATATCTTGCTGAACGAACTACTTTTGCAGCAGTCTTCAGCAGTTTTAAACGGACGGTATCAATGCGCTGCTTTCGCATGTTTGCTGATATCGCCAACCGTCTAAACCAATTAAATATGTTATACGCAAGAGCATGTACCTGAAGTCTGTTGGCATTTACCATTCTGGTATGACTGCTTACGGACGCGAAATCAAAACCGGATTTGCTTTCTTTAATGAAGTTTTCCATCAGTCCTCTCCTGCAGTAAAATTTGATGAGATACTCTGGTGAAGAATCCATGTTTGTGACAACAAATGTGTACATGTAGACCATCTGGTTTTCCGGCTTTTCAACCTTGCATACCACGCGCCTTTCATAAGGCCATGAACCTGCTTTGTACATGAATTCACCATACGCTACCGCATAATCGACTTTGTTATTTTTGGTGATCTCATCAAGCTCATCCACAAGGTGGGATGCTTTTTCACGGAGAATTCCATTCTCCTTCAGTCGGATGACATAGCTTGTGCCGTTTTCCTCACACTGCTTATAAAGGTCAGGCGTAGCAAAACCGCTGTCACCACGAAGCAGAATACGGATTTCCGAATAATCATTCAGGTATTCATCAAGTACCGGCTGCAGGAAGTCAACCACTCCGGTGCAGGAATACTGTGTTCCGTCACGAAGCTGGATTTTTATCAGATCTCCGGTCATTCCATCATAACAGACAAGTGGATGATAACCATTGCTTTGATAATGAAAGTTAAAGGCTCTGCCTTCCTGTTTACCATATGCATCAAGCAGAGTAGAATCAAGATCCAGAATAACAGCTTGTGGCAGCTGGAGACTGTAAATTTTATTCCGAAGTATTCTACCAATCGTAAGAAACTGGTTTAAGGTATCTTCATCCATACGGTTAAAAAATCTTGATACAGTAGGCTGTGATGCAAGGGCATCTTTTTCAAGTATGGACTTGAATACGGGGTCGTTCGTCAGTTCATCGGAAGCATCATCTTTGAAATAACCGGCAATGATCATATATATCATCTGGAGCAGGTTTTCCTGATCTGTATGATATCTGAATAATGCAGAATCATTGGTCTTGAAAGTTTTGCCTAATAGCTTATCAATAGCAAGTTTGCTTACGAATTCTTTGATAAGAAGTAAGCCTGCATCGGAGGATAAATCTCCTCCATCAAAATTTATTTTAATCTGTCTATTGCTTTCTAATGGTAAGGTGTTTACAATACTCATAAAGGGCTCCTTTTGTTGGTATTATTTGAGATTAGACACCTTAATTTTATCACAAGTGGATGCTCTTTTTTCATTCACTTGACAGATGAAAAGCAATATTCAGTTAAAACGCAGTAACTATGTGGCTTTCAGCCACTTTCACGGCTGTGACGTGAATAATCTAGGTT
>CAJTLP010000021.1 GCA_910577195.1 uncultured Eubacterium sp. | reverse complement strand
GTGGTTTAAGTATTCATCAGGGTTTATTTCCGGTGAGTAGGGTGATGTGAAGAACAGCTCGATCTCATCTTTATGCTCTGAAAGCCATCCTTCAACCATCTTTCCATGATGCACTTTTAAATTGTCCACTATAAATAAGACTTTCCTGTCCGTGCCTTTAACAAGGCGTTCCATAAAGTCTATAAATCTCTGCTGCGTCATGTTCTCCTCATAGCACAGGAAATGGCATCTTCCCTGATTACTGATCGCCGATATCATGTTTATTTTTTCTACTTTTGAATAAGATGGCACGACGGGTGTCTGACCCTTTGGTGCAAAGCCGGACACATGGTAAGCCTGGTTGTTGATCCCCGTCTCATCGCCCCAAAAAATCACGGCATCTTCCGTCTTTGCCTTATTTACGATTGCCGGGTATGTTTCATGCATAAAAGCATCCAGCTTAACATTGTCCTGGAAATATGCCTTTCTGGTAGGGCGCTGGCAGGTCATCCCCCATCTCTTGAGGTATTCGCTCATATTACGCAGTGTTATGGTGATGCCGTATTTTTCCTCAACCAGCTGGCACACGGCGGCACGTGTCCAAAGCATAAAGCTTAATTTCATCTGGTCAGGTGATTTGTCAATCAGTATCCTGCGGATTTCTTTTTCCTGTACCGGTGTCAGTTGGCGTTTTTCGCCAAACTTGCGCCCGCGTTTTTTCTCCTTGAGGCATGCAGTGCCCTCCTTCTTGTATGCACTGGATATTCTTTTAACCGCCTGTGGGGAAATGCCGACTGTATCTGCAATTTCAGATTGTTTTCTTCCTTTTTTTATAAGCGATATCACTTGCTTTTTTATGATTTTTCTTGTTTCGGGCGATACCGTTTTCAAATTAATTATCTCCATAATTATATGATACCAAATATTCATCTGGAACACCATAGGCATTGTCGATTTTTAACCGCCAAAGTAATATTATAAAGACATAAACTATTAAAGCAGGAACGATATGATTGCTTCGATTCCTTTTCCGGTGAATATAAATTTTCCGATACGGCCAATGCAGTTATTTCCAAGTGAAAATATAATTGCAATACTTATGATTATTGCCAGACAGGTATTTACAAATGTCGAATAAATAAAAATGTTCCCCAAGTGCTGCATATATTTTATGATGAAACCATGAAAAAGAAAAATGACAAAAGTATTTTTCCCAATGGAAGAAACCAAGGGAATTGGTTTTGCTGGTGTTATCCACATAAATAGTAATATCCAGTTTAATCCGCACAGCAAAAGAATTCCTTTGGTAATAAAAGTATAATTTGCATTTATATAAGAATATGAACCATATAAGGCAGGATTGCTGACAAAGTTATACTTCCCTAACATTATGCAGGATAATAAGGCTGCCATTATATTGATTGTTCTAAATATTTTGCTTTCTAATAATGCTTCAGGATTTATCTGTTTCCAGCCAAAACCTAGAATGAAGTAAGGCATAAAAGTAAAGAAACGGGCAAGGGATAAGTAGTATCCAATACTTGGGTCTAGTCCGGTTATTAGCGAAATTAAGACTGAAATACTAAATAATGTCAGAAAATTACTATTAGAAATAAGTGGAATTATCATGTTATAAAGAGTCAAGGTGAGTAAGTACCATAATATCCAATATGGTGTCGTAAACTGAAAATTTAATAATTCCCCATTTCGATTCATTATAATGGCATCGAATG
>CAJTLP010000020.1 GCA_910577195.1 uncultured Eubacterium sp. | reverse complement strand
CGCATCTTCCCTGTGAGGGACTGTTCCACAAAAAGCCGTATCCCAGCGACGAGTACAAAAACGGAATAACCGATTTTGTGTTATAGTGGATAAGGTCGTATGAACCGTGCTTGCGGTCGAACCAGTCCTGCTGCTCCTGACCCAAACCGTAGAAATGCTCGTCCTCCCTCGCCGCAAACAAAGCACGGGCACGGTACAGATCACCCTCCCGGTGGCTGAATCTGCGCATCGCGTCCCCCTCTTCGGTCGTCCGCAGTATCTGCTGTCCGTTTTTGTAAAACGCCAAGTTGTAGGTATTCCAGCCTTGGGATATCTCCGCTTTCAGAATACCAGTTTGCAGTGAGGCGCAGCCGTCCTTTTCTTCAATAATAACCGATGTTTCGGCAGACTCGTTAAGAGTCCAGCGTTCATCGGAAAATCTGCCGTTCCTCGTTGAGCGCACGCGTATGCAGTTTTCAGCATACGCCTCTGCGATAAGTATCTCGTCCCGCATGGAAAATCCGATACTGTTTTCAGATATGATTATTTTACCCATAATATCTCCAACCTTTCGATTTCTGGTTGAAAGCAATTATATCATAACTGAAATTATTTTTCAAGTAAATTAACTCAAAAACCTAAAAAAATGTTTTTTGACTCGTCTTTAAGCATAATATATACCGACTTTTTATCAATAAAGACCAAATAAGTACCAAAATCACAGGCATATTTCTGCAATGATCCGACCTCCTTAAAAGGTCGGCATTATTTTTCAGTTAGAAAATAATGTCATTCAAAAAAATAGCATCAAAAACTGTTATGATTATTACATGGTATTAATCTGGATGTATATTAAAAAAGTAGACAAGCAAAAGAAAAAAAGATATAATAAAAGACAAGCAAAAAACAATAGGAGGAATAAAAAATGGGTACGGAAAAACAGCAAAAATACAGCGAGGAACTCAAACAGACAATAGTAAATTTGTATCATTCAGGCAAAACCTATGCTCAGATACATAAGGAATACGGAGTTTCGTCATCAGCCTTGAGCAATTGGGTAAGGAAATATTCCGAGGTCAAAATCGACGACAGCACGGTCCTTACCGCCAATCAGGTCAGGGAACTGCAAAAGCGCTGCGCTCAGCTTGAGGAGGAAAACTTAATACTAAAAAAAGCCATTGCGATATTCACGCCGCACTCGGACAAAGACTGAAAGCCGTCAGGCTGCTGTCAAAAGAGCACCGTGTGTCCGTTTTATGCCGTGTCTTAAACGTCAATAGAAGCACTTATTACAAGTTTATCAACCTCAAAGAATCAAAAAGAGAGCTTGAAAACAAGCGCATTCGCAGATGTATTCTTGACTTGTACGCTAAAAGCAGCAAACGGCTCGGAGCGGAAAAAATAACTTTGTGTCTTAAGCGTGATTATCGCATAAACATAAGCGTCGGCAGAGTGCGCCGGCTTATGAAAGGTATGAATCTTCCTAAAATGAGTACTGTCAAACCGCCTAAATTCAAAGCCGGATCTGATGAAGGAAAATGTGAAAACATTCTTTGCCAACGGTTTGAGCAAACCGCTCCGAACCTCGTATGGGTCAGCGATTTCACATATCTGAAAGCCGGCGGAAGATTTTATTATTTGTGCGCGGTTATGGATCTTTATTCAAGAAAAATTATTGCGTACAAGCTGTCTGATAAAATCAATACACAGCTTGCAGTGGATACCGTTGATCTTGCGGTCGCAAACCGAGGCAAATCGAACGGAATAATTTTTCACACCGACAG
>CAJTLP010000019.1 GCA_910577195.1 uncultured Eubacterium sp. | reverse complement strand
GGAGGATTATGCGGAACGCTACCGCACCGAACTTGCACTGTATGACCGAGCGGAACGGTATCTGAAAGAGCATTTAGGGAGCGACACCAAGCTAAAACCGAAAGCATGGAAAGCCGAGGTTGCAGACCTAACCGCACAGAAAGACCGCCTTTATCGGGAAATGCGAAAGCTGAAAGAAGAAACTGCTGAAGCTGAAACCGTAAAGCGTTGCATAGAACAAGTAATACCGCCGACAGAGCAGAGAAAGGAGAAGTCAAAAACGCATGATGTATCGTTGTAATCCAGTCGGTTGTGTGGTATAATTTCAGTGTTGTTGACAGTGACAGATTGGGATTTGCAAAACGGAGGCTTTCATGACAAAGAATGATAGAGAAAGATGTTCGTGGGCAACTACGGATTTCTATAAAGAATACCATGACAAAGAATGGGGAAAACCAGTTCATGATGATGGAAAATTATTTGAGATGCTGATTCTTGAAGGTATGCAGGCTGGACTATCGTGGCTGACGATATTAAATAAAAGAATGGCTTTCAGAGAAGCCTTTGATCAGTTTGATTGCAAAAAAATCGCACTCTACGATGAAGCCAAAATTGATAAACTGATGCAAAATGACAAAATCATTCGCAACAGGCTGAAAATCCAATCAGCAATCGTGAACGCGCAGCAATTTATTAAAATACAGGAAGAATATGGCAGTTTTGATGCGTTTATCTGGTCTTACGTTGATAATAAACCTATCCATAACCATTTCAAATCAGAAGCTGAAATTCCTGCAACAACGCTGCTTTCGGACAAAATCAGTAAAGATTTGAAAAAGCATGGTTTTAAGTTTGTAGGAAGTACGATTGTATATGCTTATATGCAGGCAATCGGAATTGTAAATGATCATGTGAAAAACTGCTATCTATATGAGTCCGACTAATTAAATGCTAACTTCCGGTTTGTCTATTGCAAACTAAATAATTGTTATGAATCAAACAGCGGTAAACCTATTACAGATTTACCGCTGTTTTTTTACCCCAAAGCAGAAAAGCAAGTCAAAAATAAAATATCACTTTCCCACACTGTCAGCACTGAATTTGTAGCCAACACCTAACACTGTTTTCAGATAAAACGGGTTTTTACAATCCGGCTCAATCTTTTTCCGTAAGTTATATATCACATTTACAACGCTTGAATGACAGCTATCGCTTTCCATGCTCCAAACAGCTTCAAAGATTTGCGACTGCGTGAATACCCTGTTTGGACTGGAAGCAAGAAAAACAAGCGTACCATACTCAAGACGGGTAAGGCGCACATCTCTCCTATCCCGCAGCACCCTATGCTGATGTTGCAGTATTTCCAACCCTTGAAAGGACAATACAGACGGTGAAACAGGTTGTTGTTCCACTTCAATCTGTAATTCGTCTGCCAAGAGGGAAACCGCCCTCTTAAAGACTGTTTCCTCACTGTCCGAAAACGTCAGCACTATCATTTTTCCCATGTTCATTACCTCTCTTATCCGTTGCATTGATACAACATTTTTTCTGCCCTGTTTACCTTTATTTGACAGTAAGCAACAAGTATATATGCCGGAAACCGCAATGTCAATTTCATGCGGATAAGGGAACAGACAGCCACTAACAACAGCGGGCGTATGGAGATTACTCTGTATGCCCTCTTTTCATGTAAAGGAGATTTATGTATATGTCAGAAAACAATGAGAACCAACAGACACAGGAACGCCGCCCGCACTTTGTAAAGACCATAGGCAAAACGACCTATCTTGTGACGTGCCATTTTAGCGAAACGAGCAAAGAAACCTTGCAGGATAAGCTGAAACGCTTGATTTTGAGGGATATTCAGAGCGGAAATTATTAAATTTCAAATTCACACTTTTTTTGTCTTGACGGCACAGACGATAAAGGCACAATCCTCATAGAGTGCGGGAAGCTGTTATACAAGGGCGGCTATAAGATAAAAGTGCTAAATACTATCAATTTCAAGAAGTCCATGCACTACAACCCCTTTGCCTACCTGCACAGCG
>CAJTLP010000018.1 GCA_910577195.1 uncultured Eubacterium sp. | reverse complement strand
CAAATACTTGTAATCCTCATTTGCGGGTATTCTTGACAAAATATCAATAACCAACGTTCATACGAACTTCTTCTGATGTCTTTCTAAGAAAGGGTATGCCGAAGATATGCTGTATCAAAGTCATTTTGAACAGCACAACAGGGTCTATGCTTGGTCTGCCGTAATCAGGACAGTATAAGTCTTCCACAAAGTCATATATCTTGTTGAAATCTACTGCCGCATCTATTTTTCTCAGCAGATGATCCTTTGGTACCAATGTTTCTATACTTACAAATTCAAGCTGTTCTCTTTCTTTTCTTTCCTTTTGCAGCATTTTTTTCACCCTACTTTATTTTACCACATATTACGCAAAAAAGCTACCCTTTGGGGTGACTTTTTCGACAGGCTGAAGATTTAAAAAAATCTATTTTTTCAAATATAATTAAAAATGATATATTCAAAGTTCTTAATGACATTGGAAGCGGAAAATATATATCTGTTTTTACTAATGATATTAATATTTTGGAGCAAAGATACTTTGAAAATTGGTTTAGTTTAACTGCAAACTGCTTTTCAATAATTATTCTTGGGGGATCTTTTTTAACATTAAATTATTAGAGATGAGCAAAACGCATTCCCAAAGTCTGAAAGGCTTAGAAAGAAAAAGCCGCATGAAAGGACAAAGCGAAAAGCGCATACAGCAAAGCAGACCTTAGTCAAAAAAGACAAAAGTCGGCATAAAAATATGAAATCAATGCAGCTAAGCAATACGTTTGAAAGATTTCAAGCAACGGCAGGAGCAGTCCGATTTAGTGATAACAGCAGACGAGGCAACAGCCAATAATGCAATGTGTGCAGCGGTGTTCAGATCTTGTGCAGCATTAAAGCTGCGAATCCACAACCGTTCCTGCCCTGTCTGCTTAAAACGTGAAAGGTAACGCTCAGCTTCGGTACGAAGAGAATAAATCTTCTTGAAGAAGATACATTCACGGTCAATGGAAAGCCTGTAATCATCGGGAAGTGTGATATACTTTGTGCAGCCCCTATGTTTTTTGCCGTTATTCCGGTTCTTGTGATTGCAGGGACAGGAGGCACATTTGGAGTTTTTCAGAGGACAGCAGTATTTCTGACGGGTCCTGCCGTTATCGGAAAACTTCCCGTCCTTGTGCATAGCAAGACCCGCTTCACAAATAGGGTGACCGCTTGGCAGTTTCTTTGGGTCTTTAGTATTGCGTTTGTTAAGAGGGATTGCGCATTCACCGAAATAAACGTCCTTGACGGTATTGTAGATTTCCTTTATGTCGTAAGCTTTATCGGCAATAAAAGTACATTCCTTAATAGATAAAAAATTATTGGTTTGGCTTAGAATATCAAGAGTAACTGTGCTGTCGGCAATATCGGCAGTCGTTGTCATCTCAAAGATCGGTAAGCCTGTAATGCAGTCAACCAGCGCATGATTTTTGTAACCCCAATAGTATTCAAAATTACGCTCATTATGCTGATTTGAAGCAGTGTGAACACCCAGTTTGCAGTCCTTGTCGGACTTAGGCTGATTATCCTTTGAAAACTTATTTTTAGCAAATGACTTAGGATTATTCTGACAAGTGTTTGCATTGACGGGAGTGGAATCAAGAGCAATGAAAGAAGTATCAATGATACCCATTTCGGAAAGCTTCAGAACCTGTGGCTGCATAAGCTTTTTGAGCAGTGCATTATCAATATCATCAATAAATCTGTCAAAAGTCCAGTAAGACGGAAGCGGTTTCATAATATTAAAACCGCAGTAATGAGCGATCAAAAGATTATTGTTAAGATAATCGACTAAATCTGTAATACAGGAAAAGCATTCACATTTCATAACGATAAAAGCGCAGAGCAAGGCTCTTTTTGAATATCCTTTTCTGCCTGTTTTAGCAACAGATTCGGGGAACTCGGATAAGTCGAGATTAAGAAAGAGCTTATCATAAAACTGAGCCTTAGGTGCAGAAGTAAAGAATGTTATATCCTGCAAAATTTCTTGACGGTAGATAACAGCCAATCCTTTTCGTGTGGTTTTTAGTTCAATTTAATTATACCAAAGTCGGTTGGCTGCTTCTATATTTTATAGTGATTATTTTGTGTATTATGTCTTGCAAATCCGCTTGTTTATTGCGTTTGTGTGGTTTTGTTCAAGGCTATTAATATATATTTAAGAGGTGAAAATTTTGTCTTATCATGAAGAATTCGGAGCAATGGTCCGCAGTTAC
>CAJTLP010000017.1 GCA_910577195.1 uncultured Eubacterium sp. | reverse complement strand
CGGGAGTTTGACAGTTGAATATTAAGAAAAGTGCCTACAGGTATTGATATACCTGCATTTTTTGTGTCAATTTATTCGTTTTATTCTATTGCATTTTATTGCAATCTGTGGTATGATATAAATAAAAAGGACTTTTTTATGCGGGTTACTACTTCAAAATCTAAAAATGCAGAATCATTTTATATTTCAAAAGGATATGTTAACGATAAGGGGGTTAGCACTTCTGTTATCGTCCGTAAACTTGGTACTTTAAATGAATTAATCAAAGAACATGGCCCAACACGGGATGATGTTATGCGCTGGGCACGGGAAGAAGCCAGAATTGAAACAGAAAAATATAAAAAAGAGCGCGAGGCCAGGTCTGTGCAGATTACCTTTCATGCAGACAGGCAGCTGGATTATGATAAACAAAACTTTTACAGAGGCGGGTATCTTTTTCTGCAGTCGGTCTACTACGGCCTGCAGTTAAATAAAACCTGCAGGAAACTAAGGGACAAATATAAATTCAAATATGATATCAACGCCATTCTCTCTGACCTTACTTATGCAAGGGTACTGGAGCCTTCAAGCAAGCGTTCATCCTTTCAGACAGCCGCTGAATTTATGGAAAAGCCTGCTTATGAACTCCACGATGTCTATCGTGCACTGGATGTCCTTGGAGCGGAATGTGATTTTATTCAGTCAGAGGTTTATAAAAACAGTCACTTTACAGGGCAGCGTGATGATAAGGTTCTTTATTACGACTGTACCAACTACTACTTTGAAATTGAGCAGGAAGACGGGAACAAAAAGTATGGAAAGAGTAAAGAACACAGGCCTAACCCAATCATACAGATGGGCATGTTTATGGATGGCGGCGGAATTCCCCTTGCTTTTTCCCTGTTTCCGGGTAATACAAATGAGCAAAAGTCTTTAAAGCCATTGGAACAAAAAGTGATCCGGGAT
The DNA here is from genome assembly GCA_910577195.1 of uncultured Eubacterium sp. Lineage (GTDB taxonomy): Bacteria > Bacillota > Clostridia > Oscillospirales > Acutalibacteraceae > Eubacterium_R. Next base: position 1,490 of record CAJTLP010000017.1, on the reverse strand, counting down.
TTCGGCTGCCGGAAATTTATTTATTGCAGCGATGCCGGTCTGGGATCGGAAAGCATCCGTAATTATAACCATATGGGAGAAAGAGCCTTTATCGTAACACAATCCATAAAGAAACTTCCTTCCCGGGATAAGGCATGGGCTTTGGATAAAAATGGTTTCCGCAGGGTATCAGATAATAAACCGGCAGACATCACAACGCTTCCGGACGATGATACGGATTTATACTATAAGGATGAACCATATACCCCTAAAACGTTACACCAGCGGCTCATTATTACTTATTCACCCAAGTATGCCCGCTATCAGAAAGCAATACGGGATGCCCAGGTAGAACGTGCTGAAAAAATGATTTCATCCGGAAATGCAAAAAAGCAGAGAAAGAATCCAAATGATCCAGCCAGATTTATCGCAGCCAAAGCTGCCACCGATGATGGTGAGGCAGCAAAAATACACCATTACCTTGACGAAGACAAAGTAGAAAATGAAGCATTATACGATGGTCTGTATGCTGTCTGCACGGATTTACTGGATGATGATGTGAGTGATATTCTAAAAGTAAGTGAAGGAAGATGGCAGATTGAAGAATGCTTCCGTATTTTAAAAACGGATTTTTCTGCAAGGCCTGTCTATCTACAGGACGAAAACAGAATCAGGGCACATTTTCTGATATGTTTTCTCGCACTGCTGTCTTATAGAATTTTAGAGAAAAAACTTGATTATAAATATACCTGTGAAGAAATCCTGGACACACTAAAAACAATAAACTTTGCAGAAGTGCAGGAACAGGGATATATTCCTTTGTATAAACGTTCCAAACTTACAGATGCATTACACGATGCCTGTGCTTTCCGCACAGACTACCAATTCATCACAAAAAGTCAAATGAAAACAATTCAAAAGAAAAGTAAATGCAGGGAATAAAATACCATAGTCCGAAACGGCACAAAAAATCGCTGAAACACGCACGGTTACTGGTGTTACAGCGATTTTATTTTCTCCAAACTGTCAAAGATGGGATTATATCAAAATATAATACATTCGTCCACCCAAATATGAAAACATACCCATGGACAGCAATCTTGTCAACGCGATTCAGGCTTGATGGTTTTTCACAAAATAGACACATTCAATTTAAGGCTCGCTTAAGTTTTCTGCCGTATACTTTTTTCAGAACAAAACAATTCCTAATTGGGACACACTCAATGGAGCTGGCATTGCAAGGATTGTGTCCGGGCAAATACGCGTTTTGAAAAATGGAGGAGTATAATGGCATATCAGGCAGTTTTTAAACGTTATGAGATGAAATATAAGATGACAAGGAAGCAGCGGGCTGCGGTATTAGAAGCGATGCTTCCGCATATGCGGCTCGACGATTTCGGGCATACGACGATTCGGAATATCTATTTCGATACGGATACATACCGGCTGGTGCGGCGTTCCATAGAGAAGCCGGTTTATAAAGAAAAGCTGCGCATCAGGAGTTACAGACA
>CAJTLP010000016.1 GCA_910577195.1 uncultured Eubacterium sp. | reverse complement strand
TCCGACTTATACCCCAAAATTCGATGTTTTCAAATTTTTGTCATGTACTTAACAATAAGGGTAATTATGATGGTGTAGCCTATCATAAAGGGGGTAACTTTCAGCAAAAGAAACACGAGGCAAGAGAACAGTGGCAAGCTACAGGAAAAAATATAAAAGATGAATATACCAATGAAGATATAGGTTTTTATGGGCATACAAAATCTATACCACCAAATAAAAAAGCAGAATTAGACCATATAATTGCAGCAAAAGAAATACATGAAGATAGAGGGCGTCTTTTATCAGGACTGAATGGAAAAGAACTTGCTGATTCTGAAGATAATTTTGCTTGGACAAATAAGAGCTTAAACGCTTCTATGCAAGACAAGAGCATTCAAGAATATATTGAATCCCATCCCGAACTTGACGAGGAAACAAAAAAAAGAATGCTTGAAAAAGACAAACAGGCAAGAAAAGCCTATAATGAAAAAATCAACCGAGCTTACTATACAAGTTCAGCCTTTTTCAAGGACACAGCTAAAGCTGCTGGTAAGGTTGGCGTGGCTATGGGATTACGTCAAGCGCTCGGCTTGGTCTTTAGCGAAATTTGGTTTGCTGTTCGTGATGAAATAAAACAAGGGAAAGAAGATGGCAAAGCCTTGTTTAACAGCATAGCTTTGGGAGTTAAAAGAGGTTTGGAAAATGCCAAGCTCAAATATAAAGAACTATGGCATAAATTCATAGAAGGCGCAGTTGGAGGAGTCTTGGCTTCTTTGACCACAACGCTTTGTAATATATTCTTTACTACGGCTAAGAATGTGGTGAGGATTATCCGGCAATCGTGGGCTTCGTTGGTTGTAGCGACAAAAATTCTATTGTTTAATCCCGACTTTCTTCCTTTCGGAGAGAGGTTTAGGGCGGCTGCAAAAATTATAGCAACAGGATCCAGCGTTGTTGCAGGTACAATGGTTGGCGATTTGATTGCTAAAACAGGTGTTGCGGCAATTCCTGTTGTTGGAGATATTGTACAAACATTCTGCGTCACACTTGTTACAGGCATATTGAGTTGTTCGTTGTTATATCTTTTGGACAGAAATTCCGCCGTCAATAAAATTGTGCAAGTGCTTAATTCAATTCCGACTGTTGATGATATTGTAGTATATTATCGAACACAAGCACGGCTGTTAGAAGAATATTGCGCCAAACTGATGAATATAGATTTGGCTGCATTCCAAAAGGAAGCCCAGTCTTATAGTGAGGCTGTATCTATTTTAGAGGATGCGGCCAATGAGCAAGAACTGAATTTTGCCTTGCGAATTGTATGTAAACGATTAGAGATTAATTCACCGATTGGAAACCATAAAGACATGGATTCTTTTATGGCAGATCCTAACAGCAAATTAAAATTCTGCTGATGTTTGAATGTGATAAGTGCGGAGAATGTTGCAGACATCTCAAAGGTATATCAATTTATGCTGAGTTAGATAGAGGCGATGGTATTTGCAAATACCTAAAAGGAAATCTGTGCAGTATTTATGAAGATAGGCCTTTGTTCTGTCGGATAGACAATTGCTACGAACAATTTTTCAAAGAAAAATACACTCGTGATGAGTTTTACAAACTCATCTATGAAATATGTAACAAACTAAAAAATAAAGAGCTATGTTTTTAAATTCACTGAATCCTACAGAAAAGGATAATTTCATGAAACTTGCCGTTGCGGTAATAAAGGCAGATGGCGTTGTTGAAGAATCTGAAAAGCAGATTTTGTCTGCTTATGCTAATGAAATGCTAATTCCTATTTGCAACTTAGATGAACAATGTGATGTTGATAGTATCATTAAGGAATTTGCTATGACTTCGACACCTCAAACAAAACGAATTATCTTTTTAGAGTTACTGGCATTGGCGTTTGCTGATGGAAACTATGCCACTGAAGAAAAGGCATTAGTACAACAGCTGGCAGATGCTTTTGAATTTGATAAAGCTTTTATAGAGCAAGCTATCAATTTGGAAGATGCTTATGTAGCTGCTTATATGTCATTAGTCAATTTAGTAGAGAAAGGAGAATAACTATGCCATTACCATTGATTTTAGGAATAGCTGCCGCTGTTGCAGGAACAACAGGTGTCGGCTTAGGAATTCATGGCGGTGTCAAGATGAAACAAGCCAATGATAAGTTAAAAGAGGCTCAAAAACGGAATAATTCAGACAATGCTCGTCTTGAAAGGATGAATCAAAGTGCTTGCAGGACTATGGACGTTTTGGGGGAGAATGAAATGAAAGTCCTTTCCGAATTTCAACAATTCTCCGATTTGTTTGAGCGGATTAAGAATCGTCCTGAGTTTGCAGACGTAAAAATTGGAAATGTATCAATACCAAAATTTGAAGGTGAAGAAATCAAGAAAGCATCTGTCGGAGCAAGTGTTCTTGTTGGAGGTTTAAGTGGAGCTGCTTTAGGTACAGCTGGAGGATTTGCTGCATCAGGTGCAACAACGGCTGCTGTCATGGCTCTTGGTACGGCTTCAACAGGAACTGCAATTTCTGCTTTAAGTGGAGCTGCTGCAACTAATGCAACTCTTGCTGCTCTTGGTGGCGGTTCACTTGCTGCAGGAGGTGGTGGGATAGCTTTAGGTACTACGATTTTAGGTGCTGCAACATTAGGTGTAGGTTTATTAGTTGGAGGTGTCATATTTAGCTGTACAGGTTCTAAACTTTCAAGTAAAGCGGATGAAGCATGGGAACAAATGATTTCTAATGAACGAAAAATCAATGACATATGCAACTATCTTTATGATTTGCAAAGAGCTGCTGAAAGATACAATGCTACATTATTGCGTATGCGCTCATTGTATTTGAAACAACTTACTAAAATGCGGAATATTATTGAGTCGTATAGTGAAAAACGTGTAAATTGGCATAATCTATCAATGGAAGAACAGCTTATTATAGAGAATATGGTTCTGATTGTAGGGGTGTTGTACAATATGTGTAAAGTGAAATTAGTACGAAAATCCAACAGTTCAGACCAAAATATCATCAATAAAACAGAAATAAGCAAAGCTGAAAAAGACGCAAATGATGTAATGGAACAAATGAGTGCAGCTTGATTAAATAGCAAAAGAGAACCATAAAGAAAAATAGGTATGGTTCTCTTTTGCAAAAAGGGTATTAGCTTTTTCTCAGGGCTGGCGCATGAGATTTAACTATCCTTAAAGACTTTGTACAGATAGTCAG
>CAJTLP010000015.1 GCA_910577195.1 uncultured Eubacterium sp. | reverse complement strand
CACTCAAAAAGTTAACCATATTGATATGAATCACATTATACCTGTTCAGATGCTTCTCAAATGATTCTGCTTCTGCAATTTTCAGTCGGCTGAACATTTCTTTTGAATCGCATCCTCTGCTGTAGTAAGCCGTCAGCATATTCGCTGCCATTGATTTACCAAATCGTCTTGGACGACTGACACAGATGAATTTCTGCTCTGTATAAATAACACTGTTTGCATATTCAATAAGCATACTTTTGTCAACATAAATTTTTGAATTCAAAGCCTGCTGAAAATCAATGTTTCCGGGATTCAGATAAATACCCATAAACCGCACCTCCGTTCTTTCCTGATATAAGTATATCATTTTTCACACACAAAATCAAGTATCAAAAGCAAAAATTATTATTCCGCTCTGAACTCATCAATCATTTTTAAATATTCTCAATTATAAGAATATTATAAAAAAGACCGATGCCGAAACATCAGTCTTTTTATATTATTCATATTTTGTTACTCGGATGTCAAATTCTTCTGAAGCACCAACAGGATTGGCTATGTATATCCCCTCTCCGGCTGGCAATTTTGTAACAGCACCATCTACATGAGATTCTATCTCTCCGGCAGAAACGCCCTGAGCGTTTACGTCATGACCGTTAAGCAAATTAATTGTCTGAGCGACCATTTCCATATGACCAAGTTCTTCCGCTGCAATATCAAAGAATAAATCTTTGATTTCAGGGTCTTTTATCCTGAAACTTTGGGACATATACTGCATAGCTGCTTTCAGTTCTCCGTTTGCGCCGCCAAGCTGTTCCTGTAAAAGAGCGGCATACTGCGGATTGGGCTTTTCAATTTCCACAGGATGAAATAACTTTTTTTCATGTTTAAACATAGAAATAACCTCCGTTTCCTATGAGTATTATTTCCATGTCTGCAAAAATTATTCTGTCTAAGAACCCACTATTGTACCTCCGTTTGGATGTAGAACCTGACCTGTCATATAACTTGAATCGTCAGAAGCGAGAAACACATAACAAGGAGAAACCTCAAACGGCTCTCCTGCTCTCATCATAGGTACTTTCGAAGTTTTTGAGCCAAAGGTTTTAACTTCTTCCGCTGAGAACGATGCAGGAATAAGAGGCGTCCATATAGGTCCGGGAGCAACTGCGTTTACTCTGATCCCCTGTTCGGCAAGAGATAACGACAGCGACCTTGTCAATGCAACGATCGCCCCCTTAGTTGAGCTGTAATCTATAAGATCCTTATTTCCCTCATAAGCCGTAACGGAAGTCGTATTTATGATACAGCTTCCTTTTTTCATATAAGGCAAAGCATATTGTATCAAATAAAAAAATGAGAACACATTATTTTTAAATGTAAATTCAAGCTGTTCATGAGATATATCAAGGATACTGCGCTGAACAAACTGTACTGCGTGATTATTTACCAGTACATCAAGCTTACCGAAAATCTCTATTGTTTTATCCACGCACATTTTTGCAAAGTTCGAATTTTTTAAATCTCCCTGAATAAGCAGACATCTGCCTCCGAGCTGTTTTATTTTTTCAGCAGTTTCCTTGGCATCACGATCCTCATCATAATATACAATAACAACATCTGCACCCTCTTTTACAAAATCATATGCAACAGCTCTGCCGATACCGCTGTCGCCGCCCGTAATCAATGCAGCCTTGTTTTCAAGCTTTCTGCATGGCTTACAGCATTCCGACATGGGTCTTGGATTCATTACATATTCAAATCCAGGCTGTCTGTTCTGATGCTGCGGCGGAAAGGACAAAGGCACGTTGCTACAATCGCTTATATCCCTATTTTTGCTGTTATTATGATTCATTGCTTGATACCACCTCCTGATACATAGTATGCAGTATCAAGAAAAACAGAGCCATGCTGCTCCATAATGTTTAATAAAGCTTTTTACAAATATTTATCAAACTCATCAATAATCCTCTGATACTCTTTTTCCTCACAGTCAATGTAATCTTTGGCGAACTGTTCCGCTTCATCAAGACTATTTTTCAGCAGTTCAAAATCAACAGCAGCAGAAAAAACATCAATCTCAAATTTTTCGGATTCATCAACAAAAACTTCAATTGTGAAGCCCTCACAGGCAACAATTTTGCCGTTCTTATTCTCTCTTGACAGGTTTTTGTCAGGAGTAATTTTTACCCAAAATCCTTTATATTTCATATTGTCACCTTCCTAAAATTTCATCTGAAAATCATCGTCAAAATCATAATCTTCATTGATTTCCTCCATTAATTGCTCATAATAAATTGAATTTTCCAGTGCTGTTTCCAAATAGGATTCATCCAGACCGTTTTCTCTATAACCCTGCAAAATTGTGTTGTAATACTGCAGACTCGGCGGAGAAATCGTCCCACGATTCATCAGATACGCCATTCCTTTATATGTTTTTCCGTCCATTTCAAATAACATTTTTTCCTGTCTGTAGAAACTTGGAAATCCCTCGTACCTGTTTAATATGGGCAAATCTCTTTCATCAAGCTCCCAAATCAGAACGGGGACGCTTGCATTTTCTTTCGGCACTATCGTAGCAACTCCTCTGAATTCTAATTCATAACCCTTGACCTCAGACGTTCCCACAACCTTTGAATGGGGACACCGATATGCCATTTGCTCCAAATTGATATTGCTGCCATAGGCTATATATAGCTGTTTTTTGCTCATTTTCAACCTCCGTTACATACTCATCTCAAATGCTTCTTCTTGCTCAAATTCCTCGTCGTATTCGCTCACTATCGGCTCGGAAATCTCATCGGGTATATTTTCAATTTCTTGCCTAACCTCGCCTACAAGCTCGACACGCTGCTCACGGGCGGCGATTCTCTCGGCTTTCAGACGTTCACGCTGTTTTATCGCATCTTCCGGGTGCAGCCACGCTATATTACCCTCAAGATGAGAAAGAAGATGTTTTCTGCAATTTTTGAATTCGTCACCGTTCAGTCCAATGCGAATCAGCCAGCATCGAAAAGTATACCGTGGATTTTCACTTTGCGTCACACGGGGACTTGCCGATTTCTGCGTCAAAGCCTGATTGCTGACCGCCAGCACCAGCGAAATATATGCTCTCAATACGCCTGCGTTCAAACTGCTGTTGAACGCTCTGATCTCAATATTGTTATCAGTAAACACCGGATGTAAATTCAAGCATTTATGTTGAGCTAAACATAACCAGCTTTATGTCCAGTAAAGCATTATGTAAAGCAAATCCCCGAAACCGCAGTAA
>CAJTLP010000014.1 GCA_910577195.1 uncultured Eubacterium sp. | reverse complement strand
AGAGCCCTGCCGTCAGTCCCTTACGAGGTGTGTGAATGGTCTTACGGACATAAGGTGGGCAAGAACTCCCATATAAGCTTTAACAAGGGTCAATACTCTGTTCCCAGCAGATATATTGGCTGTAAGGTTGATGTCAAATACAACTCCCGCCTTGTCTTTGTCTATCATAACAGAAGCGAAATTGCAAGACATGAAATCCTTCCCAAGGGCATAGTAAACGGTGTCAGGACAGATGAATCCCATCTTCCGTTTCCGCTTAAGAAGAATAAGCAGGCTGAAGACCTGATTGACGCGGCCAGAGAAATCGGGCCGAATACTTTTGAGTTGATCCGAAGGATGTATGACGAGGCAAAAGTAAAGGAGCAGTCCACGCAGACTGTCGTAGCCATTCTCGCAATTGCTGACACCTTTACGCCGGACATCTTAGAAGCCGCTTGTAAAAAAAGCTTAAAGCAGTATCATATGCCTTTTTACAAAACGGTATACAAGGCTGCTGAGAATCTAAATAATCAAAAAGAGCTTGAAAAATTCAAAGAAACAAATAAAACAACCGGCATCGTAAGAGGTGCCGATTACTACGGATAGGAGGAAATACCATTATGAAATTCGAGTTAAAGAAAAACCTTACAAAACACGAGCTGGGTGATTTAGCCAGACTGGTGGAAAACCAGGAAGGCGATATCGCATTGGCAGATTTGAGCTTTGATGCAAGATTGGAACAACTGCTTGAGGAATTGATTTGCGAAAGAGAAAACAAGCTTATTAACAGGCTGATAAAGGCCGCCTCATTCAAGTATCCAATGGCAAGCATTGAGTCTCTGGATTTTGACGCAAGACAAGTCAAGAAGAACACGATAATCAATCTTGCTGCAATGGGATTTGTGACTACGGCAACAAACCTTATAATCACAGGTCCGACCGGTGCTGGCAAAACCTATCTTTCATGTGCGTTGGGAATTGAGGCATGCAAAAAAACTTACAGGGTTTTCTACATCCGAATGCCTGATTTAATGCGCAATTTTGAGGACAGGAGGGATGACCTTAAAGAGTTGACCCGTTACAGGAAGAGATTGGGTAACTACAACATCCTCATAATCGACGAGTGGCTGAACTACAAGCTTAACGAGAGGGATGCAAAGATGCTCTATGAATTGTTTGAGCAGAGAAGCGGAAACAATTCTACCATCTTTGTCGGACAATTTCCTGTGGCAGAATGGCATGACAGGCTGGGAGGCGGAACACAGGCTGATTCCATAATGGACAGGATTGTTCATAACGCATATGAGATTCCGAGCAGCGAAACGAATCTCAGGAAGATATACGAGTCCAAAAAGCTTGCTAATCTTAAGGCCGAGATTGAGAAATAGACACTTGTAAGACCTGTTAAAAAAAGTTGGAGCTGTGAGCTCATGCTCATGGCTCCATTACTATATCTTGTGTTTGTGGTGGCTCTAAAGTGTTAAAATCCGAGGTGGCTCTCAAGCGATAAAACGGTGGCTCCGAAGCGTTAGAATATTCACTTCCAAAAACGGAATAGTTCCAGTCAGATTTTTCACGCAAATATGCAATAGATAAACCGTAACAAAAGCCAAAATCAGACAAATTTTGCACCATTAAAAAAGGTGTACCGCAGTGGAATTTCTTTCTTCCTTGCGATACACCTTGATGTGTGCAATATGCCGATAATTTTGATGAATGTCCTTATCCTGGCCTTAAGTATTTTTCGCTTTATTCTCATCGTTCTACATCTCCTTGTCTTTAAACTATCGTTTCATTTTTCTCCTATCACTCCAACAAAAGTTACAGCAAAAACAGCAGCCCTGGTTTCCAAATCTGCTGCATCAATGCACCCAAATATGTCTGCTATACAACGGCTTTTTTCTTTTGCCGTTGTACGGCAGATTTACAATACGGATATTTTACACAATTAATAAATACTCTTTTTGTTTTTACGGCTTAATCCGTTCAAAATTAAAACTGCAAGAACCATACAAACTATCAGAATAACTAAGCTGGCTGCTTTGTTTCCGATTGTTGCTTCATAATATCCTGAAAGCTGGAACACCGCAGTAATCGGGTAAACAGTTTTCAGAGTTTCAGACATACTTGCAAACAGACCGGCAAAGGAATAGATTTCAGTAAATACCAAAGCAAGCCAATACCCTTTTTTTATACGGGCTACTAATGCCACAATCGGTGAAATAGCAAGAAATACGCCAATACCATTTACAAAATAGGTAAAAAGGAAGCCCCATACTGTCTGAATAGATAATGTTCCGAAATGCATTATAGCTTCAACCGCAAAAGTAATTACAAACAGCAGAAGATAAATCAAAATACTGAAAACCATTGCAACGATCATTTTAACAACAGTCAGTTTCGCTTCATCTACTGGCACAAGCCGCAGTGATTTCAGAGTATCTTCCTGTTCCTCCCGGCAAATCATATAGCTGCCTAACAATGCAATGACAGCCGGAAGCACAAAAAAGGTTGCCAAAGACTGTGCGGCAGTCATAAACCAGCCAGCCCCATCTATATATCGTGAACCCTTAAATACAAACTGCCCCTCTGCAAAAACGATAACAGCAATCATAACCACCGCAAAGACAGCAATCCAAACGCTTTTAGAATGACGAAGTTTTCGGCGTTCAGCCCAAAGTAATTGTTTCATACTATCCACCTCACTTTCTTTTTCCTAAAGCCAATATAGCCAACACCACTGAACCCGCACACCATATAGTAATACATATTAATGCCGCCGGAATATTAAGAGTTTGTGCCAAAACTACACCGGGAATATCACGCATGACAATGGCGCTCATACTGGATAGAGGGTGCAGATACATATTAACCATAAGCAGAATAAAACCAAGGAACGTATAAACCAGCGTTACGCATACTGGAAATATATAACTTTTTCCAGCAGCCGCAACCGCCAAAAGCGGCATTATGGCGAATGCGGTTAATATAGCAATTTCCATACATTTTTTTAGCAAGTAACAAAAACTGCCCCATTCAAATGTTATATAACCGGGAAGCATACCAAAAAGCACAGACAATCCGGCTGTGAGCAACATAAAACAAATGGAATAAGACAGTACAATAATAAATTTACTAAAAAAATATTCCGCCTTGCTAATCGGTACAATCCACAACTGTTTAAGCATATCATTTTGGTTTTCATCATACATAAGCATAGTGGAAAATACCCCCAATACGACAGGAAGTATAATCCAAGGCGTGTAGCTGAAAGCAGTCCATTTATAAAATTGTATTGTGTCTACGCCTGCTTCCCTGAACCCACTAAAATAAAAGATTGCAAGAAATGGCATGAGAAGAGCTGCCAGCAGCATTAACAGTATGAACTTTCTACGATGCAGTTTTAGAAATTCTGTCTGTATCAATT
>CAJTLP010000013.1 GCA_910577195.1 uncultured Eubacterium sp. | reverse complement strand
AGTCCCCGACATATCCTTCGAGATACTGCTTTACATCATCCCAGTCAATCTGACGTTTGCCCTTGAAACGGATATCGTTAACAAAGACCGCTACAGCCAAAACCTTCCGTACTGACGGCTAAATATCCCCGCCTGAAAGAGATTGAGGACAAACTGAAAGACCAGAACAGGGCAATTTTTGAACGGGAACAAAAGCGTGATGAACTGAAAAAGGAATTGTCCGAATGTACGGGCATTTTCAAAGGCGGTAGGCGTAAGGAGTTACAGCAGGAGATTGACAGAGTTGATAAGCAGATCTCCAATATGAAAAAGCATCTTTCCTCTATTGTGAGGGAATATAAATTTGATTCTGTTCAGGCATTTAATAAAGAACTCAATGCGTCCAAGAGAGAGTATTTTGATTATCGGGCGGCTCGTGCAGAGTGGGACAAGACCTATGGAGATAAAGCGACAGTTCCTATGAGCATAAAAGAACGTCTCAGGCAGAAAGAACAGATCGTAGAAGAAAGAGAAGCGTGCAGAGTGCATCAGGCAATGAAGAAAGATAAAGGGGCGAGGTAGCGGAGAATGGGCATAGGTTATTGGGAGTGAAGAAAAATATTTCCTAAAAGCAGCTGCACAGGGATTATGGTTTTTCATAATCCCTGCTTCTTTAAAGTAATGATTGCATGGAATGTCAACGTATCAGAGTTGTAGTATATCTGCATATTTCCATTGTACTTGGCGACAATTTTGCGGATGCTTTTCAATCCGAAACCATGCTTATGGCTGCGAGGTATGCTTATAGTAGTGCTGCCGTTTTCCGTTGTGAAAGGATTTGTCCTGCAGGAGTTAATGACTGTTAAAACCGTAAACGGCGTTTGTCCTTTTTTGCCCGTGCTGATATCAATAAAGGAGTCTGGGATGCCTTCAGCCGCTTTCACGGCGTTGTCGAGCAGGTTGCAGAACAATGAGGTAAGGTCATTGTCGGCAATAAAATCCGTCGTTTGGCTTCGTATATCTGCGTGAAAGGCTATGTGGCTTTCAGTACACTGCTGCATATATCGGCATAAAATGGAATTCAGCATTTCATGTTCACACAGCCGGGCGGATTCTTTCAAGTCAGAAGAACGGATCAGCTGGTGCAGATACGCATTTATTTTATCATGTTCTTTCTGCTGATTCAGCATATCAATGGAGTGCAGGTGTTTCTTTATATCGTGGATTAAAATGCGCTGGTTTTCGTTCTGCAGGCGCAGCATTTCATAATATTCAGTAGAGTTAGATTCTTTTTGGAGTAGCAGCTGCATCTGTGTAAATTCCATGCTTTTTTTCTGGTTGTACTGGTTGATGCCAAATACAAGCAGGTTGCTGATCAGTAAGAAAAAGGCGCTCAGCGTAACCATTCCTTTTAAAGGGGGCGAAAGCAGGAAAGAATCACTGATGCTTACCAATGTGAGCATGATAAAGACAGAGGTTACAGGAATAAAAATCAGAAGCAGTACGGATTTGTCATGCTGCCGTTTCTGTGTCTGCTGCCCCTTCAATACATGAATCAGGATATATACAATGGTAAAGAATATCATTTTGCTGAAAATAATAAAAATTATCATATTTTGAAACTGTCCGGATTCTGCAAGGAAATGAGGCGAGAAACGTTCCATTATGCTGTATATGGTCAATTCGCACATTCCCATAATGGCAGCTAAAACAGCGGAATGAAACAGCGCAGAATACCATTTGAGGTCATACTGGATAAACAGGAAAATAAAATTCAGGATAAAATATAATGTCATATTCAGCCATTTATGTTCCAACAGAGAAATGGCAAACATCGTAACATAAAAAAGGAAAAGCATTGCAAATTGTATCCACGGTTTGCGTCTGGCAGTAAAAAGGTTAGAGGAATACTGCCACAGTATTACTGCCTCTATCAGAAAAGTAAAAAAATAACAAACAGCATTGCTCATTTGGTTTACCTCGTACTTTCAAGATAAAGAAGGTAGGCTTCTTTAAATGCACTGTATTTTCTTTTTGTCAGATAAGCGTGGATCTGATTGCCATACATATTGACAAGGGAATGATCAAAATCCGTGACATGTTCAAAGTTGATAATGAAGCTGCGGTGTGTCTGGAAAAAACAGTTTTTGGGAAGCTCTTTCAGCCAGTACTGCATATTATGGACGGATTCAAAATCACACAGGGTTGTATGTACAATTACTTTTCTTGCCTGTGCTTCTACTGCGATGACAGCGGAGGCGGAAAGGGTGTGTATGCCTTCTTTTGTTTCAACCGGTATTTTGATTGTCATAGTGTTATACAGCTCAACCGCATCCTTCATGTTTCGGAAGAACCGCTGCTTATCCACAGGTTTTGACAGATAACGGAATACCTGAAACCGCATGGCTTCATCAAGATATTCGGAATAAGAGGTCACAATAAAAATAATAATCTTATCATTCTTCTTTTTTAATTCATTTCCCACATAGATACCATTCATTCCGGGCATTTCTACATCAAGAAATAGAATGTCTTTTTCACCTTTATCTGCCAACAGAGATTCCCCATCAGAAAAGCAGATAAATTCAGGACATTTCACACCAATGTTTTCAAAAAAACTTTTTATATATTTTTTAAGCTGTTCAACTATCAGCGCATCATCGTCACAGATGAGTATTCGCATTTTCATACCTCTTTTCATGTGATTTACTACATTTACCCCTTGTAATTATACAATGAATGTCAGGAAAATACAAAAGACTTGTATGAAAAGACATTTTTTGATGGATTTTGGGCTGAAAAAGAACCAGGAAAAATTCACAGAATGACCAAATAAAGACAAAAAATGTCGTTTGATGCAGGAGGTATTGAAATTATGGCAGAAACAAAGATAATGGAATCGTTGCTGCTTTCTCAGAGCAACGATACAAAAAGGTTATTATTTCATTACAGAAAAGGAGGAGCTTTATAATGAAAAAAATGATAGCGCTTACAATGGGGTTGGCAGTTCTGCTGACAATATTAGGAGGATGCACTCAGTCACCTCAGAGTGAAGAACAATCAAATATTGATTTTGAGAGTTTGGATACAGACATTCAAGTTGCTGAATCACAGGACGAAACAAATGTTGATTCCGGAGAGGAACAGGACACAGCAGTTTTCATAGATGAAAAGCTGGATGAAAATCTGTTCATCAGTGCAGAATTGAAAATGCCGGAAAATAACCTTTATGAATATGCTGCGCAGTTAAAAAGATTTGACTATGATAAAGTGCAGGAAGCAATAGGGCAAAATGCGGAAGGGAACCTTGCTGTTGATGATGGGAGCGACGAATTTACGGGTGGCTCGCTTACCTATCAAAGAAATGATATGGCAAATCATTTGGACACCTATTGTTCCTATGCGGGGGAGATGGGATTGACAGATGACAGGGATCTGCTTTTTATGTCTCAGGCAGATGCTGTTGCATGGATACAAAACATGGTAGGAATGTTTGGCGTGGGCGGAGAACTGGAAGCTCTTGATGTGGTTGCTATGGATTCAGTGGATTTTGAGAACGTGAAAAAGGCAATTATGGAAGATAGCGATTATCAGTTTTTGTCAGCAAAGGGATATGGAAGCGATACATTTGAACAAGATATGGAAGTATACAGAATCATTTTTCGAATGAATGTAAATGGGATTCCCGTATACCGAAATGAGCCAAATTTGAGACAAACGAGCGAGAGATTTCTAGCTTATCCGGCTACTGTAACGGTGTTGTTATCAAATGATGGGATTGAAATGATAAGCATGATGGGAATGTTTGAGCCTTATGAGGAACATCAGAAGGAAGCGATTATCATAGGTGAGGACGGCATCAAAGAAGCGATCATGAAAAAATTCGGCGATGTGATTTTGACAAGCGAGTTTAAGGCAAAAAATATCTGGATGGAGTATTTCCCGCTTCTGAGGGAGGATTCCTTTACGGAGATGGATTTGATTCCGGTATGGTGCGTTGAATTTGAAGTAGATGGACAATCGGTTGAAGACAGCAGATATTCAATCCGGTTTAACGCAATCACAGGAGAGGAAATTTCGTGAAAAGAGTATTCATAAATGAATGGAAGAGGGCAATAAATATAAGCGCTGTTATAGCGATTATTGGCGTTATGTTTTGCATTTGCTTTGATTCATGGAATGATTTGATAAGTGCAATGCAAAACGGCAATAGCGTCTGGTGTGTATATTATTTTACGAGCAATTCCGCCTTCGGAGGAATGTGCAGAAAATACATATTGCCAGTTTTTGCGACACTTCCTTTTGCAGCCAGTTTTTGCGAGGAAAGAAAGAGCAGGGCGGTTGCGTATATTGTTTCCAGAGAGGGAATGCGAAGATATAGTGTTGTGAAATATATCGTAAATATCCTGATGGGCGGATTGGTTGTTGCATTTGGTACGGTTTTGCTGATCCTGTTTTTGCGTACGAGATTTCCAATGACAAGTGATTATTATGAAGCATCGGCTGCCGATACCGCAGATTTATTCCATAAATGGCTGGCGGTTCATTCCCCGGTCCGTTACTGCATGACAGAGGCAGCGCTTGGATTTATGCGTGGAATGATATGGGCTGGAGTTTCCCTGTTTGCATCATTATATTTAACGGACAGATTAGTCATGATGATGTTTCCGTTTTTTGGGAGCTATGTGATTGTCAGGATAAGCCAGATGTTATCCATTGATGATATATTACGGCTTGATCAGATTTTAATAGGCAGAACAGTGATTACAGACAGTGGACACACAGTTATGATTGCTGCCATTGTTTCAGGTGTTTTGGTTTTTCTGATGGGATG
>CAJTLP010000012.1 GCA_910577195.1 uncultured Eubacterium sp. | reverse complement strand
CAGCGGTGTACCTTGAAAATTGAATATACAATAACCTCACAGGACGTGAGAAACTGTGGAGCTACGCAGCAGATACGCTATGACTGTCTGTTCCGGTAAGGAATTGAAAGTGAAGAAGCATCTGATGATGTTGAAGCAAAGGCACGAGCGAAAAAATATCAGTGTTGGAGTAGAAAACTTCCTATACAGGAAGAGGGGATTCTATTGGCGAAGAAACAGTTTCGTGATAATGATACTTCTGGCGAAAGTCAGTCACATAGAAAAGATGATGGTGCAAGTCCAATGTGGGCAGGTTTCCCGCCTGTCACCTGTGAGGATATTTTTAATATGTTTATCAATGAAAGTTTATCTTACAGACGAATTTTCATTGATAAACATATCAAAAAATAATGATTTGGCGTGGGACATGATACATATAGGACAAGCAGATGTCAATATAATGGAATGTGGAAAAGTGAAAGAGGTGTATGTATATTGAGCATAGAAGAAATGAAAAATGTGGATGTAAGGACAGTAAAAAGGGAGGAACTTGCAGATATAAGAGAAGTGGAAGTAAATAAAAGGAAAAGCCGGGAAGGACAGATTAAGGACTATCTCGAACAGATTAAGAATCCTTACTGTTATAGATATGGGGAATATGTTGTTAAGATTGGCTTTGAGGATACAACAGTGACACTTACGGATCGGCTGCAGGAGCTGATATTAAAAACTGCCAGTGCAATGTGAAACTTTCACAAGTGAAATTGCGTATTTCTTCATTGGACAAAAGCGGGAATCTGTGCTAAACTATATTCAGGACTAAATTCATATGTGGAACCCTGATTTTATGGTTTGTCAGCACTATAAAATTAGGAGGAAGCGGTATGGGTGAATACATTTCATACATATCTTATTTGGCTGCTGTGTACCTGCGTCTGTCAAAAGAAGATGAAGATTTGCGGGAGAGCAAGGACAAGAAAGAAAGCAACAGCATCGCCAATCAAAAGGCATTGATATTAAAAGCAATAGAATCTATGCCAAATGTTACCCTTTATGACATTTATATAGATGATGGATTTACAGGACTTAATTTTGAACGTCCAAGTTTTCAGCGTATGTGCCAGGATATTTACGATGGTAAGGTGAATATGGTCATTGTTAAGGACTTGTCAAGGTTAGGACGTGATTACATTGATTCTGGACGCTATGTGAAAAAAATTTTCCCGTCCTATCATGTCCGGTTTGTATCTGTACTGGATCATTTTGACAGCCTGACAGCTACGCAAAGCGATGTAAATCTGCTGATTCCGGTCAAAAATTTTGTAAATGATAATTATAGCCGGGATATATCTGGCAAAGTGAGAAGTCATCAGGAGGTTATGCGTGAAAGCGGGCTGTATATCGGCGCTCATGTTGCATACGGCTATAAAAAACTGGAAACGGACAGGAATAAAATCATACCAGATGAATATGCGGCTGATATTGTACGCAAGATTTTCGACTGGAAGTTGAAAGGTATGAGTTCGGCGGCAATCGCTGAAAAACTCAATGAACTTGGTGTAGCAGCGCCTTCCGAGTACAAAAGACAACTTGGGGGAAATTATAAATGCGGTTTTCAGAAAAATGCAAAAGCAAAATGGTCGGCGGTATCTATTAACCGCATATTAAAGAACAAGATTTATATAGGTGTGCTTGAACAGGGAAAACGTGAAAAAGTCAATTATAAGCTGAATAAGGTTATAGAAAAGCCGGAAACAGAGTGGGCGGTAAAAGAAAATACCCATGAAGCGATTATCAGTAAGGCGGATTTTGAAAATGTGGCAAAACTCTTAAATCTTGACACCCGTAAATCTCCGGATGAAGAAACTTTGTTCATGCTGTCCGGTTTGATGTTCTGTGGGGAATGTGGCAGGAGTATGGTCAGACGTTGTAACCGTTATAAAGCGAAACAGAACATATACTATATATGTGCCACTTATAATAAAGGAAAAGGGTGCAGCCGCCACAGCATAAACCAGTCAGTGGTAGAAGATATACTGCTGGATGCAATCAAAAGGCATATTGAACACGTTGCCAAACTGGATGAACTTTTGACTTTAATGAAAGAGAATGAAGCCTGTTATGATGATGTGGTGGCGAATGACCGGGAAATCCTTGCTAAGTATCAAGAGCTGGAACAGTGTAAGAAGGTGGAAATGGCTTTGCACAGAGATCTGGCGGCAGGGATTATTTCCATAGATGAATATGAGCAGTTTAAAGAAAATTTTGCTCGTAAGTCCGCAGAGATAGAGGAAACAATCAGAAAATTGCAGGCGGAGATAGAAACAGTTTTTAAAGAAGGACTGTTTGCGAATGAATGGATTGATACATTTACGAAAAAAGGAAATATCACATCGTTAGATAGAAGTATCGTTCTGTCATTAGTGGAGAAAATTACTGTTTATGAAGAAAACAGAATTGAGATCACCTTTAAGTATCAGGATGAATACGAAACCTTATGTAAAATTACAAGTAGTATTGCCTGCAATCCTACTGGGCACATTCCGGCATCTATGAA
Source organism: uncultured Eubacterium sp. (assembly GCA_910577195.1). Classification (GTDB taxonomy): domain Bacteria; phylum Bacillota; class Clostridia; order Oscillospirales; family Acutalibacteraceae; genus Eubacterium_R. The sequence goes on along the minus strand of CAJTLP010000012.1, from coordinate 4,302 downwards.
GGGGGTGGGCATCAATGGCTAGGACAGCGGACAGGTATAGAAAGAACTATGTTAAAACAAAGAAAACTGACAAAGTATATCAGGTTGGAGATTATTTAAGGCTATCGGTGGACAGTGACTATACAGGGAGCGACTCCTTAGAAAATCAAAGAAAGCTGGCACAGGAATATATAAGTAGACGTCCTGACCTGAATATAGTAAGAGAATATGTTGATGATGGGAAAACAGGAACGGATTTTTCACGTCCGGCATTTAGCCGGATGATAGCAGATATGAAAGCAGGAATCATTGACTGTGTGATTGTCAAGGATTTATCCCGGTTTGGAAGGGAGTACATAGAAGCCGGCAATTATATTGAGAAGGTATTTCCGTTCTTAGGTGTGCGCTTTATATCCATTGTTGACAGGTATGATAGTGCTGATGCAGATTGCAGCAGAGAACTTTTGCTTATTTCTCTTAAAAACCTTATGCATGAGATGTATGCAAGGGATATTTCCAAGAAAGTAGGAAGCACCTTTCGGACGAAACAGGAAAAAGGGATGTTCTATCGCAGTGCTACGATTCCTTATGGATATAAGATGAATGGAAGTGGTACGAATTATATGATCTGTGAGCAGACAGCTCCGATTGTACGGGAGATATTTAAACAGTGCGGCGAGGGGATTTCTAATTATGCAATAAGCCGATGGCTGTATGATAACCATGTTTATACACCACAGCAATATGCTTTGACAGGCAGTGTATATAGGAAGCCGGAAGAAGAGCTGAAAATATGGCATTGTTCTACAATTAAGCGGCTTCTGGAAAACCCTGTTTATATCGGAAGGGTTATAAGACATCAATCAGAGCAGAGCTTTTTTGCGGGGAAAAAGGCAAGTCCAGTACCGGAACAGGAGCAGATTGTTATTGAGAATAACCATGAACCGATTATTGAAAAGTCGATGTTTGAGATTGTCCAGAAGATACTAAGTCAGACAAAGGATAAAAAAACCGAATCTGCCTGTGAACGCCAAACGGTTGTATTTGAGAGAAATATATTTCAAGGGAAGCTGTTCTGCGGCTCTTGTAAGGCAAATATGGTCAGGGTAGGCGCTTATCGCTCTGTCAATGGGGTAAAGGAGCAATACAAGATTTTTAAGTGCAGTACTCATAGAAATCACTGCGATTTATGTGATACAAGGTGGATTGCAGAGGACTTGCTGTGTGATATTCTGTATGGCACGATACGCAGGCATTTGAGTTTGATAAAAGGGATAAAGAAAAAGATAGAAAAAGATATTCGTTATTCCTTTGAAGAAAATCTGAAACAGACAGAATGGAAAAGACAAAAGATTGTGAGTACAAAGAACCTATTGGAGCAAGAGTATATGCAGAAATATTCAGATTATGCGGAAGGAAGTATCTCACAGGCGGAATTTCTGCAATATAAAAGTACCTATCATGAGAAAATAGAACTATGCGGGAAACAGGAGAATGTTTGTGCTAAAGAGGTAAAAGGGATAAAGAAGTGTCAGGCGGCTTTGCAAAAACTATTGTCGGACTGGCTTTGCTTTCAGAATACAAGGAAATTGACGGAAACAATGGTAGAAATCTGTGTTGACAGAATAGAGCTTTTTACTGATAACCGGGTGGAAATAAAGTTAAGGTATCAGGATTGCTTTTCGGTTCTTGATAGTTGGATGCAAAAGGAGGTGTGATTTTATGCTGTTTATGATTCTGGCACTGTATTTAAGGCTGTCAAAAGAAGATGGTGATATGGTTGATGAAAGCAATAGTATCACAAATCAAAGGCTCATTCTACGCAAGTTTGTGGAGCAAAAACCGGAATTTGCGGGTTTTGAGATAAAGGAATACATAGATGACGGATTCAGCGGTAAAAATTTTGAAAGACCGGGGGTTCAGGAACTATTGGAAGATGTAAAATCCGGTAAAGTGTCCATTATCATTGTGAAGGACTTCTCACGCTTTGGAAGAAACCATATTGAAGTCGGTAATTACATTGAAAAGATATTTCCATTATTGGATGTTCGATTTATCGCTGTCAATAACAGCTTTGACAGCAAAGACTATAAAGGAACGACACCAGATATGGATGTTGCGTTTGAGAATCTGATGTATGATTATTTTAGCGAAGAAAACTCTGTTAAAATTAAAAATGACCTGATGGGAAGGCGTAAGAGAGGAAAATACCTTGCTACATTTGCGGCGTTTGGTTATAAAAAATCGCCTACTGACCATAACCGTATAGTAATAGATGAGGAAGCGGCGGCTATTGTACGCATGATTTTTGAGAAGTATGCAGAATGTGGAATTAAGGCGGAGGTGGCGAGGTATTTAAACCAGAAAGATATTCCTACGCCACAAATCTATGCAGTGAAAAGCGGCAGCACCTACCAATGGAAATATCAGGGCGAAAAAAAGGTGTGGAATGGCTCTATCATAGGAAGAATTTTGAAAAATGAGATATATGTGGGAAATACAGTTTTTCACAAAAAGGAAACTATTGAGGTCGGTTCAAGAAGAACGAAATGCCTGTCGAAAGATGAATGGGAAGTCTGCGAAGGCACACATGAACCAATCATATCAAAGGAATTATTTGAATATGTGAACAGCATGGATGCCCGGACAAGCAGCATAAAAAAACTGGCAGATCGAGAAAATTTAGATAAGACGGTATATTGTGAGGGAGAAAAGAGAAAAAGGGGAAGTGCGGATTCGCCTGTTAAGGGATTGGTAAAGTGCGGTGGATGCAGACACAATATGCAGCGTCGAAGCAGATTAAATGCGTCTTATTATTGCAGATATTACTATGAAACGAAGCAGGAGGGATGTTGCCCGGAGAATGTCAAGGAAACGGAACTCATAGCAGTTGTTTTGTCAGCAATCAGGAATCAGGCAATGCTGGCAGGGGAAATGGGAAGGTTACAGGATTTATATAACAATCAGTTCCAGGAGCGTGTCAAGGCGGATCAGGAGCAAAAGGAGCAGCTTCAGGAACAGATTCAAAAACTTACAGATAGCAATTTTTCACTGTATGAAAGCTATGCAAAAGGTGAGATTGATGCTGACTGTTTTTTACAGAAAAAAGAAAATAACAATAAGCAGATAGAAATATATGAAGCAGAACTTAGGGCTTGCCATTCAAAAGAAACAGCAGTACCGGATGAAAAGTCTGATTTGTTAAACTTGTTAAAAGGAAAAGAAAATCTAACAGACCTTACAAAAGAGGTTGTCAGACAGCTTGTAGATGCGGTTTATGTATATGGCGGCAACCGGGTTGAGGTTGTCTTTAAGTTTCAGGACAAAAGCGTGGAAACATTGAAAAATTAAGGTTTTTATGATATTATAAGGACAGGAGAATAGGATATGACAAATGAGCAGAAAAGGGAAGAGAAACAGAAGCTGCTTTTAGAACGCTTACAGGAAATGAGTTATTTTGATGACGAATTTATGACAAAATGTCTGGAAGATTATCCCAAAGGGGTAGAACTGATGCTGCGCATTATTATGAATGATGCAAAGTTAGTTGTAAAAGAAGCACAGGTACAGGCGGTAATAAAGAACCTGCAAGGGCGTTCTATCAGAATGGATGTTAAGACAAATGATGTGTCAAAGAAACAGTACGATGTAGAACTGCAACGAGCCGACAGTGGGGCAAAGCCGAAACGTGCGAGATATAACAGCAGTTTAATGGATGCAAATTCCATTCTTCCGGGAGATGATACGGAAATGCTGGCGGAAACGTATGTGGTATTTATTACAGAGAATGATGTGCTTGAAGGTAATCTCCCGATTTATCATATTGACAGGACAATTCAAGAAACAGGGGCGTTGTTTAATGATAAAGCACATATTATATATGTAAACGGAGAGATTAAAGATGATACACCATTAGGGCGGTTGATGCACGATTTAAGCTGTGCTGATCCAGACGATATGAATTATAAGGAATTAGCAGACCGGGCAAGATATTTCAAGAAAGATGAGGAAGGACGAAAAATTATGAGTAAAATCATGGAGCAGCTTTTAAATGAAGAAAAAATTGAAGCAGCAAAGCGTATGCTGGAAAGAGGAAAAATGACAAAAGAGGAAATTGCAGAGGATTTAGATTTGCCATTGAGTGTAGTGGAAAGACTTGAGAATGATTTACAACTGGCATAATGAATTTTGCGGTGGATTGTGAAAGCAGGAACTCATGAAACGGAGAAATCCTGCTTTTATTATATTGATTTTCTTGTTTTGGTATTATTCAACAATAAGAGAAAGGAAAAAACCATTATTACAAGATATTTTTCACAAAGT
>CAJTLP010000011.1 GCA_910577195.1 uncultured Eubacterium sp. | reverse complement strand
TCGTCTTCTATACATTTCACTGTTCCATCCTGGAACTGCTCATAATGTAAATTATCCTCACCTTTAAAGATAATTGTATCGTTTTTTATATCTTTTGGTTTGAGTTTTCCATCTTTGACCATTTGCTGCTTTTCTGCACGAATACGCTCCAAAAGTACAGAAGCCGGTTCATCGTTTGGATCTTGCGGTACAAGTTTACCACGAATCGCAAGATCGAGTACCTTTTCTCTTAATGCTTTTGTATCAATCATTATTCAAGTCCCCCAAGAATATCCTGAAGCTTTGAAACAGCATCATGAATAGCATTTGCTTTCGTTTGCATATCACTTAAAAGTTCTGTTATGGTTCTGTCATCCTTTTCTGTTAAATCTATCCACTTAAAATCAAGTTTTAACTGATCTCGTGAATAGACTTCTTCTTGTGTAAATTTTCTCCATCTACCATTAGGATTCTCTTCAGAATATGTAGCCTTTCTATCAGCCATATGTCCTGAACAATAACATTCAACAAAATCATCAAGATGAGCACGAGTCATAGGTTTTGTAGCCATAGTGTGTTTAACACCAGTACGATAATCATATACCCAAATGTCTTTTGTTTGTGCGCCCTTTTCAAAGAATAGAACATTAGTCTTTACACCACCAGCGTAGAAGATTCCAGTTGGTAATCGGAGAATTGTGTGAAGATTGAATTCCTTTAATAATTTTTCACGCACTTTTGCTGTTGCATTTCCATCAGTTAATACATTGTCGGGCAATACAACAGCAACACGACCGCCTGTTTTTACAATGGACATAATATGCTGCAAGAAATTAACCTGATTATCCGATGTTTTTATAAAGTCGGTACGAATGGTAGATACTTCGCCGCTACCCTGCGGTCTTGTACCAAAAGGAGGATTTGCAAGAATAACATCATACATTGCATCATCGTAATTTTCGGTTAAAGAATCCTGACAGTTAATCGGACTTTTTTGCGTTCCGATATCGTGCAAATACAGATTCATCGAGGCAAGCGTAACAACAAGCGGTGTGTTATCCGCACCGAAAAATGCATTGTTTTTCAAGAATTTTTGCTTTGCAATATCTTTACTCTGCGTTTTCATATGTTCATATGCTGCAAGTAAAAAGCCACCTGTACCACAAGCAGGATCAGCTACGGTTTCTGTTATTTTAGGATCTGCAACATCAACCATTGCTTTTATTAAAGCACGAGGAGTAAAGTACTGACCTGCACCACTTTTTCTATCTTGTCCATTCTTTTCAAGAATAGATTCGTATATAGCACCTTTCAGATCTCCTTCCATCATATACCAGTTTTCTGCATTAACCATATCAATGATTTTTGCAAGTTTTACTGGGCTGTCAATTTTGTTTGACGCTTTTGTGAAAATTGTGCCGATTAATCCATCTTCTTTTGCAAGTTCTTTTAAGATTTCTTCATACTTTTCAATTAAATCCGTTCCGCTTAATTCAACAAGGTTTTTCCATTTATAATCGTCAGGAATGGTGCTTGCAATGCCTGTTGCTTCTTCTTTTTCGTCATCCATTTTGAGAAAAAGAATATATGTAAGCTGTGTGATATAATCTGTAAAACTTACACCTGCTGCAGCCATAACATTTGCAATGTCTCCTACTTTTTTTATAAGTGCCGATTCTGTTTTTATTTGATTTTCAGTCATAATTAAGCCACCCTTAATAAGAATTTTGATAAGATTGCGATTTCATCATTTAATACTTTTGCATTATTAAATGATTTTACCGCTTTTCGCCATAAATCTGTGTCAAATTCGTTCAGTTCTCCGGCACTTATGTATCCATCATTTATAACATAGTCAGCAATTTGTTTCATAATATCCTTTTGATCATCTGTAAGTGTACGCTGAGCTTGTCCGCAATAGAGCGTAAATTTTTGAGAGTATCCCTTTAACAAGCTGATTAAATTAGAATTCTTCTTATAAGCATAACGAACAAGTTGTATAAGATTAGTTAATGCATTTGCGTTTTGTTTAACATCCAATTCTTCAACTTTTCCGTCAGAGTCTAATAACCTGTAATTGTTCCAAATTTTAGAAGGAGTAAATGAACGATTTTCCGAAATCAATCTTTCTTGAAGCTCTGTTAACATTGAATATGTGATAAGCGCATCTTCCGAGTTATGGATGATACGGAGGGCTTCAATGCTGTCTGCATTATCATAGAGATATTTTTCAAAGTTATCAATAAAAGATTTTGCTTCTTCTTTGGAAAAACCTTTTTCTATCAGTGTATCATCATCAGGCGAAATTGCATAATACCCTCTATGTAATTCAAGTAATTTCTTTCTTGCATCCAAGTTTGAGATTAAACAAGCGATTAAATTGTTTCTTTTAAGATTTTCGTCTGAAGAACTTATAAACGGTGGTAAAGTACCTTGTGAAAGAGCATTATTGATATCTAAAGTTAAATCTTTTGGGGAAAATCTAAAATCAGATACAAACATATTTAAATGGTGACCAAATAAAATACTGTCTTCATATCTATGATTTATGGTTGCACAGTAGTCGCGCAAAAATGCCAAATTATCATCTGTTACATATCCGTGTGAAAGATACTCTAAAAGTTGTTCCAGTTTTGGCGTATTATTCTTAGTGCCTGTTCCTTTACCGGGTTTTGGAATTGTTTTATCATGTTCAGTAACACCAACGCAGTCAACAATATAGAAACAATCTTTTGTTGTCGCATTAGGGGTTACTTCTTTTAATTTGTCGTCATTTATAGTACGACAGCCTCTACCCTTCATCTGTGTGTAAAGTACATCAGAGTTGACATCTCTCATAAACATAACAACTTCTAATGGTTTTACATCAGTACCTGTTGCAACAAGGGTTACCGTAACTGCAATTCTGAATTCTTTTTCGGTTCGAAATTCTCGGATAAGCGCATTGGTATCTCCTGCTGAATAAGTGATTTTTTGAACAAATTTTTCAGGAGTTACACTGTTTTGAAATTTCTCTGAAAATACTTCTTTAACAATTTTAACTATTTCGGAGGCGTGGTGATCATCTTTAGCGAAAATCAGGGTTTTAGGAATGCATTTCCAAACTTCTTCTCTTTCCGGAAACATATCAGTATAAACAGAGTCCCTGAAAGATTCAATATTCGTTCTGATTTGGTCAGGACTTACAATCGAGCGATCAAGTTGAACCGGATTAAAATCAATACGCTTTTTAGCAGTATACTCATTAACTTTCTTTCCGTTTCGAGTTGTTTCAATGACTTTGTCACCATCTTTAATAGCACCACCATGTTCTGTTTGTTCGGTCTTTATTCTATAGATACGAGCAGGTACATTAACGCCATCGACTACAGAGTCGTCATAGGTGTATTTTTCAATTATGTTGTCATTGAAAAAAGCATAAGCTTCCGGAGTTGGTGTAGCGGTCAAACCCAGTATTTTTGCGTCTTTAAAATATTTGAGAACAGATTGCCATTTCCCATATATGGAGCGGTGGCATTCGTCGACAATGATGAACTGGAAATAATCGGGAGGCAATTTAAGATTTTCTCCTAATTCTACTTCAGGTTCGATTTTTTGTTCATCATTTTCATCAAAATTTAAGTTGTTTTCGTCTTCCTCATCTTCACTTGTTTCATCTGTTTTTTGTCCCGTTAAAACGGCAAAGAGTTTTTGAATTGTAGATATGATTATGTCTCCGTTAATCTTTTCGGGATTAGTTAATCTGTTTATGGTGTAAAGCTCGTTTAATGACTGCTGCGTTTCTGTTCGGTCAAACAATTTGAATTCAGTTTCAGCTTGACGAGCAAGATTATTTCTGTCAGCAAGAAATAATACTCTCCTTGTTTGTGTGTAATTAAGCAAACGATATGCAGCCAAACAAGCAAGGTATGTCTTACCTGAACCAGTAGCAAGAATAGCAAGCGACTTCTTTTTTGCTTGTTTTATTGATTTTTCAAAATTATCTTCAGCATTATATTGGCAGACACGAAGCCCTTTTTTCTCAATTCTCGGTAATGCACCATATTCCGACTTTTGATTTATAAGTTGCAACATTTTTTTAGGTGAGTGCATTTCTTTAAGTTCTATATAATCACCGTCTGGGTCGGCAAGCAGATTTTTATATAGAATTTTATCACCATTAGAAAGATAAACAAGAGGTATTAAACTATCAAACCAAGTACCGTACCAATCTTCAGGTGTAACGGCATAATTTTCTGCTTGTTCCGCAACCTCTGCACCGAGACTATTTTCTTCTCTCTTAGCTTCAACAACAGCTATTGCCTTATTATCAACAAATAGCAAATAATCGCTTTCATTTCCACCTTTCATTAATGCTTCTTTTACGGCTAATGAAGTGTTAGGAACATAGTCTTCTCTTGATACTATATCCCAACCTGCACTATTAAGTTGTTTGTCAATTTTTACTCTTGCTAATTCCTCAGGTAACATAAAAATATCCTCGTATAATTAATGTTCGCATAATTTTGTATTATGAGAAGTTATATATTAAAATAATAACATATTTTTGAATCAAATACAATAATTTGTAAATTTAGAATTGTGATGGTACAAAAAGTAGCACGTATATTTTGTATATCTTTGAAAAATTAAATTATTATGGTATAATAAATGATAATCAAGAGAAAATGCTTTCGTAAATTTAGTTGAATTAATATTGAATTTTAATATGTTAATAAGTTACAGGTGAAAGTTATGCATGAAATTAAGTTAGGTATTTATCAACATTACAAAGGAAATACATACAAGGTTTTGCATATTGCAACGCACAGTGAAACACTTGAGGATATGGTGATTTATCAGGATGTCAAGTACCCTGACAAAATATGGGCAAGACCTGCATCAATGTGGAATGACGATATCGGAATTGACGGAAATATAGTTAAACGATTTGAACTAATGGAGGAAGCACTGTGAGTAGCATAGTATGGTTTCTGATTATATTTGCCGTTTTAGTTGCATTGATAGTCCTTATTATTGCGGCAGGCAAGTCAAAATCAGAAGATGGCAGTGAAAATTACAATCCGCCTGTTAGAAACATTCCGCAAGAGCAAGAACAAATTGAAAGTGTTCCGATTATGACAAATCATGCATCACAGAGAATGGCTGAGAGATTAGGTGTAGTTGGTTACAAGCAGACGGAATTGATGAACAACGCTTTTAAGTACGGAAAAACTTCCGACAGAGCAATGGGTGATTTAAGAGTGAAATTAGAATCTGCTGAGCAAAATTATGACGAAGAAACCGTTGCAAAATTTTACGGAAATTCTATTTACATATTTACTGCTGAGGATAATATATTGAAAACTGTATATCCTTTTGATAACAGCAATAATGTGTATCATTGAAAAAAGTGGGTTGTAAGGAGATATATTATGCCGATATTATTATTCGTTATAGCGATTGTGATATTGATTGTAATTTTAAAAATTCACAATTTCAATAAAACTACATATCATAAAAGCACTCATAATTCTTACTTTGGAACAATTCACGATATTGGCAAAAATGGAGAATATCAAATATTCAAGCAACTTCAATTTCTGGAAAAGAAAGGCTGCAAGTTTTTATTTAATATCTATCTTCCGAAAGACAATGGCGAAACAACAGAAATAGATGTTATGCTGCTTGCACCAAAAGGAATAATCGTTTTTGAGAGCAAGAATTACAGTGGTTGGATTTTTGGAAATGAGAAATATAAAAACTGGACACAAACCTTACCATAGGGAAAAGGAAAAAGCCATAAAGAACACTTCTTCAATCCTGTAATGCAAAACAATTTACATATCAAATGTTTAAAGAAGGTTATTGGAGAGAATTATCCGATTCATTCAATTATTGCCTTTTCAGAAAGATGCACATTTAAAGATATAACTTTATACAGTAAAGATATTCAAGTTATAAAACGAAACGATATCCATTCAGCAGTAGGTAAAATTTTTAACCCCATCGAAGAGCCAATCATTTCTGATGTCGATATTCAAAAGTTATATGATTTGCTTTATCCATATTCACAGGTTAGTGAACAGGTAAAACAGGAGCATATTGATAATATAAAAAATAATTATATTAAGTAGAAATCAAAAGTATTTGGAAATAAATCCAAAAAATCCTTAAAATTAATACTTTTTTGGAACTTAGTGCAAAACCAATATCGTGTTAATATGTAAAGTACATTGAAAAGCTGATTAAACTAATATATAATTATGTTATTAACACAAAATGCAGGAGTGTAAAATGGCTGATAAAGATACATTATCTACAAATGAAAATCAGGGCGAAATTGTAATATATCAAACTGATGATGGCGATACAAAAATAGATGTTCGTTTTGTTGATGAAACTGTATGGCTTACACAGGCACAATTATGTGAGTTGTATCAAACAAGCAAATCAAACATCAGTGAGCATATTAAGCATATCTTTGAAGAAGGCGAACTTGACGAAATTTCAGTTGTTCGGAAATTCCGAACAACTGCTTCTGATGGTAAATCATATAATGTTGCTTACTACAATCTTGATATGATTATTTCTCTTGGATATCGAGTAAAATCTATTGTTGCAACCAATTTTCGTCGCTGGGCAACAGATCGAATCAAAGAATATATGATTAAAGGCTTCACCATGGATGATGAACGCTTGAAAAATCTCGGCGGCGGTAATTACTGGAAAGAACTTTTAGATAGAATTCGAGATATCCGTTCTTCGGAAAAGGTTATGTATCGTCAGGTTCTTGATCTTTATGCAACAAGTGTTGACTATAATCCGAAAAGCAGTGAATCGATAGCCTTCTTTAAAATGGTGCAGAACAAGTTGCATTACGCTGCACATGGTCATACGGCCGCTGAGGTTATATATGAGCGTGCGGATGCGGACAAACCATTTATGGGACTTACAGCATTTTCGGGTGATTTTCCTACTGCAAAAGATATAGGTGTAGCAAAAAATTACTTGACCGAAGACGAACTGAAAGTATTAAACAATATCGTATCAGGATATTTTGATTTTGCTGAAATTCAGGCTATGCGTCATAATCCAATGTATATGAGTGATTATGTTGATCACCTTGATAATCTGCTCAAAGCAACAGGTGAAAATTTATTGACAGATGCTGGAAAAGTGAGCCATGCGCAAGCATTAGAAAAAGCAAAGAGTGAATATCAAAAATATCAGGTGCAAAATCTTTCACCTGTAGAAGAATCCTATCTGCAGAATATAAAACAAATCGAAAAAGAAGCAAAAAAGAAAACAAAAGATGATTAAACAGCAAAGCCGAGAGCGAAATGCTCTCGGCTTATTTAGTAGAATATATAAATTGATAAAATAAGTTTAAAAGTTGGGTATAATATTGAAAACTAATCATTGACAAAAAGTAAGATTGTAATTATAATGATATAAAACAGTATCAATTAGTATCAGGAGTAATTTCTAAATGGATGCAATAAAGTTTTCCAAAATGCTTTCGGATAAGCATATAATAAATTTAAAAAAATTAAAATATAAATACCCTGATGATTTTTCCGATTTCATTTCCGTGCTGAAATCTTCTTATTATGAATCATTGCCGATAAATGATTTCAAAGGAAATCATTTGGTTTATCTGAATTCCTGCACAGGTATAAATTTAGATGCTGTCAAACTATTATATACTTCCCAGAATTCTTCTTATGGAACAAAGGCTTTAGAGGAAGAAATTGTTGCAACATCTGCTATTGAAAGTATTGATTTTAATAGGGACAGTGTGCGCAATATTATGAAAGGCTTTGCACCAAAGGATGAGGAAGAGAACAGAATTTTCGGTTTAAAGCAGGGCTTTGAATTTATCAGTGATAAGAGCAATAAGATTACGGAAGAAAATATTTATAAGCTATATATGATGACGATTGGCAATTTTCTGGATGATGAAGATAAATTGAAACAAGATAATTATTATCGTCATGATACTGTATTTGTAATGAGCCATAAGGTGGAGCATAGCGGTATCGACTATAAAAAGCTGCCTGAATATATGAAAGCGTTTGTTGAATTTGCAAATGCAAATGATAAAATAAATGACTTGTTAAAGGCCACAATGCTCCATTTTTATATTGCATATCTGCATCCTTATTTTGATGGAAATGGTCGTATGGCTCGTCTGATTCATATGTGGTTTTTGATTCAGAAAGGGTATGAAAGTACACTTTTTGTACCGTTTTCAAGTTACATTGAAAAAAGCAGAAATAAATATTACGATGCATACACCTTGATTGAGGAGAATTATAAGTTGTCTGGTGTAATAGATATAACTCCGTTTTTATTGTATTTTATTCAAAATGTATATGACAAAATGACAGAGAATTCAATTAGGACGGATACATTTGAATTATATAATTCTGCGCTTGCAGACGGTAAAATTACAGAAAAAGAAGCGAAATTATGGCAATTTGTTTTGTCTGCCTATGCAGGAGATACCTTTACAACTAAACAACTTGAAAAGGATTTTGGCAATGTAGCATTTGCCACTGTGCGAAGCTTTGTTATGAAATTTACAGATTTGGAATTGCTTAATGCACAGAAAATGAGAAATAAGGTTTTGTATAGTATAAAGTAAAAATAAAGAAAAAGCGTTCTTTTATATGATACTATTTACTATACAATAAGTTTTAATAGAGGATAATGTAATGAGCTTTTATTCAATAGCAAGCAGTACATCTATATGGCGTGGTTATGATTATTATAAAAATGATAAGGTTTTATATTGTGATAAAATTACCAACACGGAATTTGTGGGCGTCTGTGAAGGCAGCAATGAAGAAAAATACGAAATTTATATAGATACTGAACATCCCAAGCGTTCTACTTGCACCTGTCCGCATGCTGAAGGGACAAGACGATGCTGTAAGCACAAAATAGCGCTTTTCTTTACGGCGTTTCCTGATGAGGCCCAACAATATTACGATGAACTTATGGCTTATGAAGAAGAACAGGAACGATATGAAGAAGAAATTGAAATGAAAATAGATTCGTATATTAACTCGCTGAAGAAAGGTGAATTAAAGCAATTGATTTATGATTTGCTTGATAACGGACCGGATTGGCAGTATGACAGGTTTGTAAGAGATTATATTGAATATTAAGTGAGAACGGCAGGCGATAGTATTACTTACTAAAGCCTGCCTATAATATATTTAATAATGTTGACATTTTAGTTCTATTATTGTAATATAAATATGTAAAGTAATTAAATAATTTACATATTATAAAGGCGGTGATTGCTATGAATGTTAATTATAAAGAGTTGTGCAATGAATTATTTGGAACTACTGATGTTGAACAGCTGAAGAAAATTGCCTCAAAAGTTAACAAGAATAATAATCGCGGTGTGGGAAGAAAAAAAGCTTTTACTTCAGAACAAATAAACGAAATGAGAGAGATGCAGGCACAAAATATTTCACAGCAAAAAATTGCGGAGCATTTTGGTACATCACGCCAGACAATTTCAAAATATTTGAGAGAGCCGTTTTATGATAAATACGGTATGCGAATTGATTTTATGTATAAAACATCAGTGTGTACCACGATTTTTGTTGATTTTTGGAATGAAAAAATAAAGATAACAAATAAAACAGACGATATTTTGCACCGTGCTTTTGGTGTTAATGAAAACCCTACATGGGATGATTTTAATGAGTTTTTGGCTGACAGATGTTTTTCAAAATCAAGAGGGGATAAAAAGTCGGTTTTGAGGGCACTTGGTATTGATAGTTATGATCCTATTCAGATTGTAGAGCAAACAAAGGGCAAGATATATGGAGACAGTCAATGGATGAGGTTTAAATATGCAGCAAATTAAATTATCTGAAAATGAAATTATTGAAAGTGCAAATCACTCCTCCAAAGGCAATCAGCCCAAATGGTTTGTAAATGGAATTTGGTACAAGGCAGACCATATGGGATATGAAGGATTGGCAGAGGTTGTTATATCTAAATTACTTGCAAAGACTAACATTACAAATTTTGTGTCGTATGAGCCTGTTAAAATTGAGTTCGGATACCATAACAGAAGCGGTTGTTACAGCAATAACTTTTTGAAAAAAGGTGATGAACTTATTCCTCTTGAGCGATTGCACAGGCTTTACAAAAAAATAGGTTTGAGCAGAAAACTGCGTGAATTTGAAAACGCAAACGACAGAATTAAATATACCGTTGATTTTGTTCAAGAAGTAACGAATATCAAAAAATTTGGAGAATATTTAACTGCAATGATTGAGATTGATGCTTTCTTCCTGAATGAAGACAGGCATACAAATAACATTGCAATTATTAGAAATCCCGATACAAATGTGTTTTCGCTATGCCCATATTTTGATCAGGGCTTGTCTTTATTATCGGATTTGGAAGGCTTTTGGCTTGACGGTGATACGGATAAGCACATTATGAGAGTGACCGCTAAGCCTTTTGGCACTTTCAAAGTACAGACTTCTGCTTCGCAGGAGCTTTATGGGAAACAATTGAAAATTAATTTTTCTATGACAGATGTCGATGTTATTCTTGATGAATTAAAAGAATATTATAACGACGAAATAATCGACAGAGTTCGATATGTGATAGAAAAGCAGTTAAAAAACAAAGCGCTGGAGTGATGATTCCAACGCTTTTGTTATAGGCTTATACTGCAAGGCAGAATTGATATGTAATCGGCAGATTATGCCCGTTTATGGTGCGGATTTCACGGTTGAAATGTACCGTTTGTACAGGACACATTATATTAACCATCTGGCCGCCTACTGAACCAGCCTGCTTTGAAGTAAGGTCACCATTGTAACCATTCTTAAGGTTAACACCAACTTCAGCAGCAGCTTCCATCTTGAATCTGTTAAGAGCTTCCTTAGCCTCTGGAACAACATTCTTATTGCTTGACATTTGAATACACCTCTTTTTCTGTTTACTTACAAAAGTGAAGAATGAAATCTGTAATTTCAAAAATCATTTTTCGCTCTTGCAAGTATAGTTTGTGAAGCATATGCGTTTTTAATATTGAAAAATTTTGACAATAAAATATACTCAAATTTAAGTTTCAGATATAATAATTTTAGAGCTTATATACAGTATAAAGTAGAAAAAAACAAAAGCGTTGGGATTTTAATCTCAACGCTTTTTATATGTGATTATGCAGCTATGCAGAATTGATATGTAATCGGAATTGATGTTTGTTTATAGTGCATATTTCCGAAAGAAAAGTCTATTTGCAGAATGTTTTTCAGTTGGCTGAACAAAAAATGCTGTAAAATAATGAGAATTATATAATTTTTGTTTATTTTTCAACAAACTTATGCTGAAATAAAATGGTGTAAAGCATAAATGTTTGTGGAAATTTATGCAGAGCAAATATCAATTATTATCAGAGAGGAAAACAGTTATGCAAAAGAAACTAAGTACACTTCCTTTTAAGGGTACTCCGAAGCAGAAAGCTCTGCTCGATGAAGTGATTGAACAAAACAAGCATGATAAAAGCCGTTTGATGGCAGTTGTGCAGGAAGCACAAGAAATTTACGGTTATTTGCCGATTGAAGTGCAGAGCATGATTGCCGAAGGTATGGATGTTCCGCTTTAAAAAGTATATGGTGTTGCAACCTTCTATGCACAGTTTTCATTAGCACCGAAGGGAAAATATAATATATCTGTATGTATGGGTACTGCCTGTTATGTTAAAGGCTCACAAACCCTTCTTGATGCTCTGACAGAAAAGCTTGGCATTGGTGTTGATGAATGTACTCCTGACGGAAAATTTTCTATCACTGCCTGCCGGTGTATCGGTGCATGCGGACTTGGTCCGGTAGTTATTGTTTATCCCGAAGGTACATTCTACAGCCAGGTTAAGATTGAAGACGTTGAGGAAATTGTTGAGTCACATCTTCTCAAGGAACATATTGTTGAAAGGCTTGTTTATGCCGATACCGGAAAGGTTCAGCCTAAAAATCCGAAATATGTTACATTAAAAGAAACTGCATTCTACCGTTCACAGGACAGAATTGTTCTCAGAAACTGCGGTGTTATTAACCCTGAAGATATTAACGAGTATATAGCAAGAGACGGTTATCAGGCACTCAATAAAGCATTAACAACAATGACACCTGATGATGTTATCAAATGTATTTCCGACTCAGGACTTCGAGGCAGAGGCGGAGGTGGATTTCCGACAGGATTCAAGTGGGCACTTTGTGCACCAAACAAGGCGCCTCAAAAGTATGTTGTTTGTAATGCAGATGTGGGAGATCCGGATGCCTTTATGGATCGTTCCGTCCTTGAGGGAGATCCGCACTGCATAATTGAAGCCATGACGATTGCCGGATTTACAAAAACTCAGTTTTGTTATCTGAAGAATATTTGTTTTTAATAAAAAACCGCAAGCAATGTGAAAAACAGCTTTTTGAAAGTGCGTCAGCTGTTCTCCGGCAAATTTACGGTGATACGATTTATGTAAGAGGATTAATTGAATTTTCCAATTATTGCAGAAATGATTGTTATTATTGCGGCATTCGGCGAAGCAACAAATCAGTCCGGCGCTACAGACTCAGTGAAAAAGAAATACTTGAATGTGCCGATTACGGATATAATTTGGGCTTTCGTACCTTTGTGCTTCAAGGCGGAGAAGACACATTTTTTACTGATGAAAGACTTTGCAGAATAATCAGAAAGCTGAAAGTACGGCACGAAGACTGTGCAGTTACACTGTCACTCGGCTATCAGGTGGGAGCAGGTTTTATGGTTGGTTCACCTTTTCAGACACCGGAGCATTTGTCAAACGAGCTGGTTTTTTTGAAAAAACTGAATCCGCATATGGTCAGCATAGGACCGTTTATACCACATAAGGACACACCGTTTGCAGATGAAAGTTAAGGCTCAGCTGAACTTACTCTTTTTATGCTTGCACTGATACGGCTGACATTGCCAAATGTGCTTTTGCCTGCAACAACGGCACTTGCAACTGCTGACCCTTTTGGACATGAAAAGGGCATTTTGGCAGGAGCCAATGTCATTATGCCAAATCTTTCGCCGTTGAACGCAAGAGAAAAATACACACTTTATGACAATAAAATTTATACAGGTGATGAAGCGGCACAAAACATTGATCATTTACGAAAAAAAATAAACGCAATCGGTTGTCAGATCGTAACAAACCGCGGCGATTACAAGGGAGAATTATATGTCTGAATATAATCTGAAATCACTTAAGGCAGAAGAATTTATCTGTGATGAAGAAATTAAAGCAGGCTTGTTAATGCTGTAACAGGCCAGGATTTATCTGTTGTAAGTGATATAAAAGGAACCACAACTGACGCTGTAAAAAAACAATGGAGCTTTTACCGCTCGGTCCTGTTGTTATGATTGACACACCGGGATATGACGATGAAAGTCTGCTCGGTGAAAAGCGAATTGCAGCGGTTGAAAAAATTTTGCATAAATGTGATATTGCAGTTCTTGTAACAACCCATCCTGTGCTTAATGATATTGAAAGCAGGCTTATTTCGCTGTTCAAAAAGAATGGTACTTCGTATCTCATAGCAGTTAATAAATCAGATTTAATGGCTTCTTTTCCTAAGAACGAGGAAAATATAATCTATACCAGTGCTTTGGAAAAAACAGGCATTGAAGAATTGAAAAACGCACTCGGCAAATGCGTAAAAAATGAAACGAATGGTGTAAATTTTGTCGGTGACTTAATCGGTCCGGGCAATATTGTGGTTCTTGTAACACCGATTGATTCAGCAGCACCTAAGGGCAGGCTTATTTTACCTCAGCAGCAGGGTACTGCTTTTACGAACTACGGAACAGCACTTGCATATATGCAGGGCATTCTGCCTCGTGTTATCGCTCCGATTCCTGAAATAAAATCATTGGTGTAGTTTTTGATATTTGTACAGTATTTACCGTTATTAAAAGATGCATATAACAAGATATAAGCCGTGAGCGTTTTGCTCACGGCTTAATGCTTTATATGGCTATGCAGAATTCATTTTATTTTGCGTTATGTATGTGCTTGTGGTATTATATATTCAGAAATATAAAAGGAGCTTATGCTATGCAAAAATTCAGATGGGCATATATCGGAAATGGAAGTATTGCCAATTCTACTGCAAGAGAAATCGTGAAAGGCAATCATATTATAACATCTGTATACGGCAGAAATTCAGAGAAGGCAAATGCATTTGCTGAAAAATACGGTGCTCAGGTGTATAATGATTTGGACAGTGCAGTAAATCGTGATGATGTTGATGCTGTCTATATTGCTACACCGCATACTGCCCATGTGAACTATGCAGTGCGTGCTATGGAACTAGGCAAACCTGTTCTTTGTGAAAAGCCTGTTGGTGTATCTGTAAAAGATGTGGATACTCTTATTCATACAGCCGAAAAGACAAATACTTATTTTTGCGAGGCAATGTGGACGTGGTTCAGTGGTGTTGCACTGACTGTAAAAAAGTGGGTCAAAAATAATGAAATCGGAAAAATAAAGAGCGTTGTTATCAATTACGCTTTTCCGGGTATTCTTATGCCGAAAAATTCAAGAGTATTGATGCCTGAAACTGCAGGAGGAGCGCTTCTTGATATAGGAATTTATCCGATCACCTACTGCTATAATCTGTTTGGCTATCCGAAAAATATGAAATGCCAGGGTAAATTAAAGGACGGAATTGATATAAGCGAGAAAGTGATTCTTGAATATGATGATTTTTATTGTACGCTGAATATGTCCCTTTGCAGAGTAAAAGAAAACTGCATCATAAAGGGAGACAGAGGAACAATCAGTCTGCCTGTATTTTTTCATATGGCGTCAAAAGCAATACTGAAGAATGAAAAGGGCAAGCAGGTATTTAACGGCAAAACCGATTATCTTACGGAATTTAATCTTGTATCAGAGGAAATCAGAGAGGGCAGAAAGGAATCTGCTTATATTCCTTTTTCGGCAACAAGGGATTGTATGAAGATAATGGACGAATGCAGAACGCAGATGGGACTGGTCTATCCTTTTGAAAAATAAATCCAAATGCTTTCAAATAATATATACTGTTGATTTTTGGAAATTGTTTTTGTATAATGCTAAAAGAATGTAATAATATTTATATATTATAAAAGGAGCGATATAAATGCTTGAACTGAAAGACCTTACCTTCAGCGTTGAGGAAAACGGCAGGGAAAAGGTCATTGTTGATAATCTGAATTATATTTTTGAGGATAATAAGCTGACGGTTATTACAGGTCCGAACGGCGGCGGAAAGTCAACACTTGCCAAGCTGATTGCAGGTATCGAAAAGCCTACAGGCGGCAGGATTCTGTATAACGGACAGGATATAACGGATTTAAGCATAACCGAAAGAGCAAATCTGGGTGTCAGCTATGCTTTTCAGCAGCCTGTAAGATTCAAGGGAATTAAGGTTATTGATTTAATCCGTCTTGCAGCTGGAGAAAATCTTTCCGCAGCAGGTGCGTGTGAATACCTTTCAGAGGTAGGACTTTGTGCAAGGGATTATATTAACCGCGATGTTGATACAAGTCTTTCAGGCGGTGAGCTTAAGAGAATTGAAATTGCCAGTGTTCTTGCCAGAAAGACTCCGCTTTCCGTTTTCGACGAGCCTGAGGCAGGTATTGATTTGTGGAGCTTTCATAATCTGATTAAGGTTTTTGAAAAACTTCAATCCAAAAAAGAAAACACAATTATTATTATTTCTCATCAGGAGCGTATTTTGAAAATCGCAGATGAGATTGTCATTCTTGCAAACGGCAAGTTAAAAGCAAATGGTTCTAAGGATGATATGCTTCCGCAGGTGCTTGGCACCGGTGAGGGCTGCCGTTTTTATTCAGAGGAAAAGTGAGGGATAGTATGGACCAGATACAAAAGAATTTATTGGAGCAGATTGCAGGTCTGCACGAGGTTCCCAGCGGTGCATATAATATCCGTTCAAACGGCACCAGTGCAGGAAGAAATACAACGGCGAATATTGATATTGTCACTAAGACGGACAAGCAGGGTATTGATATAATTATAAAGCCCGGCACAAAAAAGGAGAGCGTGCATATTCCTGTCATTATCAGTGAAAGCGGACTTGAGGAATGTGTATATAATGATTTTTATATTGGTGATGATTCTGACGTTGTGATTGTTGCAGGCTGTGGTATTCATAATGCAGGCAGCAGCCGTTCAAAGCACGATGGAATTCATACCTTCCACGTGGGTAAAAATGCGAAGGTTAAATATGTTGAAAAGCATTACGGCAGCGGCGACGGCAATGGCGAAAGGGTTATGAATCCTGAAACGATTGCAGAGATTGATGAGGGCGGTTACCTTGAAATGGAGACTGTTCAGATTAAGGGAATCGACTCCACAAAGCGCCTTACAAAGGCAGCACTTGCTGACGATGCAAAAATCGTTATAACCGAAAAGCTTATGACGCACGGCAGCCAGACTGCTGAGACTTGCTTTGAGGTGGATATGAACGGCGAAAATTCCAGTGCAAATGTGATTTCACGTTCTGTTGCAAAGGATCATTCCAAGCAGGTTTTCCTTTCAAAAATTAACGGAAACAATAAATGCACAGGACATTCAGAGTGTGATGCGATTATTATGGGTGATGCTGTAATCAGTGCCATTCCTGAAATTACAGCGAATGACCTTGACGCAGCACTGATTCACGAGGCGGCTATCGGCAAAATTGCAGGCGAGCAGATTATTAAGCTGATGACGCTCGGTTTAACCGCAGAGCAGGCTGAGGAGCAGATTGTAAACGGATTTTTGAAATAATGTAATAAATATTTTTATCCCACTCTCTGTATTGAGAGTGGGATTTTTATATCCTCACACAAGAAAAACTCAACGAATGGTTGAAATTTGTTCAATAGATAGGTTATTGTTAAAGTAACATATTTGATTTATTATAAAAGTACAATAGCTATTGAATGACTTTTGAGGTGAGTTTTATGAATATTTATTTTAGTGAAAATATAAAGAAGCTTCGTAAGGAGCGTCAGCTGACACAGGAGACACTTGCAGAATATTTAGGTGTATCCTTTCAGGCTGTCAGCAAATGGGAGAGGGGAGAAGGCTATCCGGATATAACAACCTTACCTGTTATTTCCACATTTTTCGGCGTTACGCTGGATGATTTACTCGGCATCAATCGTGCTGAAACAGAGGCTGAGCTCGTTTGCACGATTGAAAAATATGATAACCTTTGTGATGTGGATATGCGAAGAGAATTACTTGATAAGCTCATTAATATTGCTCCAAATGATTTCAGGGTGCTGCTGAGAGAGTTGGGTTACTTAGTCCATTTCTGCAGTGAAAAAAGCGCAAAGAGAATCCTTGCTATTTACGATAATATTCAGCAAAATTGTAACGTTGACAGAATACGTATCAGTGCAACAAGACATATTATATATTATTATGCCGATTTAGCCAAAAGTAAGGATAGCTCAGTTTTATTTTCAGATGTTGAAAAACTGCTTGAAAATATGCCTTATATGAGGGACGGACAAGAGTTTATTTCCTCATATCTTTATCCGCATGGACATTCCAATTATTACCAGAATATACAGGAAGCGATTGAGGAAAGTATATGCTTGTTAGATACCAGCGTTAGTCATTATTATTTATATGATGAGAATTTTTCACTTGAATATAAAATAAATATGCTTGAAAAGAGTATCCTAATAAAAAATATGATTTATAATGATCATAATTATGGAGAGCAGTGGCAGGCAATGATCTATAATTATGGTTATTTAGGATATCTGTATTTTGAAAAGGGAAATACAGACAAGGCATTGGAAAGCTTAAGGACAAGTGCCAAGCTGGCAAAGGAATTTGATAATTTAGACAGAGTAACGATTATGCATTCAGATTTATTTGAAGGAAGAAAATTTGATAAGCATAAATTAGGCAGCACCTTTTCAGCAAGGGAGAGAATGAAATATCTTATGTCAGAAAAGTATCCTTTGCCGGATGAATTTAAAAACAGTAAAGAATTTAAAGAAATATTAAATATTATTAGTTAGCAATAAAATATTTTAGTACAGATAAAGGGCACTCTCGATTAAGAGAGTGCCCTTTCGTTTTTTATATTTTAATACTTTATAAATTCCTTAACTTTTTCTATATTTTCCAGTCCCTGCTTATAGCCGATATTATAAATTTCTCTCAGCTTCTGAGGATTCTTTTCAAGTGTAGGTGCATTGAGAGGCCTGTCAGGGCAGATTACAAGAGCATTGCCGAGCTCCTGCTGTTTGAATACAAACTCCCTTTGCCTGTTATACATATTATGCCTTTCCATTATGCTTTTTGCCATAAGGGGGTATTTTCTCAATGTACGCTGAACGATTCTCTGATGACCCATTGGCTTTTTAATGTAATTTTTATCCTGTGTGAGTATTACCACACATTTTTCACAACCGTCTTCATATGCACGCTTGAGCGGTATGGAATCCGTAAGACCGCCGTCATAATATACATCCTTTCCGAGCGGAACAGGTTTGGTGGCAATCGGCAGTGCACAGCTTGCCTTTAGCTCCTCGCAATTGTCACGGAAGCTTTTTGGATAAAAATATTCCGGCTTACCGGTCTTTGCATTTGTAGATACAACACACATCGTTGTATTTGATGCTTCATAGGTTTCATAATCAAGAGGGCATAAATTATATGTCAGTTCACCAAAAATCCAATTCATATTGAGATATTCACCATTTTTGAACATTGATTTAACGCTCATATATCTTTCATCACCTGAGTAACTAATGTAGATATCCCTCATTCTGTGCAGGTTTTTACCGATAAAGGATACACCGTTGCAGGTGCCTGCCGATACGCCGATAATATATGGGAATTCAATATCATTTTCCATAAATGCATCAAGCACACCGCTTGTGTAAATTGCTCTCAGGCCTCCGCCCTCAAGCACTAATCCGTTTTTGTACATTCTTATCCCTTCTTTTAATTGCTTTTTGCCCAGCTTTTATTTGGTAATTGGTATTCGGGAATACCAATTGACATACCGTATTCCTTAGCCTGTTCATATTGCTCACCGTTTGAACGGTCAACCTTGAATGCCTTACCGCTGAATATAATATAGTGCCAATCATCACTTTTTAAGTCGGTGTACCAGCCGCCGTTTTTTCTGCTGCCGTCAATTGACTTGCTGAGCAGGGGCACTATGCTTTCTATCTTATCCTCAGCAATCTCAACAATATGCATTGTCCAGGCATCAAGGTCAGGTGTGTTGCTTTCTTCCGTTACTTTTTCAAAAGCGTGTTCCAAGAGCTTTTTACCAATATGGTAATGACGGTAATCAGGCAGCACGCAAAGGTTGTTTATTTCACATTCACTTATATGTGCCTTGTCGATTTGTTTAATCATAATTATGATATTGCCTCATTCTTATTTTCATATTGCTCACGTCCGAATTGTTCAATTGCATATTTTATTTATTACTTCAAATTCCATACCTAAAACTCCGTACTTTGCTTGCTGTTCTGTGCTGTAGTATTTAAGCATATCCTCTGCTTTAGCGGTATTGACGTTATCCTGTGTATAGCCGCATTTCAGCAGGGGCAGGTTACTGTATAATTCATCAAAGGAGCGGAAGTGATGAAGCACCTTTACTTTTGCAGTAATAGACTTTTTATTATCGCTTGTGTGCTGAAAGATAAGGATATCATCCACTTTAATTTTCTTTCTTTTCTCATCGTTCAGTCTTAACTCTATTGTTTTCAGTCCGTTATAAATATTCTCAAACGGTACAGGGTTAAGTTTCATATAATGCTTCATTGTGATTTACCTAATAAAAAACAAGACGACTAAAGGCAGTACCTAAAGTCGTCTTTGGTTTTCTTTAACAGAATTATTCAGCCTTTTTCTTTGCAGCTTTTTTTGCAGGCTTTTTCTTAGGAGCTTCTTCAGCAGGAGCTTCCTCAACAACAGTCTCTTCAGACTTTGCCTCTACGATTTCAATTTCATTGTCACACTCAAAGAAATCATTGTCGTCAAAATACTCAGGCTCTTTTTTGCCTGTGAGCTTTTTAACAGCAACATAAACTGCTGCTGCAATAGCTGCAAGAGCAACAATAGCACTGATTACTTTTAAAATCTTTTTAAAATCCATGATAGTTAACCCCTTTTATGTTCTTGATAAACTGCGGAAACAATACAATTATTTCCTATGTCTATATTATAGATTGATTGCATTATAAAGTCAAGACAGAAAATAAACTCCCACAAACAAGTGAGAGTTTATCTATTTTCTCATTTGATTAAGCGTTAGCTTTCTTTACGAGATTGCTCTTCTTTCTTGCTGCACAATTCTTGTGGATAAGGTTGTTTGCTGCAGCCTTGTCAATCTTCTTAACTGCGTCCTTAACAAGTACGTCCTTATCAGCAGCGTTTGACTCAATAGCGGCATTTGCCTTTTTGATAGCTGTTTTAAGTGCTGAGTTCGCAGCCTTGTTGTTAGCCGCCTTAACAGCGTTAACCTTTACTCTTTTCTTTGCTGACTTAATGTTTGGCATATTTTCTCACTCCTTTAATAGGTGGTTTTAGATATAAAGGGACAATTCCCCTTGTGTTTTTTATGCTTATGTATATTATCATAACTTGTTTGAAATTGCAAGTATTTTTTTATTTTTGGATATACTTTTATTGAAAAAACTTAAAAAAGGGAGTATTTTATGGAAAATCGCACTGATTTGGCAGTTGAATCCTATGAGTCAGCCAATAAAACCGAAATCGACGGAGTGAAGGTTGAGGAATTCGATTCAACTACTGTTGTTACCGTAATCAATGATAAAGGTGCAAAAGCAATCGGAAAGCCTGTCGGCAAATATATCACCTGCTGTGTACCTTCATTTGTGAGCGATAATGATATATTTGATGGCAGACTTGAAAAACTATCTTCGGTTTTACGCACACTGCTACCTCAAAATATCAGTTCAGTTCTTGTAGCAGGTGTAGGAAATCTTGATATAACCGCCGATGCACTCGGTCCGAAAACAAACAACTATGTTCTGGCAACAAGGCATATTGTTGAGAGCGAGGACAGTTCGGATTTTTTTAAAGATTTTTTCAGCGTATCAGGTGTGGCTACAGGGGTTCTCGCGGATACAGGAATTGAGTCGGCAGAAATCATCAAAGGTGTGGTTCAGGTGACGAAGCCTTCCTGCGTTATTGTGGTAGATGCTTTGGCTGCTTCCTCTTCGGACAGGCTGGGTACAACTGTTCAGCTCTCCGATGTGGGAATTTCTCCGGGCTCCGGAGTCGGTAATCATAGGTATGAAATATCAGAAAACACACTGGGCGTTCCTGTTGTCTCAATCGGTATTCCGACTGTTGTATCGACAGCACTGATCAGCAATGAGAAAAACGAACGGCAGATGTTTGTTACGCCAAGAGAAATTGATAAAATCACAGAGCAGGGAGCAAAGCTTATCGGAATGTCCATTAATGTTTGTCTGCAGCAGAATATCAGTGCACAGGATTTATTTTCATTGGTTGGATAGTGATATTTTGACAGAATATGCCATATATATGTATATATAATACATTAAAATATGGTGACGATATGAAAAAGGATATAGCAATACTTTTTACAAATATAGTTGCAATGATTTGTATTGCGGTAATGATAATGAATCTTGTTCCGAATATATCGGAGGAAATCGGATTATTCAGTCAGGGGGTAATAACCGTTTTTTCACCGCAGAGAATTATTTGTAATTTTACTGATATTTCCAATACTAAAGAGGAAAATACTGAAGATAATAATAACACCGCAACAGAGGTTATGAAGTCTTCTTCATCAAGAATAACAGGGAAGGACAGCGACCTATATTCCGATATTAAGAAGACTCCTGAAGATATAGCCAAGTTGATGACTGATGCTGAAAAGACCATTAAAAATGAAGAGGTAAAGGGCAAAACGTCCGAAGAGGATTACTTCGGTGGGGGAACATTGGTATCCTTTAACGGAGTTGAAATCCAGAGTAAAATACCGGAATCGTTTTATAAGCTCAATATTGAGGAGCTCCTTAAACAGAAGGCAGACCTTACTATTCAGGATATATCACAACCGACAATTCTTGTTTACCATAGTCACACAACAGAAAGCTACACACTTCTGGATGCGGGTTATTATACAGAGTCTTTCGACCTTCGCTCAGATGATAATGATAAAAATATGGTGAGGGTCGGAGACGAGCTTTGTGAATATCTTGAAAAAATGGGCTTTGGTGTTATTCACGATACAGCCATACACGACGAGAATTATACCGGTGCATATGCATCGTCGAAAAAATCAATAGAGGAATATCTTGAAAAGTATCCCTCAATAGAGATAACCATAGATGTTCACCGTGATGATATTACATATGACAACAACACTAAGGTGAAACCCACTGCAACAATAGACGGAAAAAAAGCAGCCAGAATGATGATTATTGCAGGAGCTGAGTATGGCAGGGTGGAAAATTACCCTGACTGGGAATATAATTTGAAATTTGCACTTGCAATTCAGAATAAGGTTTCTGAAAAATATGAGGGACTTATGCGTCCGATATTATTTTCGGAAAGAAAATACAATATGGATGAAACAAGGAATTCTTTTCTTTTAGAAGTCGGAACAGATGCCAATACTCTGGATGAGGCTTGTTATTCCGCAAGACTGTTTGCAACAGCTTTGGGAGAATTGCTTCAAGAGGAGTATGCTGAAAAATAAGGAGTGGTAAAATGAAAAAGAAAATTGCAGCGATAATGTGCAGTGCTGTGTTCGTATTGTGTATCGGTGTAGGTACTGCATATTATAATACCAAATCATTTGGTTTTGACGAAAATGCAAAAGTTCTTTCCTATGATAATGAAAAAATTTCAATTATGGATTTTGATATATATTACGATGATATAACAGATATTATGGAAAGGATAATAAGAATAATACCTGAAAAATCTCAGACAGTTCATATACAAGCACAGTATTATGTGGATGTTATATAATGTATATAATATATATAGTTTTATAGCTGCTTAAATGGCTATTAATATTATATATTGTGTATACTTGAAACACCAGGAGCAGTGTGAATAAACTCTGAAAAAACTTGAATAAAAGTGTTGACAAAGTAAAAAGTATGTGGTATTATTGCAAAGCACTCGAGAGAGACAGG
>CAJTLP010000010.1 GCA_910577195.1 uncultured Eubacterium sp. | reverse complement strand
AAATGCAGAAATTCACACTTTTATGAAACTTTTCTACCAATAATAGTATATAAAAATAAGGCAGGAAAACCTGCCTCAAAATTTAATAATTATAAATTATTTCATTATATATTACTTCTCTTGCTTGATTGGAAATATTATTCATCTTCTGAACCCAAAGCATTTGATTTTTAACTTTGAGTTGTTCAGTAACACCTTGACTTTTAGCAAGTTGCTTAACAAGTAAATCATATTGTTCTTTTGCTCTAATATCAATATTGTGTAGATACGAATTAAGGCTATCTTGAGTAAGCAAATTGTAATAGATTACTCTATGATTTTCTTTTAAATACGCCTTATGCCTTTGTCCCCAAAAGCCTATTTCATAATTTGTACCTACCGATACAAGAGCAGGAACTTTAACATCTCCAACATCAATATAACTTTCGTTTAATTCTTCATATAATGATTTCATTGTAAATCCTCCGATTGATTTTTATTATTTAACCTACAATCAAATCATTCGGCTGTTTACAAACACCAAAAAGACGTACCCTCTTTATCGAGTGTACGCCTTTGTGGGTACTTTTTTGTTTAGTATGGGTGGACTGATTCGAACCACCCTTTTCATCAGGGTTCTCTCAAAGCCTTTTTGTAGAGCATAGCAACTATTGATTTCACATTGAAACCGTGATATATTTTAATTGGTGATAAAATGAAAAGTATGCAAAAAGATAACACAGTTGTTATCAATCACAGATTTGTACGGATTAACGCAGCACTGTTAATCGGTATGATATTTGTTATTTTTACATTTATAATTGATAATGAGCCCAGCAGTGATGATAAATTTCTCTTCTATTCAATAATTGCGATGATTCTTATTTTTTTATTAATCGGCTGGGTTATTTGTCCGATATGCTGTATTGTTAATGCTGAGGGTATAAAAATTGTATATGCATTTGAAAAAAACACATTCACTGAATACAGGAAAATCAGAAAAATATATATTGCTCGTGATATAATCTATAACCGTTCTTTTTTCACAAGATACAACTACGTTTTCGACGGATTAAAATTAAAGAAGAAATATATGAGAAATGAATTTATGAAATGCAAAAAGCTTGAAAAGGCATTGATGCTGTACGCAAAAGAAAAACTGAACAATGAACTCCCGAAATAATTAGAAATAATATTACCGAAAACCACAAAAACGACAATCCTCGAATTGTCGTTTTTCTTTTCTTATTTAATTCGCAAATGCTTTTTTGATTATTTTTGAAACAAATTTATCATAACGTATAAGCTTTTTGAGGAGCTCAACTACAACGGAAAGTGCAAATGAAATTGCAAGGAGAATGAACGGAATAAGCAGTGCATACTTAAAGGAATAGGTAAAATCGTTCAGATATTCATATCTTATAAAGGTATGAATAAGGAATATATTCAGCGAGTGATTGCCGATATACATAAGAGCCCTGTTTAAAACAGGAATTCTCTTTAAATACTTGTTCGCAAAAAGAATAACAATCACAGGGTCTATACAGTAATTCAGCTCCCAGAGATACTTCCTGCCCAGCTTATCCGTCACATATACAACCATAAAAAATGCAAACAGATATACAAAAAATAATACTATATCCGAAAGCAATTTATGATTCTTGAAGAGTGTGAATTTATCCTGCTTTGCAAAAACATCATACTTAGCGAATGCCATACCTAAAATAAAGGCAAGTACAAAGGAAAATACATTTTTTGTTCCGGGAAAGCCGATACCGAGAATTCTCGGCAAAAGTATCATAGCAAATGCGGTAACAAAGTAGCTGAATTTTTCACCCATACCGAAAAGAAGAGGAAAAAATATAATCAGAATCACTACGGCACTCATATACCACCAGGTACCGATTAACGTAGGTGTACCTGCAATATTTGCGAGTCCGAAGAAATCTATCACAGCATAGAGCCAGCTGCCCTCCATTTTCGTCGGCTCTGTAACATAAACAGCAAGCGGACGCTGGTCAACGGCATATGTGACGATGAACACAAGAATATAAACAAACCAGAAACCGCTCAGCGTTTTAAAGAGTCGTGTGCCTGTCCAGTTGAATACTGTCTTGTTTCTGATTTCAATTTTACTGTAGGATTTATACAATCCGTAGCCGGTTATGAAGATGAACATACCGACACAAAGCTTAAAGGAATCACACACCATTACCGGCCAATGATACGATTCAAAGGGGAAGAAATTCATTGTATGCTTTTCCACCTGATTCATCGAAATACAATGGTGAAACATTAACAGTATAATTGCAACACCCTTGACAAGCATAGAATCATAGGTTGTAAAAGCACTTGTCAGCTTCGCTTTTTCAATATCGGACTTTTTTATAATCATTTATTTAACCTCTGTTTTATCATTTATAATTATTATAAACAAAAGAAAAAAATATGTCAATCATAGAACAATTCTCCCCTCTTATGTATAAATTCATTTTTTGGAAAAATACTAATACTGAAATAAAAATGGGAGGTTGAAAAATGACTACTAAGGAATTGCTCTACATTGAAGATGCTCTTGGCCACGCACAGTATTTTCAGACCAAGTGCAGGGAGACTGCAAATCAGATACAGGACAGCGAGCTGAAAACCTGTGTTGAACAGATGGAGCAGACACATCAGCAGATATTCCAGAGCTTTTACGGACTTCTTTAATAAATGAAAATGAGGTAATCAAAATGAATGATAAACATTTAATGGAAAACATTCTTCTTTTGGAAAAAGGCGTTTGTGACCTGTTTCTTCACGGAACAATTGAATCTTCAACCGACAATGTGCATCAGACCTTCAACAGTGCATTGAACAATGCATTAACTATGCAGGACACCATTTACGATAAAATGGCTGCTAAAGGCTGGTATCCGACTGAGCAGGTAGAACAGAATAAGGTAGCATCTGTTAAGATGAAATTTGGTTCACAGGCACAGTAATTATACTAAAAGCAAACAACCCCTTGATTAAATTCAAGGGGTTGTCGCTTTTACAGATTATTTTTTGTATGCAAAAACTGCGTCGCCGTTATCATCAAAGGAAACAGTAATCGCCTTTTTTGCTTTCTTTCCGTCCTTAAAGGTAACGATGATTGTGATTTCATCCTCAGGCAACTCGCTTAATTTCATCTGCGGATTTTCAGAAAGTGCATTGCTTGCTCCGTCAGGAAAATAGCTTATATTACCGAGTGTTTTTTTCTCCTCCTCTGTCAGAGCGCCTGTACCTTTTTCCGAAAGCGGATACATCTTCACTGTAATCTCGGACAAATCCTCGTCCCATGTATCCTGAATATAATCCTCTTCATAATTATCTGTATTATAAAGGAAGAAAGCATAATCCTCAGAATCATTTTCAAGACCTATATGGTCACAGTATTTGCCGAAGTATACCCAGTAATCATCATCAGGGTTATATTTACCGAAATACTTTGAGGTATCGTGATTTTCCATATATTTCTTAAGTGCAGTTTGCTCAGGATTCCACTTTGATTCATTTATTACGGCATTGATTTCCTTTACGTCTTCATCTGCCACAGGAATAATTACCTGATAAAAATCACCGTTCTCCTGATCATACCAGGTTTTAAGAACATCCTGATACATCAGATGCCCATTCAATGACTGGTACTGCACATAGTCAATATCATCACCAACAACACCGAGACCTGTTTCATCGTCACTATATGTGTTATAATTATAGCCGCCTTCTCCGTCAGGCTCTTTTTCCACGCCAATATGAAGAGAAGGAAAGATCAATTTGTCCTCTGCGATTTCTTCACTGATTATTAAATCGTCCGACGCATTGACCACCATTACGGAAAAAGGTCTGTCAATATAAGTGTTAAGATTTTTATAGTGCATACCACCGGCACATCCTGCTACAATGGCAACAGCAAGCACACCGCTCAGTGCAGCCTTTAATGGCAAACGCTTTTTTCTTTTTTCTTTTATATTTGCGAGTATTCTTGTCTGCATATACATATCAGGAGACACATCATCAAATGCTTTTTTAAATTCAGTATTACTCATATCTGTATTCCTCCAGTTCTGATTTCAGCAGCTCACGTCCCCTTTTCAGACGCATTTTAACTGCTGATTGACTTATTTTAAGTATTTTAGAAATTTGTTCAGTAGTCAGATCCTCGTAGTAATAAAGGTAGATCGCTGTTTTATAATTTGCAGGAAGAGCTTTTATTTTAAGGCTGATATCCATAGCCTTTGATAAATCAGATACTTTATCCTGTGAAAGCTCTTCATTCAGCTCACTGTTATTCCTGCGTGACGAGGACTTAAGTACATTTTTACAATGATTTTGCGTAACGCGGATAAGCCAGGCTTTTTCATGTTCTTCATCTGAAAATCTTGGTGCAGAATACAGTAATTTCATAAATACATTTTGCAAAACATCCTCTGCATCATAGGTGTTTCCCAAATGAAGAAATGCTATTCTGAAAAGCATTTTTGAATACCTTTCATATTTTTCTCTGAATATATCGTCGATATTTTTCACTTACATTTCTTCCTCCTTTCACCCATAACACAATTCAGAAGCACAAACAGTCACAAACATTTTAAATCATTTTTTCTATTTGACGGAACAATACCAAATATCAATAGCATCTACAACATCATTATAACTCAACTTAATTAAAACAAAAAGAGGTGTTATAAAAACACCTCTTAAAAATCTATTATCCTATTAAGCACCGCGTGTTTCGCTGCAGCGGTTAAGAAGCTCTGCCCAGCGTCTGTCAACCTCTTTCTGGAAGGCTTCAATCATCCACTCATTTTCAGGCTTGAACATATGCTTGAATCTGCCCTGCTTAACAAGCCACTCCTCAATCGGAACATAATTTCTCGGCTCATAATTGAGAATCCATCTGCCGTCAACAACCTCAAACAAAGGCCAGTACCGTGTTTCAACTGCAAGCTTGCAGATTTCCATAATATCATATGTAGGATATCTCCAGCCTCTCGGACAAGGAGCCATAATGTTAAGGAAAGCAGCACCCTTTGTGTAAATCGCCTTTTCAGATTTCTTATAAAGATCACGGAAATTCTGAACGAAGGTTGTCTGTGCTACATAAGGAACCTGGTGCTCAGCAATGATTGCTGCAAGGTCCTTTCTGTACTGCGGCTTACCGTTTGACTCTCTGCCAACCGGAGTTGTGGTTGTATCGGCAAACATCGGTGTAGCAGATGAACGCTGAATACCGGTATTCATATAAGCGCCGTTATCATAGCAAACATACACCATATCGTGACCGCGCTCCATAGCACCGCTTAGAGACTGGAATCCGATATCATATGTACCACCGTCACCGCCGAAGGTGATGAACTTATATGTTTCGTCAAGCTTACCCTTCCTTCTGAGAGCATTATACGCACCCTCAACGCCTGACATTGTTGCACCTGCATTTTCAAATGCATTATGGATATAGCTGTCCTTATAAGCTGTGTAAGGATACATAAAGGTTGAAACCTCAAGGCAGCCTGTAGCGTTGCCTACAACAGCCTTATCGCCCGGTTTGATTGCTTTAAGCACATTTCTTACTGCGATTGTACCACCGCAGCCTGCACACATTCTGTGACCGCCTGCAAGACGGTCTTCCCTTGATACATATTCTTTAAAGTTATACACTAAAACCGCCTCCTTATTCTCTTACGCCCATATAGCGGTAAGGATTTTCAACCTTTCCGTCCTGTGCAATCTTCTCAAGCTCATTATAGATATTTATCATATCTGAAACCTTAACGTCACGGCCGCCGAGACCATAAACATAGTTTACTGTAAGTGTATCGGACTTCGCTCTGTAAAGTGCAGTTGTAACCTCTGAACCGATAGGGCCACAGTTATCGTTATAAGACTCTGTTCTGTCCATAAGGGCAACTGCCTTTACGCCCTTGAGTGCATCCGCAATCTCCTCTGCAGGGAAAGGACGGAAGAGTCTTATTTTAATCAAGCCTACTTTCACACCCTTAGCTCTGAGCTCATCAACAGCGTCCTTTGTTGTACCGGCTGCTGAGCCTATGATAACAACTGCATACTCAGCATCCTCCATTTTATATTCCTCAAAGAGACCATACTCTCTGCCTGAAATTTTTGCATATTCTTTAGCAACATCAAGTGTTACCTGCTTTGCATTTTTAAGTGCCTCAGCCTGTGCTCTCTTTGCCTCAAAATAATAATTTGTAACACTGTAAGGACCTACTGCCATAGGGCACTCAGGATTAAGAAGTGAATTCTCAGGCTCATACTCACCTACGAAATTCTTAACATCCTCGTCCTCATTAAGAACAATATTCTCAACAGCGTGTGATGTGATAAAGCCATCCTGACAAATCATTACAGGGAGCATAACATCCTTATGCTCAGCAATGCGGTAAGCCATACAAAGGTTGTCATAAACCTCCTGATTATTTTCAGCATAAATCTGAATCCAGCCTGAATCCCTTGCACCCATTGAATCACTGTGGTCACAGTTAATGTTGATAGGGCCGGAAAGAGCACGGTTAACAAGCGTAAGCACACAAGGAAGTCTGTTTGATGCGGCGAGATAAAGCTCCTCCCACATAAGTGCCATACCTGCTGAGGATGTGGCTGTAACACTTCTTGCGCCTGCTGCCTCTGAACCGATAACAGCAGACATTGCTGAATGCTCGGATTCAACAGGAATAAATTCACTGTCAACCTGTCCGTTTGCAACAAGCTTTGAAAAATACTGCGGAATTTCAGTTGAAGGAGTAATTGGGAAAGCAGCCATTACATCAGGATTAATCTGACGAAGTGCCTCTGCTACTGCTTCGTTACCGCTGAGTCTGTCTTTTCTCATTACTTTACTCCCTCCATTTTCAGTGCACCGACGTGGCAGGCTTTAACACAAATACCACAGCCCTTGCAGTGATTATAATCAAACGCACCGCGCTTGCCGTCAACAACAGGAATACAGCTGTCAGGGCAAACAGGCACACACATTAAACAATGAATACATTTTTCCTCGTCAATTTCAGGCTTGACTGAGGTCCATTCACCTGTATTGAAAGCCTCAGAGGTTTTTTCGCCGTAAATCTGCATACCCTCTGTGAGCTCCTGCCAGGTACAATCTAAATGGAGCTTATTAACATCTGATTTCATAATTAAGTCCCCTCCTATTTAACCTCTTCAAAAGCCATTTTAAGAGCATTCATATTGCCCTCAATCACCTCAGGCTTTGAAGCAAATTTATGTGAAAATGAATTTTCCATCTCAGCAAAGAAAGTATCCTTATCCATCACACCTGACACCTTGACAATTGCTGCAAGCATCGGAGTGTTAGGGAAATATCTGCCAAGACAAGCCTTTGAAACACGGCGTGCATCAATTGTATAAACCTTGCCCTTATAACCGCCGAGCTTATGAGCAATTTCCTCAGGTGCTTTTGATGTATTGACAACAATACCGCCTGATTCCTTAAGTCCCTCTGTTACATTTACAACATCGAGGAGACCTTCGTCAACAACCACAACGAAATCAGGCTCATAAATATTGGAATGAACTCTGATCTCATTACTACTGATTCTGTTATAAGCCGTAATCGGAGCACCCATTCTTTCAGGACCGTATTCAGGGAAGCCCTGAACAAAGCTGCCGGTCTTAAACGCAACATCTGCAAGCAAAAGCGCTGCAGTCTTGGCACCCTGACCACCGCGTCCGTGCCAACGGATTTCTACTAAATCTGCCATTGTAAAAACCTCTTTTCTTTCTAAAATATAAAATAAAAAAGTCTCTTTGCCCATATGGACAAAGAGACGATAATGAATACCGTGGTACCACTCTTTTTCGCTCAAAAACGCACTTAATGTACTATCATACACTATCCTGTTAACGGAGGCAGCCGTCTGCACCTACTATTGTTCAGCACAGCCACTCAGAGAGGATATTTTATTTAACACTGTACTGACTCACACCGACCGTCAGCTCTCTGAAGCAGCTACATAAATAAAACCTGTTCTCTTCAACGTGTTTATAATGATTAAGGATATAATAATACCCAATGCGAAATTTGTCAAGAATTTTTTAATAATTCTTTTAATTCTTCTGCTTTGGCAGTTTCTCCCATATTCTCATACTGACCAATCATATACTCCAATATCTCTTTATCAAAGCAATTATGCTCCACTGCAAATCTGCCCCAGCGAAGTGAATTATAATTTTCATTGAGTGTATCATAATAATGCACTAAAATTTTACAGCCCTGTACTGCTGCGTTATTGTCAAAGGAGCCTAACTCAAAGCCTTTTATAATCAACTGTACGCCGGCTTCCTGAGCGCCCTGATTGTAAAGCTGTATTCCTTTTATAAGAGAGTCCATTCCTCCTGAATTAGACTTAACCTCCTTAAGTCTGTCCTTTTTTTCTTTAATTTTAGGCACTGCAACCTTAAAAATAAGTCCTATAATTGTAACAATTGCTATAACTGCTTTTACCAGCGCACGCGGATGGCTGATAAAATCCTCAAAAAACTCAGTCAAAATAATGCTCCTTTCTCTTTTTCAGCTTATCATGTTTGATTAATAAAATAATTGCAGGCACGGCAAGTGCTATGGAAATAAAATACTGGCCGGCAAATATAAGAAGTATTAACGCAGCAATCAAAAAACATGCTGACATAAGCACAAGCTTTATTTTATTTTCAAGACGGATATATGCCTCTGCCCTTTTTCTTGAAATTATATTATAAAGCTCTTCAAGCTCATCTGCACCTTTACAGTCAATCACTTCTAAATAAAAAGCATCATAAACAGCATTTGAAATATTTTCATAAATCTTATGAGTTTTAAGAAAACGGCAGAGTTCCTTAAGGAATATCGGCTCATACCTGATTTCCTCAACAGCATCAGAGCTGAAAATATCTATCCAGTCCTGTTTGCTTGAAAACAGCTTTTTGTTATATAAATCAGCAGCTTTTTTCAGCACAACCTCTGCCTTTTCCATAACCTCATTATCATGCCTTAATGTATTGCGTTTTATTGCACCGTCAAAATCATACAGATTTTCACGCTTTGCGGCACTATTTTCTCTTTCTGTTTCTTCAGTTTTATTTTTCTTATTTTTGAAATCAAAAGAAATCGGCTTTTCCCGGCTGTCTTCATTTGCCGTTTCGTCAGCCGTCTCTTTTATAAAATTGAAATCAATTGTAGATTCTGCATTATCAGCGACAGAGGGCTTTTCCCTTTTTTCAGCAACAGGAACAGCCTGTCTTTTCGGCATATTCGCCTGATTCTTAGCAATGTCCAACGCTGATTTATATGCCTCGTGGAGCTTTTGAAATTCTTCAGGATGCTCCTCCGGATGAACCAGCTTCAGCTTTGCAGCATATGCTCTTTTGATTTCACGTGCATTGTCGGTACATTCAATACCGAGCTCTTCCCATACACTCATACTATCAATCCTCTGAATGAATGAATTATCTCATCAAGTTGTCCGCTTTTATATGCCATATAAAAGAAAAAGCCTGCAACGATTAGACATAATCCTATCAAAATATACATCACACCATCAAACCAAGTCCGCTTATTCTTTCTCTTCGCAGTTCTTTTACAGTACGCACTGTACTTTTCATAAACAAGAGAAAATACTTTATTATATGAATTATCATCTTCATCCCATAATTCGTTGCCATTAGCAAACGCATCAAAAACCGCAACCGCAAGACTTTCATAAACAAAATGTGTTTTTAAAAAAGTATACAGAGCATCTATAAAAACAGGCTGTTTCTTAATCAAGCGAACATCATAGCTATTGAATAATTCAAACCATTCCTCTTTTGAAACAAATCCTTTTTTGCTATAAAGCTCCTCCATACGGCGGATAACGTCCTGTGTCCGCTCCTGAGCACTTTCAGCGATTTGATTATTGTAGTCGGAAATTTCCTTATCAAAGTCAAATTCAGGCGGTGTTTTATCCGTTTCATCAACGGTTATATTTATCTGTGGAATTTCAGCATCTGATTTATGCGGTCTTGCTTTTGTTTTTGCAAGATTTAAAGCAATACAATATGCCTCGTGAAGCTTTTGGAATTCTTCAGGATGCTCCTCCGGGTGAACAAACTTCAGCTTTGCAGCATATGCCTTTTTGATTTCACGTGCATTGTCGGTACGTTCAATACCAAGCTCTTCCCAAATACTCAATCATAATCCTCCTCATCCTCGTAACTATCATAATCATTGAAATTACTGAAGGGATTATAGCCTCCGTTTTCGATAGAATCCAAGAATCTGCTAAAGCTCTCAGTTGTCTTTCGGATTTTTCTGGTATCCTGAATGGAAAGCGCATTGTTAAAACGCTCAAGCTGTAATCTGATAATCTCTCTTAAATCACCTATGCTTTCCTCATAAAGGCTTTCAGCACGTGCGATAAGCAGTTTATTTTTATCAAGGTCACGTGGATGAATTTTTAATTTTTCAAGCTGTTCAAGTTTGGATTTTACCTCATTTTCCGAAAGTCTGTTGTTATTAACAATGGTTTTGCTGATGATTTTTCCTGTTTCGTTATTGGTAACATCAACCTGCAGAATACCATTAATATCGTATGAAAATCTTACATCAACACTCCTTTCACCCTCAGGTGCCGGAGTTACACTAAGCTCAATTTCATCAAGGAAAAGGTTCTGCTTAAAATACATTTTTTCGCCCTGTGCAATGCCTATTGATATAGTCCTCTGATCATCGTGAGAGGTATAAAACCTTTTAACAATGCTAGCAGGCAGGGTTGTATTTCTTTCAATAATAGGAGTGAAAAAAGGAGCAGAAAAATCATCCTTATTGGTTGTACTTATACCAAGTGAAAAAGGACAGATATCCGTCAGCACCATATCCTTTATTTCCTCATTACGCACCTTGATACCTGACGCTATACCGACACCAAGTGCAACGGCAGTATCCGGTGATATGGTAACATTGATTTGTGTGTCAAAAAGATTTTCAAGATATTTCTGAACAAGCAGCATATGAGATGAGCCACCGATCAGAATAACCTCCGATATCTCATTCGCACTGACAGATGCATCGTGCAGAGCCTTTACAATCGGCTTTTCAATACGTTCAAAGAGGTCTGCCGTTACCGTAAGGAGCTTTTGGTTATCAAGAGCAAGGGTATAAACATGATCATTATAATTCAGCACCATTGCCGCCTCAGGCTGGGTTGAAAGTGCAATTTTGCAAAGCTCAGCCTGTTTCAAAACAATGGCTTTAACCTCGCTCGGCAAAGCAGAATAATTGAGCTGATTCTCTTTGCAGAAATACTCTGCAATCGCTCTGTTGAAATCATCTCCACCAAGATGATTATCACCTGCAACTGCTATAATTTCAATAACAGAATCAAAAATATCCACAATGGAAATATCAAGTGTTCCGCCGCCAAAATCGAAGATAAGGAACATATCTTCATCATCTGTCCCCTGCTTATACGCAAGAGCAGCAGCACTCGGCTCATTAATAATACGCTCAACCTTAAGACCTGCCAGCTCACCGGCAAGCTTGGTAGCACTTCTGCCGTTATCGTCAAAATAAGCAGGCACACTGATTACCGCCTCTTCAACAGGCTCTCCGAGATAGAGCTCTGCATCCTCCTTAAGCTGACGCAGAATGAAAGAGGAAAGCTCAGGCGGTGTGAATACTTTTTTACCAAGACTGATTTCCTGCTTTGTACCCATAAAGCATTTAAAGGATGCCGCAGTTAAATCAGGGTGTGACACAAGACGCTGCTTAGCAATTTTACCGATAATAACATTGTCCTCATCATCAAATCCGACAACAGAAGGTGTTAAGAATTCACCAAAGGAATTCGGTATTAGCTCACACCTGCCATTTCTCCACACAGATGCAAGACTGTTTGTTGTTCCCAAATCTATACCAATAATAGCCATTCAATTCACCTTATAACCTGTAAATAACTATCGTAATTTTATCATGAAATTATGAAAATGTAAATATTGATTAACAAAAAAACAGCACGGAAACCGTGCTGTTTATAAAATATTATTGTATTTAATTAATACATTCCGCCGCCCTGTGCTGCTGCCATAGCCGCTGCCTGTGCTGCATCTGCCTGTGGGTCCTTTATGTCTGTAACAAGTGACTCTGTTGTGAGCACCATTGATGCAACAGATGCTGCATTCTGGATTGCTGAACGAGTAACCTTTGCAGGGTCAACGATACCCTCTTCAATCATATCGCAATATTCATTGGTTGCGAAGTTAAGACCGTAACCAATCTTATTTGCATTCTTAATCTTATCAACGATAACAGAGCCCTCCATACCTGCATTAAGTGCAATCTGGCGAACAGGCTCTTCAAGTGCCTTGAGAACAATCGCAACACCTGTTTTGAAATCTGCATCATCTGTATCAAGGAGAGCCTCAACAGCAGGAATTGCATTGATAAGAGCAACGCCGCCGCCTGCAACGATACCCTCTTCAACAGCTGCTTTAGTAGCTGCAAGAGCATCTTCAATACGAAGCTTCTTTTCCTTCATTTCAGTTTCAGTAGCAGCACCAACCTTGATTACTGCAACACCGCCTGCCATTTTAGCAAGTCTCTCCTGAAGCTTTTCACGGTCAAAATCTGATGTACTGTTTTCGATAGCAGTCTTAATCTGACCGACTCTGTTCTTGATTTCAGCAGAATCACCTGCACCGTCAACAATGATTGTATTTTCCTTCGTTACCTTAACCTGACGAGCCTTACCGAGCATTGCCATTGTAGCATCCTTAAGCTCAAGACCGATATCAGATGTGATTACCTGACCGCCTGTAAGAATAGCGATATCCTGAAGCATATCCTTTCTTCTGTCGCCAAAGCCGGGAGCCTTAACGCATACGCAGGTAAATGTACCTCTGAGCTTATTAAGAAGAATAGTCTGAAGAGCCTCACCCTCAACATCTTCAGCGATAATAACAAGCTTCTGACCTGATTTGAGGACAGCCTCAAGGAGAGGAAGAATGTCCTGAACGGATGAAATCTTCTTATCAGTGATAAGGAGCATTGCATCGTCAATAACAGCTTCCATTTTATCTGTATCTGTTACCATATAAGGTGAGATGTAGCCGCGATCAAACTGCATACCCTCAACAACCTCGCATACGGTATCAGCTGTCTTTGATTCCTCAATTGTGATAACACCGTCTGCGGAAACCTTATCCATAGCGTCTGCAATCAGATTGCCCACATACTCATCAGCAGCTGAAACAGTAGCAACTCTTGCGATATCTGCTGAGCCTTTAACAAGCTGTGAATTTGCCTTTACAGCTTCAACAGTTGCATCAACAGCAGCCTTAATACCATTCTTAACAGCCATTGGATTTGCACCTGCAGCAACATTCTTCATACCCTCACGAACAAGTGCCTGTGCAAGAAGAGTAGCTGTGGTTGTACCGTCACCGGCATCATCATTTGTCTTTGATGAAACCTCTTTAACAAGCTGAGCACCCATATTTTCAAAGGAATTCTCAAGCTCAATTTCCTTAGCAATCGTCACACCGTCGTTTGTAATAAGCGGTGCACCGTATTTTTTGTCAAGAACAACATTACGTCCCTTAGGACCCAATGTAATCTTTACTGTGTTAGCAAGCTTATCAATACCGGCCTGAAGTGCCTTGCGAGCTTCCTCGCCGTAAATAATATCCTTAGCCATAAAAAATCAATCCTTTCCCAATCTAATTACTCAACAACTGCAAGAATATCCTTAACAGAAGTAATTGTGTATTCAACACCGTCCAGCTTAACCTCTGTTCCTGAATATTTGCTGATGATTACCTTATCTCCTGCTTTAACAGTCATAGGGTTTTCCTCAGTACCCGGACCTACAGCAACGACCTCGCTCATTTCAGGCTTTTCCTGAGCAGATGCTGCAAGGATAAGACCGCTCTTGGTTGTTTCCTCTGCCTCTAAAGATTTAAGTAAAACTCTGTCAGCAAGTGGTTTAATAGTCATAAATAGTCACCTCTATAATAATTTATAATGTTTTATCGTTTTAGCACTCTCGCCTGTCGAGTGCTAACAAATACTATTTTAGCAATTTTTTTCCATTTGTCAAGAGTATTAACAAATTATTTAAAAAATATAGCTGTTTGATACTAATTATAGTATCAAAACAGAATACTTATTCATTTATAAATCCGATAAAGACTTTATGCCAAAGAAAAATTCCAAGCCGCAATGCAGCTTGGAATTCATTACATAATTATGTATAACGCTTATTCAGCGTCATCTGAAAGAGCATCAATTGTTTCCTCAGGCTTTTCAGCGAGTTCCTTCATTGAAAGAGAAACTCTCTTCTTGTCGAAGTCAATATCAATGATCCTTACATCAACCTCATCGCCGACATTGAGTACATCAGCAGGAGTCTTTACTCTCTCCCATGAAATCTGGCTGATATGGATAAGACCGTCGATACCAGGAATGATGTTCGCAAATGCACCGAATGCTGCAATGCTTACAATCTTACCCTTGCAGTCTGTACCAACAGGATAATCTCTCTTAAGAATCTCCCAAGGGTTGTCCTCAAGCTTCTTAAAACCGAGTGAAATCTTCTTGTTTTCTTCATCAAGCTTTTTGATTGTTACTTCAACAGTATCGCCTACATTAACAACCTCTGACGGATGTTTGATTCTGTTCCATGAAAGCTCACTGATATGAATCATACCGTCCATACCGCCGATGTCAACAAATGCACCATAGCTTGTGAGTGACTTAACAGTACCTGTAAGCACTTTACCCTCTTCAAGAGTTGCCCACAGTGCTTCCTGCTGAGCCTTCTTCTCTTCATTGGCAACAACCTTGATTGAGCCGACTGCACGTCTTCTACCCGGATTGATGTCAATAATTCTGAAACGAACTGTTGAGCCCTTGAGCACGTCTAATTCCTGATTGCGAGGAACACCTGTAAGAGATGCAGGAACGAATACACGGCTACCCTTGGCTACAACGATAACGCCACCCTTAACAACAGAAATGACGGTACCCTCTAATACTTCCTCAGACTCTTTGGCAGCAACGATATCCTCCCAGCCTTTGAACTGGTCAACAAGCTTCTTAGAAAGCTTGAGCACGCCTTCGCTGTCATCAGTCTTCATGATAACAAGGTCAAGAACATCGCCGATGCTTACTGCATCCTCAGGCTTAGCGATAGGCTCTGATGAAAGGTCATCAAAAGCGATAACGCCAGTCTGCTTTCTGCCGTCAACATCAACAAATACCTCAGTAGGTGTGATGTTTACAACAGTACCCTTAACTACCTTGCTGTTTTCGTCTTCTCTGAATGATTCTTCAAGCATTTCTTCGAAGGTTGCCTCACCATCAGCAGATGCTTTGACAGCAGCCTTATCGGCCTGATCAGCGGTATCTGCTGTCTCCACAACTTCTTCAGTTACAGCTGAAGTTGTTTCAACTTCCTTTTCAATAATTTCTTCGGACATGGTTTTTAGTACCTCCTTAATAATAACCGAGGGTGTCGAAGCCCCCGCAGTAACACCAACACAATTATAAGATGAAAGGTCAATGGACTTAAGCTCCTCAGCCGTTTCAATCAGAAAGGTATCGGAATTCGTCCTGCAGACGTCTCTCAGCTTACAAGTGTTTGATGAATGCCTGCCGCCGATAACAATCATAGCATCTGCTTCAAGAGAAAGTGAAGCTGCCTCTTCCTGTCTATCTGCGGTAGCATTACATATTGTACTATAAATTCTGCAATTTGTATATAGTTTTTTTAGAATTTTCTCGCATTTTTTCCATTCTTTTAATGAAAAAGTGGTCTGAGCAACGCAAATCAGTGACTTTTGTTCACATAAATTGTGTTCATCAAGTATTTTTTCAAGCTCATTCTGATTTTTAAAAACATAGCTCTTTCCCTTGCAATAAGAACGAATGCCCATTACCTCAGGATGATTTTCATCTCCGGCAATAAGAGTAACCGTATCATCCTCTTGTTCGGAAACGATTCTGTGTATCTTCAGAACAAAAGGACAGGTGGCATTAATATACTCAATTTTATTCTTGTCAGCATCATCCATAACACTTTTTTCAACGCCGTGCGTTCTTATAACGACAGTATAGCCGTCAGGACACTCATTGATACTGTCAATGATTTTTACACCCTTTGACTCCAAA
Source organism: uncultured Eubacterium sp. (assembly GCA_910577195.1). GTDB lineage: Bacteria > Bacillota > Clostridia > Oscillospirales > Acutalibacteraceae > Eubacterium_R. The sequence goes on along the minus strand of CAJTLP010000010.1, from coordinate 27,167 downwards.
TCGGAAACAAGCTGTGTATTATGAATAATAGGACCTAAGGTACAAACCTTCTCACCCTTTTCTATCAGCTCATAAACAAGGTTAACCGCCCTGTCAACACCAAAGCAGAAGCCTGCCGTCTTAGCCAGTTTTATCAAATTATCTCTCAGCCTCCCAGAGTGAAACGATATTATCCATTACCATATTGGCAGCGTTTTTAATATCGTGAGGTCCCAAATCTTCCTTATCAAGGCCCATATCGGAATTTTTGATTATCTTGCCATAGGATACAACGACCTTTTTACCCGGCTTGATTTTACCCTTGCAGCAGATTGCCACAGGAAGAACGTCTGCACCTGTTGCCTTTGCAATAACTGCCACACCTGCCTTTGCACGCTGAGGAACGCCGTTCTTATCCTTGATGCGCTTGCCCTCAGGGCAGATAGCCATAACGTGACCCTCTTCAATAATCTTAATGCCGTAATCAATGGCGGAGGTATCCCCCTTTCCCCTTTTTACAGGAAAGCCATACATATGCGTAACAAACCAGCCGGCAATCGGATTTTTGAACAGCTCAACCTTTGCCATAAAGTGAAGAGCAGGCACATTTTTCGGACAGGCAACAAACACAGGGTCAAGTGCACAGGTATGATTGATTGCCACTATGTAATTCGTATTGTCCTTAGGAACATTTTCAAGTCCCTTGAATTCCATTTTATAAACCAGCTTAACAAGCGGTCTGAAAACACACTTAATAAAATTGTACAGTTTATAATGCTTTACCTGAGTATAATCAAATTCTTTCACTTTGTATTCTCCTTAATTGTATTGATAATAAGCTCAATGGACTCTTCAAGAGTCAGGCTTGAGGTATCCGCCATAACGGATTCCTCAGTTGGCTTAAGCGGTGCAATCTCACGGTGTGAATCCTGGTAATCACGCTGATTCACATCTGAAAGAACCTCTTCATAACTTACTGTTTCGCCCTTTTCAATGAGCTCCTTATATCTTCTTTCAGCCCTGCATTCAGGTGATGCAAAAAGGAAAATTTTAGGATTGGCATCAGGGAGCACAACGGTTGCGATATCCCTGCCGTCCATAATCACATTATTTTCCTTTGCAATATTACGCTGCAAATCCAGAAGAAATTCACGCACCTTTGGTATTGCAGAAACCTTTGACGCACCCATAGAAATTTCAGGGGTACGGATTTTTGAAGAAACATCCTCACCGTTCAGATACACACACTGTGTTCCGTCCTCAGCAAAGCCGAGCTTAACCTCAATGCTGTCAAGCATTTTCACAGTTTCCTCTTCATTATCAATTACGCCGCTGTTCACGGCACTGAGTGCAATGGTTCTGTACAAAGCACCTGTATCCACGTAAATATAGCCAAGTTCCTTTGCCGCAGCCTTAGCAATCGTTGACTTACCTGCACCTGCAGGTCCGTCAATTGCAACATTTATCATATATCTTTCTCCTTTGGTATTATAAATTATTGTTTAGTTTATCAATAATGTACTTAAGATTCCGTAGGGGCAGGTTTCCACGCCTGCCCATTTCATAATTTTTCGGGAGGGCACGGAGACCCTCCCCTACACTAAACAATAATTTTTTACATATTCTCCGCACAGAGCACAGCGGTTGAAAATGCAATCTGCAGATTAAAACCGCCTGTATATGCGTCCACATCAATAACCTCACCTGCAAAATAGAGATTATCAATAATTTTAGATTTCATTGTTCGCGGGTCAATTTCCTTGACATTAATGCCGCCGGAGGTAACAATTGCCTCCTCAACAGGACGGAAACCGCTTATATTAACCTCAAAATTTTTAATAAGATATACAAGCTTATGCCGTTCTTCCTTTGTAATCTGATTCACCTTTGTTGACGGACTGATACCGCTAAGTAAAACTATAACAGGAATCAGCTTTTTAGGCAACAGCTTATTCAGAGAATTTATAAAATCTTTATTTGAAAGCTCGGTGAAATCCCTCTGAATTCGTTTATCAAGTGCCTGTTCATCCAGTGCAGGCTTTAAATCAATGATTACCTTATATTGCTTTTTTCCCATATTCCTGATATGGCTGGATGCTGAAAGGATTACAGGACCTGACAGGCCGTAATGTGTAAACAGCATTTCGCCGAAATCGGAATAGATTTCCTTTTCATTCTCAAGCAGGCTGATTGAAATATTTTTAAGGGACAAGCCCTGCAGCTTGGGAATAAAATGATTCGAGCAGACAAGAGGGACAAGGCTCGGCTTAATCTCAGTAACCGTATGGCCTACTGATTTTGCCAGTGCATATCCGTCACCTGTTGAGCCTGTCAGTGGATAGCTTTTACCGCCTGTGCAGACTGCAACCTTGTCGCAGGGTATTTTTATTTTATCCTCAAGAATTACCGATGTTATTTTATTGCCGTCACATTCAAACGCACGTGCCGTACCGCGAATCATCTGTGCACCGCTGCTTTTACAGTAATTGACCAGTGCGTCCACGATATCAACTGCCTTATCGCTTTCAGGGAACACACGGTTTCCCCTTTCAATTTTAAGAGGAACACCCAGCTCTTCAAAAAGAGCCATCGTATCATAGGTCATAAAATTTGAAAAAGCAGAATAGAGAAAGCGAGGATTGGTAGGCACATAGGATATCAGTTCCTCCAGCTCAAAAGTGGCATTCGTAACATTGCATCTGCCTTTGCCAGTTATCATCAGCTTTCTTGCAGGGCGTTCCATTTTTTCAATAACCGTTACATCATTACCCTTAAGTGCACTTTTTGCAGCACACAAAAGACCTGCTGCTCCTGCACCGATAACAACAATTTTTGCCATAGCTCTCTCCTTTCCAAATTACTGCTGCATATCACTGTATTCCTCAAGCTCAGCAGAAATATTCTCCCACTGCTCATAAAGTGCATCACGCTTATCTGTCAGCTCATTCAGCGTTTCCGTCAGTTTCATAAGCTCCTCATAGGTTGCATTGTTCAGCTTTTCTTCAATTTCGGAAATAGACAGTTCCGTCTCCTCAATCTCTTTTTCCGTATTTTTCAGCTGAGTATTCAGCTTTCTGAAATTGCTCTGCCGTTCCTTTTTCAGCTTATAATCATTCACCTTAGGCTTGTCTTTAACTACCTTTTCTACCTCAGCAATATACCTGTGCTCAGCATAATCATCATAGTTTCCGAGATAATTATTGCAGCCGTTGGGCGTCAGCTCAACAATCCTTGTTGCCAGCTTATTGATAAAGTATCTGTCGTGGGATACGATCAGCATTGTACCCTGATAATCCAGCAATGTGTTTTCAAGTTCCTCACGGGAAAAGGCATCAAGATGATTCGTAGGCTCGTCAAGTAAAAGGAAATTAAATCCGCCGAGCATTAATTTTAAAAGAGCAACTCTCGCTCTTTCACCGCCTGAGCAGACCTCCAATTTTCTGTAAACCTCTTCCCCCTTGAATAAAAAGGCTGCCAGTGCATTGCGCACCCTTGTTTCCGTCATATATGGGAAATTTGTCCACACCTCATCAATCACTGTTTTTGACAAATCCAGCTTTGCCTGAACCTGGTCAAAATAGCCTGTCATAAGAGCCGAGCCGAATCTGAATGTACCGTCATCACGTGAAAGGTCACCCATAAGAATTTTAAGCAGGGTCGTTTTTCCGCAGCCGTTGTCACCCAAGAGAAATACACGCTCTCCCCTTTTTACATTGAATGAAGCGTTTTCAAATATTGTATTACCGTTAAAGCTCTTTTTTAGCTCAATCACATCAAGCACATCTTCACCTGATACGCACTTCGGTGTAAAATCAAAGCGTATCTTTTCAACTTTACTGTCAGGGATAACAAGCTGTGCTTTAATACGCTCAACAACCTTTTCTTTACTTTCAGCTGTTTTGATATTCTTCTCTCTGTTCCACTGCCTCTGCTGGGCAATTATACCCTCAAGACGTTCAATTTCCTTGATATCATTCTCATACTTATCCTCAATTGCTTTCTGCTCAGCCTCTTTTTTTACAAGAAAGGTGGAGTAGTTGCCCTTGTAGGAGCGTATTTTTTTATTCTCAAGTTCAATGGTTTTATTGGTGATTTTATCAAGGAAATATCTGTCGTGGCTGATGATAAGACAAGCACCGCCGAAGTTCTTCAGAAACTCCTCAAGCCACTGAATCGCACTGATATCAAGGTGATTTGTCGGCTCGTCAAGGAGGAGAAAATCAGCCTTTGAAAGCAGCAGCTTTGCAAGTATCAGCTTAGAACGCTGACCACCGGAAAGGGTTGAGGTAGGTTTATCAAAATCCTCTTCAGCAAAGCCGAGACCGATCAGTGCAGACCTTGTCACTGATTTATAGGTCAGACCGCCGTTAAGGTTAAATGCATTGGTAAGATAATCCTGCCTGTCAATAAGCTCCTGTGATGTATGAACAGACAACTTATCCGCAATCTCCTCAAGCTCGCGCTCCATTTCAATTAAATCATCAAAAACCGAGACAAGCTCATTCCATATGGTTTTGCCCTCCGAGCAGGTATGCTGCTCCATATATCCCAGCTTAACATTTTTTGACATAAAGCAGTTGCCGCTGTCAGCAGTATACTCGCCTGTAATAATTTTGAAAAGGGAGGTTTTGCCTGCGCCGTTCACACCGACAAAGCCAACCTTTTCATTGTCCTTAATATCAAAGCTGATGTTTGAAAAAAGCGTATTTTCACCAAAAGACAGTGTTAAATTTTGCACATCAAGTACATTCATAACAAAAAACTCCAAATTTAATATACAATATTCTACACTATTTTGAATTGAAAGTATAGTATAAATTTGTTATTATATAAAATATCAAAGCAAAAAGAGGAACTTTTCATGGAAATTTTAAAATTAAATCCTGTGCTCAAGGACTATATATGGGGCGGAGAAAGATTAAAAAACGATTTCGGCTTTAAAAGCAATCTTGATAAGGTTGCTGAAGGCTGGATGCTTTCCTGCCATAAGGACGGAAAAAACACCATTGACGGAGGAGAATATGACGGACAGGCTCTTGATGATGTAATTGAAAAAATCGGAAAAGAAAAAATTGTCGGTACAAGAAGCCTTGAGTTTCCTTACTTTCCTGTTCTGATTAAATTAATTGATGCAAAGGATAATCTGTCAATTCAGGTGCATCCTGATAATGATTATGCTCAGAGGGTCGAGGGTGAATTCGGCAAAACGGAAATATGGTATGTGCTTGATGCAACAGACGATGCACAGCTTGTATACGGTTTTAAGGATGAAATCACATCTGAGGAATTTAAAAACGCAATTGAAAACAATACGCTTATGGACGTGCTCAACCGTGTTAAGGTAAAAAAGGGGGACCTTTTCTTTATTGAAGCAGGCACAGTGCACGCTATCGGTAAAGGAACTCTTATTGCAGAAATTCAGCAGAATTCAAATTCGACCTACCGTGTATATGATTACGGCAGAGTCGGTGCCGACGGCAAGCCGAGAGAACTCCATATCAAAAAGGCTGTTGATGTTTCCGTAACAAAACCACCTAAATATGATATAAAGCCTATGGGTGAGCCGGAAGATATCAACGGCAACGTAGCCACACTGCTTACAGAATGTGATTTATTCACGGTTCATCGCTATGACGTAAGCAACAGTATTACATTTAAAACAGATGAAAAAAGCTTTAATCATATTTTAGTTGTTGACGGAAACGGAAAAATAAATGATAAAAGTTTTAAAAAGGGTGACAGCTTTTTTGTTCCTGCCAATTTCGGCGAATACGAAATCAGCGGAAAATGTGAAATCATCATCACAAAAATTTAAAAAATATCACTTTATAACGAATAAAAAGTCACAGATAGAGCCATACTATCTGTGACTTTATTTTGAGGAGTGATAAAAATGAAAATAGTAAACAACATAGCTTTGATACTTTCTATAATCGGCGGTATCAACTGGGGTCTTATAGGTCTCTTTAAATTTGATCTGGTTGCATGGATCTGCGGCGGACAGGATGCTGTATTCGCAAGAATCATTTACTGTATTGTAGGACTTGCCGCTATCTGGTGCATCAGCCTTCTTTTCAACGGCAGAACATCAGAGGCATAACAGAAACAAAGGCACAGATGTTTACAGCACATTCAGCTTTGCTTCAAATATCAGAAAATGGTAACACTGTTTTCTGATATTTTTTATTTTATCAACTGAAATTTTTGCTATGCGATATGTCTTTCAATTTCATTCTTGATTTTTGCAAGTATTCTTTTTTCAAGCCTGCTGATATAGGATTGAGAAATTCCCAAAGAATCCGCAAGCTGTTTCTGCGTATGTCCGCTGCCTCCGTCAAGTCCGAAACGCATAATCATCAGATTTTTCTCTTTTTCGGGAAGTGAATTTACTATCCGGAGGAGAAGCCTTTTTTCATCGTCGTATTCAAGCTCCTCATAAACGTCGTCAGGCTCTGTACCGAGCACATCACGCAGTGTAAGCTCATTGCCGTCCCAGTCGACGGAAAGAGGCTCGTCAAATGACATCTCACTTTTCATATTATTTACCTTTCTGAGATGCATAAGAATTTCATTTTCAATACATCTTGAGGCATAAGTAGCAAGCTTAATGTTTTTTTCGGGATTAAAGGTTTTTACGGCTTTCATAAGTCCGATTGTGCCGATGGACACCAAATCCTCAGTAGCGGTTGTTTTCGTTTCAAACTTCTTGGCAATATAAACGACAAGGCGCAGATTATGAACAATAAGCAGCTCCCTGTTTGTATCGTCACCGTTTTTTATCTGTTCCATAATCTCCCTTTCCTTCTCCTTAGAAAGAGGAGCAGGAAGCGTTTCAGGTCCGTTTATGTAATAGCATTTCTGCTTTTTAAACAATCTTAAAATAAATTTTTTTATTTTGCTGAACATATTTCACCTCATACATTTATTATTTCAGGATTTAAAATTGCTGAAAATTCCTTTGAATCAACTGTTGATGCTGCAATATATACCCTGTCTGTTTCAAAGCTTTTTTTACCGGATGAAATAACTACCTTATCCGGCTTGAAAGCCTTTAACGTTCCCTCACCTCCCACTGAATGAAAAGGTATGATACGCTGGGCATCAAAGGATATCTTACTGCTGTCTACTACGATTACAGGGTAATCGGAAAATGGTTCTTTCAGCTTATTGCCTGTATCTGCAAAAGCATACATATGTATCTGCTCCTCACCTTTATAAATCGTTAAGGAGTATATCTCGTTTTTACCGAGAGTACGGTTATAGATACGAACGATAAGCAAAGCGATTAAATATGCTGCAAGAGCGCTTAAAAGCAGAATCCGTGCAGGAATATCAAAATACACCACATCATTATGTATTGCTATTCCGTCAGGCTTGAATATCAGCCATACTGCAAGAATCACACCAAGCAGCAGCATATTTGAAATGTAAAAAATTCCGAGATTTTTAAGCATTACCGTAATTCTTTTAAATCCGAATACAGACAGAACAATTACTATGGATACCAGTATTTTACCAAGTGCGGTTAATAAAAAATTCAACTCATCCAGAAGAATAACAAGTGAATACACACCGCCGATAAAAGCACCGATAAGAAGGCGGATTGTTTTAGGATTTTCCTTTGCTATCAGCTTTGTGAGCAGGAGGAGTAAATATGTAATAAAAAAATTCACTACAAAAAGCACGTCAACATATATAACCAAAAAAGCCCCTCCTGACGACTTAATTATAAGTCATCCGAAGGGGCTTAATTTGTCAAATAAACCACTTGATAATAAAGTTTTCATTTTGTTTATTTATTCAAAAAGCTTATAGTCACCTCTGCCCTGATCAACCCATATATCACCGTTTTTATCCCAGTACAGATTAAAATCAAGATGGTAATATCTCTGATTATCATTACCATCCTTCATATAATAATAATCGTCTTCATCACTATAAGATAAGCGATTTTCAGCATCATAGAAAAAATATCCGTCCTCCGTTATATACGAGTTTTCACCGCTGTACTCCTTTGCATTCTGATCAACATAGTAGTAGTCAAACCAATGATCATCAGAATTCTTTTTCACATAGCGGTTGCCGTTTTCATCGTAGAGCGGAACATCAAACGAATCGCGGTATTCATTGCCGTTTCGGTCATAGCAGGGGAAAAGTATTTCACCTTTAAAGACACTTGTCAAGCCTGAAATACCGATCGTCAACACAGCCGAAACAACAAGCAAAAGGGATATCAGATAGGAAAATGCAGATAAAAAGCATAATCGCCTTGCACTCTTGATTGTTTTCTCATTTCCTGTTTTATGGACTGTTCTTTTACTTATAAATCTGCTGTAAACAAAGTAAGCAAGACTTGCCAACACTGGAGAAACATAAACTGCTACAACCGCAATCCAGCGGTTTTTATATTTTCTCACCTTACAATCCTTAACAACGGCTGCAGCCATAAGCAGTGACGACAACAGCCTTATTAAAGGAACTGCAATAACATAACCGACATACCCTGATAAGTATGCTCCCTCTAATGTACTCATTAAAAAATTAATCCTCTATTTCAATTGTTTCAATCACAACATCATATACAGGCTTATCCGCCATACCTGTTTTGGTAGCTGCGATATCCTCAAGAACATCAGCACCGTCAATCAGCATACCGAATACTGTATGGTGGAAATCAAGCCAAGGGGTGCCGCCAACTTCTTTATACTTGTCAATAACCTCCTGAGGGAAACCGTTATCCTTCAGTCCCTCCATCTGAGAAAGAAGTGAATCCGGAACAGTCTTTGCCTGAACGATAAAGAACTGTGAACCGTTGGTATTCGGTCCGCTGTTCGCCATTGAAAGTGCACCGTAGTAATTACGTGCATCCAGCGAGAATTCATCCTCAAAGGACTTGCCCCAGATAGATTCACCGCCGCAGCCTGTACCTGTTGGGTCACCGCCCTGAATCATAAAGTCCTTAATCACTCTGTGAAAAATAAGTCCGTTATAGTAGCCGTTTTTAGCATGAGTGGTAAAATTCTCCACAGCCTTTGGTGCAGCTTCTGCATTAAGCTCAAAGCTCATATCACCTTTATTTGTTTTAATTGTTGCTTTCATAATTCATTAACTCCTTTAAACATTCATTTTATTTTTTTGATAAATAGGTTATTCCTAAAAGTCCTGTTGTTTTTTCAACCTCAACAATATCTGAACTGCTTTCATACACTTCAGATGAAACACGCAAATCCTGTTCCTCACCGTTTTCAATAATCCGGACATAATGATACTCTGTGAATTTAGCAGTCACCGTGTACCTGTCAACAATATGATAGCTTTGCGTGTTATTTTTAACAGGAACAGTGTAATTTATGCCTGACACCAAAGCACTGCTTGTAAGCATAAAAACACAGATAACTGCAATCATTTTTGCGATTGCTGAGCCCCTGCTCAATTTATTCAAATGAAAAGCCTTTTTGAAATACATAAGAGTAATCGGCAGTGCCAATATAACAATTAAAATGATATACCAAGTCATATTTACAACCGTCTGCACTGAGCACATAAGCAGTATCGGAAATGCCAAAGATAAATAAAGAAAAGAAATATCTTTCCTTTTATCATTGGAATTCTCAATAAAGCCTAAGCTGAAACAATCCGCTTTAATAATTGCAAGCAAAACAGCAGCTGTCAAAGCAATAACATTTATAATCGTAAATAACGATAAAAGAATATGGATTTTATCATCATTATTGAATGCAGACGCAAACAGCACATAAGGAAAAGATATGCACGAAATAAGGCATAAAATATTATATTCAAAAACATTCTTTTCTCTTTGAGCATTTTTTGATAAAACCGCTTTCAATGACGTGCCTGCTTTAACATTACAGACATCACCGAAAAACGCCTGAATTTCATCAAGTGTAATTTTTTCAAATAATCCGATAAATCCATATCTGTGATTTTCGGATACGATACGGATTACAGGAAGAAAAAAGTTTGTTTCAGAAAATCTGTACGTTACGGATTTTATAGCATTAAAATAAATGATTTTATCGTTTTTGGACTTTTTAATCCTTTCAGCAGAGCTGTAATCCGTAATTAGATTACAAACTTTTTTATTCTCAATAAAGCACTGATGCATCAAAATTCTATTGCTCAGTTTAATAATCTGATAGACTTCTCTTGTATTCTGTTTATAGAGAAGAATTGATTTTTCTCCATACTCTATACTGCTTTTTAATTCATCAATGTTATCAACAACTGCTTTATCGTAATCAACATATTTTTTGTTTTTAGCAGAAGGCTTACCGAATTTACCCCTGATGATTGAAATCAAGCCGTTATTGAATCTATAGAAAAATGCTGTGCACAAAATAGATGAAATCAAACAAGAGGATAAAAATAAATCGGAAAAATATTCTTTGAAGCATACAGCAAATATAAAAACTGCCGATAACAATATGATGAAAACACCTGCAAGAAAAAAGCAGTTGTTAATCCTTTTATAATTCATACCTGTTATAATTTCACATTCTCATTGATTTTTCTGAGCTCGTCGATATCAATTTTTGAAACAGCTCTGTCATAGGTCATAAGACCGTTAAGCTCATCCTCAACATCAGTAAGCTGTGTATAAACCGTTGCGGACAATCCGTCCTTGATCTGAGGGATAATGGTTTTATTAAACAGTCTTGAATAAGCCTTTGTAAGACTTTCTTTTGTTTTATAAATTTTATAGCCGAACATTTTATCATTGAAGGTATGGTTTTCAACTCTCATACTGAATCCGCCGAACTCGGAAAGCACATAAGGTCTGCTGCTCTTCTTTACACGAATCGGCGTAAAGTATATATGCTTTGAAACAACATCGCTTGCACCCATATCGTGCCAGCCGGAAGTGGTATCAATCACTCTTGTAGGATCCATTTCCTTAAGCAGCTTATATACCTTAGCACTGTCAAACTGTCCCCAGCCTTCATTAAACGGCACCCACATTGCAATACACGGACAGTTGTAAAGATGATTTATGGTTTCGTTAAGCTCATTATAATACATTTTTCTGCCGGCTAAATCACTTCTGTGGAAATTCCTGTAATTACGGTCATCCAGTGTTATTCCGACAAACGGAATAACCGAAACTTCAAGGCCGTATTCACCGCCGCCGTTTACCATATCCTGCCATACGAGTATTCCGTGAACATCGCAGTAATGATACCATAAAAGCGGTTCAATTTTAATATGCTTTCTCAGCATATTAAAGCCTGCCGCCTTTGCAAAAAGGACATCTGCCTCCATAGCATCATTTGATGGGGGGGTAAGAAAACCGTCCGGATAATAGCCCTGATCAAGAAGTCCGTTATGGAAATACGGTTCATTATTCAGGAACAGACGCTTTACACCCTTTTCGTCAATTCCGAGAGAGAATTTACGCATACCGAAATAAGATTTAATTGTCTCACCGCAGGCTTTGAATTCAACATCATACAAGAACGGTGATTCAGGCGACCACGATTTAGCATCAGGTATTTCTACAATATGCTTTGTAGTATCAGCAATAAGCTCGCCGCAGTCATAAATCAGAACCTCAACATCATCGGTACCGAAATATTCAAACTCAACTGTTTTCTTATCAAAATCAGGCGTAATTTTCACGCTGCTCAAATGCTCTTTTGGAGTGGATTCAAGCCATACCGACTGCCAGATACCGCTCTGAGGAGAATACCATATTCCGCCACGCTTGATTTTCTGCTTGCCGCGTGAATAGGAGCTTGTATCCGAATAATCCTTTACCTGAACGATAATGGAATTCAAATCACCCTCATGAGCAAGAAATTTTGTAATATCAAATGTAAAAGGAGTGTATCCGCCGATATGCTCACCAACAAACTTATTGTTAATCCATACCTTTGCAACCTGATCTACTGCACCAAAATTTATGAAAACCTTACCTTTATTAAAGCCTTCGGGAATAGTGAAGTTTCTTTGATAAAACAAGTTATCATCAGGGTGAATCACTCTTGACACACCGGAAAGCGGCGTTTCAGGAGAAAACGGAACAATAATATTTCCCGGATATGCCGTAGGCAATCTATCTTCTTTTGTAATGGCAAAATTCCATTTTCCATTCAGATTTATGTAGCTGTCCCTTACAAACTGCGGTCTAGGATATTCCTGCAAAGGATGCTCACAGTCGAGATTTTTACCCCATTTCGTTAATAACATACTTTTACCCCTCAACAATCTTCCCATTCATTATTTGTATATTTTTATCACAAATCTCAATTGCAGCCTTTTTATGTGACACAATAATACAGGTCATATCATCAAGCTCTCTGAGATTTGTTAAAAACTGTTTTTCTGTCTCCTCATCCAATGCGGATGTTGCTTCATCAAGAAGTAATATCGGTGACTTGGAAAGCAGACTTCTGGCAATTGCAAGGCGCTGAACCTGACCCTCAGAAAGACCCATTCCCTTTTCGCCGATGACGGTATCAAGCCCCAATGGCAGTTCGTCGATAAACTGCTTTGCACAGCTTACTCTCACCGCTTTTTCTATTTCCTCATCGGTTGCATGTTCATTGATAAAAGTAAGATTCTCCCTGATTGTACCTGATATCACCATATTCCCCTGCGGAACATAGGAGAAGAGGCGTCTTGTATTTTTATCAATAGGTATGTCACCGGCTGATGTTTTAAGAAGAATTTCACCGCCCTGCGTATTGAACACACCTAAAAGGAGTTTAAGCAGTGTGCTTTTTCCGATACCGGAAATACCCATAATAGCAACAAAATCACCTTTATTAACAGAAAAAGAAGTATTGTCAAAAATGATATCCCTGTCATACTTAAAGCTGATATTATGAAATAAAATTTCGGACATTTTATTATAAGTATCATCCGCATCAATTTTATTATCATTTACACATATTTCATCTTTGATTGAATCAATTTCAATCAGTCTTTCCGCAGATGCAATCATTGAAAAATACTGCGGCATCACTCCGGATAAAGATGCAAAGGGTGACTGAACCTGGTTAACAAGCTGAAGCATAGCTGTTACTGTTCCATAGGTCATAAGACCGTTTAAAAGACGCCACGCACCAAATGCAACAGCAAACACCGTACCTATGCTGAACACGGAATTAAGACCTGTATTTGCAAAAATACTGAAATTTCTTCGTTTAATTTTTGCTGAGAAATTCTCCTCCTGAAGCTCATCCGTCTCCTTTTGAATTTTATCCTCAACAGAAAATGCTTTAACGACCAAAAGATTGGATACAATTTCCTGGATAAAGGAACGGGTTTTGCCCTCCGTTTCCTGTACTCTTTTATGGAGCTCCTTAAGCTGCTTTCTGAACATCTGAGTAACAGCAAATACCACGCAGCCGCCAATTACGAAAACAAGCGCAAAAACCTTGTCAATAACAATAAGATAAATAAGCGAGCTCAAAAGCTTTGTGCAGAAGAAAATACCCTGCGGCAGAATTCTTGTAAAGCTTTCCGTAACAACATTTACATCATTGAACATTCTGTTCTGCAGCTCACCTGTGTGATAGGCGGTTACAACAGAATAGTCCTTTTTCATAATAACATCGAGAAGATGCCTTTTCAGCTCAATATCAAGCCTGCCCTTGCACCTTTCGGAAACACAGCTTCTTGTTATGCTGAGCGTTGTCTGAAGAATGACAACACCTAAAAGAGCAAGTGCAAATTTAATAATATGATTCACATTATGATAAACTGTAGCACCGTCAATCACATTTTTTGAAAAGTTTGCAAACATTACTGAAGTAACACCGTGAATCACATTTACCGCAACAAGAAAAACCAGTGTCGGTATCTGACTTTTGCAGACCTTTAAAATCCAGCTGATAACAGCCTTATCGGATTTATTGATTTTATTTGTAGTATTTTCCAAATTCGTTTATTCCCCTCTTTTAAAGCAATGACGCCTTATATAGCTGACACCTCTTGTAAAAATTAAAAGAACAGGCCTTATCGGAAGAAGTGCCACCCATATTCTGGAGTAAATCTTATATGGCACTGAGTTTTCCAGATCCACATAACGCTTTCCGTTTTTATAAAAGCCCACAAGCACACCACAAATCATATCATCCGTTACATATTCACGCCTTAAAAGATTGTCACCGACAATAACATAGTGGTCGTCACACACCTTCGTAACACGGTGCATTATATATTTTCCGTTCTTCGTTACATACACAGGGATATCGTATTTCTTAAGCCTGCCCTTATTTTTAACAACAATAATATTATCACGCTGATGATGTATGAGCGGCTCCATTGATGTTCCCATTGTAAGACCGGTATATTTGCCTGTTGTATCAAGAATTTCCTTTATTGACTTAAAATCATTCATATGATTCTCCGTTCATAAAACATAACATAATATTATAATAAATTTATTATAACAGAAACATTTTACATAAGCAAGTAAGAGTAGAATAAAACAAGAGTCAGCTTGAGCCATATTAATAAATATATGCTTAAAAAGTACAAATTTATTGTCAATATAGCAGAGTGTGATTTGACAAAATTTTCTGAATATGCTAATATGATATGCAATAGGTTGTAAATTTCAGGTCGAACCATTGCGGTTTGGCCTGTTTTTTATCCAAATAAAACTGCACACAAGGAGAACGTTATGGATTACGATTTAATCATTGTAGGCTCAGGTCCTGCAGGCATTTTCACAGCACTCGAGCTGATCAGGCACAAATCAGATAAAAGAATACTTCTGATTGAAAAAGGAAAGCCTGTTGAGAAAAGACACTGCCCTAAGGACAAAACAGGTCAGTGTGTCAACTGCAAGCCAAGCTGTGCAATCACAACCGGTTTCTCCGGTGCAGGTGCATTTTCCGACGGAAAGCTCAGCCTCAGCTATGAGGTAGGCGGTGATTTGCCGGATCTTATCGGCAGTGACTTTGCTCAGGAGCTCATTGACTATACGGATAAAATTTACCTTGAATTCGGTGCAGACACAAAGGTTGAGGGCGTTTATACAGGAGAAGCAATTAAAGAAATAAGAAAGAATGCAATCAAAGCAGGTCTTAAGCTGGTTGATTGTCCGATTCGTCATCTCGGCACCGAAAAGGCGCAGGAGCTTTACTACAGAATTCAGACCTATCTTCTTGAAAACGGTGTTGAAATGCTTTTCTCAACCGAGTGCAAAAATCTTATACTTGAAGAAAAAAGCTGCAAAGGCGTTATCATCGACGATAACGGAAGTGACAAAGGAATCACTGCTAAAGAAGTTGTTATTGCAACAGGCAGACGCGGTGCAGACTGGCTTGAAAAGCTTTGCACTGAGCACCATATTGCCCACAAGCCCGGCACGGTTGACATCGGTGTTCGTGTAGAATGCAGAAATGAAATCATGGAAAAGGTAAATGAGACACTTTACGAATCAAAGCTGATTGGTTATCCTAAGCCCTGGAAAAACAAGGTACGTACCTTCTGTCAGAATCCGGGCGGATTTGTTGCACAGGAAAATTATGACAACGACCTTGCTGTTGTAAACGGTCACAGTTATAAGGACAAAAAGAGTGAAAACACCAACCTTGCAATCCTTGTAAGCCACAATTTCACGGAACCGTTCAATCAGCCGATTGAGTATGCACAAAAGGTCGGCGAGCTTACAAATATGCTCGGTGCAGGACACATTATGGTACAGCGTTTCGGTGATATCCTGGACGGAAAAAGGACCTGGCCGCATGAACTTTCCAAAAGCAACGTAAAGCCAACGCTCAAGGATGCAGTAGCAGGTGACATAACCGCAGCTATGCCTTATCGGGCAATGACGAACATCATTGAATTTATCAAAATGCTTGATGTAGTTGTTCCGGGCTTTGCATCCACTGAAACACTGCTTTACAGCCCTGAGCTTAAATTCTACAGCAACAAGGTAAAAATGGACACAGACCTGAACACAAATATCAAGGGTCTGCACTGTCTCGGTGACAGCTCAGGCTGGACAAGAGGACTTATGATGGCAAGTGTTATGGGTGTTCTTATGGGACGCAAGCTTGCTGAAAAAGATTAATAATAACAAAAGCCTTCTGATGAACGAAATGATAAATCAGAAGGCTTATTTTTTTATACATTTTAAGAGGAGAAGAGCTTATAAAAGATATAAAATCCGCCGAAAAAGCTTTTCATCATTTCAAAGTACTCCTGCTTACTTACACCTTCACCGTTCTTACTGCAGCAAAGATTTTCATAAACAACGCTTCCCTCTTTCACATTATAATCAAGAGCAAAGAATCCGTTTTTCTGATAAAATGCTTTTCTGGACAGTCGCTGCTCATAATTTGAACAGTTTTTAGTAACCTCTTCAATATTGAGTATAATTCTGTAATCACTGTACTTTTCCTCAATATATTGCAGTACCCTGCTGCCATAGCCTTTACCTCTGCGTGATTCGTCAACAGCAAGATAAAAAATATACAGTATATCCTTATAAAAAACACAATAACATAAGCCGACAAAAATACTGTCATCATAGATTTTGAAAAAATCGGCATTGCCTTTCTTTGACTTATATTTCAAAATAAAATACGGCATACGCTCCTGAACAGGAAACGCTTTGTTATATAATGCCTTTACAAGCTTTTCATCTTCTTTATTGTCAGCAAGACGGATAAAATTCATCATTAAAATAACCTCCTCATCATACAAATTTGTCAAAATATTTCCAAAGAAATAGTACTTGAATTGATTCCGAAGCATTAATGCGTTTCGGAAATGATAGTTCTGATATCCTCCTCTGCCTGCTGAATTTCATAGAGGAATTCCCTTGACGAAACACGCAGTGCACCGTTGCCCAAGATAATAAGCTGTTCAAGTGCATCGGAGGTAACAACCCTTACCTTATTATTTTTCGCCAGCTTATGCGACACCTTTTCAATATACATATCCGCAGTTTCAGCCTCTTTGGTATAGACAATGTTAATATTGTTTACCTTTTCAACCTCACGGCTGCTGCCCTTAACCTTATAGGCATCGAAAACAAGAATTACCTCACACTTTTTATAGCCCTGATAATTACAAAGAATATTAATCAGCATATTCCTTGCACCCTCAATATTGTCCTTTGACAGCTCCTTGAGGCTGTCCCACGCAAAAATAACATTGTAGCCGTCAACCAGCAGATATTCCGTACCATCATATCTCGCAGGGCGTGATGATTTATACTTCTTATTTTCGTTCTTACTTTCGGCTTTTTGCGTAAAAGTGAAATGATTCTGATTTGCCGAACGATTTTTTATCGGACCATAGGTCTGCTCAAAAATCTGCATAAGCTCCTTATCAAGCGCAAAGAGGTTGTCCTTATCCTTACATTTTGAAAATTCGGTTTTGCTTATACTCTGCACGTAATCGCTTTTAGGCGTTGAAAGAGCACTGGGCAGATGCATATGGCTTTTGATTTCATTCCATTTCACATTGTATCCTGCACCGTGCGAGCAGAAAACAGAATCACAGGGATTGTCCGTATCTGCATCACAATCATAGCCGATATCCGCAATCACCTCATCGGCATTATGACAAGGCTCATATCCCTTTAAAGCACACATCAACTTGCCCTTACCGTGCGTATACTGCATAACATCTCTTGAGTAGTCATACATCGTTGAAACAGGAGCAGTACCATTTATAACGGAAGAATCACCAACGGTTTCAGGCGGATTAAAGCTGCCTGACATACGCTGAATATCCATCATTGCTCTGCCTATATTCTCCGTCGGCACCTCCAATGTAAATTCATAAACAGGTTCAAGCAAAACACTGTTTGCCGAGCGCAGTCCCTGTCTTACTGCTCTGTAGGTTGCCTGTCGGAAATCACCGCCCTCTGTATGCTTTGCGTGTGCCCTGCCTGACACCAGCGTTATTTCCATATCCGTTATCGGCGAGCCTGTAAGCACACCGATATGCGTCTTTTCATACAGATGCGTTAATATAAGTCTCTGCCAGTTTTTATCGAGCAAATCCTCCTTGCAGCCGGTTTTGAACACAACGCCGCTGTCCCTTTTTAACGGTTTGAGCAGGAGATGAACCTCTGCATAATGCCTGAGCGGTTCAAAATGCCCTACCCCCTCGACTGTATCTGAAATCGTTTCCTTAAATATGATATTTCCTTTGCCGAATTGTGCATCAATACCAAAACGGTCACGGATAATTGCCTGCAGAATTTCCAGTTGGATATCACCCATAAGCTGAACATTGATTTCACCCAAACGCTCATTCCATACTACCTTGAGCTGAGGGTCTTCATTTTCAAGAATCCTCATTTTTTCAAGTGCAGTATGAACATCCACATCAGTAGGAAGATTTAATTTATACGTGAGCACCGGCTCAAGAACAGGCAGACCTGTGCTGTTTTCTATGCCCAAGCCGTCTCCGGATTTTGTAAAGGTTATACCTGTTACTGCACATATTGTGCCTGCTGATGCAGTATCCACAGCAGTAAATTTTTCACCTGAATAAATCCTGATCTGATTTATCTTTTCAGAATTTTTATTTTTATCCGACTGAAGTATTTCCTTAACCTTAAGATTTCCGCCTGTGATTTTTAAGAAAGTGAGCCGCTGACCCTTATCCTCTGAAATTTTATATACCTTTCCTGCGAATGCACTGCCGTACTGCGGCATTTCGGTATAATTATATAAGCAGTCGAGGAATGCATTCACACCTGTTAATTTAAGCGCTGAGCCGAACAGACAGGGAAAAATTTTTCTATCCTTAATACAGTTGATAATATCATCGGTTTTTACCGTTTCCGTTTCATAATATTGATTTAAAAGTGCTTCATCACAAAGGGCAATATTTTCATAGAATTCGTCCTTATCCTCATTGCTGAAATCCACACAGCCGTCACTGAATTTCGTTTTCAGCTCAGTGATCACTCGTTTCTTATCGGCATTGTCCAGATCCATTTTATTTATAAAAATAAAGCACGGTACATTATATTTTGAAAGCAGCTTCCATAAGGTTTGCGTATGGCTCTGAATACCGTCAGTAGCACTGATTACCAGAACTGCATAATCAAGCACCTGGAGCGTACGTTCCGTCTCGGCAGAAAAATCCACGTGACCGGGAGTATCAAGCAAAGTAAATTCAGTATCTTTATATTTTAAAACTGCCTGCTTTGAAAAAATGGTGATACCACGATCACGTTCAAGAGAAAATGTATCTAAAAAAGAATCCCTGTGGTCAACCCTGCCAAGCTTATTGATATTGCCTGACTGATATAATAATGCTTCGGAAAGCGTAGTCTTGCCTGAATCGACGTGAGCCAAAATACCGACAACTATCTTTTTCATTTTCTCACCACACTCTCTTTTATCGCAAGGTTATTATACCACAGCCGCTCCATATTGTAAATTTTATATTTCACTGATTTATGTTATATAAACAGATTAAATATTTGCACAAATTTATTTTATATGTTAATATGATTTCAGGTGATTAAAATGATTAAAAAATATAAGACAAATATAATTTTCTTTTTCTGCGTTGTAATTGCTGCAATGATTACAGCAGCATTTTATGACCTTCAGATTGACAAAGCCTTAAATAATCCTGAAAACATATTCGCAATATGGTTCAGGAATACAGGTGAAATTCCGGGCAGACTGATTTGTCCGCTTGCAGGTACGGTTCTGTTTTACACATACAAAAACAGACTGCAGCAGATTGCAGGATTTATCATTGCAATGGGTGGTTCTGCTTACTTCGGATATTATATAAGCAAATATTTTTTTGTTGAACACCAGATGATATACGGTTTAATATACGGCATAGGCTTCGGTATAGTGTGCCTCGCCGTAGGTAAGTATATCAAAATACCGGATGACAAAAAGGATATACTCAGGCAGATTGCAATAATCGGTGTCATTGTTATGTTTGTCCAGATTAGTGCAATTGAGGGTCTGAAATACCTTTGGGGCAGAGTAAGATTCCGTGATTTGGTTGCAGCAAATCGTTTTGACGACTTTACGCCATGGTATATTATCAACGGAATAAACGGCAATAAATCCTTCCCCAGCGGACACACCGCAGGTGCAGCAATGAGTTATCTTCTTATGTTTATGCCGTATCTTTCAGACAAATACAAAAAGCACAGTCAAATGTGTTTCTGGATACCGTGTATATATACTTCAATCGTTGCTTACACAAGGCTTGTTATGGGTGCTCATTATTTAAGCGATGTAACAATCGGCGGAGCAGTAAGCTTTATAATCGTTTTAACCGCAATAAAAATATATGATAAAAGGCTCAGCGAAAGCTGAGCCTTTAGACTGTCAAGAAAACATATGTTAATTAAATTTCATCAGTATTTATGCTTTCAAGGAAAGTTATAAACTGTTTTGTTCCGGCAGGTGTTCTGTCAAACACACCGCATTGCTCAAGTATTTCAGTGAAAACAATACCGATTTCCTCTTTCAGAATATTATCAATGTTCTCCGCTGTAATATTGTGCTTTGTTTTAATCTGCTCTGACCACTCATAGTGCTTTGACAAATCCTTGTTGTTTCTGATATCATCACCGTTTAACATAGCCTTTGCAAGCTCTGTCATTTCGCCCTTAAGCCTTGACGGAAGCACCGCAAGACCCATAACCTCAATAAGACCGATGTTTTCCTGCTTAATATGGTGATGTTCGGGATGCGGATGATAATAGCCCATCGGACATTCCTCAGTTGTAATATTGTTTCTGAGAACAAGGTCAATTTCAAATTTTCCGTTTCTCATTCTTGTAATCGGTGTAATTGCGTTGTGCATTTCTCCGTCGGTCTGAGCTAAAATGAAAGCATCCTCATCGGTATAATCCTGCCAAGCATTAAAGATGATTCCGGCTAAATCGGCAAGTCTGTGTCTGTCCTCACAGGCAAGTCTTATTACGCTCATCGGCCATTTTACAATACCTGCTTCAATATCCTCATATCCCTTGAAGGTGAAAGGGATTTCAACAGGTGCTTTGGCCATAGCAAATTCATAGTTACCGCCCTGAAAATGTTCGTGCGTGAGAATGGAGCCGCCTACAATCGGAAGTCCTGCATTTGAGCCAATGAAATAATGCGGAAACTGCTCGAGAAATGACAGGAGCTTAACAATAGCAGCCTTGTCAATTTTCATCGGAATATGCTCTGCATTAAAAACAATACAGTGTTCATTATAATAAACATATGGTGAATACTGCATATAAAAATCACTGCCGTCAAGCTTTATCGGAATGATTCTGTGATTTTGTCTTGCAGGGTGATTGACTCTGCCTGCATATCCCTCATTCTCCTTGCACAGCATACATTTGGGGTAAGAGCTTTGCTTCATTTTAAGTGCAGCGGCAATTGCTTTGGGATCCTTTTCCGGCTTTGAAAGATTTATCGTTATATCAATATCACCGTACTGTGTTTTTGTAACCCATTTAAGATCGTTTTTTATACGGTAATCTCTTACATAATCACTGCTCTTTGCAAGCTTATAATAATAGTCCGTCGCATCTTTCGGAGAAATAGCGTATTTATCATAAAAGGTTTTAATAACCTGTGAAGGACGAGGAGTCAGTACACCCATTATCTTTGTATCAAACAGGTCACGGTAAACAATACTGTCCTCGCAAAGTCCGTTTTTTACAGCATAGTCAAGCATTGATGACAGTATTTCCTCAAGGGAGTATTCGCCGTCAATGTCTGCATCCTCATAAAAATCAATATTCAGCACCTGGCACAGTGAATTTATACAGTAGATTTCGTCTTCTTTTTCAATTAATTCTTCATTAATTGCGTATTGGGTAAGTGCTTTTATTGCTTCAAAAATTTCCATACTCTGCATCCTTTCATATTTACTGTATAATATTATAATCCTTTAACAGATATTCCAAAATAGGAAAATTGCCGAAACGCCCTGTTAAGCAAGCGAGACCAATCCGAATACGTTTTTTACGAACGGATTTATCTCACTTGCTTAAAGTCAAATTTGCTTTAAAAAAAGACTTGGAATTCAAATGAAAACCAAGTCTTTCTGGTGCGAGAGACGGGACTTGAACCCGTACGAGTCGCCCCACACGCCCCTCAAACGTGCGCGTCTGCCGATTCCGCCACTCTCGCGTCAACGATATGAATTATAGCAGAGCAGATTACATTTGTCAACAGTTTTTTTAAATTTATTTAAAAAAGTTTTGGGATATAATCTGCACTGTCAATTATCACAGATGGTGAAGCTGAAAACAGGCATTCAAAGCTGCGAAATCCCCAAGAGCATCCCACCGCTTCTGCACCTGCATTTTTAGCGGTATAGACATCCACATCACTGTCACCGAAGAAAATTGCCTCATCAGCCTTACAGCCGAGTTTTTCAAGAGCAAGATTTGCGGTATAAGGATCAGGCTTTTTCGGAGTATCCTCAGAAGCACCGATTATAACATCAAAAAAGTTTTTACCGAAAAGGCTCTCCACCATTTTTACGGCGGACTGATGCGGTTTATTTGTTACAACGGCAAGCTTTACGCCCCAGCCCTTTAAGGTGTTAAGGGCATCTGTAATGCCGTCATAGATGCGTGCATGATCAAGCAGCAGTTCGTTATACTTTTCTCTGAACAAATCAAGTGCTTTTACCAATTCATCATCTGAAAGCTTATGCTCAAAGGCTCTGTCGAGGAGTTTTTTGGCACCATTGCCGACAAAAGCCCTATAGTCAGCAACTGTCCATTTCGGCTCAACACCGTAAGACTCCAGAACATATGCAGTTGCTCGGCCCAAATCCTCAATCGTATCAACCAGTGTACCATCAAGGTCAAAAAGTGCCGCTTTATATTGGCTTTTAAAATTATCCATATAAATCACTCAAATCCTGTTCTTTTTTCTTCTTTGTATTAGAAATCGCTTTAACAATAATTACGACAACTACTGCTGCACCAATAATACCGCAGGCAGTATAAATTTCTTTATCCTGCTGTGCATTTTCAATTGAAAGCTTACCGCTTTTCACCTGAGTCCAGAGATTATTCTGAAGCTCGATAATATTCTGAGGAAGATTTTTAAAATACTGCGATTTTATATTATTATCCGGATATACAACCTCACTGCCGTAGAGGGAGCTTTCCTCATTCGTTTCAACAGCAGTATTAGGTGATCTGTAATAGATAAACTCACAGTTTTCTAAAGCAACCTGAGGCTCATGCATAAAGTTTATAAATGCCTCTCCTCCCCTTTTGTTCTTTGAGCAGGTCGGAACACAAAAGGCATCATAGAAATAGTTTACACCTTCTTTAGGGAAGCAGTAACCCAAATCCTCATTGTTCTCCTGCATAAGCAGATAGTCACCGGCATAATAGGTTGCAAAGGCATATTCTCCGCTTTCCATAAGATTGAAAACCTCGTCCATTACATAGACTGGATTTGTCTTATCCTTCTGCTCAGCAAGGAGCTGCGCACACTCAACCCAGTCCTGCTCATTAGTTGAATTGAAATCCTTATCAAGCATTGCCTGAGCAATTGCAAAGGAATCACGTGAATTGTTGAACATAAGGACCTTGCCTTTATACTGCTCATCCCAAAGCACGCTCCAGCTGTCAGGCTCTTCTTTTACTATTCTTTTATTATAAATAAGAACGGTAGTACCAACATTAAAGCACACGGTGTAACGCTGCTCAGGGTCAAAAAACAGGTTCTGACAATCCTTGCTGATATATTTCATATTCGGAATATTTTCATAATCCAGCTCAAGCAGCATATCCTCATCAATAAGACGTTCAATCATATAATCACTCGGAGCAATCACATCATATGAGACTCCGCCGCCTGAAAGCTTTGAATACATATTTTCATTAGACTCATAGTTGGTATAATTCACCTTAGCGCCTGTCAGCCGTTCAAATTCACTGACGACGTCCATTGAGCCTTCGCTGCCGTCTGAAATATATTCACCCCAGTTATACACATTTACGGTAGTTCCCTGAAGTCCTAAGTTCTTATAATACGCAATCTGTTCATCAGTGAAATATTCGTCATCAGCATAAGCAGTAAAAGGAAAAGCGCAAAGTAAAGTTATAACAGCCAGAATTACAGCTATATGTCTTTTCATCTGTCATCACGCTTACCCTTTCTTTCCGCTCTGTTCTGGGCAAAGTTCATCAGAACAAGAAGAACAAGAATAACAACGAACATAAGAGTTGAAAGTGCATACATATCAGGCTTAACTCTTTTTTTAGTCATAGAGAAGATATATATAGGCAATGTCTGAAAGCTTGGACCGTTTGTGAAATAGCTGATAATAAAGTCATCAAGTGACAAAGTAAAGCTCATTACGCAGCCTGTAATAATACCTGTGATAATCTCAGGCATAACCACTTTAAAAAAGGCTTTATACGGCTTACATCCGAGATCGACTGCAGCCTCATAAATATGCATATCAAACTGTCTGAGCTTAGGCATCACATTCAGAATTACGTACGGAAGCGCAAAGGTGACATGGGCAATAAGAAGTGTCCAGAAACCGAGCACATCACTTCTGTTTATCAGTGACCCTGCAAAGACAAAAAGAAGCATCATTGCAATTCCTGTAACAATTTCAGGATTCATCATAGGAATATTTGTTGCAGTCATCATCCCTCTTTTATAGAGCTTGTTCTTTGAATTAAAAAGCCCTACGGATGCAAGCAATCCTATAATAGATGAAATGATAGCCGTGCATAAAGCAAGTACTACTGTATTCTTCAGCGCCTGCATTGCAGCAGCATTCGAAAACATTTCAATGAACCAATGAAGAGAAAATCCGCTGAAGATATAGGTGCTTGCAGTTGAATTAAAAGAAAACAAGATCATTACTGCAATAGGTGCATAAAGAAAAATGAAAATCAAAGCAATATACAGCTTTGACAAAGGTGAAGTCTTTTTTTTCATATTACAACACCTCCGTCGTTTTCATCATCCGCACCAAAGTAATTCATAACACCCAGACAAATTAAAATCAGAATCATCAATACGAAAGACAGAGCCGCACCTAAATTGTAGTTGTTTGCACTCTGGAACTGACTTTCAATAACGTCACCGATTAAAACAATCTGTCCGCCGCCGAGCTTTTGCGTAATATAAAAGGTTGAAACGCAAGGCACAAAAACCATAGTTATACCGCTTAATACGCCGGGCATAGATAAGGGAAATATCACTCTGCGCATAACCTGAAATCTATTTGACCCCAGATCCTCAGCTGCTTCAACAAGGGAATGATCCATTTTTGAAAGCACTGAATATATCGGCAGAATCATATACGGCAGGAAATTATATACCATACCGAGAATGACCGCACCTCCGGTATTAATCAGTTTCAACGGCTGAATACCGACTGCACTCAGTATACTGTTTATTACTCCGGAATCGCCGAGTATGGTCATCCAGCTGTAGGTTCTTATCAGAAAGTTCATCCACATAGGGAGCATTACGAGAAGTACCATCATCTGTTGTCTCCTCATACTGAACTTTGAAAAAATATATGCAAAGGGATAGCCGATAATAAGACATATCAATGTTGCCGCAAGTCCGTATAAAACAGACAAAAGAATTGTGGGAATATAGGAAGGTATCTGAGAAACACTGTCAAGAGAAAATGCACCTGACCTGTCGGTAAAAGCATAATATGCAACCATAATCAGGGGTGCAATGATAAACAGCAGTGCCCAGACAAGATAAGGCTTATCAAGAAGCCTTGTACGGCGTCTATTCATCTTCACCATCCTCCCAGTTATAGGATGCATCAGAAATATGATCCATCTCATCAGAGAAGGAGGAATAGTCACCAAACTCACCGCTGTATTCACTTCTGTTCATAATATGAATCGCATCAGGCTCGATGTACATACCGATTTTTTCGCCGACCTTATGATTTTCCTCAGTAGTCTGAATCATCCATATAAAGCCGCCCACATCAACAAGGATTTCAAAGTGAACACCCTTAAAGGTTACACTTGTTATTTCACCTGTAAGAGAAGCTCTGGCACCCGGTTCAACAATTCTGATATCCTCAGGTCTTACAACAGCCTCAACAAAAGCATTTTCACCAAAGCCGGAATCCAGGCAGTCAAATGTAACACCGCCGAAGGACACAACATAGTCCTTAAGCATAATGGCATCAACGATATTTGACTCGCCGATAAAGTCCGCAACGAAGGCATTTACAGGCTCATTGTAAATATCCTCAGGCGTACCGATCTGCTGAATTTTACCCTTGTCCATAACGACAACGGTATCGGACATTGAAAGTGCTTCCTCCTGGTCGTGCGTCACGTAAATAAAGGTGATTCCCAGTCTCTTCTGAATTGCCTTGAGCTCCGTCTGCATATCCTTTCTGAGCTTGAGGTCAAGTGCACCGAGAGGCTCGTCAAGAAGGAGCACGTGCGGATTGTTTGCAAGTGCTCTGGCAATTGCCACACGCTGCTGCTGACCGCCTGAAAGCGAATCAATACTGCGTTTTTCAAAGCCCTTTAAGTTCACAAGCTCCAGCATCTGAGCAACAATCTGACGGATTTCGTCCTTAGATTTCTTCTGAAGCTGAGGACCGAATGCAATATTTTCATATACATTTAAATGAGAAAAAAGAGCATAACGCTGAAAAATGGTGTTCACCTTTCTCTTATGAGGAGGAACATCATTTATTTTTTTACCTTCAAAAATAATATCACCCTCATCAGGGTCAATAAAACCTGCAATGCAGCGAAGAGTAGTAGTCTTACCGCATCCTGAAGGTCCAAGCAGCGTTATAAACTCTTTTTCATTAATATACAAATTCAATTTATCAAGTACAACATTGTCACCGTATTTTACGGTGATGTCCTTAATATCTATTATCTTTCCCAATATACACATCCTCATTTTACTAACACGATTTGGCAAAGCCATAAATTAAATATAAATAATTATTAATAGAATGTCAATATATTTTTTTTAATATCTCTTCACCTTTTTCTGCCTTTTCAATCGTATCCTTCACCTGTTCAAAATCACACACCATTGATTTTGGCTTGGCACTGAAATTATCCATACCGAACGGCACAAAATAATAGTTCTTATAATTAAGCAAAGCACCGATATTTTTAGCAGCAGCACCAAGCGCATCATTGGTTGATATTCCTATAACAACCGGACGGTTGTTTCTGAGATGACTCTTTGCCGCCATAGTTACTGATGTAT
>CAJTLP010000009.1 GCA_910577195.1 uncultured Eubacterium sp. | reverse complement strand
TTTCTACCTTGGGTGTTCCTTTTTTGTGCTGTCTGCACAATTTGGGGCTGTTCACAAAACGAGATGTCCCCTTTCAATATTTTATTTACTGGAAATCAAAAACATTTACCCAAGAATCAAGAAGCTCTTTTTCACTTGGAATATTCTTTACACTTTCTGAGCAAGCAACAATCGGCATCCACTGCCAAACAAGTTGCTTTGCGATATCAGCCTTTTTGCAGAAGAGCTCAAGATACTTATCTGCCAGCGCTTTATTGCCCTGAAGAGTAAAGGTAAGATATGTTCTTGCTGCATCTGCTGATGCATTACCCTGTGTAGCGTGTGCCCAGTCGATTACATAGTAATCACCGTCAGGAGTAACAACAATATTCGACGGACAGAAATCACCATGAAGCACCTTTGTATGCTTCTTCATACCCTCAAGGCGGTTGTGAAGATCATAGCGAAGAGTTGCATCATAGGAGGATGCACTGATTTTTGCGTGCATCTTATCCTTAATCTTGTTGAGGTGCGGAGCTTTCTTTGAATGAATTTCAAGCTGAAGCTCAACAAATTTTTCAAGATATTCGTCTTCCTTTTCAGGATTTTCAGACATAAGCTCTGAAAGCGTTCTGCCCTCAATATATTCGCTTGTGATTGCCCATCCGTTATCAGTCTTAGAAACGTTGAGAAGCTTTGGAATTTTCAGTCCGGTTTCCTCAACTCTGGCTGTATTAAGTGCCTCGTTAAGAACCTCAGCTTTAGTAAAGGTTTCATCAAATTCCTTAACGAGCTTATCACCATCGCGATAAATCTTTTTATGTTCTCTTTCTTTAATCGTTGCCATAAAGACACCCCCTGTTTATTTTAGCACAGTATGTGCTCTCCTGCAAGAAGAAACACATACTATGCTGCTTTATCGAGTCAATTATTTACCGTAATATGCTCTGAGATACATATCCTTGATTTCGCTCATAAGAGGAAGTCTTGGGTTCGCACCTGTGCACTGATCATCAAATGCCTGCTCAACCATATCATCAAGGGTATCAAGGAAATACTTTTCATCAACACCGTAATCCTTAATGCACTTTTTAATACCGCAGTATTCCTTAAGCTCATCAATTTTCTTGATAAGACCCTTAAGCTTAGCCTCATCATTTCTGCCCTTAACACCAAGTGCATCTGCAACCTGAGCATAACGAGCAAGGGTCTTTGGATAATCATACTGACTGAATGTACCCATCTTAGCAGGAACCTCAGCAGCATTGAACTCAAGAACGTAGTCAATCATAAGTGCATTAGCTACGCCGTGAGGAAGGTGATGGAAAGCACCGAGCTTATGAGCCATTGAGTGGCATACACCGAGAAACGCATTCGCAAATGCCATACCTGCCATAGTAGCAGCGTTAGCCATCTTCTCTCTTGCAACAGGGTCATTAGGACCGTTGTCATATGCTCTTGGAAGATACTCAAAGATATTCTTAAGCGCCTCGATAGCAAGGCCGTCTGTATACTCAGTTGCCATCATTGAAGCATAAGCCTCAAGAGCATGTGTAACAGCATCAATACCTGATGCAGAGGTAAGACCCTTAGGTGCATTCATATGAAGATCGGCATCAACGATTGCCATATTCGGCATAAGCTGATAGTCAGCAAGAGGATATTTTGTACCTGTCTTTTCATCTGTAATTACTGCGAAAGGTGTAACCTCTGAGCCTGTACCTGCTGATGTAGGAACAGCAATGAAATATGCCTTTTCACCCATTTTAGGGAATGTGTAAACTCTCTTGCGGATATCCATAAATCTCATTGCAAGATCAAAGAAATCTGCTTCAGGATGCTCATAAAGCACCCACATAATCTTAGCAGCGTCCATTGCGGAGCCGCCGCCCACTGCGATAATACAGTCAGGCTGGAATGCATTAATCTGAGCAACACCCTCTTTTGCGCAAGCAAGGGTTGGGTCCGGTGCAACATTAAAGAAGGTTGAATGAACAATACCCATTGAGTCAAGCTTATCTGTAATCGGCTTTGTATAACCGTTATTGTAAAGGAATGAATCTGTTACAATGAATACCTTTTTCTTACCCATAACTGTTCCAAGCTCATCAAGAGCAACAGGGAGACAGCCTTTCTTAATATAAACCTTTTCAGGAGCTCTGAACCAAAGCATATTTTCCCTTCTTTCTGCAACAGTCTTAATATTGAGAAGGTGTTTGACACCTACATTTTCTGATACGGAGTTGCCGCCCCAAGAGCCGCAGCCGAGTGTAAGTGACGGAGCAAGATCAAAGTTATAAAGATCACCGATACCGCCGAATGAAGAAGGTGTGTTAACAAGAATACGGCAGGTCTTCATACGTGCAGCAAACTCATCAATCTTTGCTCTCTCAGTAGTCTCATTAAGATAAATGGATGATGTATGACCGTAACCGCCGTCAGCAATCAGCTGCTCAGCCTTTGCAAGTGCATCGCTGAAGCTCTCACTCTTATACATAGCAAGAACAGGTGAAAGCTTTTCATGAGCAAACTCCTCACTGATATCTACTGATTCAACCTCACCGATAAGAATCTTTGTCTCCTCAGGAACCTTAACACCTGCAAGTGCAGCAATTGTTACAGGCTTCTGACCAACGATTTTTGCATTAAGTGCACCATTGATGATAATTGTTTTACGTACCTTTTCAATCTCATCAGCCTTAAGGAAATAGCAGCCTCTATCCTCAAATTCCTTGCGAACCTCTTTATAAATCTTCTTATCAACAATACAAGACTGCTCAGATGCACAGATCATACCGTTATCAAAGGTCTTTGAATGAATGATTGAGTTAACAGCCTTAAGGATGTCAGCGCTCTCATCAATAATTGCAGGGGTATTACCTGCACCAACGCCGAGAGCAGGCTTACCGCTTGAATAAGCAGCTTTAACCATACCGGGACCGCCTGTTGCAAGAATGATGTCTGCTTCCTTCATAACAAGGTTTGTCATATCAAGTGACGGCGCATCAATCCATGAAATAATACCCTCCGGTGCACCTGCCTCAACAGCTGCATCGAGAACAATCTTTGCAGCAGCGGCAGTGGATACCTTTGCTCTTGGGTGAGGTGAAATGATAATACCATTTCTTGTTTTAAGTGCAATAAGAGTTTTAAATATAGCTGTTGATGTTGGGTTTGTTGTAGGAATAACAGCAGCAATAACACCGATAGGGTCAGCAATTCTCATTGTGCCGAAAGCCTTGTTTTCCTCAATAACACCACAGGTCTTTGTATTCTTATACTTATTATAGATATACTCGGCAGCATAGTGATTCTTAATAATCTTATCCTCAACTATACCCATACCGGTTTCCTCAACTGCCATTTTTGCAAGTGGTATTCTTGCCATATTAGCAGCCTTTGCAGCAGCTAGGAAGATTTTATCTACCTGCTCCTGTGTATATGTTGAAAATTCTTTCTGAGCCGCACGAACTCTTGCAAGTTCCTCTTCAAGCTTTTCAACGCTGTCAATAATTTCTCTTGCCATTTTGTTTACCTCCATAAACTAATTGTTAAATTATTAACAATTTGATTGCTATTATAATAATATTATCAAAAATAAATTTCAATATCTTTTGTTTAAATTCTCCGATTATCATAAAAATGATAAAGTTTTAACAATGAATTTGTATGAGTTTATAACACTTTGTGATTTTTTTATCAATTCTGTAGACGTGTTTAACGATTAAATTATTGTTTAGTGTATCAATAATGTACTTAAGATTCCGTAGGGGCAGGTTTCCACGCCTGCCCATTTCATAATTTTTCGGGAGGGCACGGAGCCCCTCCCCTACACTAAACAATAATTTATGTAACCTTTCTAATACCAGCTTTGTTATAATAGTGAAAGGACCTTTCAGACAGGGCGGTGAAGTGATGACAGAGGAAAATTTCATAGACTGTGTAAAGCGCAACAACCAGCGGTTATTTTTAATTGCACTTTCTTTTACACAAAACCACAATGATGCTGAGGATATACTTCAAAACGTATTCCTGAAACTATGGAAATATGATAAGCCCTTTAATAATGATATGCATCTTGATAAATGGCTGACAGCAGTTTGTGTAAATGAAAGTAAAAATTATATAAAATCACCATTCAGGAAAAGGAATGTACAGCTTAATGATACAAAGGAAGCATACACCTTTGAGGAAGACAGCAGCTATGATTTATTCAATGCCGTTATGTCACTGCCTGCAAAAGAGCGCATTGTGATTCACCTGTTTTACTATGAAGATATGGCGGTAAAGGACATATCCTCTCTGCTTAAAATCAAGGAATCAGCAGTAAAAACAAGGCTTTACCGCGCGAGAAAAGAATTAAAAGAAATTTTAGGAGATGAATGGATAAATGGATAATCATTACAAGAGGACGTTCTCACAAATCCGTCCATCCGATGAAACAATTGAAAGGATTTTTGAGATGAGCGAAAAGAAAAATAAAAGAATCAAATTCAAAGGCTTACTTGTTGCTGTTGCCTGCCTTGCAGCATTGCTCTGCGGAACACTGACAGCAAATGCGGCTACCGACGGAGCACTGTTTGAGGGCATTAATCTTATCGTCAACGGCGAGAATGTTAATCTTGTTGACTATATCAAAAGTCACGATAAATATGTAACAGAAGTCGGAACTGTTGTAGAAACATACGAGTTTGAAGTTGATGATAAAGACGGTCAAATCAGTTTCGAGACTACGGATGACATTACCGTAGAAGCAGGTGAAAAGTCCGATGATGGAACAGTAACATATAACGTTACAGAGTAATTACAAAAAGACTCGGTGAAAAACCGAGTCTTTTTTTACTATATATTTTTTTACTATATATTATTATTTAAAATTTCCTGTAACTCTTTCAGTTTATCCTTATCAAGAGCAGGGGTATCACTTAGCGGATTTTCAATTTTCAGATTTTCATACTTAAAAAATCCCATAGTATGAAAAGCAAGCAGCTCATATTTTTCAAACTGAAACTGCTTTGAAAACCTGGCATATTTTTTTATGCTTTCTTCGGTATCATTTATACCCGGCACAACAACAGTTCTGAGCCATAGCCTTATACCCTTGTCGGAACAATATTTGCCGACAGCAACAAAGTTTTCAAAATTACCTTTTGTATATTTTTTATAGTTCTCTTCGTCAAAAAACTTAACATCAAGTATAACAAGGTCAGCACCGTCAAGGGCTGTTTTAACACTGTCACTGAGCGGCACACTGCCGGAAGTATCAACGGCATAGCTTATTCCCTCTTCTGCCAAAAGCTTGCCTGCCTCGATGATAAACTCGGAATTCAAAAGCGGTTCTCCTCCTGAAAAGGTAACACCGCCGCCCCTTTTGAAATACGGCTTATATCTTTTAATCTTCTTTACTAAATCAAAGGCAGACCATTCGTTGCCTGCTTTGTGCCAGGTGTCAGGATTGTGACAATAGGCACACCTCAGCGGACAGCCTGTAAAAAATACCGCATATCGGATTCCGTCACCGTCCAGCGCCGCCATTGATTCAAAAGAATGTATATCAGCTTTCATCTGCTTCACCTCTGTTATAATATTTATCGTCCTGCCATTTTAAAGCGTTACTGTTTATGTATTCCCATATATTCAGGTAATCCTTTTCATCACGTATGATATGATCGTGATATGAATGCTGCCACAATTGTTTGCCATACTGTTTTGTTGTAAATGACTTAAATTGCCCTATTACATTCTGTAGGGGAGGGTTTCCACGCCCTCCCAACTTAGAATTCAACACTACAATTAAATGAATGTGATTGGGCATTATGATATATTTATCAATTAAAACATTATTATAATTGTGATTAATATATTTGATTGATTTTTCCACTTCTATTCCGATAGGGGTCAACTTATTCTGTGGGAGGGCACAGAGACCCTCCTCTACGATTTTTGATAATATACACTTTCGGTCTTTCGTACATATCGTCACGAAATACGCACCGCTTGTACTGTAATCAAAACCCTTCAACCTGTTCGGTTTTCTTTATGTTAATCACTTTCCATAATTAAAGGATAACACAAAACCCATTGAAACACAACATTTCAATGGGTTGTATTATAGCTAATCTACAGCAATTACATAGCAGTATGGAATGTTCTTGCGATAACCTCTTCCTGCTTTTCACGAGTAAGCTTATTGAAGTTTACTGCGTAGCCGCTTACACGGATTGTAAGTGACGGATAAAGTGTTGGATCGTTCATAGCCTCAATAAGCTTTTCACGGTTGAGAACATTTACATTCAGATGATGTGCATCCTGTGCAAAATAGCCGTCAAGCATTGTTGTAAGGTGCTCAATCTGCTGCTCCTTATCCTTACCAAGTGTATCAGGTGTGATTGAGAAGGTATTTGAAATACCGTCCTGACAGCAAGCATAGTCAAGCTTAGCTACTGAGTTCAGTGATGCAAGAGCGCCTTCAGCATCTCTGCCGTGCATTGGGTTAGCACCGGGAGCAAATGGCTCGCCTGCCTTACGTCCGTCAGGTGTTGAGCCTGTCTTTTTGCCGTACATTACGTTTGATGTAATTGTAAGAATGGAAAGTGTATGCTTAGCTCCGCGATATGCAGGAGTCTTGCAAAGCTCCTTATAGAAATACTCGATAAGCTCCTTACCGATAAGGTCAACTCTGTCATCATCGTTACCGTATTTAGGGAACTCACCCTCAACATTAAACTCGGTAATAATACCGCGTTCATCCTTAATCGGAGTAACCTTAGCATACTTGATAGCTGAAAGAGAGTCAGTTGCAACGGACATACCTGAAACACCGAAAGCCATAAGCCTTTCGACATCCGTATCATGGAGTGACATCATAAGTCTTTCATAAGCATACTTATCGTGCATATAGTGAATCACATTCATTGTATTCACATAAAGCTTTGCCATCCAGGAAAGATATTTCTTATATGCTGCCATTACTTTATCGTAATCAAGAACAGTTTCCTCAAATACTTCGCCTTCAGGTGCAATCTGGTCTGCACCGATTTCATCCTTACCGCCGTTGAGTGCCATAAGAAGTACCTTAGCAAGGTTGCATCTTGCACCGAAGAACTGCATCTGTTTGCCCATTTTCATAGCAGATACACAGCAGGCAATGGCATAATCATCGCCATACATTCTTCTCATAACATCATCGTTCTCATACTGAATGGAGTCAGTATCTATGGAAACCTGCGCACAAAAATCCTTAAAGCCCTGTGGAAGATGCTCTGACCAAAGAACTGTGATATTCGGCTCAGCTGACGGTCCGAGATTATAGAGAGTCTGAAGAACACGGAAGGATGTCTTTGAGCACATTGACTTACCCTCACCTGTTACACCGGCAAGTGCAAGCGTTACCCATACAGGGTCACCTGCAAAAAGATCATTATATTCAGGAGTACGAAGGTGACGAACTAAACGGAGCTTGAGAACGAGATCATCAATAAGCTCCTGTGCACCCTTTTCATCGAGCACACCCTCAGAAATATCTCTTTCAATATAGCAGTCAATGAATTCTGCGATTCTGCCGATTGAGTTAGCAGCACCGTTCTGTTCCTTGATTGCACCGAGATAACCGAAATAGAGCCACTGAATAGCCTCTTTGGCATTTGTTGCAGGCTTTGAAATATCATAGCCGTAATCAAGAGCAAGACCTTTAAGCTGGCTCATAAAGTCGAGCTGCTTTGAAAGGTCTTCAAGAAGATGAATGGTCTCTTCATTAAGAACGTCAGCCTCGCCGACCTTTTTCTTGTCAAGCTTCTTCTGCTCAATAAGATAATCCATACCGTAAAGTGCAATACGTCTGTAGTCACCGATAATTCTTCCGCGTGCATAAGCATCAGGAAGTCCTGTGAGAATACCTGCGTGACGTGCCTTTTTCATTGTATCTGTATAAGCACGGAATACACCTGTGTTGTGCGTTGTTCTGTATGTGAACTCATCCTTGATTTTATCTGAAATTTCATAACCGTAAGCACGGCAGGCCTGAACTGCATTTCTGTAGCCGGCAAAAGGAGAAACGCCTCTCTTAAGCGGTTCATCCGTCTGCAAGCCTACGATAATATCCTTTTCCTTATCAATATAACCCGGAGCGTGTGAAAGGATTGAAAGCACCTTGTCTGTATCAACATCAAGGACTCCGCCCTTTTCATTCTCCTTAATCAAAAGCTCTTTCACCTTTGCGAGTACATCATTTGTTCTGTCGGTTGCACCCTCAAGAAATGATGAATCACCGTCATAGGCTGTATAATTCAGCTTGATGAAATTGCTTACATTAATTTCATCACACCATACGCCTTCTTTAAAGCTTCTCCAAGCCTCCATAATTTTACCTCCTGTATCACTATATAAAATAAATTAATTGTATTGTACCACAAAGCATTCTCTGCCCGGCTCGTGAAAAATCCCTATGCACCTGTCACATGTACCATGCTTGCACCTGCCGCAGCGGTTTTTACCGCACTGACCACAGCAATGCTTGGCATTGGGACAAAGTTCAAAATCACCGCCGTCTACCTTAAGCTGCTTACTGTTTACAATGAAATCCGAAATTTTGTACCTTGCACTATCATAAATTGCAGTAATTGTTGAACGTGCAACCTGCATCTGCTTGGCACATTCCTGCTGCGTTAAACCAACATAGTCAATCAGCCTTACAGCCTCATATTCCTCAACGGTTATATCAACCGTATCAGCTTTTTTATTATTTGTGTTGAAATCTTTAATTTCCGGAACAGAGCATATACGCTTATGCTTTCTCGGACGTGCCATTTCGCACCTCATTTCATTCGTAAACTTACTATTGGTTACTACAGTTCACATTATACTATATTTTTGACATATGTCAATAATAACACGTCAAATATCCCCTATTATATACACATTTGTAGCAATACACAAAAACTATAAATTACCGTATTTTATTTTGCTTAATTTGCACAATTAATAGACATATAAGAATAAATATGGTTATAATTCGGATTTTACAAAAGAAAAGACACACCGAATAAACAGTGTGTCTAAATCTTAAATTTATGTATATCTTATGCCTGTGCAGGAGCACTTACAGGACAAACACCTTCGCAAGCACCGCACTCAATACAAGTGTCAGCATCGATAACGAATTTGCCATCGCCTTCAGAAATCGCACTTACAGGACATTCAGCAGCACAAGCGCCGCACGAGATACAATCATCAGAAATTGCATATGCCATTATGGATACACCTCCTACATCAAACTTCTATCAATAATATAACAGTATATAACCGAAAAATCAAGTTATTTTTACTCTTTTGCTCTTTTTTCTTTATGGCCATTAGAGTCATTCCTTACAACTCTTACCTCTTCCCTGTTAACAACAACAGGCAAGCCTTCAGGAGATTTATCGAGCTGAACCTTCAATTTTCCTGTGAGAATGGATGCGTCAACAACAACACCCCTACCCTCACGGCAATCCACAACTGTATTCTTTTTAGGCGTTATCTTATGCAGATACTCATATGAATTTTGCTCATATTTCAGACAGCACATAAGCCTTCCACAGGTACCGCTGATTTTACTCGGTGCAAGAGATAAGCCCTGATCCTTCGCCATTTTGATTGTAACGGAATGGAAATCATCTAAAAATGTCGCACAGCAAAACGGTCTTCCGCATATTCCGAGTCCTCCGAGAAGTCTGCTTTCATCACGTACACCAATCTGCCTGAGCTCAATCCTTGTACGAAAATGTGCACCAAGATCTTTAACCAACTCTCTGAAATCAACTCTTCCGTCCGCTGTGAAATAGAAGACGATTTTTGATCTGTCAAAGGAATAATCCGCACCTGTCAGATACATTTCCAGGTTATGCTTTTTTATCTTCTCCGTACAAACCTCAAGCGCTTCCTTTTCAAACTGCCTGTTTTCTTCAATGATTTTTAAATCGTTATCATCGGCAATTCTTTTAACCGGCTTGAGAGGAGAAACGACTTCGTCATCCTCAACCTCTTTCACATCATACTGTGCTACACCGCATTCAATACCCTTTGCGGTTTCAACCACAAGAGTCTGACCTTTTTTTATATCAAGACCCTGTGGGTCAAAATAATAGGTCTTGCCTGTGTCCTTAAAGCGAACACCAACAACCTTTGTCATTTATATATCCTCCATATCATCTGCCGACAGCCTGTCTTAAGCTGTAACAGATTTTCGTTATAAGAATTGAATTATTTGAATTCATCAATGCCATTTCTTTAAGTGTATCACAAACATTCATTAAGTCAACAAGTTTTTGTCTGGTAAGTTTTGTTTTTAACATTATGGCAGTATCTCTTTGCCCCGATAAACACTCACTATTTTCATTACAGACCAGTGCATCTCTGAAAATATTTTTCAAAAAATCACAGGCAAAAACGACAGATCCTCTGTCCTTCTGAAAAACAGAGCAGGCACACAAAAGCTCATACTCGCTTGAATCAACAAGAGCCCTGCAAATCTCACGGCAAACACCTGCCAGCTCATTTTCTTTTCCGTCGGAAAAGCTTGCAACAGCCTTTCCGATATTTCCATTAAAGGTTTCAAGTGCACGCTTAGCATCCTCATAGCTCACATCATCAATCCGTGAGCTGATAAATCGTGCGCCCTCATCAGTCTCGACACCTTCAAGCGTTACAACAACAGACCTTGACAGCACCGTTTCCAGCAGCATACTTTTTGAACGTGCTGTAAGAATAAACACGACATACTCAGGCGGTTCCTCCAGTATTTTCAAAAGAGCATTCTGCGCCGAGACACTCATACAATCGGCATTGCCTAATATATATACCTTATACTCAGCCTCATTCGGCTGAACATATGCATCCTTAACCACATCTCGTATAATATCAACATGAAAAGAATTTGCACCGCCTGCGGCACTGTACTCAAAAATATCCGGATGAATTTTCTCAACTGCTTTATGACACTGCGAGCATTCCATACACGGCTTTTTTTCCCCACGACAAACAAGAGCCGTTGCCAGTAAGCGAGCCAAAGTCTTTTTCCCAAGACCTTCAGCTCCCTCAATAACAACAGCGTGAGGAAAACGCCCGGCATCAATCAGACAGCCAAGCTGCTCTATTATTCTTTCATTTCCTATAAATCCGGAGATTTTCATACTTATAACCTTTTGAACTGTTCCACATCAACTACAAAGGCAACTGCACCGAATTCCTCTACATCAACCGGTTTCTTCAGCAAAGAGCCTTCAAGTGTACTCTCAACACCGGTTTTTCTGACAACACGTTTCGTTACATTTTTTTCAACAACATCAAAAAGCAAATCCACTTTTTCTTCTTCAACACCAAAAAGAATGGTTGTATGTCCGCCTTCTAAAAACTGACCGGCAGTTGAAATCTTTGTTGAAAAGAAGCCCTCTGCACTTGCAGCTGCAAGAACCTGAGTCAAATCCTTATTTGATAAAATTACAATAACAAGTTTCATAAATGAATCACCCTTTATAATATATTCTCTTCTCTCCCTAATTCATCAGTTCTTTTAAAACAATTATACATTATAAAAAGGTGTAATTCAACTTATGTCCATTTATTTAAAATAAAATTTACAATTCATCAATCTAACTGACAGTTGTCGCTAAAGCAACAATAACCGGCATTGTGGCGATTGAAAGTACGGAGGACTGCGCCGATAATTCCGAACCGAGTGCCGGATCATTATCATATTTTGCCGCATACATTGCCGTATTTGTGGCAGTAGGTGCAGAGGCGGAAATCAGCATAGCAATCAGAAGCTGACCTCTTACTTTGCATACATAGAATAATCCAAGCATACAAAGAGGAATAACAACTAACCTGATTAAGGAAACAAAGTATATTTCCTTTTTCGCAAACATATTTTTAAAGCTTGAATTGGCAAGAAATGTTCCGAACACAATCATTGCCAGCGGTGAATTACAATTTCCCACAACTTCCATAGGATACTCGATAAAATACGGTATATCAGGGTGGAGGAAAAACAGTGGAAGCCCTATAATAACGGACATCGAACCGGGATTGAAAATAAGCTTTTTTAAATCGAGCTTTGCCTCTCTGCCTGACATCTGATAAATTCCAAGCGTAAATGCCACCATATTAAACACAGCAACATAAACCGAGCAATAGAATATACCCTCTCCTCCGATAACACTTTTTGCAAGCGGAAGAGCAAGGAATGCGGCATTGGATAAAATCATTGCATAATGATAAATTCCGCGTTCTTTGAGCGACCGTTTTCTGAAAGTGAGCATGGATAAAAGAGCACCGAAAATATGCGTTGCAAAAGCGCAAATAAATGCAATCAGTATCCCTTTTACATGCTCAGCAGTATATTCCATTGTCATAAAAGTATGTATAATCGCAATCGGCAGAATCACATTGAACAGCAAATCAATAAGGCGTTTTCCATCAGCCTGCTTGAATATACCGATTTTATCTGTTACAAAGCCTATACCTGCTATCAGATACAGAATGAGCACCTGAAGTGCAATGGTTTTTAAATTTTCTAAAAACAAAATGATTTTTCCTTAATAATATTTTACTTACTGCGTTTATAAATATCACTTAATAAATGAATTGAAAAAATTCCAAGCATAATATATGTTACAGCAGAAAAAGAGACGCTGTTCATATTATTACCTTTTTCAGCAATAATAAGTGCTACTCTCACCACACCCACAACACAGGACATAAAAGCCAGTATTACTGAAGAAAAGACAAAAAAAGCGGTTGTCGGAGCATCCCCTCTGTCAACTGCTGATATCATACTTAAAAGGAAGCAGATAATAACACACAACAGAATAAACTCACAACAGATTTCGGAATTAACCTTGATATCAACAATCTGAAGCATAATTCCGAACAGCTTGACAATTGCCCATATCACCGGTGAAAAATGAAGCAGCGTAAAATTCCTGAAATCATAATTGGAATTTTTCATTGTAAGCGAAAAGGTCAAAAAATAAAAACAGCTTAAAAGAGCAAATACACCGCTTATTCCCAGAGGAACAATATAGGTATAGTCAACATAAGAGACTCTTGATACATAGTCATAACAGTTGTACCCCTGATGAATAAAATCATAGAAAAAGGTAACTGCAAGAATCATTGATGAAAGGAAAACGCTTCTTTGACCGTTTTCAATATCAAATGTTTTTGCCAGATTTCTTTTTGAACCGGCATAAACACCGGCAAATACAAATCCGACAAAAATAATCAGGTACACCGCATAGGAGCCTGTTATACCGGTATCGGAATAGATTTGGAAAAAGCGCAGAATACAAGCAGCAACTACTGTTATTATCAATAATAAAACAGATATTTTTGCTCTTGCTTTCTGCACTCTCTTATCTCCCTTTGGCAAATTATTTTTCAATTCTGTTATTTATGTCAACAAATTTTCTGGTATGACTTACACTCTTATATGCAGGACGCATAATTCTTCCACCTGAGGTCAGCTCCTCCAGTCTGTGTGCACACCAGCCTGCAATTCTGGCTGTGGCAAAAAGAGGCGTATACAAATCCTCAGGAATTCCAAGAACTTTATAAACAAGGCCTGAATAAAGGTCAACGTTAGCACACATAACCTTATCGTCGCCCTTAATCTCAGCAAACACCTGAGGTGTAAGAAACTCAACATTTTCAAGCGTCTTGAATTCCTTTTCAAAACCTTTTTCAAAAGCAAGCTTTCTTGCATTTTCCTTAAGAATAACTGCGCGCGGATCAGACTTGGTATAAACTGCGTGTCCCATACCATAAACAAGACCGCTTCCGTCACCTGCTTCTTTTTTCAGAATCTTAACAAGATAATCCTTAACCTGTTCAGGATTGGTTGAATCAGGAACCGCAGCCATAATTTCATTCATCTGCTGTGCAACTCTGATATTTGCACCGCCGTGACGAGGACCCTTAAGAGAGCCGAAGCCTGCAGTAATAGCTGAATATGTATCGGTACCGCTGGAGGTCAGAACTCTTGTGGAAAAGGTTGAGTTATTACCGCCGCCGTGATCAGCGTGAAGAAGAAGGCAGATGTCAAGCAGCTTAGCTTCTTCGCGTGTAAACTTTTTATCCACTCTTAGCTGATTCAGAATATATTCAGCGGTTGACTGCTCCTTAATAATAGGATGAAGGAACATCGTTTTATTATAAAATGCACGTCTCTTAACCTGATATGCACTGTTCATAATCGTAGGCATCTGTGCAATAAGCTGCAGGGACTGACGCAGAACATTAGGAATAGAAATATCATCCGGATTTTCATCAAATGAATAAAGTGACATTACACTTCGTGCCATTTTATTCATAATATCCTTTGAGGCATGCTTCATGATCATATCCTCAATGAATTCATCCGGAAGAGCCCTGCATTCAGCAATAACCTCACGCAGACTGTAAAGCTGCTGATTCGTCGGCAAATCACCGAAAAGTAGCAGCCAAACTACCTCTTCATATCCGAAGCGATCATCCTTAATACAGCCCTCCACAATATCATTGATATCGTAGCCCCTGTATGAAAGCTTACCCTCCTTTGGTATTCTTTCACCATCGAGGATATAATAGCCTTCAACGGAACAAATGCGTGTAAGACCTGCCATAACACCTGTACCGTCACTGTTTCTGAGTCCTCTTTTTACATGATATCTTTCATAATCACTT
The DNA here is from genome assembly GCA_910577195.1 of uncultured Eubacterium sp. Taxonomy (GTDB): domain Bacteria; phylum Bacillota; class Clostridia; order Oscillospirales; family Acutalibacteraceae; genus Eubacterium_R. The sequence continues at coordinate 30,112 of CAJTLP010000009.1, read as the reverse complement.
TTCTTAATATAGTTATTTTTATCAAGTTCTGAACATAAACTTGAAAGAGCGTCCATTGAAATTGGGGAAATATAACTTGTCGGCATAATGTCTCCTTTCATAAAATAAAAAATATATAATATACGGATGCACTTATTACAGACCCAAATAAAATCATAAATAATGTATCGTTATCAAATTATTATACAATTTATTTATCACAAAGTCAAGGAGAGGACATTTTGAAAAAAACACTTATTGTATACGCAATTATATTTGCACTGACAATCATCATACCTGCAATTGTATGCTTTTCAAAAGTCGGAGAAACAGGCGGCGAAAAAGAAATGGTTACCCTGTTCAGACAGTGCATCAGCCTAATTGCGTATTATCACTGATTTTCTTCAGCTCCGTATCAGCACGCACTGAAAATCTGACGGTTTGGAAATACTTATCCCATTCATCTGAAAGCTTATCATAGGATTTAGGACTGTCCTTTGCGAGATACTCACCGACCCGTAATGAATCACTATTGTTCTTCTGACAAGCAGAAAAGGCGGCTGTACAAAGCTGTTCCATTTTCCTGTCTGCATCACTGCATATTTTTTTGAGCTTTTTCTCATCAAGGTTGGTTACTATACCCTTTTCAATTTCATCAACCATAAGCTGTGCTTTAATATCAACATTAAAAACGATATTACCGTCAACAATTTCAATGTGCTTTTTAACTTTAGGTTCAGAAACTTTCAGGCAGATATCACCAAGCTCTTCATCCTCAAACTCAATTGTACATATTTTAACCTTATCAGATATCAGATTAAAGCCTAATGTTTCATCATCATTCGTAACATATACCATTTTTTCTTTGCTGAACAAGCCCAGTCCCTTTGTCTGTGTACTGTCCCCTTTTTCATTCATTTCAGCAACAGGCAGGTAAACATCTGAGGTCTTATCCGTAGACATATTCAAAAGATCGCCGATTGTAACAAAAGCGCTCAAACCGGCGTCCTGACCGTTTTTCAAAAGATAGACTATATTTTCACAGGGAATACCTGAATCATTTTCCTTGCTTTCAATGATTTCTTTAGCACCCTTGTCTGATATGCACACTGCAACATCAATACGTGAATCTGATGAACGCAGAAAATAGTCAAGCTTTTCTTTAAAATCCGACTCTGCAATATCACGGCTGAAAACAATAAGCTTATTCTGACCGAAGAACAGCTTTTTTGAGACACTTTTTGAAAAGCCTGAAATGGCGTCCACAATTGTAGCGCCATTACTTTCAGTATTATACGTTCTGTTTCCCTGAGGTGTTTCGTCACCCGCAGCTGCACCTAATTTAAGAGTTTGAATAATAAGATTAACCTTATCGTCCTGCGTTTCCACGCCCAGCCCCTCAACAACAAGCAAATCCTTTAAATGGACAGAATTCATACAGCCTGACAGCATTACTGCAATCATAACACAACAGACAGCTATTTTAAAACTTTTCGACAAGTTCATCACCATAATTTCTCTTTTTCAAAATCAATGTCAGAATCGGAACAATAATACAAAATACAGCAAATGGTATAACATAAATAACAGGTGAAACTGTATTTATATCTACAAGTTCGGTCAGGCACATAGCAACAACAAAGGCCAATACAGCGAAGATTATACATTTTGTACTTTTTTTCATAGGTTTGAAGGATATACTTGCACAATATACCAACAGAACAGATTTAATAAATATACCAAATATCCAGCAGGAAATATAAAGAACATCTATACGTTCAAAGAGTCCGATTTTCGAAAGCTGGAATAAGGTATAAATCGGAAATGTATGGAGAGTTGCTGAATCACCCATTACGGCAACCACAAAAAGCAGCAGTATAAATATTGTAAAAAAGGATGCAATAACAGACCATACATAAGGCTTAACAGCCTTACCGTTAACTTTTTTTGAAAGGCACAAAAACAATGCAATTTCAGAAGAGTTGCCGCTCATAAAAAGGATATTTTTCAATATGCCTTCATTATCATTCACGATAACCGGATACAAATTAATTTCCTGATAATTTTTAAGGCTGCAAAGAAGTGCAACTAAAATGGAACCGACCAAAAGTGCAAATCCGAATGTCGAAAATCTGGACAGACCTTCTATGCCTAAATATGCACCATATAGTGCACACAGAGCAATTATTGCGGAAAACATCCAGGCTCTGGAATTCGGATTGAGCGTAGTAGAGGCAAAGTATGAAAATCTGCTGATATTAACCCCTGCAAGATATACAAAATATATTGAATAGAAAAAGCCTACCCACTTTACATCAAATGGGTTTTTGTGTTTTCTGTAACAATAGATTGCCGGCAATGCCATAATCAGGGTTATACCCATAGCTGATAAAACACTAATCAGAATATCCGTTTTCATATAACCGATTGATATGGACTGCACATTCGTCAGCGTTATTACAATGCGGCTGATATAAAACAGAAAAAATATACTTATGGGTGCTACCCTATCCCTTTTTGCCTGTGTCAATATCTGCACCTCTCAATTTATTTACACGCACCTTGCGTTTTGACAATTTAAGCCAGGTTTCCCTGTAGAATATATCACCCAATGAATGCCTGTCAAGCGGAGAAATCGGTGATGACAATGGTACACCGAACGGATTCAGTGAACAGATATTTATAAATACAACACCGGCACCGAGAATAATTCCATACATACCGAACATTCCGCCGAATATGATAAATAAAAATCTTAATATTGATACACTTTCATACAGTGGATACACAACATATGAGGATATAGCCGTCATTGCAATTATAACAAGCATTGGTGCTCCGATAAGCCCCGCTGTAACTGTTGTTTCACCAATAATAATACCACCTATTATGGAAACAGCATGTCCGATTGCCTTAGGCAGTCTGATTCCTGCTTCTCTCATAATTTCATAAAGCACTAAAAGGATAATTGCCTCTGTTGTCAGAGAGAAAGGTGTGGTAATTTCCTCCGATGCAATGGTGTACAGAAGATTTGTGGGAATCAGCTCCTGATGAAAAGTTCCCACAGCAACATATATACCGGGTAAAAAAATCGAAATAACAAAGCTGAAATACTTTAATACTCTTATAAAACCGCTGTGAAACGGAGGACTGTCATAATCATCAACGGATTGAAAATTATCACTGAAAAGATACGGCAGATAAATCGCGAAAGGCGTCCCCTCTATCATAATTACAATTCTTCCCTCAAGAAGCTTTGAAACTGCCACATCAGGGCGCTCTGTATTTCCCACACAGGAAAAAAAGGATTTTATATCCGTATCCATAAAGGGCAGAATTTCACCATAATCAACAACAGTATTCAGGTTAGCACCCTTCAGTCGGTGTTCAATTTCCCTCACCAGTTCTTGGTCAGCTCGGTTATCAATATAAGCAATTACAACAGGTGTATCCGCCGCCGAACCGAGTTTAATCTGTTTGAATTTTAAATGATGTGTTTTAAGCCTTTTTCTCAGCAAAGCCTTATTATCATTGAGCGCTTCGATAAAGCATTCCTTAGCACCCTTTACATTGCTCTCATTCGTAGGCTCATCGATTGAACGTTTCGCCCAACCCTGAATACCGAAAACAAGCGCCTTATTGCACCCATCAAGTACAAATACGCAAAATCCGCTCATAAGGAAAAAATAGCAATCCTTAAAGGTAGTTGCTTCTTTCATTTCCAGTGAATTGACTACACTGAGCTTAATCTTATTCTGTAAATCCTGATTATCATGAAAAGAAATGTCTCTTTCAAGTATAGGTGACATAATCAGCTGTGACAGCTGAAGCGAATCAATCAACCCATCCATAACACAGAAAAAGCCCTTTTCACCGCATATTACCGTCTCTCTCATCAGAAAGTCGGAGCAGTCCTTGAAATCATCGTCAAATTTTTTTTTGTTTTTGTCATACTCTGTATAAAGAGTATCCATACGAATCACCATTTTTAATTTTAACAATTCTGTTTTGCTTATGCATAAAAAATAATATTAACAAAATTTTTTCACACAATATAAAAGGTGATTTTATGGCTATCAACTTTATACGAGCAATCATAATTTATATTTTTATAATCATTGCAGTAAGACTTATGGGCAAACGACAGGTGGGCGAGCTCAAACCGCATGAGCTTGTTATTACAATACTTTTAAGTGCTATTGCCGTTATTCCTCTTGAAGAAAATTCAATGCCCCTTGCCAACTGCCTTGTACCGATACTTCTGTTTATCAGTATGGAAATCATTATGTCTGTTGTATCCATGAAAAGTCTTTGGTTCAGGAATCTTCTTCAGGGCAGACCTATATTTATAATAAGGAAAGGAAAGCTTGACCAGAAAAAGCTAAGTGAAATGCGATTCACAATTGACGATGTTGTAGACGCATTGAGACAAAAGGATATATTCGATTTGTCAGAGGTTGAGGACGCAGTAATTGAAACAAACGGTTCCATATCCGTTTTGCAAAAGGCAGAATACAAACCGCTTACGCCAAACGATGTCAGCATATCCGTAAAAGAAAAAGGCATGCCGATTACCATTGTTATGGACGGCAAGCCTGTAAATGAATATTTTAATGAATGTAAAATCAAAGACAGCGAAATTGAGTTAGTGATTCAAACAGTAAATAAGGATGTAAACAGAATTATGCTGCTTACAATTGATGACGACGGAAATACTTTCCTGATAGAAAAGGAGCCGAAAAAATGAAAAGACTTTACGTAGCACTTTGTTTTTTAGCAGTTGCCATTACCCTTTGCATCTTTGAGCAGTACACAGTTCATTGTGCATATAAAGATGCAACGGCTTATATAAACACCGCAATCGAGCAGGTAGACAAAGAGGATTTTGAAAAAGCAAAAAGCACCTGCAAAAGCCTGAATGATTACTGGGATAGAAAGCAGAAATATATGACTGCAATGATAGATCACGGCTCACTTGATGATGCAAGTGTCACAATAAATAACCTTGAGGACTTAGCCGAAAATAAAAGTGACAGCCTGGAGGACGAGCTTGTAACCGCCAAAAATCAGATTAAATCCATATATGAAAACCAAAGAATAACCTTTGGGAATATATTTTAAATTATTGTTTAGCTCAATAACGCATTGCGAGCAGATAACGTGTTTAGAGAGCGAGAAATTGCCCAAAATTTTGTATTTTGCGAATGGGTGCTGTACGATGGTACTGCCCCTGAGCAAAAGACAAAAAACGCACAAAATACGAGCAGACTCGATGTCTGCGAGTATTTTCAGTTTATCGGCAGGAGCAAGCCCCTGCCCTACAGAATAACATTATTTATTTAATTAATTTTTATATATTTTCGTGCGTGGTTTTGGGTAATTTATCGTTCTCTAAACAATAATTTATAGAGAAAAAGCACCGTTTCATACGGTGCTTTTATGATATGTGATTATGATTTGTATATTCTCGGTATTCGCGGATTTACCATAAGCGGCGATATATCAACGCTGGCAATATCGCCAATCTGAACATCACTTCCTGTTATGTCCACTGCAGTGTGTGACAAGCCGATTTCACCGATAACACTGTACATTCTTCCGTTTATTTTAACATACATCTGCTGCTTTTTCAGGAATTTTTTCAGCTGTGAAAGAACGGAACGAAAATCCGCAATTTCCTTTTCCTTAGCCAGACCAAAGCCGTCGTAGTGCCCAATCGGAACAATGGCAATTTTTGTTTCACGTTTAGTTGTATAAAGTCCGTTGTAGCCGATTGAATACCCTGCAGGTACGGTCTTTATTTCAATTACATCTGCTTCAAGAGAACCAAGCCTGTTAAGATTGGTTTTATTTTTTGTAATAACCCTTCCTGTGAAAGCAGAGCCGATTCGCACACTGTCGAGGCATACGCCCTCAACATTAAGCAGTGCAGGGGAGTTGCTGGCGTGGATGATGCCGACATTCTTGCCTGCCTTTTTTATTTGCTCCATTGTGTCCTTGAAAAGTGCAAGCTGAGCTCTTGTAAGTTCCTCATTTGTAAAGGCGGATGAGAAATGCGTGTATGCACCGATAAACTCAAGATGATCAAAATCGTAGCATTTTATTGCATCCTCAATTTCACTGGGCATAAAGCCATAACGTCCCATACCTGTGTCGATTTTCAGATAGCATTTTGTCACGGTGTTCAGCTCGGATGATACCTCGTTCATAACCTGAGCGGCATTCAGTGAACCTATAGTGGCAATGCAGTTGTTCTTTGCAATGATTTCAGCCTCGCTTTTAATTCCTGTAGAACGCATCACGAGGATATCCTCTTTGTCAAGAACACTTCTGAGCTCAGGAATATCATCAACCTCAGTAATTGCAAAAATGCTGATGCCATTATCTCTGAGTATTTCTGAAAATTCTTTTATTCCGAAGCCGTAACCGTTGCCCTTTACAACTCCGATTAACGGCACGCCTGCTTTTTCCTTAATGATTTCAATATTTTCTTCAAGCTTGTTTTTATCAATGATATATCGGCTCATACTGTTACCTTATTTTCTCAAGAACTTTAGTTGCGACATTGTAAAGATTATAGACAGGCTTATTGATTACATAGTCAAATTCACCCACAAATTCCTTCATATATCCTCCGAAGCCGTGTTTGAATCTCCACAGTCCGTAGTGAGGGTTGTCCGGATTCTGACAATCTCCTGAAATTCCGCCGAAATCATAAACCTTGCAGCCGCATTCCATACCCCACTGCATCATTGCCCACTGCAGTGCGTAGTTAGGATATACATTTCTGTGTGCGTTTGATGATGCGCCGTACTGGTACTTCATAACGTTCTGTCCCCATTTGATAGCGATTGTGCCTGCTATAGCCTGTCCGTTATAGTATGCCATATAAAGCCTTGCATCGTCCGTCATGCAGTCAAGGATTTTTGCAAAATATTCCTTAGGTCTTGTTGAAAATCCGTCACGCTCTCCTGTTTCGCTCATAATTCTAACGAAATCGTCCAGAGCCTCTTTGCCGCAGATTTTAACCTCAACACCTTTTTTAGGTGCTTTTCTGATTCGGTTTCTGTAGTCGGATTTGAAGGTGAGCATAAGCTCATCCTCACTGAGACCGTTGTAGTCAAAGCAGTATACAAATCTCGGCTGAACATTTTCAAAATCCATACAGCTGGGATTGAGTTCGATAAAGCCCTTTTTAATCAGATGCTCCTTGAATGCTTGGTTTTCAATAACAATTTCAGGGTCGATTTTAAGGCAGTATGCCTTGTATTCCTTTCCGATTTCAAGAAGTCCGTTAAAGAGTTTATCAAATGTATCAAAGTCGTTCTCATCACATACGAAACCGCGACAGCAATACATCAGTGAGTTCTTGATTACAGGGATTGAACGGATAAGAACAGCGGCAGCACCTTTGATTTCTCCGTTATCATCCTTAAGCATTACGGCTTCAAATTTCCACGCATCTTTTACCTTTGCCCACTTTGAAGAATGCTGAAACAGTCCCTTAGGATGCTGTTTTATAAAGCTTTCATATTCAGCAAGATTGCTTTTATTAACTCTAACTATCATTATTTAAACTCCAAAATTAACTTGATTTATAATTTATTATTATAACAAATTACGCCCCTCTTGTCTATATTGACTTTTATTGCCAATGTAGTTTATAATAATATTTCAAAGTATTAATTTATTAAGGGGTAAATTATGGCGAAATTCAGATGGGAAGATCCTTCAATCTTCAGGATTAACAAGGAAGACGGACACGCTTTAATGCTTCCGTTTGATGATGAAGAATCAGCACTTTCAGGCGATGAAAGCAAATATAAGCAGTCCCTGAATGGTATGTGGCAGTTTTTCTGGCAGAGAGGACTTAAGAATCAGCCGGACAATTTTGAGCTTGAAAGCTTTGATGCAAGCTCATGGGATGAAATAAGGGTGCCTTCAGTATGGCAGACTGAGGGATATTCTGTTCCTTATTATTATGCTTCAACTTTTCCGAAGGCATTCAGCAGAAGCAAGTCAAGAATTCCGTGTATTGACCATAATATGCAGGAAATCGGATTTTACAGAAAGACATTTGTGCTTGATGAAAATTTTGTCGGCAGAGAGATATTTCTTCATTTCGGTGCTGCAAAATCAGCACTCGAGGTGTATGTGAACGGTGAATTCGTCGGCTATTCTCAGGGCTCAATGGTGCCGCATGAATTCAATGTAACCAAGCTTCTCAGAAAAGGTGAAAACCTTATCTGTGCAAAGCTCTACAGATACAGTGACGGCTCATATCTTGAGGATCAGGATATGTGGTGGCTCTGCGGTATTTACCGTGAGGTTTATCTTTATGCCGAGCCTAAGCTCTGTCTGAGAGACTTTTACATAAAAACAGATTTTGATGTCGATTATAAAGACTCTGATGTAAGCCTTGACATTTTTCTCGAAAATTATAATAACGTAAAGGGTGACTGCACCGTTGACGCCAAGCTGATTTCAGAGACAGGAAGACAGTTACCTGTCGGTGCAAAGGAAATTGCACTTTCAGGCGGCAAAGAAAAGCTTCACCTTGATGCAAAAATAAAGGCACCTAAGAAATGGTCTGCCGAAGCACCGAATTTATATACACTTGTTATGACCGTATCTGTTGGCGGTGAAATTATCTGCGTTAAAACCTATAAGGTAGGCTTTAAAAAGGTTGAAATCAAGGGCGAAAAAATTTATTTCAACGGTATGCCGCTTATGATAAGGGGTGTAAACCGTCACGATTTTGACCCTGATTTCGGCTGGGCTGTGCCAAAGGAAAGATATACGCAGGACCTTGATATTATGAAACAGAATAATATCAACTCCATTCGTACGTCACATTATCCGGATGATCCGTATTTTTATGAAATGTGCAATAAGTACGGTTTTTACGTAATGGACGAATGTGACCTTGAAACGCACGGCGTAAGACGTAAGGGCGTTCCGGGTTCAAATCCTATGTGGACTGCTGCCGTAGTGGACAGAATGGAGCGCATGGTACTGCGTGACCGTAATAATCCTTGTGTGTTTATGTGGTCACTGGGCAATGAGGCAGGCGACGGCGATAACTTTATGCGTATGAAGGAAGCCGCTCTTAAGCTCGATGATACAAGACAATTCCATTATGAGGGCGACTTTGACCAGACGAAGAGTGATGTTATCTCACGTATGTATCCTACTGCAGATATTATGGAAAAGCTCGGCAACAAGCAGGAGATAAAGATATCACTTTATGATAACATTGCAAATCAGCTTGCTGCTGACAGTAAGCCGATTACACCTGAAATGTACGAGGGTAAGCCAATTGTACTTTGTGAGTATGCCCATTCTATGGAAAATTCACTCGGTAATTTCCAGGAATATATTGATGATTTCGAAAAGTACGACAATATGTGCGGCGGATTCATCTGGGATTTTGTTGACCAGGCACTTCACGTTAAGGATGAAAATGGCAATGATAATTATCTCTACGGAACGGACTTTCAGGGCTTAGAGCCGAAAAAGCTTATTGATATTCCGAATACAACTGCAATGACAGGCTCAAATGTATATTTCTGTGCAAATGGTATTATCGGTGCGGACCGTACCCCTCATCCTCAGATTGCTGAGGTTAAAAAGGGATATCAGGAGATTAAGACAGAGGCCTTTGACCTTATGGCAGGAAAGTTCAGAGTTAAAAATAAATTCCTGTTTACGGATATTTCAAATTATAAGTGCAAGTGGGAGCTTAAGGCAGAGGGCGAAGTGATTGAATTCGGCGAGCTGGATAAGTTTGAATGTGAGCCGCTTTCGGAGACCTTTATCACCATTCCGTATTCCATTGACAATATTCCTAAGGACAAGGAGGTTGTTCTTACAATCTCATTCTTCACAAGAAAGAAAACGCCGGGTCTTAAGTCAAACTTTGAAATTGCGTGGGATCAGTTTATTATCAATGAAATGCCTCAGCCTGTAAAGCCTGAAAATAAGGGTGATCTCAATTTTACAGTAAAGGGCAAAAGAGTTACTGCAGAAAATGATAAGATTAAGGTTATTGTGGATAACGGAAAAATTGTAAGCTATGTTATTGACGACAAGGAAATGCTTCTGGCACCGATGATGCCGAACTATTTCAGAGCACTTACAGATAATGATATTGACTTCCTCAACTTTACACCGCAGTTTGCAAAGTTTCACCCATTCTATAAATGGCAGAGGGCAACCAAGCATAATCATGCTGTTAAGACTGTGGCAAAAGCAGGCGAGGATAACACAGTTGAAATTCATATTGCTTTCAGCACAATCGGTCTTAAAAATTCTGTAGCAACCTACAAGATTTATCCGGATGGCAAAATCTATGTTTACCATTCAGCTGTTCCTACATCCAATATGATAAAGTTCGGTTACCAGATGACACTTCCTAAGGATATGGAATATGTGACATGGTATGGCAGAGGACCTGTTGCAACCTATTGTGACAGAAAAACAGGCGCTAAGATTGATAAGTATACATCCACTGTTACCGATATGGATTACCGCTATATGCGTCCGCAGGAATCCTCAAACAGAACGGATATGCGCTATATGACCATTACCGATAAAAAAGGAAAGGGTCTTAAGTTTACGGCATATTTTGATGATCCGCTTAATTTCTCTGCGTACCATTACACTACGGACGGACTGGAAAAAGCAACGCATATCAATAATATTCCGTATGAGAATATTACTACACTCAATATTGACCATATGCTTTGCGGTGTCGGCGGTGACCTGCCCGGTCAGGCATTTGTCCGCGAGCCGTATCTTATGAAAAAAGGAGTAAAGCAGGCATATTCATTTATTATGGAGCCTGTAAGGTAACTTAGCTATGAAAAGAGTTTTTGCATTTGTCGGCTTTTCATCTGCAATAACTCTTATCGTGCTGAATACAGTACCTTATTTCTTTGTAAAATTTATATTGATATTTGCAGTGGTATCTCTTTTGATATCACTGCTTGTAAAGAGATTAAGACAGGAAAGAGTTGTGCCGATTACCTTCGGTGCAATGCTCTTTTCCTGTCTTATATTTGTTTTATGTATGCAGTGTGATGTGATACCGCAGAAATCACTTGACGGTATCAGCACGGATGTAAAATTCAGAATCGTGGATATTGAGGAGGAAACAGACAGCGGCTATCTCTATACTGTTAAAACGGAGAGCATTGATGCTTTTGACTCGCCGCAGAATATAAAGCTGAAAATAAAATCGCAGACGAAAATACCTGCTGATTATTATGATACTGTTTCAGCCGTGATTTCCTTTTACAGCTATACGGATAATGCATTTTGCTCCTTTGGTGATTACGGCAATGATATATATGTCAGAGGGAAGCTGATTCAGATTGATGATGTAACAGAGGACGCAAAGCCACCAAATTATTACATATTAAAATTAAGGCTGAAAATAAAAGAGATAATCACTGAAAGCTTTGATGAGGAAAAGACAGGACTTGCCTATTCAATCCTTACAGGAGATAAAGGACTGCTCAGGGATGATATAAGAGAAAGCTTCAAGGTCTGCGGTATTTCACATATGATTGCCGTGTCAGGTCTGCATATTACCTTAATCTGTCTTTTGGCTTATTATCTTCTGAAATTTCTGAAAGTTTCTGTTCTGCCGTCGACAGTATTAACCTTTTTGATTATCATTGTATATATAGGTGTTTCAGGGTATTCAAAATCTGCCGTGCGTGCAGGGATAATGATAGCGGTTATGCTGACTGCACAGCTGGTCAATGATAAAGCTGATACACTGAATTCACTCGGATTTGCCGTATTTATCATGTGCCTCAATCCGTTTTCTGTAACAGATGCAGGTGCACTGCTGACGGTTACTGCAATTATCGGGCTTTGTGTAATCAAGCCTGCATATGATAAAAAGCTAAGACCTGAAAACAAAATACTCAGCTATTTTTATGACGGTGTATTTTCAACATGGTCTGTGCTGTTGTCAACACTTCCTGTGGGCTGGCTTCTTTTCAGCAGATTAAGTCTTGTATCTCTTGTGATGAATATTCTTTGTATACCGATTATGCAGCTTGCACTGGTGTCAGTACTGCTTGTATGTATATTTTCAGGTGTGCCGTTTCTTGTATTTATACCAAAGCATATTGCGGATTTTTCACTCGGTGTGCTGATAAATGTTTCCGATTTCTGTGAGGAAAAATTCAGCGTTTTGTATATTGATATATCAGATGAATTGGTGGGCGTTGCCATTGCTGCACTGCTGCTGTTTGCAGGAATTTCACTGCTTGTCAGCCATAAAATCGATATAAAGCTTATGAGTGTATTCATTGCTCTTATCCTTTCCGTTACAGCCGTTTTCAGTATTTACAGCTATAATCATAACGCTTATGTCCGCGTCAGCGACAGCGGTGCGGTGATGATATATGATAAAGACAGTGCTGTGATAATAGATGCCGATGATAAAAGTGACTGCTATTTTATGGATGAGGTGCTGTCGGCAAGGAACTTTGATTCTGTTGCTGTTTATAATTCCGTTTCCTGTAAAAAGGAAATACGTAAGCTTCTGCCTGATGCTGATTTTAAAAGTCTGTCGGATTGCGATGAAAATGTTTGCAATCATATCAGCATAAAATGTGATAACGATGTAATACTTGTGTCAGTTTTTGATAAGGTCTTTAAAATTGACGAGAATTATGTTAGAATAGGTGAATATAAGGCGTACAGAAATATTTATGAAAGATTTAACGAAAACGGTGATGTGATGTTTATTATCACTGAAAATGCTGATGTTCAGATAAAGGAGGGGAAATGATGTCAAAGCTTAACGAATCGCAGCTTAAGGAACAGATAAAGAGTAATCATTTTTCAAACGCTTATCTTATTTACGGCGAGGAAAGCTATCTTAAGGAGCATTATATTTCACAGCTGAAAAAGAAAATTGTTGACCCTACCTTTGAATCCTTTAACCTGCATCAGTTTGAGGGTAAGGATACATCGCTTGATGATATTCTTAAGGACGCACAGATGCTGCCTATGATGAGTGAATATAATCTTGTTCTTGTACGTGATTATCCTGTAGAGAAGTCAAAGGCTGATTTAAAGCTGCTGAGTGAATTCCTTGCTGATGTGCCTGAAAGCACAATTCTTATTCTTGTATACGATGCCATTGAGCCTGATATTAAAAGTGCTTCCTTTAAGAAGATAATTACTGCCTTTGACAACGCAGGCGCAGTTGTGAATATGGAAAAGCGGAGCGAAAACGATGTGGCAAAGCTGCTTGTCAGCGGTGCAAAAAAACGCGGCTCCGTGCTTGATATGAGCAATGCAAAATATCTTGTTTCCGTTTCCGGCAATGATCTGAAAAACCTTCTCAATGAGCTTGATAAGCTGTCCTACTTTGCACAGGGCAGAGAGATAACAAAGGATATCATTGATAATATGGCAACAAAATGCCTGCAGGCACGTGTTTATGACCTGTCTAAATCTGTTGTCGCCGGTAATTCCGATATGGCGTACAGTGTCCTTGATACACTGTTTAATATGAAGGAGGACCCTATTCTTATACTTGCTGTTATCGGCGGTGTTTATGTGGATATGTACAGGGTGAAATGTGCAAAAACTGCAGGCTGTTCCTATGATGATGTTGCTAAGCATTATAACTATAGGGGCAGGGAATTTGCACTCAGAAATGCATCAAGAGACTGTGCCAATCTCAGCGAAAATCAGCTCAGAAAATCCCTTGATGAAATTATGAATACCGATTTGAAATTAAAGAGCACTGCGACAGATAAAAAGCTTCTGCTGGAGGAATTAATCGTCAAGCTGATATTGATTGCCGGAGAGGTAAGCTATGCTTAAAATCAATGAGGCTGTTGTTGTAGAGGGCAGGTACGATAAATTAAAGCTGTCAAATTTCCTGGATGCTGTTATTATTGAAACAAATGGCTTTGGTATATATAAGGATAAGGAAAAGCTTAAATTTATCCGCAGGCTTGCAAATGAAAGAGGAATCATCATTCTTACAGATTCCGACCACAGTGGTTTTCAGATAAGAAATTATGTTGCAGCAGGTATACCTAAGGATAAAATCAAGCATATTTATATACCAGATATATTCGGCAAGGAAAAAAGAAAAGCTCAGTCCTCAAAGGAAGGTAAGCTGGGTGTTGAGGGTATGAACGATGAACTGCTTTTGAATCTGTTTCGTAAAGCAGGTGTATCGGCGCAAAAGGCTGAAAACAGTAATCCTGTCACAAATTTTGATTTGTTTGATTTAGGATTGTCAGGTACAGCGAATGCCAAGCAGAATAAAAAGAGGCTATTGAAACGGCTTGACTTACCGGAATGCCTTTCAACCAATTCACTGTTGAGCTACATAAATTCTTCGATGTCTAAGGAAGAGTTTATATCCATATGCAGTGCGCTTTAAAATGATATAAAACAAAAAGCTGTATCAAGGCAAAAACTTTGATACAGCTTTCATTTTATTGATATATTTTATTTATTTTTTACGTTATAAAGCACGTCAGGATAGTCTGTCATAATACAGTCTGCACCAACGCTGATCAGGTATTCCATATCGTCCTCTTCATTTACTGTCCAATACTGAATCGCCATATCGTGTTCGTGTGCATAGTTTATCATCTGAGCAGTTCCCATATTGATTCCGAGATAGGAGAATGGTGCTCCGTATGGGAGTTGTAAAACCTTACAAGGCGGCTCATAGCTCTTACTGTTTGTCAGTGCAGCCCACCAGAATTCAAGCGCTTCGGTTATACCTGTACTTCTTGTTAAATCAGGATAATTCTCATCAACATATTCACTGATTTCACCCTTGAATGTGCCGAAAATTACCTGGTCAAGCAGATTTCTTTCCGTGAGCATTTTGTAAAGGATGTCAACACCCTTTCTTCCTAAATCCTCGCCGTTCTTGATTTCAATAATATACTTGTAGTCGCCTGCTGAGGTGAGATAATCAAGCACTTCATCAAGACTTAAAATTCTGAGCTCATCGGGAACCTCATCACCCTTGAGGCTTGCGTATGGCATTTCACCCTGTTCGTTCTCAAATTTAGCACCCATATTGAGCGTTTTCAGCTCTTCAAATGTCTTCGTTTCAGGACGTACATCTTTTTCGCCGAATACCTCTTCGCAGTCTGAGGTTCTGTCAAGGGTATCATCGTGAAGAAGAACAAGAACATCATCGCTTGTGATGTGCAGGTCAAATTCAAATACATCAATGGAAAATGCAGGATTTTCTGCACAGTTTTTAAATGCCATCAGTGTTTCTTCAGGGGCAATACCGCCGCCGCTTCTATGACCTGAAATATCTGTCTCTGCTAATATGTACGGATTTGCGGTATCAAAGCTCTTCACCTGTTCAGGCTTTGATCTGTGTGTGCCTGCAACATTAAGGAATATTGCCAGCGCTGCAATCACTGCAACAATGATTACAATGGTCTTTAAAGCAGTTTTCTTTTTGGACTTTGTTTTTGTCTTTGTACTCATAATAATTTCCCCCTATAATTATGATATTAATCTAATTTATGCCAAAAGTCAAACAGAATTGTACATCTGTCTAAAAAATAAATTTGAATATAAGTATTGACAACTGGAAATTATAGGTTATAATTAAATTAGCACTCGAAACGCAAGAGTGCTAATTACAAAGTAAAGGATGATTATTGTGAGAAAAAAACAGTTTAAAGCAGAATCTAAAAAACTCCTTGATATGATGATTAATTCCATTTATACACATAAGGAGATATTTATCAGAGAGCTTATTTCAAATGCATCTGATGCAATTGATAAGCTTTATTTTAAATCTCTCACGGATAATGCAGTTCAGCTTTCGAGAGATGATTTTAAAATTCAGATTGATATTGATAAGGAAAACAGAACCCTTACTTTAACCGATAACGGTATCGGTATGACCGCTGAAGAGCTTGAAAATAATCTTGGTACGATTGCAAAAAGCGGTTCATTCAATTTTAAAAAGGAAAATGCCGACGATGAAAATGCACAGGATATTTCGGTAATCGGTCAGTTCGGTGTAGGTTTTTATTCCTCATTTATGGTTGCTGACAGGGTTGAGGTTGTGTCCAAAGCTTTTGGCGAGGATGCTGCACATAAGTGGGTATCATCAGGTGCAGACGGCTATACAATTGAAGAGTGTGAAAAGGCAGATGCCGGAACAGTAATTACGCTTTATATCAAAGAGGATAATGAGAACCAGAATTATTCTCAGTATCTTGAAGAGTATAAGATTGATGAGCTTGTTAAAAAATACAGTGACTATATCCGTTATCCGATTGTTATGGAGATGAGCCACCAGATACCTGACCCTGAAAAAGAGGGCGAGTATATTACGGAAATCAATATGGAAACCCTTAATTCAATGGTTCCTATCTGGAGAAAGTCAAAGAGTGAAATCAAGGCAGAGGATTATAACGAGTTCTACAAGAGCAAATTTATGGATTATACCGACCCTCTTGCAGTGATTCATTCAAAGACGGAGGGACAGGCAACTTTTGATGCACTGATGTTTATTCCTGAAAATCCGCCTTATGATTTTTACAGCAAGGAATATGAAAAGGGTCTTCAGCTTTATTCAAACGGTGTACTGATTATGGATAAGTGTGCTGATTTGCTCCCCGACTATTTCAGCTTTGTAAAGGGTCTTGTGGACAGTGCGGATTTGAGCCTGAACATCAGCCGTGAAATGCTTCAGCACGATCATCAGCTTAAGATTATTGCAAAGGCGATTGATAAGAAAATCAAGAACGAGCTTAACAAAATGCTGAAGAACGACCGTGAAAAATATGAGAAATTCTTTAAGTCTTTCGGCTTACAGCTTAAATACGGTGTTTATGCAAATTATGGCATGGAGAAAGACGGACTTAAGGACCTGCTTCTTTTTGAATCCTCAAATGGTGACGGCTATACAACACTGAAAGAATATGTGGGCAGAATGGCTGATTCTCAGGAATCCATTTACTATGCCTGCGGTGAGAATGCAGATAAGATTTCACTCCTTCCTCAGATTGATGCAGTCAAGGAAAAGGGCTATGAGGTGCTTTACTTTACTGATGAGGTTGATGAGTTTGCAATCCAGATGCTTATGGAATATGATGGCAAGCATTTTGCAAACATCTGCAAGGATGACCTTGACCTGAGCACTGAGGCCGAAAAAGAGGCTATCAATAAGAAAAATGAGGAGTCAAAAGATCTCCTTGAAAAGATGAAGGATTCACTCGGCGGACAGGTTACTGCTGTTAAGCTTTCCAATAAGCTCGGCGCACATCCGGTAAGCCTTACTGCTGAGGGCTACGTTTCACTTGAAATGGAAAAGGTGCTCAATGCAATGCCGGGTGCAAATCAGGGCGTTAAGGCTCAGCTTGTTCTTGAGATTAACTCAAATCATCCTGTAGCTGAAAAGCTTGCAGCTGCTGATGATGAAACCCTTGCTAAATATACAAAGCTCTTGTATGCATCTGCAAGATTAATCGCAGGCCTTGACCTTGATAATCCTACAGAATTTTCTGATACAATTGCAGATTTGATGTAATAAACAAATCAGGAGGCTGATACACTCGGTACTTGAGTGCATCAGACCTCCTGAAAAATTTTAGGGAGTTGTATTCTATGTTTGAACAGGATTACATTATGCGTATGATAAAGGAAATGGTGCGTGCACTGCTTAAGCTGCTGTTTGATATTGATACAGAAACACCCTCCGCCGAGCTGCTGGAGGACTATGATGCACGAAACAGGCTGAAAGCACTTACCGATATGATAGATGACGGTGATATAAATAATGCTGAGAATAGATTGTATCAATCCCTTTCCGATAACAATATGCTTGATTTAAAGGCAGGAATCCTGTTTTATTCCTATCTTAATGAAAAGGATGACGAGTTTTTACAGCGTAACCATTTCAGCAGGGATGAAGTGGAAATGGGTATCAGAACCCTGGCTTCAAAATATGATGTCAGTGATATATCAAATTTGTTTTGATGTATAAATTTTTGTTTAGTGTAGGGGAGGGTCTCTGTGCCCTCCCGAAAAATATAAAAATGGGCAGGCGTGGAAACCTGCCCCTACAGAATATCAGATACATTATTGATAAACTAAACAATAATGTGCAATACTGAATAAACGACACCAGCCGATAGGATATACCTATCGGCTGGTGTTTGCTATTCTTTATTCCTCAACCCAGATTGGGTTTGTGAATGCCCAGAAGAAATCAGGCAGACCGAGAGGAGCATCGTTTTTTACTCCTCTGTTTGATAAAAATTTTCTCTCTACGAATGCATAAACTTTTTCAAAAATCGGATTGAATCTGTATGTAATTTCAGCTCTTACAAATCCGGGCTCTTCAATATCAAGCTCGGCAATATAAGCCTCAGTGTATTTTTTCGCAGTGGTTTCAAAAATCACTTTATCGTTATTATAAACTTTAAGTGTATGATCCTTTTTGAACTTTGATACGCGTACCTCGAGTTTTTTGTTTTCTGAAAGCTTGACTGTATCTCCTATTTCCGCATTGCCATAATGTAGGAAAATCGTTGTTGATTTCGGTGAATTTGTAATGGTGCTTCTGCCCTCACGGATTGCCTCAAGTATATCCTTTTCGGTTTTGCTCTTGGCATTGACATATGTAGTAGGGCAGGCTAAAAACGGAATGCCGTAATCTCTGTGGAAATCAGAGCCGCCGACAGCAGGAAGGTGCTTACCCTGTAAAAGCTGATTGTGCCACCACTCCATATTTTTGATATTATCACTGTGCTGAATGGTGTTCCATACCTCTACGCAGTCAAAGGGATAATCCTCAGGCTCAAGTCTGAACGGACAGTTTGAGCAGAACGGATGATTCAGTGAAATGGTTGCACCGGCCTCTTTGCAAAGGTCGATGATCTTATGATAATCTTCTGCGGTGTCCAGTGCATATGGCGGTTCAAGAGGAACTTTCTTTCCCCAGATATTTACGTGACCCGGTTCGCCTGTAATTTCCTGTCCCTGAATAACAAGCATATCCTTGTCAAAATAGCTTGCCTTCACTGAGTTGAAATTGTGGTCGGTGATTATCATAAAATCAAGACCGCTTTCCTTGCATTTGTCAACAAGCTGTCCCTTTGATAATACGCCGTCACTGTTTGTGGTGTGAAGATGTGTATCTCCCTTGTACCATTGTCTTTCGTCCATAATTTTTTACCCCTTTTATATTTTATTTTTTGCATTTGTATGTTTATCTATCCATTGATTATTTTCTCAAGACGTTCATTGTCCCTTGAAAAACGTCTCTGACTGACAAGTATAACGATTTCGTCGCCCTCTTTAAGTACGGTATCACCCTTTGGCGTGATGGATACATCATTTCGTTCAATGCTGACGATAAGGCAGTGCTTACCCCAGTTTATGTCCATAATCGGTTTTTCACTTAACGGACTGCCTGTAGGGATAACATATGTTTTCAGTATTTTTTCATTTCTTTTATGGAATTCAGGTTTTTCGGGATTGCTGGATATAATTTTCTCCAGAAGTGTTTCATAAAACGGATTCACTCCGAGAAGATTTGCCACTGCATAGCTAATGAGTGAAACGGTTGCAATCGGCAGAATATTGTTCATATTTCCTGTTAATTCAAAAACAAGAACGATACCTGTTATGGGAGCACGGACAATGGATGCGAAAAATCCCACCATGCCGATAACAACAAATTCCTGCCACAGCTCAGGGCTTAGATCCAATGCGTTAATTGAAATTGCACCGAATACAGCACCGATATATGTTCCTAAAATACAAAGCGGATAAAGTGTTCCGCCGGGTGCACCGGCCGCAAAGCATACCGCACCGAATAAAAACTTAGCGGTAAGCAGAAAGAGCATTGTTCCTACTGAGGGCTGCTCATTCATCAGAAATTCTACCATACTGCGACCACCGCAAAGTATCTGAGGCAAAACGAGACCCACAACTCCGCTGAGTGCAAAAATCACAGGGAGCTTGATGTAATTCGGAATTTTACGGATGCTTTTGTATATATCCTGTGCCCTTGACATGATTACATTATATAATACACCGCTGATTCCGAGAATAATACCAAGCAAAATCAAAAGCCAGTAATATCTTAAAGGGAAATTAACCGTATCATAATTGAATACAGTGTCCTGACCGAAAAATATCTTTGATGTGTAATCTGCAGTGATTGCAGCCACAATGCTCATACAAAGAAGGCTTTTGTCGAAGGTGTGGTGAATTTCCTCAAGCACAAACATTGTGCCTGCAAGGGGCGCATTAAATGCTGCTGCCATACCTGCACCTGCACCGCAGCTTATCATTCGGTGTTCAGTGGTTTTGTCTGCTTTCGTTATTTTTGCAACTCCTTTTGCGGCCATACCGCCAAGCTGAACGCTGGGACCCTCTCTGCCCAGTGAAAGCCCTGCAAAAACAGAGGTTGTTCCGCCGATAAGCTTTGCAATAATCACTTTCCACCAGCTTGGAGACAGATAGCCTTTCACCTCTCCTGTAATCTGCGGAATGCCTGAGCCTGAGGCTGACGGCTCCCATTTGTTAATAAAGGATACAAAGACGCCCATAGCAATCAGTGCGATAAACCAGATTCCTGTTCTCAGAGGATTCCCTTTTATATAGTCAAGAACAGTCAGCAGTTTTTCTTCAGCAACTGACAGTAAAAATCTGTAAAGAACTGCAATCAGTCCTGCTACAATTCCTACTTCTATTCCTCTTACGATAAGGTAAATGCTCTCTTTTCTGTGATATTCAATTTTTCTGAAGGTGGTTTTTTCTTTTTCTTTCATTTTTCTATGATCAATTTTGGACTCTATTTATTAATGATTTTTTTATTCCTGCAAAGAAGGACTCCGATGATGAGAAGAATAGGGAAGATAACTGCAAAAAGAATTCCCATTTTTAAATTATCATTAAATGCACTTGACACCATTCCGACGATTGTCGGCCCTGCCGAACAGCCTAAGTCACCACCAAGCGCAAGCAGTGCAAACATTGCTGTGCCTCCATGAGTGATAGATGCCGATGCTTTACTGAAGCTTCCCGGCCACATTATGCCTACGGATAAACCGCATACAGAACAGGCAATAAGACTGATTACAGGTGAATCGGACAGTCCTATGCAAAGATAAGAGATAATGCAGAGAATACCGCTGAACAGCATAAATTTATCTAAATCTATTTTGTCACCGTATTTGCCGTAAAAGGCTCTTGAAATTCCCATAAGCACGGCAAATGCCATTGGACCTGCCAGATCGCCGATTGTTTTGGAAACGCCCAGACCCTGTTCTGCAAAGGTGGATGCCCACTGACTTACGGATTGCTCACTGGCACCTGCACAAATCATCATTATGAGCATAAGCCAAAAGAATTTTTTGGAAAAAAGCTCTTTGAGTGACATTCCTTTTTCTCCGTTTGCAATTAGCGGTGCAATAGGCACCCTGCTGAACAAAAAAGCATTTGCCAATGGGATAATTGCCCAGATAACGGAAAGCACTTTCCAGTTATCTATGGAGAATAGTTTAAAGAACAATGTTGATATAAGAACTACACCAACGTGTCCCCAACAGTAAAAGGAATGTAAAAGACTCATTGCCTTTTCCTTGTTATCTGTCGGACAGCTTTCAACAATCGGACTGATTAAAACTTCAATGATTCCGCCGCCGATTGCGTAGATGATAACCGCTGTCAGCAGTCCTGCAAATGCATTTGGCAACAAATCAGGGAGTACGGTCATCAGTATCAGACCGACTGAACAGCATAAATGAGCAAAAATGATGCTTGGCTTATATCCGATTTTATCAATAACCTTTGCTGACAGCAAATCTACAAAGAGTTGTATTAAAAAGTTAATGGTAACCAGCATTGTTATCTGTTCAAGTGCGATATCATAGCTTTTCTGAAAGGTCAGGAACAGGAGTGGTGCAAAGTTATTTATAATAGCCTGCACGATATATCCTATAAAGCTGGCATATATTGTTTTGTTGTAGTTTAAGTTTTTTTCAGAGCTCATAGATTATTTCTTTTAAACATCATCACAAATGGTATGATCAGTAAAATACAGCATGCAATGATACTTTTTATTCCTATAAAATTTGTTATTACGGCACCTGCAACAGCACCGATTATGAAGAACAGAATAATGAAATAGTAATTCAGGCATTGCTTTAAAGCGGTCTTATTTTTCGTGCTAATTCCCTGAAAAAGCAGTTCTGTACCGCTTCTGAGATTGCCTGTGCACATTGTTGTTGCAACCTTATTGCCGTTGATTACTCTGAAGCTTTCAACCTGAAGGGCACATACAAGTGAAACGATTGTGTTGACAATCACATCATCCTTTCCGCTGGGAATAAATGCGCATATAAACATTAAAAGTATTTCAATAGCGATTATTATTTGACGCCAGTGTAAATGATAGCTTTTGGGCAATTTGATTTTTATTGCTTCAGAAATAAGCACACCGACCGAAAAAGCAGCAATAGGAAAAAGATACTGCAGCGCATTAAGGTAACTGCCTTCGGCAAGATTTATTCCGAGCAAAACGATATTGCCTGTCTGTGCATTGGCAAATACCCCTCCGCGTACAAGATAGGTGTATGCATCCAGATATCCGCCCACAGCAGCAAGAATAATTCCGAGTATAAAATTTTCCGACATTTGCTTAGGTTTTGCCATTTACAACATCTCCGATGTTATATTACCATATTGAAATAAAATGTCAAATAAAAATATATAATTATATATAAGAAAAGAACGCTCTGTAAAAACAGAACGTTCTTGAAATCGAAAGATTATCTCTTTAGAACTGTGGTGCACGACGTGCTTGGTTGCTGCGCAACAAGCACGAAATTATATTGCCCACTCGCTCTGCTGTGCAAACCGCTCGTGATGGTTGAAAGCACCTCGTGCAAAAAAAGAACGCGCTGAAAAGACAGAGCGTTCTTGAAATCTGCAGATTATCTCTTTGAGAACTTCTCACCCTGTAAGATGCCCGATTTTACAGGGTTTCTTTTTATTTTTGTTACTTGTGCGTTGCTTATGCAAGACTTTTAACCACTATGTATTAATATTCATTGCTATAGATTTTATTTTTTTAAACTTTTAATACACAATATTTCAGCTTTGCGTATTGAAAGTATTGATTTTTTTGTAAAATTTTGTTATCATACTTTTGGTACACAGATTTGAAAATTTGTGTATTGAAAGTTGGTGAGCTATGAACAAAAAGGATATTGCTAAAAATACAATAGAAAAATCAGGCGGAATCATTAAAACGGCTGACCTTATCAACGCAGGTCTTACTAAATCCGATATTACGAATTTAGCTAACGATTGTTTTATTGAACGAGTAAAGCATGGACATTATAGACTGTCTGAAGCAAATATATCCGAAGAACAAATTCTGTCAACTCTTTTACCTGAAGGAATTGTCTGTGTTCAATCTGCTCTGTTTCACTACGGTTACAGTGATTATACACCAAGAGAATGGAATATTGCTGTACAGAGAACAATTTCACGAAGCAAGTTGAAAATCGATGAAGTGCCGTTAAAGGCTTATTATATTCAGAATGAACTTTTTGAAATTGGAAAAACAACAGATGATTTTAATGGTTTTATGCTAAATGTTTATGACCGTGAGCGGACAATATGTGATTGCTTTAAATACAAAAACCAACTTGACAACGAAATTTTCAATAAAGCAATTAACGCTTATATTTCTGATGATAAGAAAAATTTAGCAAATTTATCAAAATATGCAAAGCAGTTGAAGGTATATAAAAAAGTGACCGAACTTATGGAGGTGCTGCTGAATGGCTGATAAAGCATCATCAGTTCTTGCAAGACTTAATGAAATATATCTGTAATTGCTAAATTCATTATAATTACATAATAAGACAAAGATAATAAATAAATCAGGAGGAACTTATTATTAATGAATGAAATTAATATTAAATCTTTTATTGATTATTTATCATATATAGAAAAGAATTATAATAGAAATCATATTTTTCGGGGATTAAATAATTTGAACTATTCTTTGATTCCTAAATTAGGAAGAGAGCCATATGTTTCAAAATGCAAGACTGATTCAATAGTTGATGAATTGCAGGATATGGAAGAACAAATTATGCGTGATTTCATAAAAATGTCTATACCACATATGGATTTAAGAAATTTAAGTTCTTGGGATCAATGGACAATAGGTCAACATCACGGATTACCTACAAGGTTTTTGGACTGGACTGAAAATCCTCTAATAGCTGCCTACTTTGCAACTGAAAATTCAAATAATAATGATGTTGCTGTTTATGTAGTTGACAAAACACAATTTAATTCAAATACAGACGAAGATTTAGATGTATTTTCACTATCTGACGAAGATGAAGTTGTGTTATACTCTCCAAGTTATATTCATCCACGAATCATTGCTCAAAAAGGGCTTTTTACAGTACATAAAAATCCAACTGTTCCGTTGGATAAAATAAAAATTAATAATGAATTTTGTGCTGTTGATAAACTAATAATTTCTAAAGATATTTTGAGTAGTTTCGTTAATGATTTAGATTGGTTAGGCATTAATCGTTCTTTTATTTATCCAGGGCTTGATGGGTTAGCTTATCATTTAGATAATAAAGCAAAAGGAGGTATGTAAAATGTATGTACCAATACTAAAAAACAGAACTGTTGAAATGAGCGTATTATCTCAACTTGCTAAACTTGGCGTATTTAATGAGTCAAATGTATTTCCATTAGTAGAGTTAATACAAGAAAAAACTAGGACAAATAATAAAAACACTATTATAGAGGATTTAGCAGAATTGTTATATTATACACCTGAGATGTCCCTTATGATAGATTTTCTAAAATCTGCTAAATTGAATAATACAACTGATGCTATTAGAAATTATGTTACATTGTCGACACGTCAACCAGATTTCTGTATAGAAGAAATGCTTAAACTCAAATCATATTCGCAAAGAGTGGTTCCAGTTGTTTCTTATTTGAACGACAATTTTTCTTTAGAAAGAATAACATACGAAGTTACGGAATATAGAAAAACATTTTCAAGAATCGCTTTTCGCATAAAAACACAAGAGTTTGAACATATATTTTCTTGTATTGAAAATTTAATAAATGAAAATGATATACTATTATTAGATATAGAATCCTCTTCTCACTCAAATCCAGTGTTCAAGAAGATATATAAACGAATATCTGATAGTAAAAAGCAAAAACAGTTTATTTCTATAGTTATAAATGCTAATAGACCTGAAACATTAACTAATAAAGGAATGGCTGATAGGGAGCCAATTCCCCAAATAGACAATAGTTTAAAGGAAACATATAGTTTACCTATGATGAACAAATTTAACGGTTTCGGAGATTATGCATGTATTGTAGCATCACTTCCTTCAAAGGGAGGCTCAATAAGCCCAGCTGGCATATACTATTCTAATGAAAATAACTTTTTTGTTGCATATAGGGGCAGAACACCTAAACTTTCAGAGTTTCCTAATTACATTGCTCCGAGTATCATTAATTCTGAATATTGGAATGAATTTGACGAAGAACACCATCAAAAATGTCCAGGTTGTCAAGAAATTATTGCAATAATTAAAGAAGAAAAAAGTGGGAAAAATCAAGGCCAATGGAAAATGATTACGATGTTACATTATATTTATACAATGTTTGAAACAAATGCATAAAAGGAAATGGTCGTACGGCTACAATGCTGTACGACCATTTCCTTTTTCATATAATATATTGGGATCCATTCTTGAAGAAAAAAAGCTCTGACAATCAATAGGTAAAATATTTTCAAAATTGTTTTTTAAATAAATCCATTGCTCTTTATATTTGAATTTTAAAAAATGCTTGTATGTTGCCCAAATGTTTTTTTTCTTCGTGATACTTAACAACAAATCAAGATTTTCTTTTTTGTTTTTGAAGGGTTTAATATTAAGCATTTTTAGCATTGTAATTAAGTCACTGTTTGATAAACTTTTTACGCAGAATTCAATGTCACATTTATTTTCTTGAGCAGTTCTTTTATACGAAAAAATCATATCATCTTGCTTGTTTAGTCGATATGTTATGATTCCACATTTTGCAGGAATATACTTTTTAACAATTTCAACTTTTTGAATTGGAACAATTACATATACTTTTTCAAAAGCCTTAAAGTAATCTTTCATTTGCGATTCTAGTCTATCATAATTATCATATTCAGTTTTGATTTCATAGGCACATAGTTTACCATTGATACGACAAATATCAATTCTACTATCGCCTACAGACATTTCAAAAGCCACAATATCATGAACAGAATCTTTTAGGAATTTTATAAAATGGTATTTAACTACTCTTTCACAAACATAATATTTTAATAATAGCTGATTTATAAATTCATTGGAGAAAGTTTCTTTTCGCAAATCACATATAATATTTTCAGATGTTTTAAAGAATGCATATCTAATTTTTTTCCACCTAACCTCGTCGGGTTCATATATGTTGTATTCTTTATTTAAATATTTGCATATTTGGATAATTTGGTTAGTAGAGTATGCATTAAGTATTTCATTATACATTGTGAACTTCCTCCTTTCTTTTTTCTGTCCATTGAATATTCATATTTAATATATCAGCTATTTCTAGTATTTCAGAATATTTAATAGTCTCTCGCATAATTTTATTGGAAATATTTTGGATTGTCGTTTGGTTATCCTTAGGTCTATTAAGGTTCATCTGTTTGACAACTTCTGTTAAAGTCATTCCTGAACGAGCAAGATTTGCTTTAATTTCTCTATGAATTGGATTACTATTCATAAATATTACACCTTATAATGTATTTTTATTTATTATAGTGTAATTCTTGAGATTTGTCAATACATAAGCAGATGTAATATTATTTTTTTAGAGTAATATAAGATTGAAATATTATCTATAAAGTTACCTCTTTCTTAAAAGATGTATAAT
The DNA here is from genome assembly GCA_910577195.1 of uncultured Eubacterium sp. Taxonomy (GTDB): domain Bacteria; phylum Bacillota; class Clostridia; order Oscillospirales; family Acutalibacteraceae; genus Eubacterium_R. The sequence continues at coordinate 3,127 of CAJTLP010000009.1, read as the reverse complement.
AAATATATAGAAAGCACCTACAGAAAATTCCGTAGGTGCTTTCGGGTAAGTGTTATTTCTTTGTTTGATATAGTTGTGTTTTAGGAACATACTAATACTCAATCAATATGCTGATTTATTTTTCCTTTTCTTTAACTACCTTCGCTATAGCATTGCATTTGGCATCAAGAATTATTAATTTTGATGAGTGAGTTTTATCAAATACTTGGCATTCTCTTTTTTCTTTGCAGTTGGTAATACCATACTTATCATTTAACAATTTTATTTAATGCAAAAAGGCATATACAAACTCGGGTGTTTTAACAGGACCACATTCTTATAATATCTTTATCCTTAATACTATGAAGTGGTTATGGTTTCTTGAGTATAAATAATCACAAACACAATAATTGAGATTATTTAAGTTGTATTGTTCAACCACAGTTTGTCCATTGATGAATAACTTGTTAATTCTTTCGCTTGTTTTTATTCCTCATTATAAATATTTTCAACTTCTTTTTCTAATGCTTTATAATCAATTTTTCCTACAGAAGTTAGAGGAAAAGAATCTCTAAAAATAAAATCGGATGGTTGTGCGTATTCTGGTAATTCTTTTTTACACAAATCAAACAAATCATTTTTAATTTCTTTTGTAGATTTATCTTTTAGTATTATAAAAGCAATAGGAACAAAATTTCTTTCCTTATGTTCTTGTGCAACAACACATGCACTTTCTACATTCGGATTCTGGCTTAATATATTTTCAATTTGCGCAGGAAATACTTTATGACCTAAATCATCTAATTGAGTTAGAATAATCCTTTTTATTCTTCCATCAATGAATATAAATCCATCAGAATCTACATGGCCTAAATCGCCTGTATGTAACCAAATTTTTCCATCTGAATGTTTTTTTAATATTTTGTTAGTTTCATTTTCGTTGTTCAAATACTCTTCCATAACAAATGGACTTAACACACAGATTTCGCCTTGTTCGTCAAATCTCTTTTCTTCCATTGTTTCAACATCAAAAGTACTTATGTTATTATGTGGTAATGGAATACCAACACTTCCTTGTTTTCTTGCATTATATTGGCATGTGGATACGGTTGAACAAAGTTCCGTCATGCCATAACCATTTAGCAAAACTGTTTTAGAATTATGTTCTTCGAAAAATCTATTTAATTGATTTTCTAAATCTCTTGTCATTCCATCGCCGCCCGCACCTGCAGTGTTCAAAAATGAAAAATCAAATTTTTCCACTTTTTTACTATTTAAAAGTGGCTGCCAGTAAGATGGAATGCTTGTAACATGATTAGGTTTGTATTTGTAAAAAAAATCTGCTATTTGACTTGTATCAGCTTTTGGAATTAATACTGTTTTCATACCCAAACTTAAAGGCATATGAATATTTACACAAAGACCATAAATTACAAAAGGAACAACTAAATCCATATATGTTTCCTGTCTTTGCCACTTAAGATTATTTTTATATTCAACTACTACGCCATTAATTGCTTTGTTTGATAGAATAACACCTTTTGGCGTTCCTGTGGTTCCTCCTGTATGGGTAATTATATATGGACTATAATTTGTTTTTTTTACTATTTTTTCTTGTAACTTAGTAATAAAATCTTTATATAGTATCTTCTTTTTGTGATTAAATTTTTTTGCTTGAATTTTTTTATTAATTACGCATTTATAAATTTGATTTAAAGAATTTGCAAGATTAAGTTCAATAAGACATGTTATTTTAGGATTATCTAAAATTTTTTCCAGCCTGGAAGAAAATATATTTAAAGAAACAATACAATTTGAATTTGTTTCTTCGATACTATTCTGTATATCTTTTTCAGAAGATAAAACATTTACAAGGTTTATATTTACACCTATTTTATTTAAAGCATAAACAATATATATAGTTTCTGGCTGCGATAAAACAAGTAAAGTAACAGTGTCTTTTTCCTTAATGCCTAAAGATAGGAAAGCCTTTGCAGTTCTGTCTATCATTTCAAACAGTTTTCTGTATGTGATTTTTTTATTAAAATAAATTAGGGCAATATCGTTAAGATGATTTTTATTATTTTCCCACATATATTCGTACATTGAACATTCTGGCAGAGATGCGTTTATTGCCTCCTCATTATAATATTTAAGCCAAGGCTTATCTATTGATGGATATCCGCTTATTTGTTTCATTTGTTTTTCCTCACTTTATTATTTAAATAGTACTTTTAACAATAAAATTATTTATTTGTACTATTTTGGTTTTCAAATTCTTCCAATGCAGCTTTGATTGGTTTATTATCAATTGTTTGGTACTCTGAAAGGGAATCTTGTATTGCATTTAATGTTGAAACATCCTTATTTTCTGTTTCCAAAACATAGTGATAATATTTATATTTTGTTACAGTATCAAAAGATGTTGAATTTAATGATTCATCCCAGCTTGTAACATAATCCAATCTTTCATTATCTTTTACATGAGCTAAACTTCCGTCAGTATCAACCAGTGTATAATCATATTTCCAATAAGTCCTGTTAATCGTGATTTTTGAATCAGGATTAAGATATTCATTTACAAATGATTCATCAATAGGAAAATCAATTTTATAATCTTTGAAAGTTTCGGGTGATAGTTCATTGATTTTATTCATTAATTCAACAACAAATCGAATATTTTCATCCTCAAATAAATTTAATGAGTCTTTTTTATTTGTTGAATAATTCATTTGATTTATAACAAAATTCATACAAGAGCTTAATATTCTTATGTCGTTACTGACTACTGCTTTTTGGTAAAACTCAAGTGCTTTTTTATATTGCTGTTGCTCATTATGTATTTGGGCACAAGCCAAGTTAGCATATGGTGCATATTTGCTGTCGCGCTCACCAATTATCCCATAATAAACCAATGCATTCGTAATATCATAATTCGTTCTGCATTGATCTGCATATTCAATTTGAAATTTTTCAATACCAAAATGTGCAAAAAGATTTAAGTAGTTGGTGCAAAATATTGTAGATGTAAAAAGAGATATTATTATGGGTATGATAATGGACAACCAAACATCTTTTTTAGTAATTAACTTTTTCTTGTTCATATTTTAATCTCTTGCTTGTAAAATTTCGTTTATTATTCTCATAT
>CAJTLP010000008.1 GCA_910577195.1 uncultured Eubacterium sp. | reverse complement strand
CCTGACCCCCACACTGCCAGTGTGGTGCGCTCCCAACTGCGCTAATGCCCCAAATGGTGGAGTTCCCAGTAGTTTCAAGGAATATCGTACTTTTTGCTTATATTTGTTACCTACTTGTTTCCTACTACATAGGTTACTATTCACTCAATATAGGTTTTCATTATTTATTACATTATAATATATATAATTATGGAATAAAAAAAGCCCCTTGCTCACAAAGAGCAAAGGGCAAATTTTACTTTACATAAATATTCTTTTTGTAGTAGCCTGAAACCCAGCCTGAAGGTATCTGAAGCCAAACATCATTGCCGACTTTCTGAACCTTTTTGACAGTAATTTTTGTGCCTTTTTTCAGTACAGCCATAGTCTGATTAAGGGCATTTTTTCTACCGTCTGTTGTAAGTTCGCTTTTCTTTTTCTGTGCATAGTTTGTACCTGCACCCTTACGCACCTTCAAATCAACCTGCAATGTATAAGTGCTGCCAACTTTATATGCAGGTGCTGATGCTGTGACAACCTTTAAATTGCTTTGATTTTTAGGGCGAAGAATACCATTAATATAAGAACTTGTATATGGTTTTTCTCTTAATGTCATTGCTGCACCTTTGCCGTCAGCATTTTGGTCATAATATTTCATTTTGCCGTTTGCAGTAGGCTCTTTAACAATAAAAATATGACCGTATGTTCCGCTTGTTCGGATACCAATATCACCTGTTTTTAATTCACCATTTTTATAACTTGGGGTGATAAAGTCAAAGTTGTTTTTCAGCCATGCACTTTTGTTTCTGTTAAGCCACCAGTACTTTGCGTTGCCCCAAAAGCCTTTTTTTAGGGCAAGACAATCTGCAATATAGCAATCAATCAAATCAACGCACTGAACACCGTATACACCATCCCAGTCAGTCTTTTTGCCAATATACTTATTTACCCAAGAAGTAAAGGTCACACCTGAACCGCCGCCTTTTTGTTCTTTATCATTGAACAACCTTGTTTTTATGTAATCAATTACATTCGTTACAACAGGTGGTACATTAATACCGAGAGCCTTTGCATTCTCAATAATTGACGATACTTCAATTATGCAAAAACATACACAGCAAATCAAGCCAATCGGTGCATATTCAATTTCAGTTGATGTAATAATTAAAGTATCAAGCAGAATACACATTAAAATCATACCAAAATAGCCTACGAATTTAGGTACTGACATTCGCAGTTTTGAACTGCTGACACCTTCAACAAAGATGCCTTTGCATAAACCTGATATAAAATCAATAGCAAATAATATCAGGAAAATAATAATTGGTGTTAAACAATTTTTAAAATCTGTTACAAAATAATCCATTTTAAATACCTCTTTCTTTTTTACATAAAAATAACCGTGTTAGATTCCAACACGGTTTAATTAATTATTCGGTTTGATAGGATACTTGACATCATAAGGAAAACCCTCTTGTTGCGGTATATCTCTTAATGCCTGTCTGTATCTCGCCATAGAGCCGTTACACACCGCTCCCAGTTCGCTGAATATATCTTTTATTACATTCAGCATTGTTGATGCAGTTACCTTTTCAGGGATAGTGAGATTAACACGGTCAAGTGCAAATTCTTTGTCCGTTTCAGCAAGAAGTTTATCCCTTTTGGCTCTGACCGCTTCACTTAATTTGCGAATTTCTTCCTGCTTTGCAGCTTCAATCCATTGTTCAAGGTTTTCTGAAACATCATCTTCTAACTCTTGACGGTCATTTGTAATTAACGCATAACTGTCATATTTGAAAACAACATCTTTTTCAGTTTCATCAATAGCCACATCAACCTTTTCAATATTAACAGCAAACTTTATTGTTGCCTTGCCTTCGCTTATGCTAATTTGATAGGCAGAAGGTCTGTTGCTGCTTTCTGCTTTCATTTCTGATAACCTCCTTAAGTTTTACCATATCAAGATACGGTTTAATATTTTTATTATAGTAATTATATGCGTTGCAATGTTTTGTCCACCCAAGATAAGACATAATACCTGCTGCGTTTTTGTATGGCGGATTCTTCATTTTTGAAATTCTTTTGACCTTTCGCTTTATTCTTAATGCAAGGCTTTTTCTTAAAAGTGTATAACCCCTAAAATAACGATAGCCAAGAAAATCAACTGCCCTTTTGTCAACTCGGTATACCTGCCAATTTGATTTGAGTTCAAGCCCTATGTTTTTAAGAAATTCAGCAATAAGTTTTCTTGCCTTATGCAATTCCTTTTTATTTCTGCCGAATAAGACCATATCATCTACATAACGAACATAATACACTATGCCCAGTTTTTCTTTTATGTAATGGTCTAATTCTTGCAAAAAGAAGTTTGCAAACCAAGTGCTTGTAAAGTAACCCATAGGCACTCCTTTGTCTTGACAATCAATTATTGTATCAATCAGCCAAAGCATATTTGCATCTTTTATTTTCTTACGAAACATATTTTTCAAGAAGCCGCAATTTATACTATTGAAATACTTTTTGATGTCAAGTTGCAAACAATACTTTGTGTTGCGCCTATCTTTTGTCAGCCATTTTTCAATATGCCTTTTAGCAAAATGAATACCTTTGTTCGGCAAAGAACCACAAGAATAATAATACATACCCTTTTGTATAATCGGTTCAAGTTGAAGTATCAAAGCCCACTGAATACACAAATCAGGATAAAAATCAGGTACAACAACGCATCTTGATTTCTTTTGTGTTATACAATAGATTTCTTTTGTCTTTGATATAGTCGGTTCATATTCTCTGTTCATCAACATTTCTTGTAATTTCATTGCAAAATAATCAAGATTATCAAGAACGGTTTGAACATTTTTTCTGCTTCTTTTACCTTTTGCCGCCATACAAATAGCAAGTTTTATATTTTCAATATCATAAACTTTTTCAAACAAATTACCTTGTCTTTTCATCTTTCTTATTCACCTCTGCGGCTTTCGAGATTTACCTACTAACCGCCGTCATATACGGTTCAATTTTTTCCAAGCGGAAAGGAAAGTGATGTGCAAGTTATTTATTATTGAATAAGTTAGGCGAGCGCAATAACTCGAAGAATTAGTTGTAGTCATATTACAATAGAAACTGAACAACCCACAAGACAAATACAGCACTCCGCACATCAAATCCCTATATTTTGTTTAACTCACTGGGGGATTAAATCCCCCAGACCCCCTATTGATATGACCTGTAAGAAAGGCGAGCGCAATAACTCGAAGAATTAGTTGTAGTCATATTACAATAGAAACTGAACAACCCACAAGACAAAGCAGTGCCGCCGCCAAAACGAATACTACGCAAGGTAGAAACACCTCTGTTTGCAAAATTGTCGCAAAAATCAGTTTCTGATGAACCCCCACCTTCTGTCGGCAATAAAGCCCATGACATATCATTATCATATCCGAATTTAGTTATATAACCGCTTTTCCCAATCGCATCATATGATAATGCTTTATAATCATCAGTCAGTACAGTTCCGTAAGCATCAAAATTATCAGTAACATAATATTTTGCATCTTTCGCAAATGCACCTGCAACCCATGTGTATTCACCATATAAATTTTCAATACCTCTATACACAAATTCACAGTTGCCTTCTACTGCTTTAAGTGAACCTGATGAAGCACTTTCTAACACAGAATTTGTAATACCGTTTCTATCCATATTCAAAGAAAATGTTGCTGTTTCTGCATCAAGCAATACAGGGTCACCGTCAAATATCAGATAACAATATTCATTACCATCTTCATCAGTATGTACAACTTCAATATCTACAATCTTCCTTGTTGCTACTGAATTGTCACCGTCTTTATAATCAAGTTCACCTGTTGCATATTCTTCTGTTGTTTTTATATTTATTTCCTGACCAACAAAATATTCACAATTCACATTATCGGCACAGAAATAAAAACCGTTATCAACTATACTTTCGGTTTCATCTGTCCAGTCACCCCAGCAATGATTTTCACAGATATACACATTGTCTTCACTTGGGTATTTGCTATAAACGCAATTACCGTAAAACACAGATTGTGAATTAAGCGTTGCAAATTCAATAATAAACAGCGGATAAATTACATCCGTAAGTTCGGCAAGGTCAAAATGATGCCAATTCTTACCTCTTGCTTTTGCAAACTCGATTGCATTAGCATATGTAAATGTACCTGAATAAAAATCACCGCCCCTACTGTCAAGCATACCACTTGCTTCGTTCGTTGTTTTGAAAGCAGCAATATATATCTTATCAAGTTCTGTACCATCTTTTGCAATAAACGGTTTAGGTAATCTGTATTTATTATTGATTTTTTCTTTTGATATGCTCCAGTATTCTTTTGCGCCGCTTTCATCAAAATAATGTGCAAGGTAAAACTTCGGTATTTCAACCATTACCTGTCCCTTACTGCCGTTTTCAGTATAATCAGGGTCACCCCTGTATGATGTTACTGTACCATCATCAGCAAGAGTACATCTTTTGATTTCACTCCACGGATATATACTATCAAAATCATTTCTGATTTTCTCGTCAATTTCGCCTTTTCCTACTTCAGCAATTAAATCAACCGCATCACCTGTTCTTTTCAATTCAGGGCTGTGACTTGGTATATCTCTACATACTCCGTATATAGGAACACTGCCGTCAATCACACCCAAGTCAATACTTGTTTCATCAACAAAATAAATCATTAAATGCCCTGCAACAACATCTATTGATTTTATTGACCTACCTTTTAAGTTCGGTGTAGTTACTGTTTTTGCACCTACTGTTATAGTTAAACTATACTCCGAATCCGTATCAGATGCAACTTCTATGTCATTTTGATTAAGCATATCTGCCTTTTCTTCAACGGCTGTTGTAATGTGTGCTTTTATTGCACCAACAGACAAACTTTTTGTGCCTTCGTCTGTTTCTACAACAAAAGTTTCATCACCCTTAAATTCTTCTAACAAGTCATAACTTCTTATTCTACCCATTTAATCACCTCCTAAAAACCTATTACATAACGCAACACAAATCTTGTATTTTCATACTTAACACCGCTGTTTGCAGTTCCTCTTTTTGAATTGTTTTCGTGACCGCTTATTTTTGTATTTGAAATATATAAATACTTCGTACAGAACAATGATAACAGTGCTGTTGTCATAATAAAGCGGTGTCCTGAACCATTGTGTTTGCTTACTGTGTTCTTATGTACTACAAAAGACTGAAAGTCCCAGTTATTTGCTGTGCCGTTAGCATAATCTGAAAACACCAAAATAATGCCGTTTGGCTGATTACTGATTGCAGGTATTGTTATTGACTGTGAGCCATTCATATAATAAGCACCTGACCATAACAATTTATTGTTATATATAGTATTTAATCTTGTCTTGTTATCCTCTGCAATACGTTTAACCCCTGCTATTTGAACATTTGATACCATAATTGAATTTGTATGTTTTTCACTTTGCGTTTGCAAGCCTGTTATAGACTGTAAGGCGCTATAAAGCGAATTTACAGTATCACACACATTTTTTATTGATGTAACTGTAAAGCCTTCAATTTCAACCCTGAACAGCGGCATTTCGTGAAGCGTTTCGCCATTTCTTATATCACCCTGCACAACAGCAGGTGCGCTTGGTGATGCAGAAGGTGTTCCCTTAACAACGGCAACTTCGGCACTTTCGATTCCGTTATCATCTTTACTGTAACGGCACACAACAAAATCAATACGTTTCATACCATTTTGACCCTGTTCAATAGTCACCTTATCTGTTGCCTGTATTCTGATATGTGTACCCTGCAACACAACTTCTGCATCAGACAGTTGCAAGGTATTATTATCAAGTAATGTTGCTGTAAATGTTTCAGGAGTATCACTTAACAAATAATCATTATTGCCTATTGCTGCCTTTAGCAATGCGCCTACATCATCAGCCGTAATATGCGGTGTGCCTGTGTGTGCTGTAATTATTTTAGGCATTACCCTTACCTCCTATTTCATAAGATATACTTTGTTTTTTGTTGCTGTATTTTATTATTTTTCTTGTAATAGGCTGCACAATGGTCATACCTGTTATATAATCTCTGCCGCCTACAATATCACCAAGTTCTAATTCCATATCATCTTTAATAGTCATTGAATATTCATCAACAGAATTGATTTCAGCAAACTTTTTGATTGCATCACCTTTTAAATCTTCAGTTGATGAATTGTCATAAAGATAAACTTTAACTTTATCCCCTTTGGGTATTGCAGCAACACTTGATACATTGCCAGCCTTATCACAATAAAAGTAAAGCACTTGGCGGTCTTTTAATTCACCTTTGCCAAGTGCAATCATATAATTGTATTTGTTTGTTACCCTTTTAATTTTAAATTGAATATCACTGTCCTGTGAAAATTCAATGTCATCTGAATAATCAACAATCGGTGTTGCTGATAATTCAACAAAGAAGTCATCTTCAATCCTTACCGCTTTTATGCTCAACCTGTAAGACTTTGATGCAAGCATCTTATTTATACCGTCAAGCAAATTACAATACCTGTCAAAAGTAAATGAAACTTTAACCCCTGTGTTTCTATCAGAAACCTTAAATAACACATTTGAAAACGCATTATTCATAAGTGTTTTAATACAGGTATTCAGTTCACCGCTGATTGTATAATAATCTGCACCCTTTGAAGGCTCAATGTATTTTTTCTTCAGCATACCCCTGAAGGTGTCACCTGTAAGCGTTATTTTGTTGTCCCTTGTACTGATTTCAGGGTCATCAAAAACACCGCCGTATTCTGTGCCTAAATTATACAATATATTGCCTTCAATATGTGCTTCAGTGTCATAATCATTCAATACAATACTGAATTGAAAATCATCAGAAGAACCCACATCAAAGTCAAGACTTGCGCTATCATCTAAAAAACACAAGTCTTTTTTATTTGTATCTGCAATAATAAAGTCCATAATCAATCACCTGCCGTCTGAACGCTGATAGGTTCGTTATAATTATCCCTGATATATTCGCCTTTGTTATCTATCAAGTAATACTTGTTATTGATAACTTCAACATTACTTACATCAGATGCGCTTACAGCAGTATAACTCCATTCAGGCTCTGAACGCTGCTGAACAATCATAAGGTCAAAACGAAATTCGTTATTCCATTGTATTTGCTTATTGCCGCTTGTTATAGGCTCAAAGACTGAATTTTCTTTATTTCGGCAATTAAAGTAATTTTCAGCAACACCCTGTGCATTGTACTTGAAAATCTTTCTTGTCAGACTGTTTACCTCCAGCCTTTCGCCCTCCAGCAATTCACATTTGAAAGAATATGTATAATCACCTATTTCAATCTGCGGATTATCACAAGCACCGTAAATATTCAATATAAACTGGCTTGAAAAAGCATAAGGGTTTATGAATGTATTTGTTGCAAAAGGGGCTGCCTGAAGGTCAATAGGAAAATCAAAGTCAAAATCAACGTCTGTATCACCCACATAACTTGATGCAGGTTCAAAAGTAAATGTTGTTGCTTTTATCCATTCAGGCTTATCAGTAACAACGGTAAATTCTGTACGCAAGTAACTTTCACTATTCAGATATTCACTGTTTTTTGAACCGATAAGCCAGCACTCCATGTAATAGCCGTTTACATACAACTTACCCTTTTTCTTTGCAAGAACATCTTTTTCAAAGATTTCATAAGCCTTGTTTCTTGCCTGTCTTGTTTTCTGCCCTGATGCAGATAAAAACAAAACAGGCAGTTTTTTTGAAACAATACCCCTTGTAAAGCCTGTGATTACATTGTTGATGCTTTCATATGACCACTGATAATCTCTTAAATCATTATAGGCAGCAAAAATACCATCCTGACCGAAATTTATTTTTTCACCAAAATTATTTAAGTAATAAAATTTATCAAGCATATTTCTTCACCAACCTTGCAAGTTCTCTTTCATCAAATTCAATCCCCATTGTTTGAAGGGCTGCAACAATCCTATCATACATTGAATTATCAATGTTTTTCAGCACGGCAAGTATTTTATCAAGTACATCATAAAGACTGTTATTTGACTGACCAACGGCATTATTTATCATATTCATAAGGCTTTGTGTACCAACAACAGTTTCACTGCCTGTTTCACCGCCAGCCATAAACTGACCTTTTGAATTAACACCGAAAATAGTCGGCTCATTCATAATCATACCGTCATCCATAGCCTTGTCATACCAATCAATAGCAAACTTTGGCACTTTAGGCGGATTAACAGAAAATTCGCCATCCACTTTAAAATGCGGTAACTTCAAATCAGGAAATTTAAGTTTAAGTTTATCAAAAAAGCCTTTGATTGTATCAAGACCCTTTTGCACAATGTCTTTTGCTTTTGAAATAACACTGTCTATCTTATCCCTTATAGCATCAAAAACATTGCTTACTGTTGACTTTGCTGCATTAAGCGGAACTGATATTGCATTTTTTATTGCATTAAATACATTTGTAACAGTATTCTTAACACTGTTTATAATGTTTGTTATTACATCCCTTATAGCATTAAACACTGTTGAAATAACCGTCTTTACAGTATTAATAACAGTTGAAATTATATTCTTTATAGCATTAAATGCTGTTGATATAAAATCTTTAATACTGTTAATAATCGGCATCAGGAAATCTTTAACCGCTGTCCACACCGTATTCCATACTGTTTTAATTGCGTTCAGAACAGTTGTTATAATTTCCTTGATTTTATTGATTGCATTATTGATAAACTCTCTGATAGCATCAAAGACCGCAAATACATATTCTTTGCAATTTTCCCAAATGAACCTGAACGGCAAAGTGATTATCTGAAATGCGGCTGATATAATATTTGCTATCAGTTGAAAGGCAAATGAAATTGCATTCTTTATGCCTTCCCATATTTCAACAACCTTGTCCCAAAGACCTTGAAAGAAATTTACAATAGGGTCAATTACATTTGTTTTGAACCACTCTGAAACATTACTCCAAATTTCTTTGATTTTGTCCCATACATTTGAAGCAACTTCTTTGACCTTATCCCAATTTTTAACAAGAAGAACAATAATTGCAATTAGAGCAACAATGGCTGCAACAATCCAAGTAATAGGACTTGCAAGCATTGCTGTATTTACACCTAAAACACCTAATTTTTCAGCAAATGTTGCTGCTGTATGTAATTGAGTGGCAATAGTTTTTGCTTTTTCTGCAATAGTAAAGGCAATCATACCTGCCGTTACAGAAGTGCATATCCAAAGCCGAAGCGCTTATCCCTTAGTCCGCTGACTCCAACAGCAACTGGCTTGTATAACTTGTTGAACATCTTTAACCTGGCATCTGTAACAAACGGTAATTCATCTGATGGTATTTTCACAGGCTCTGCAACTGCTTTAAAGGCATTGCGGAGTCTTCTTCTGTCTTCAAGATACTGTTTTATTACCTTTCTAATCATTCTTTTTCACCTGCCTTTCTTTCCACGTTTCTACTATTGTAGAATGCCGGGTAAAAAAATAAATTGCATAGGTATGCCTGTAATTTCACTTATCTTCTGAAGTTGCACGGAATCAGGACTTGTTTCGCCTTTTTCCCAATTTTTAATAGTATCTGCACAAACTCCAAGCATTAAAGCAAGGTCAGTTTGTCGCAATCCAGCATTAACACGGCAAGCCTTTAAAGTTATGCGAAAATTACAATTTGTTGTGGTCACACTCAACCCTCCTTTCTCTATGTTGTGATTGTATTCTACCATAGTAGATTGCAAAAGTCAATACTAAAGTAGAATTTTTTCAACTTTATGTTGACAAATTTCTACTTTTGGAGTATTATGATGTTATCAGATATAAAAGAGGTGATACTTTGAACACTGATGAAGAATTAAAAGAACAGCATAAAAAAATCTTTGCAAAAAAATTAAACTACTATATGAATTTAAATCATAAACAGCAAGATGATATTGTTAATGATTTAGGAATAAACAAGTCAACTATCTCAACTTGGTGCAGGGGCGTAAAAATGCCAAGAGTAAATGCAATTCAAACATTGGCTGATTATTTCGGGGTAACGATTGCTGATTTTCTTGACAACAATTTGACACCACCAAGTAAAACATATCAAAATAATATTATATCATCAGTTAGCAACATAAACCCTTTACCTAAAACAAGCAAAAAGCCAAGACTTGGTGTAATTGCTTGCGGTGAACCAATACTTGCAGAAGAAAACATTGAAGATTATGATGATGTGCCTGATGATATGAAGTGTGACTTTACCCTACTGTGCGAAGGTGACAGTATGATAAATGCAAGAATATATGACGGTGATATTGTTTACATAAGAGAGCAGCCGCAAGTTGAAAACGGTGAAATTGCTGCTTGCCTTGTTGAAGGTGATTTTGAAACGAAAGCAACATTAAAAAGATTTTATAAATATGATGATAAAATCATATTACAAGCCGAGAACCCAGCATACCCACCTTTTGTTTATGTTAATGAAGAAATGAACAGGGTTAGAGTAATCGGCAAAGCCGTTGGATTCACAAGCAAATTATAAAAAGGAGTAAGTTATGGGATTGTTCAGTTCAAAAAACAAAGACGGTAATTTAGAAACAAAAATGATACATATTGCAGGGTTACCTGACAATTATGGAAAATATGCATTTATGCATATTATACTTGATGAAAATACTGGTATTCTTCAATTTAAAAAATCTTTAAAGACTGATGAATGTGTAAATCTTGCAATATCAAAAATAACAAAATGTGAAACAATAACAGAAGAAAAAATCAAAGAAAAAAGTGGTGTAGGAAGAGCCATTGCAGGTGGCTTGATGTTTGGCACGGCTGGTGCTGTTGTTGGCGCAGTTACTGCCAAAGACAAAAAGAAAAAAGAGTATTTTAAATGCATTACTTATATAAGTGACAATGAAGAAAAGGCAATAGTAATGAAAGACGGCGGAGATTTACATAGTGTTAAATTTTTCAATAGACTTTCTGATTTAATATCTAAACAGGATAATCCTGTATCAATAGATTTATAAATTGACAAAAAATAAACCCCTTGACTGCTGGTAACAATCAAGAGGTTTAGCAGAGTGCTGATACACTCTTATGTGGTAGTAATATTGTATCACACCCTGCTGAAAAAATCAAGCAGGGCATTTTTGCGCCCTTTTATAAATGCGCCCTAAAAGGAGTGATACAATGAAATTAGCCAACGGTTATGGCAGCATAACAAAGTTACAAGGTAAACGGCGCAACCCATACATGGTAAGGGTAACAACAGGCTGGAAAGACAATAAACAAATAAGGGAAATACTTGGCTATTATTCTTCATACACCAAAGCGCTTGATGCCCTTTCGGAATACAACCGTGAACCGTATGATGTAAAAAATATGAAACTTACATTTACTGATATTTATAATCGTTGGATTGAAACAGATGCTTTTGATAAATTATCAGACAGTGCCAAAAAAGGCTATAAATCAGCCTATAAGAAGTATTCTACTTTACACAACAAACCTTTCATCAATATCAAGATAGCCGATTTACAGCATTGCATAGACGATAATACAAGCGGTTATGTTTCTAACAGAGAAATGAAAAACCTTGCAAGTAAACTTTATCAACATTGTATGCTTCTTGAAATCACAAGAGAAAACAAAGCAACTATGCTTGATGTAGGTTCACCGTCTGCAACAAAAAAAGAAAAAGTGCCTTATTCGGATGAAGAAATTGACATACTTTGGCAAAATACTGAAGATGATACAATTAAACTTATTCTAATATATATTTACACAGGGGTCAGATGTAATGAATTGTTGATGCTTCAAAAACAACATCTGCACCTTGATGAACAGTATTTTGAAGTAGTAAAGAGTAAAACCACATCAGGTATAAGACTTGTTCCTATTGCTGATGTAATTGTACCATTCTTTATATATTTTGCAAATCAATCAAAAAGCAAATGGGTTTTCACAGGTGAAAAAGGTGGGCGCTTACAAGATTGTTGGTACAGACGATTACAAGCAAGTGCATTAAAAGCCCTAAATATGCAGCACACCACCCATGAAGCAAGGCATACTTGCATCACACAATTAACCGTTCACAATGTTAATGAAAGTGTAATAAAAGAGATTGTGGGGCATAAGGCAGCACAATCATTTACAGAAAGGGTATACACCCACATCTATATGAAAACAAAAATTGAAGCAGTAAACAGAATACATACAGATATAAAGGACTAACATTTTGTTAGCCCTTTTTTCATAAATAAATTTGTTACCTACCTGTTACCTACTTGTTACCTACACAGTAGTTTTAAGTAAGTCGCAACAGGTGAAAAAGCACGAAAAAAGCCCACATAGCAGGTTCTATGTAGGCTTTGAATGTGTGGTGGAGATGGCGAGAATCGAACTCGCGTCCAAAATCATCTTATCAAGGGCTCTACGAGTGTAGTTTGTCTTTTAAGTTATCCCCTCAGCTGACGGCGGCAAACAGCCTTCAGCCTACGGTATTCTCTGATTCCTGATGAAAGCCGAGACACTCTTTCATTCATGTTCGCCACTAAGTCGACGCTCTGCATACAGTCGTGGCAATCTGTAAGAGAACGCAAGCTGCTAATTAAGCAGCAAGAGCAACTGAATTATTTTTGTCAGTTCATTTTAAGTTGTTACTTTTTAAGCGGTGCAACTCCGCTACTCGCTGACCAAGACTCGACAACCCTGTCGAAAGCCTTTCATCCCCATATTCAATTAATGATAATTTTCTTTAAGTGTTCGTTCAATCTGCCTGTCGGAATCCTTTTTTGCCTGGACTGCACGTTTATCGTAAAGCTTTTTACCTTTACAAAGTCCAATCTCAAGCTTTGCTCTGCCCTTTGAAAGATAAAGGCTGAGCGGAATAATGGACAAGCCCTGCTGCTGCGACTCGCCGAAAAGCTTCATAATTTCCCTTTTATGAAGCAGCAACCTTTTCCTGCGCATAGGATCACGGTTAAAACGATTTCCCATTTCATAAGGTGAAATATGCATACCGATAACAAACATTTCACCGTCATCAACTGAGCAAAAGCTGTCCTTCAGATTGACTCGGCCATTTCTGATGGACTTGATTTCCGTGCCGTAAAGCTCTATTCCTGCCTCATAGGTTTCAAGAACAAAATAGTCGTGATAGGCTTTTTTATTATTGGCAATTATCTGTTTTTCATTCTGATTCAAGTCTATCACTCCTTAACAAATTATTTTAAATAAGACTTCTGCCCTCAATGGCGCGTGAAAGTGTAACCTCATCGGCATACTCCAAATCCGCACCGACAGGCACACCGTAAGCAAGCCTGCTGACAGTAATACCCATAGGTTTTAAAAGCCTGCTTATGTACATAGCCGTTGCCTCACCCTCAACAGTGGGATTGGTTGCCATAATAACCTCCTCCACAGTATCATCACTGAGTCTGGCAACAAGCTCCTTGATTCGTATCTGGTCAGGGCCGATATTGTCCATCGGTGAAATGGCACCGTGCAGAACGTGGTATGTGCCATTATATTCGTGTGTACGCTCAATTGCCGCAACGTCACGCGGATCCTCCACAACACAGATAACACTTTTATCCCTTGTGTTGCTTTTACAAATCGGACAAAGCTCATCATCTGCCAAATCACAGCACACACTGCACTGCTTGATTTTTGTGTGCGCATCTGTAATCGCCTGAGCAAATTCCCTTGCCTGTGCATCTGACAAGCCGAGAACATAAAATGCCATACGCTGTGCAGTTTTATGACCGATACCCTGCATACGCTCAAACTGATCTATTAAATTCTGAAGTGGTGCAAGATTAAACGCCATAACTACCTCTGAATTTCAACTAAATAATAAATAATATTTTAACACTACTTAGCAAATAAAATGCCAAAATTTTTGTTTGAAATTCCATTTCTTTCATCGCAGACATACAAAGGTATTTCAAGATGAAAAAATGGGATTTCCACACTGCATAACAGTTAAAATAGTGAATTTTGTTCTTAGGCAAGGCTTTGTTAAAATTGTGACGATGGGAGCATACAGAGGTATGTGACCGAGCACAATTTTAACAGTAACGCAGCATAAGAGCAAAAGGCACAAAATAAAATGCCAAGATTTTTGTTTGAAATTTCATTTCTTTCATCGCAGACATACAAAGGTATTTCAAGATAAAAAAATGGGATTTCAGGCAAAAAGATTGCATTTTAAAGGCCCGGAATGTTGAGACCGCCGGTTACCTTTTCCAGCTCTCTCTCCGATTCCTCATCAATCTGACGCATTGCCTCATTGAATGCTGCAACGAGCATATCCTCAAGCATTTCAATATCATCAGGGTCAACAACCTCAGGATCGAGTCCGATTGACTTAATCTCGTGATTACCCTTAACTGTAATTTCTACCATACCGCCGCCTGAGGTAACGATATATTCCTTCTCCTCAAGCTCAGCTTTTTTTGCTTCAATATCCTCCTGCATTTTCTGTGCCTGACGGAGCATACTCTGCATATTCTGAGGGCCGCCGCCCATTCCCTTTGGAAGTCTTGCTTTCATAAATTTATTCTCCTATTTTATTCAAAATTTATTTTAACATTATTCTGTGCCTGATTTATCAGATCCTCCAGCAAATCACGTTTTTGCTGTGACTGTGCTTTAGGCTTGCTGACTGCAATTTTATAGGGCTGTCCTGTTACCTCCAGCACCGCCTGCTTGATTGCTTTAAGGTGTGTAGGTATCTGGATAAACTGCTTTATGGTCGGATTGGTACTGTCGATAACGAAGCGTCCGCTGTCAAAATGCGCACCTGCTCCGCTGAGCACGCCGAAAAGTGCAATATCTGTTTTATGGATAATATCAAGAAATTCTGCCCAGTGCTCAAATTCACTGACACCGCTGACAGGCTGTGAAATCGGTGCAGGCTCGTTGAAATCAGGTGTGATTTCAGGCTGAGGGGCAGGCTCAGAAGGATTCTGGGGAAGTATATTCTGCGGTGTTTCTTCTTTCTTCGTCTCTGTCTTTTTAAAGAGCTTATCATCATCTGCCGCAGGGAATACAGGGAAGGTCGCGGTCTCCTCCGCAATCTTAACCTCGTGCAGATTTTCCGCCTTCGGTGCAGGGGTAACTGCAGGTGAAGGGGCTGATGTCTGCGCAGGAACACCGTTTCTCACTGCCCTTTCAAGCTGAGAAATCCGTTCAAGCAGTGCATCCTGCGACACATCAAGCTTTGGCTCGCAAAGCTTGATAAAGGACATTTCCATTTCGATTCTGGAATTGGCGCCTGCTTTAATGGAGGTCAGTGTGTTTTGAAATAAATCAAGACCGAAGATTACATTTTCAAGCGTAAACTGCTTTGCACTCTCAACGGTTGAATTATATTCATCATCCGTGCAGACAATAAGCTCACGGCTTTTCTTAACGGTTTTTACAATGAGGAAATTTCTGAAATGATTAATCATTTCAACGCAGAGACGTTCCATATCATAGCTGTTCTGATAAAGCTCAGCAATAATCTCCATAGCGGCTGAGCTGTTTTTACGACTTACGCAATCGGTCAGTCTGTAAAGCACCTCACGACCTGCAAGTCCTGCGACCTGTGATACAAGAGCTGAATCAATATTTTTACTTCTGCTGCCGCACTGGTCAAGTATGGACAGTCCGTCACGCAGTGCACCGTCAGCAATCCTTGCAATGAGAACGGCTGCATCAGGGTCAAGGGACATACCCTCAAGCTCTGCTACCTCATTCAGTCTGACTGCCATTGTTTCAGGCTGAATACGCTTGAAATCAAAACGCTGACAGCGTGACAGAATTGTGGCAGGGAGTTTATGAACCTCCGTCGTTGCAAGAATGAATATTACGTGGGCAGGCGGTTCCTCCAAAGTTTTCAGCAATGCATTGAAAGCACCTGTTGAGAGCATATGCACCTCATCTATAATATAAACCCTGTAACGTCCCCTGCTTGGCGTATAGTTCGCCTCCTCACGCAAATCACGGATATTATCAACGCCGTTATTTGATGCAGCATCAATTTCAACCACATCGTAAATTGTACCACCATCAAGTCCACGACAAACCTCACACTCGTTACAAGGCTCACCGTTATCTGAATTTTCGCAGTTCACTGCCTTAGCAAGTATTTTGGCACAGGTTGTTTTGCCTGTACCGCGTGAGCCTGTAAAGAGATATGCGTGAGAAATCCTGTCCTCTTTTATCTCATTTTTCAATGTGGAGATAACATGGTCCTGTCCGTAAACATCGGAAAAGTTCTTAGGTCTGTATTTTCTGTATAAAACCTGATACATATGCTACCTCCCAAAACAAATTACTGTCAAGATAATGAAAAGGCAGAAGCTGCTTATTTCATAATGTAACGCACAGACTTGTCTGCGGCACACAGAATAATCCACTTATTGCTGCTCGGTTCCCCGCCTGACAAGGTTCGTAGCACTCCGTTGCACAGGGCCCATACGCTACATTATGAAATAAGGACAAAACCCCTACCTTTTCGCTTTTAGTATTATACTATATAAGCATCTGAAAATCAAGACAAATCTTATAAATTAAGAATCTGTCTCAAAATATAAATCATTATTCTTTAACAAGTACCTTTTCAATCGCACCGTAATAGATAAAATGAAAATCCTTTTCAGGATACCAGGTATCCGTAATAGACTCGTCAATAAAGTCAGCAGGGTCAAACTTACCCTTTGCCATTTTTCTGCAGATAAGTACAAGCTCAGCATCTTCAAAATAAGGTGCTTTTGCATCAAAGCAAGGTGTGAGTGCACATTCCTTTATCTTATCAACATCTCTTCCGCTCTTTGAACCGCAGATGCCGTGAATTCTCTTTTTATCCTCAGGCTTATAAAAGCTGAGTGTGAAGTACTCCTTCTTATTAAGGTACTCCTCCGTATATCTCTGCGGACGGATATAAATGGTCGCCATATCCTTTCCCCAAAGCTCACCAACTGCACCCCAGGAAACAGTCATTGTATTGCAGCCGTTTTCATCACCGGCAGTAACAAGTCCCCAGCGGTTCTTTAAAAGGTCAACAACGTTATCCTTAACCTCTGTAAATTCTACCTCTTTAAACATAACAAACACCTCAAATCAAAAGCAAAGGATAGTGAAGCCACTATCCTTTCAAACATCTTTCACTATTTAATAAATTTAACAAGCTCAAGTGCAGCATTGATATCGCCGTCAACCTTAAGCTTACCTGTTGTAAATGCAATCACAGGATCAAGCTTTCCATTGATAAGCTTTGTGAAATTGGTTGCATTCATAGTAAGGATAGCATTTCTGTCGTAATATTCATACGGCTCAACATGAACTCTGCCGTCCTTGATTTCAATATAGAAAATACCTTCAACCTTACCCACAAGATTAATCTGAAAAGCAAGTGTTCCGGCAACTGAGGACACGTCTGTATTTAAAAACTTCTTTCTTGTAGCCTGAACTACTGATTCATATGTCATAGCCATTGAATTACCTCCATAACTCATTTATAATTTTTTCCGTTTGTAATTATACCACATTTATCCGGATTTATCAAGATAATTCCATTGACAATATACTACTTTATTTATCCTTAGGCTTGCATATAAGAGCAACTATAAGTCCGCTGAGCATTGCAACGGTAACGCCTGCTGCACAGGCGGTAAATCCGCCGGTTATAACGCCGAGAAAACCGTCACGCTGGATTGCCTCTTTAACACCCTTTGCAAGTGCATTTCCAAAGCCTGTCAAAGGAACGGTTGCTCCTGCACCGGCAAAATCAACAAGAGGCTGATAAACACCGATACCACCCAGAAGAACACCGAGACAAACGAACAGAACAAGTATTTTTGCAGGAGTAAGCTTTGTTAAATCAATGAGTAGCTGACCTATAACACAAATCAAACCGCCGACCACAAACGCCTTTATAAACATCATAATCATAAAAAATCACCTGCTATCATTTTTTACAATAACAGGTGATTTATACAAATTTTAAAATGAAATCAAAGAATACTATGTTTAAATATGAAATCTGATATCTATTTTAATTTTGATTTTTTAATTTTCAATACAAGGAGAACAACTATGCATACTGCCGCACCTGCGGCTACTGCAATAATAATGGTTTTTGCACCATTGGCTTCAGTCTTTTCAGCAGCATTATCTGCCAATAAGTCAAAGGTTACATCCATTGTAAACTCATCTTCTGTGTTCTCTTCCGTATCGGCTGCAGACTTTTCATCAGCTGTATCATCTGTATTCAGCTTTGCCTGTGTTTCAGACTCACTTTCTTTCGTTACGGTTTCATTACTAAAATCAACTAAGGCATTGATATAGGGTATTTCACCTCGTCCGCCGTCAAGGAGCTTTATGATAATCACATTATTATCTATATCCTCTGACAGAACATCATAATCCTGTCCCTCCACAAGAAGCGGAAATTCCCAACCGGTCAATGTTCCCTCTCCGCCGTAAGTGATTTTTAACCCCTCTGTTGCACTGTCATATTCAGTTGAAATATTTCCGCCGACTGTTCCGTTTACATAACCTGCGGAATCCTGTATATTTCTTCTGTCCTCCCATTCCTGTGCAAATGAGGTTATCGTGCTTACTGATATTGCTGATAAAATGACCGCAAATGCGATCAATATGGATACAATCTTTTTCATCTTGATTCTCCTTACTTATATTTATACGGATGTATTGTGACCTTATCGTTTTCCTCTGCCTCATCATTTTTATCAAAGGAATAGACATAATCACCGACGATGATATCACTTCCATAATACATCAAGTTGCTCTGATTTGCAAATTCACCTTTTGACACAATCTTATCCTCTGTGATTTCAAAGGACTCAACGCCGTCCGTTCTTCGCTCATCATTTGCAAAACAGGTTGAAAAGGTGAAAACACCGTTTTCATCCTGTCTTATATCCGTACAGCTTTGTGCATCTTCAAGTACAAGTCTGTCAAGCACAAGCGGATTTGACATATCGGTTACATCATAAAGCACAATTTCCTGACCGGCGAGCGCTTCACGTTTTTCCAAATCAACTCTGTTGGTGATTGAAATCAGCCTGTTATTATCAAGCTTAATCAAGGTATCATTTACATCATAACACGCACCGTCAGCATCTTCAATAAATGCAGGCAGATTCACCCATTCAGGTGCTTCAAGCACTGCTTTACCTGTGCTGAAAGTATATCTGATATATTCCGATTCAGCCGTTCTGTCCGACCAGTATGCACTGTCGCCGGCAACATAAAGCTGTCCATCCGTAATATAGGATTCATAATAGCAGCCGAGTATTGCCCTTGTTTCAGCAGCTCTTTTTCCTGATTTCACATCAACTGCACCGATTATCATATGCTGTGTTAAAATACTCGTTAATCCGAAAGGATTAACTGCGTTTTATGCCTTGCCTAACGAAAAATCCGTTTCATAAAAAATCTGCGACCTAAAACGGTCTTGATTTTGAGCAGATTTTTGCTTTGAGAAAGCAGTTAGGCTAGCACCTTACAATGACGAAAAGTGAAAATATGCCGAAATCAAGCCGCTTTAGGCTTGTTCGGATTTATCTCACTTGCTTAAGCCTTCCTTATCATACATACAGATTGTCTCGCAAAGAATTTCAATACCTGCTGCAATAGCCTCAGGTCTGAGATTTTCAGGAGTGTCAAGACGCGTATGATAATAACGTGGTGGATCAGGATTCATAGCAGCAAAGCCTGTTGCCTTGATGCCGCGTTGTGTGAATGCAGCCGCGTCACTGCCACCGATATAGATTGACTCAAAGGACAAATCATAACCGCAGTTTGCAGCAGCATTCTTAACAAGATGCTTTACACCG
This sequence comes from uncultured Eubacterium sp., assembly GCA_910577195.1. Classification (GTDB taxonomy): domain Bacteria; phylum Bacillota; class Clostridia; order Oscillospirales; family Acutalibacteraceae; genus Eubacterium_R. The sequence goes on along the minus strand of CAJTLP010000008.1, from coordinate 38,165 downwards.
TAATCGTGCTGGACAGTTCCTGAAAGGTCACGGTCATAAACCGCCATATCCTCAAGGTCACGGAAGGTATCAATTGCAATAACGGCTGTCGGTAAATCCTTAAGCTCCTGCTCGTGTGCTTTGGCATAAGCCTTTGCACCTCTGAGGCCTGCCTCTTCTGAGCCTGAGCAAATCATTGTAACCTCAGTGTTTTCAAATTCAATGCCTGCCTCATCAAGAGCCTTGATTGCAGCCATACCTGCGTAGCAGCCTGAAAGGTTGTCAGATGCACCCGGTACGGACTTGGTCCAGCTCTGGAAGAAGAGGAACGCAATTTCAAACGGAATGAATACGCAGGAAATAACAAAGAAAAGAATGAAGAACCACTTTGTCTTTTCAATATCCATTGCTGCACCGCCCTTGCCTACAATCAGGCAAACAACTGCATAAACAGTCTGGACGATAAGACCTACAACGGCAGGAATCTCAACAAAAAGCTTTGCCTGTAAGCCACCCATAAGGTAATTGAGTGTCCACTCAAACTGGCTGTCTGAATGACCTACAAGGATAATTCTCTGCTTAACCTCGCCCTTAGGACTTCTTGTAGCAATCATATTGTGTGAGGTCTGCTTAGGGAAAAGAAAGTCATCAAACTCCTTATACATTAAGAATTCAAACAAAAGAGGAATAAATGCAAGCACGCAAAGCACAAGTGCTGCAATAGGTGATGCAAACCAGTTTACAAATACAGATGCAACACCGCAGGCTACTGTGAATGGGATAAAGCCCATAAAGCCCTGTCTATGCAAGGTAAAAGACTCGATTTCCGTCTTATTACAATAGTTCTTCATATCCTTTTCCATCCACTGCTGAGCACGAAGCTCCTCAGGTGAACCCGGCTTACGAGGACCTATTTTCTTACAGATTTTTGTTATACCTCTTACGGCATAGTCGGTATTCCTCTGAATATCAATATTCTCGGAATATTCCTTAGCAATTTTCATAGACTTTCTCCTGTCTTCAATTTAATCATATTTGTATAATACCATATAATGTATACAATTTCAATAAAAAAAGCAGAGGTAGCTTTTCGCTATCTCTGCAAAACGGAATCTAAAACCTTATTTCTTCTGAGGACCGTTATAACCGTGCTCTTCCTGGAATTTTGCAATTTTATCAATTACACCCAGTACAACATCAAAGCCGTCGCCAACAGTATCTACACTGAAACGCTCAGGCATATCTCTCCAGGTATGATAGTAATATGTAAGAACCGGATTCTGTGCAGCAAAGGTAACAGATTTTATTCCTGCCCTTGTCATAGGTGTTGAATCACAGCCTCCGACAGGATTATGAATACAGCCATTTGTTTTGCTCTCAATTCCAAGCTCATTAAATGTTTCTTTAAACATTTTTTCCATATCTGTATCAAAACGGACACCCTGCCAATCGTCCTTAATAACAACTTCAAAATACCCTTCATCAGCTACAGAGTCAATGTTAATATTCCACGCATTCTTTGTCAGATCATCGTTTTTATGCTCCTGTGCAAAGAACATAGAGCCCCTGAGACCTGCCTCCTCAGAACCGATATTGCAGTCAACAATACGGCAGTTTTTCGGCATTTTGTCAGGATTTTCTTTGAAATATTTGATTACCTCATAGCTGAGTGCACAGCCTGTTGCATTATCCATAGCTCCGCGTGACGCATTGCGTGGATTCGGATCGCCCCACATCACAACGAAAAGTGAACCGATAGCTGTGATAATCGGCAGGAAGTGCATAGCAATCAAAAAGTTATTGAAGCTTTCTCTGTAAATCAGTTCATTTGCCCATTGTGCACCTGTGTATACACCTGTATATACAGCCGCCATCAATATAGAAACAATTGCAATAAAGAAGAAGCAAACTGCACCAAAGCCTACCTTTCCGTATGTGGCAAGCATACCTATAATCGGCTTATCCTTGTACTTATATGCGTGCTCTGAATGACGCCAGCACCAGCTGGTATCCGTGTGACCGGAAAGGATGATTGTATAATCATACTTGCCATCCTCCGGCACAAGCTCACCGTATGTATTTTGTGAAATCTCCTGCGGAAAGAACATATCAAACCACGTTTTGTAGAAAAAGCAGCTGAAAACAAGCCAGATGATTGTTACAACTGCCAGACCTGCCATACCAAACCATACTGATGAAATGTTAATTGCAAAAAAGGCTAAGGCACTCAGAATAACACCTGACCAGCCTGCGTAAGACAGACCGCCGATTGATGATCTCGGAGAGACTGCAAACTCCTCCTGCTTTGGTTCAATACCAATTTCGCGAAGCTTATCCCCCATAAAATCAGCATACTTTTTCTCACCATCCGAACCCGGAAGCCTTGAGCCGATTTCTTTGGCAGCATAGCTTGTAAGTTCATATGCCTCTTGGGCATATTTTCTGTTTTCTTCTTTCACTGCTAAACCTCCTAAATAAATATACCAAATATTTTAACACACATTTATAGAATATTCAAGACATCTGTCTTTCAATCACATTATAAATCAAGACAAATGGTGAATAAAAAGTCCTGAAAGAAGCTTTGGCTCAAACCAGGTTGATTTAGGCGGCATAATCAATCCTGCGTCCGCAATCGCCATAAGATCATCCACTGTTGTGGGATACATTGCAAATGCAAGCTGCATATCATCCGTTGCTCTCTTTTCAAGCTCACCAAGTCCGCGAATACCGCCGATGAAATCAATTCTTTCATCATTCTTCGGATTTGTAATATTGAGAATCGGTGCAAGCACATTGTCCTGCAAAACGGAAACATCCAGCCTTGCCACAGGGTCAAGCTCATTTATAATCTCGTTCTTTGCCTCAAGGCTGTACCACTGATTTTGAATCAGCATACCAAAGGTGTGCTTTTTCTCAGGCTTGAATCTGCCGTCACACCTTGCAACCACAAACTTTTCGGAAAGTCGGTCAAGGAATTCATCTTCACTCATACCATTCAGGTCTTTTACAACACGATTATAATCCATAATCTCCAGCTGATCATCAGGGAATGCAACTGCAAGGAAGAAATTGAATTCCTCGTCGCCTGTATAATCCGGATTACTTTCCCTTCTCATCTGACCGACCTTGACTGCAGATGCACATCTGTGATGTCCGTCAGCAATATACATTGCAGGTACTGTATCAAACAGTGCTGAAAGTGATGCCACAGTATCAGCATCATCAACAACCCATACAGTCTGCTCAACATCATCTGCAGTAAAATCATAAACAGAATTATGGCTGTTCATCCATTCATCTACTATACTGCTGATTTCATCATTTTTTCTGTATGTAAGGAAAATAGGACCTGTATTTGCATCACAGGTATCTACATGACGGATACGGTCAATTTCCTTTTTCGCAAGAGTATGCTCATGCTTTTTGATGATGTTGTTCAAATAATCATCAATGGATGCACAGCCTACAATACCAATCTGTGCTCTGCCGTTCATCACCTGCCTGTAAATATAAAGGCAAGGTGTATTATCCTGAACAAGTGCGCCTGTATTTTCCAGATTCAGAAGATTTTCCTTTGCCTTTTCGTAAACAGCATCATCATAAATATCTGTTCCCAAAGGCAAATCAATCTCTGCCTTGTCAACGTGTAAAAAGGAATAAGGATTACCCTCAACCATTCCCCTTGCTTCCTCACTGTTCATAACATCGTAAGGGAGTGCCGGAATCAGTGACTGCTTGTCACAAGCCGGTCTGTATGCTTTAAAGCCACGAAATACTGCCATATTCTTTCTCCTACTTTTTATTTTTTTCATATATCATTCTGAGTCCGTCGATAAGCAGATGCCTGTCAACGATAACATCGTTTTCACAATTTTTTGCAATAACTCCGCCGAGTCCGCCTGTTACAATGACTGTTGCCTTTTCTCCGAGCTCAGCCTCAAATCTTTTTATCATTCCGTCAAGCATAGCAGCTGTACCGAGTACAATTCCGCTGCGCATAGAATCAACGGTATTTGTACCGATAACATTTTCAGGAGCCGCTATTTCAATCTGAGGAAGCTGGGCCGTAGAGGATGCAAGAGCGTTGAGACCTGTTTTCACTCCACAGAGAATTGCACAGCCCAGGAAACATCCGTTCTTATCAATAACCGAAGCTGTTGTAGCAGTGCCCAAATCAAATAGAATCTGCGGACAGGGATATTTGGCAGTGCTTGCAACAGCACCTACCACCATACCTGCACCCAACTCAGCAGGATTTTTTATCTTAATATTCAGTCCGGTTTTCACTCCGGGACCCACTACAATCGGTGTTTTCCCCGTAATCAGCATAAGTGCTTTTGAAATGGTTCTGTTAAGCGGAGGAACAACGCAGGAAAGAACACTACCCTCGATATCATCAACCTTTATTTTGAAAATTTCAAAAATGCTGTTAAGCTTAATTGCATACTCATCAGCCGAATCGTCTACAGCGGTTGACAGCCTGCACTCGTTGACAAGCTTATCTCCGTTAAAAAAACCTATGACAATATTCGTATTGCCAACATCAACTGCAATAATCATTATCTCTTTCCTTTCAGCTATTGCTCCTAAAATATATATTTACTAATATTTTTAAAGATACAATGGTTAATATTATATTACAATATATAAACAATGTAAAGAAAAAAATACCCCAAACTTCGTTAGTTCAGAGTATTTTTGAAATCTATTTTTTATTTTATCTGAACATCACATAGTGATATGCAACGCCGGATTCATTGAAATTGGCATACTCATTTGCTGTCATCGCTGAAGCACTCTGATTTACGGTAAAGCTCTTGCAATCGTCATTAAGCTTAATGCCCAGTGAATTTGCAAGGAAGCCGAAAACGCCAAAATAATTATTGTTCTTCGATTCCGAAAAACGTGTAATTGTAATCGGCCTGCTGTTGGCAAATACAAAGCCGATACGTGCCTCAAAGGGGCAGGTGGTTTTAACTGTTCTTTTTGTTGAGCCATCACCGTAATACATACCGGTGAACATATAGTTATTCCACTTTTCTCTTTCTTCTGCATTTATATGAACAACAGTATCCTCCGTATGCTGTGAAATGGCCCTGTCGATAATTTCGTTGTCTGTATTAAAATCAATTCTCTTAGGCTTGTCAGAGCCAATCCAGCTGTTCAGTCCTAATTTTTCAGTTTTATTTGTACTGCTCATTTGTCCTCCTCAATGTATCAAGTATATCAAAGCTAAGATTAAAATTATCATAATTTTTAAACAGATACGGTGACGAATCCCAGTTGTCAAAATCCAAACCGTCTGAACAGAATTTCACTACCGTACAAGGCGGCAAGTAATTCTCAATAATTTTTCCTAGTCTTGTAAGTACATCTGCTGAATGATCTATCGTCCCACTGATAACCATATTAAACTCTTTACAGGAAACAAAAAAATCATTACCTAATTCCTCAACCGCCTTTCCTATATCCGTCAGAGAGCTTAACCCAAATACTCTGCCCATACCCTCTGCAATCAGGATTCTTTTTTCATCATATCCAAGACTGCTGTCGATACCAAACATCTCACAAAACAGTGATAATCCATACTCTGTTGCCGTATCTGCAAATATCTGGCGAAAGCAGGAATCATATTCACCATACAAATCACCTATCGCCATACTGTAGGCTAACAGCTCACCTCTCTCTGCTGAGCCCTCCTGATGAGAAATTCCAAGCTTTTTATAAAGATTTGACAGTCTTTTATATATCATTTCATTCATCAAAGCAGTTCACCGCCAAGCTGTTCAAATTAAGATAGCACTTACTGTCACAAGGAATAACATCTCCGAAGGCATCATTTGAATAAATATTAAAGCTGCTGATACCGTCAATTGAAACCAGTCTTTTTGAAATGATATTCAGCGGTAACGCTCTGCCGATTTTATGCACAGAGCAAATTTCTCCTATTTCATTTTCAAGGATACCTTTCATTTGCTCTTTATCAAAGCCTGAACGGATATTCGCCTCGACGGTCAATGAAAAATTCTGCTTTTGTGCCAGATAAGGTTGTACCTCAGCTCCTGTAATTTCACTGATACCTACAGAATTTTTAATTTCAAAAATCTGAGGAATCGTGATTGTATTATTCTTTGTCGCTACTATAACAGTAATCTCACCTGCATTCTGTGCCTGAGGAATATAACAGTCGGTAACAAAATCAAGCTGCATAACTGCGTTTGCAACAGATTGTGCATTTACTCCGTTTGGCACAATGGAATAATGCTGCATTATTCTTTCACGGTATGAGGTATCACTGCATTGCTGATAAAAAAATCCACATCAATTCCGTTATCCGCTCTTTTCAGTTCCAGCTCTGACAGCTCGCTATTGTAAAGAGCATATATTCCGCCGTCACCAATTACGATTTCACCGACGGCTGTACCAAAGGTCAGAAGCTGATTCAGATAATTTGACACAAATGCAGCAATACCTTTCTGATTACCGCCTACATTTATCATATTAAAATAGCTGTTCATTCTGGCATCGAGTGTTTCATTTCCTGTTTCAAAGTGAAAGCCCTCTGCAAGCCTTACAATTTTGTTAAGTGCCGCATCAATAATCGGTACTGCATCACGTACAGCCGCATAGACGCGTGATTCACCGTTCATCGGCATATAGGATGAGAGCTGATAATAAGGATGCTTCACTCTCGGCGAGGTCTGAACAGACGAGGCAGAAAGTGTATTTTCTTTCTTCTTTCTAAAATTCAATAAGCCCAATGTCTCATTTCCTTTCTATTGCAAAGGATATAAAATCATTTGTTTTCTCCTGTGCCTTAAGTACAGTTGAAACAAAATATCTTATATCGTCCATTGCATGATCGTTTTCTTTTTTCGGTGCATCCTTTTTTATACCGTTGTCCCACTGATAAAGAGAAAATTCTCTTATCGTATCCGTGCAGTGGGGTGAAATAAATATTTCATTATTCTTCAGTACCTGACACACCTGATTGATTCCTTTCAGAACATCATTATCCGCCTTGATCACTCTGTACCTGTTATTACGCTTTACTGTTTGAATAAACGATGCTGCAGACGGATCAATAATCAGTGCCTTGATTTCTCTGTCACCTGCCAGCCTGAGCAATTCCTGATAGTATTCCTCATCCGTCAGCTGAATTCCCTTGTCCCTGCTTGAATGGTAATACTCATCAAGTCTGTACCAGCCGTCACCGCCCTTTCCCCATAAGCCTAATGAGAAAGGATTTACCGTTCCGTAATCGCACGAAAGGTAGTATTCACTGATCGGCGTTTCGCACTGCTTGATATGAATACTATGATTGAACATAGGATAAACCAGACCATCAGCAGTCACCCACTTGCCCTCAATAAAGCGTTCATAAAATGCCCCTGAATAAAGGCTTTTATAACGATTCTTCACCGCATCTGACAGGGACGGATTATCGTTCATTGTAAAGTGAACATAAAGCATATTTTTCTCTTTATACTTTTTTATCCAGTTTATATAGAACCAGTGGTAAGGATGCTCGGGATTGCAATTGAAAAAATATCTGGCATTTTCAAGGGAGCATCTTGCCAGTGCCTGCTCCACAAAGGAGCGAGGCATCAGTGCCACCTCATCCAGCAGTACACCACCAAGCGTCATTCCCTGTATAAGAGACGCTGACGATTCATCTCTTCCGCCGAAAAGATAAAATCGGTTTACGTTGTCTCCCTTTGCGATTTCAATATAATTTCTGCTTATCTTGAACTCGCATTTAAAACCCAAATCCGACAGTACCGGCAAAAGCGGTGTTACAACATTCCGTCTCAGTGATGCAATCGTCTTTCCGCAAAGTGCAAAAGACGTATTGCTGAATGTGTAAAAAGCCCAGCATATAAACGATATACTCATACAGAGTGTCTTTCCGCTTCTTACCGCACCGTCACAGATGATTCCGTTTCTGTCCTTCAGGCTGCTGCTCCGGCACCACCAGTTCAGTACCAAAAGCTGTTTTTGTGAAAAAGGTATAAACTTAGTCATAATTCTCTTCCTTATACCCTTCCCTCAAGCTGCCTGCACTTTTCTCCAGTGCCTCATAAAATGAAACTGCCGTGTGCTTTTCATCAGTGCCGATGATTTCCCTCAGCTTTTCAAGTGCCTTGATTCTGTCAAAAAATTTGATTTCCATACCTCCGCCCTTTTGACGTTTAATTTCACTGATATTAAACAAATCAAGCGTCGGCAGAGATGCAAGTATATTTTCCTCTGACTCAAAAAGGAGCTTTACCGAATCCTGAATATCACCGAAAGCTAAACGGCTTAAGCCGTCAATCACCTTTTTCTGCGTAACCTTTTTTCTTCCAGACATTTCATCCTCCCTTCAGAAAATAAAATTAGATTCAACCTTATTTCCTGTCCGATAAATTTTGCAGAACAAAAAATCGCCCTGCACCAATGGAGCGTACAGGACGATTTATGCTGTCAAAATACTATATTTTCCAGAAAAAACAATCAAATAAAAATTTTTCCTTTTGATTATTCAGCTTTTTGCTATATTGACTATAAGCCTTTCATTTGATAGAATAGAATTAATAAATATGAAAAGAGAGATGAATATGATTTGTAACAAATGCGGTCAGTTTATTCCTGACGGAGTTTATTATTGCGAGCATTGCGGTGAGCCTGTTAACCAGACTTATACCCAGCAGCCCTTTGGCTCTGACAATCAGAACACACAGCAAAGCACACAACAAACCTATCAGCAGCCGAACGCGCAGTATAATCAGTACAACAACCAATACAACAATCCATATAACCAGCCGTTTTCTCCTCAGGCATTTGAGTATATGATCTGTTCAAAAATTGAGGAAGCACGAACAATGGGAATTATTGCGATTATCGCAGGTCTGTTTATTCCTATTCTCGGCATTGTTTTCGGTTGTATCGGAATCAGCAAATTAAACGAAGTACCCTTGTCAAACCAGCTCAGATATGAAACGGAGCTGAAGAGGAAGAAAGCAAAAAATCTTTGCACAGTCGGAATTGTTTTACCGATTGTCTTATGGGTAATCGCAGTTATCTTTGTGGTAGTGTTCTGGGGTGCATTAATCGGCGCAATGTATTAATCATAAAAAACACAGTGGTGATGACATTGTTCAAAACCACTGTGTTTTTTTATTTATGATATTTTGAATTGTTTGATATGGAAAAAGCACGGTAAACCTGTTCCAGCAGCACCATTCTTGCAAGCTGGTGCGGCAGGGTCATTTTTCCGAAGGATAATTTAACCTTTCCCATTGCCTTAACCTCAGCATCAAGTCCGAAGGAGCCGCCGATAACAAAGCATATATGCGAACTGTTAAGGGCTATGCTTTCCAGCAGTGCGGAAAAGTCACGGCTATCGTATTCCTTACCCTCAATGCAAAGAGGAATTACGGCAGCACCCTTAGGGATTTTCTTTAAAATTCTTTCTCCCTCTTTTTTTATTACATTCTGTATCTCACTGTCTGACGGATTATCTGAGCAGCGCTCCTCATTGATTTCAATTATATTTACTTTTGCATACGCTCCCAGCCGTTTCACATATTCGGCACAGCCATCACGCAGAAAGCTTTCCTTCAACTTTCCAACAGCAATCACAGTAACATTCATCATAATACGATCGCTCCGCTTGAATTCTCAGGCTCAGACACATAAAGCCTGAAATCCTTATTCTCCTCAAAGCCGATTTCATCAAGTGCCGCCAATGCCGTCTGACGTGCAATGTGCGGCATATTATTTTCCCTGCTGAGGTGAGATAATACAAATCTTGTTGTGCCGCTCTGTGCCAGCTCCTTTATGTATTCACCGCAGGCAAAATTTGAAAGGTGACCCTCAGCACCTAATATTCTCTGTTTCAGATAATAAGGGTAGGGACCTGTCTCAACCATTGAGGTTTCGTGATTCGATTCAATGAAAATCAAATCCGTTCCTGTAAGCATCTGTCTTGCATTGTCAGTTATGTAGCCTGTATCCGTACATACGGACACACTCCGTCCGTCAGGCAGATTAAATCTGTAGCCGATACAGTCAACACTGTCGTGGCTCTGTTTAAATGTTACAACCTCGATTCCGCCAAGCTCCATATGGTAATCAATTGTATCTGCTGCAACCTTTTCATTAAGAGCACCTGATGACATCATATCCTCAATACAGGCACGCGGTGCAAAAACAGGAACCTTATGCCTTGCAGAAAAGACTCTTATCCCCTTGCTGTGGTCGCTATGCTCATGTGTAACGAAAACTGCATCAATACTGTCAGGACTTATGCCGATATCAAGAAGTGCATTTTCACATTTTTTAGCAGACACGCCGATATCAACAAGAATATTGTGCCCCTTTGAGGAAATCAATATTGAATTACCGCTGCTGCCTGAAAACAACTGGCATACCTTCGCCATATTCTTCTCCATTAACTCAAATAAAATAATCGTTAAAATGAACGGGAGGGTACAGAGACCCTCCCCTACTAAATATTCATATCCTTTATCCTGCGTCAGAAACAGCATCAGCCTCAACAACCTCTACTCGTCTGATGTCCGCACCAAGATTGCTGAATTTTTCCACAACATCCTCATATCCGCGATCAATATACTGAATATCCTCAACCGTTGTTTCGCCATTTGCTGTGAGTCCCGCAATAATCATTGCAGCACCTGCACGAAGGTCGGTAGCCTTAACATTAACACCTGTTAATCCCTTAACGCCTTCAATAACGGCAATCTTACCGTCAACCTGAATATCAGCACCCATTCTGAGCAGCTGGCCCACATACTGAAAACGGTTGTCCCACACACTTTCAGACAATATGCTTGTACCGTTTGCAACGGACAAAAGCACTGCCATCTGCGGCTGCATATCAGTCGGGAAGCCGGGATGCGGCATAGTTTTAACATTGCATTTTGTAAGCGGCTTAAAGCGAGTTACACGCACTGCGTCATCGTATTCTATGATTTCGGCACCTGCCTCCTCAAGCTTTGCACTTATGGATTCAAGATGCTTTGGTATAACATTTTTAACAAGAACATCACCGCCGCAGGTAGCAGCAGCAACCATATATGTTCCTGCTTCAATCTGATCGGGAATTATAGAATAGGTACAGCCGTGAAGCTTTTCAACACCGCGAATCTTTATTACATCAGTACCGGCACCGCGAACATCTGCTCCCATTGAATTAAGGAAGTTCGCCAAATCTACAATGTGCGGCTCCTTTGCTGCATTTTCAATAATTGTAAGACCGCGTGCCAAAACAGCCGCCAGCATAACATTCATTGTTGCACCGACAGACACATTGTCCATATATATGGAAGCACCAACCAGCTTATCTGCATCAGCACACACCATACCATTCACAGTCTCTACCTTTGCACCAAGCATCTGAAAGCCTTTGATGTGCAAATCAATCGGTCGCACACCAAAATCACAGCCGCCCGGCATTGCCACCTCTGCCTTTTTAAATCTTCCGAGCATAATACCGATAAGATAATAGCTTGCTCTGAAATGAGACGCAAGCTCATATGGTACAGCCTGACAGGTTACGGAACGTGAATCAATTTCAATTGTATTTTTATTAATCATTTTGACTCCTGCACCCATACGGTCAAGAATCTGAATGATAAGACTTACATCACTGATATTGGGAATATTTTCAATGCGGACAACATCGTCACAAAGAAGCGCTGCCGGAATAATTGCAACAGCGGCATTTTTTGCACCGCTGATATTCACTTCACCGAAGAGCTCGTGACCACCGCTTATTATAAAGTTTTCCAAGTACAGTCCACCTCTCTCGCAGGTTTCTGAATTTTATATAAATACACGATAATAATGTTTGTAATTCATAATCAAATATGCATACGTTATTATAACAAAAGACACCAGCAAAATAAATCACATATATAACATTTTATCCAAAATGTAACCACTTTAAATTGTATAAAACCAATAGGTTTTGCTCGTTTTTAATACAATATGTTGTGATTTAATTTTTATTTTCGTTTTCTTTCCAAAATATAGTATGTTTAAATGGTAACAAAAGAGTAACACACTGTAATAAAAATGTCAAGTGTATTATGCCTGTTTTGCATGAATTTATTTATCCGATTATATGGTATCCTTCTGATTGTTAAATTTTCCGCCTGTCAATATTGCATCAACAGCAAAAATAAGCTTTTTCATATCGTTATTATTTTTCAGAATTTTACTTGGTATGGATACTACCGACATAACAAGCTTATAGTAATCATCTTCTCTGCTGTATTTCTTAATACTTCCGTCAAAAGCAGAAAGCATAATTTCATCCGCAAATTCAAGGATCTTTTTATTTTTGAATTTTTTAACAAGCTTTTTGTCAACGAATTTTGCCAGTCCGAAAAGCTTTAATTTTTTATAAAACTTTTCAACATCTGCAGTTTTTATAAATCTGAACACAGGAATCATAATTTTAGAAAATTTTGAAATTCTGTCTCCGTCAAGCTGAAGAGCAGTCAATCTGTCGGCAAGCTCCTGCCTGTTTGGTGAATCAAGCAGTCTGTGCGTAAGTGCAAGTGTATGATTTTTCAAAAATTCCTGTGCATCAATTTTTTCACCGTTTTTGTTAAAGTATTCAAGATGCTCCACCTCATAGGATAATGTATTGTCATCATTGACAGTTACGTTTACAATCGGTGCAGGGTATCCAACCAGTGACCCAACATTTACCTCCGTAATCACATTTCCCTTTTGTGATTTGAAATCCGTAGTGCTCTGAATATGCGAATGCCCCACAAACATATATCTTAAGCCTGCATCAGCAAGACGAGAGGCAACATATTCCCTGTCTGCAACACAGGTTCCGCCTCCTGTTATAAGTGGACTGATGTGCGGTGTCAGCAGATGATGCTCCATACCTATTATAAGACAGTTATCCTCATATGCCTGCTTGATCTGCTTTTCAATCCAGCAAAAATGCTCTTCCGTAAAGCCGGCGTGATTATTTTCGTTCTTGTCATCATTAAGTGCCAGCAGTCTTACATTGTCGGAAAGATGCTCCACATACGAGCAGGTGCCGATATGCGTAACAAACTTGCTTATGGACGCATCAGGTCCGAAATCCTTATAAAATTCAGGAAGCTTGTCACTGGGCATAACCTCAACATCGTGGGTCACCCTGTTGCCGTTAAAACGTCTTGGATTATCGTCGCAGCACCAATCGTGTGTAGCAGTAATCAGGTACACTCTCTTTTTCCCTTTCAGCTTATACAGCTTTTCACGAAATTCAAGATGCGACACCATTTCACCGTCATTTGTAACATCCCCTGCAATCAAAACGGCATCCGTATCCGAAGCAGCTATTTTTTCAAAAGCAGCATCAATGATTTCATCTGTTTCGGCAAGGCATTTCTGGTCAGAGCCTGAGCGCAGAAAATACTGTCTGCCTGTTATTCCGAGCGTTTTACTGTAATGGTGTGTATCTGCAATAAAGGTCAGCTTGGTCATTTGGCTCTCCTATTTAATCTGCTCTATCTTGTCCCCTGTAACAAAAAACACATGATCGGCAATATCCATCATCGCCTTATCATTCATAGAATCCGTATAAAAATTATCAATGTGTGCATCCGGATACAGCTCTCTGAAAATCTTGACCTTGTTCTCTAAAAAACACAGTCTCTTGAATTTACCTGTGTTTCTGTCAATGGATGAGCCCACATAGTTCTTAATTCCCATACGCTTCATAATTTCATCCAGTATGAAATCCGTTGTGCCTGAAACAACAATATCATCCTCACGTCTTACCTTTTCATACCAGGGCTTGATTTTATGCTCATTTTTGTCCCAGAACTTTTTTACATCTTCCTCTGCCGTATCTATCTTTTTCACATAATATCCCTCAAGAAAACCTGCATAAGCCTGAAGAGCCTCTGCAACCGTAAAAAGATGCAGAGTATCCTTGAAATATATGTAAAGAAGCTTGGGGACATACTTCCATATTTTAGGGTCTGTTTTTATATAGTACACAATAAAATCAACGAGCGTTTCACCGTCATAAATTGTATTGTCAAAATCAAAAACGTTCATAAGCCACTCCTGATACTATAGTATATATTTCATTTTATCACAAGATATATACTTAATCAATCTTGACAAGTGTATATAAAAATTATATACTGAAATAAGTATAACTTAAAATAGATACGATTAATTCAATACAAATAGGAGAATATTTTAAACTGAATTGATTATGGAAATAAAAGATTTTATAAAAACAGATGTCGTAATTGTCGGCAGCGGTGTTGCAGGATTATTTGCAGCGCTTTGCCTGCCTGCTGACAAGGAAATACTTGTTATAACAAAAGAGGATCTTAAGGAATGTGACTCCTACCTGGCACAGGGCGGTGTCTGCGTTCTGAAGGATGTTAATGACTTCAACTGCTATTTTGAGGACACAATGAAAGCAGGTCATTATGAAAACAACCCTGAATCCGTTCGTGTAATGATTGAACAGTCAACAGAGGTCATCGGCACACTCGTTGAGCTTGGTGTTAAGTTCGACACCGACGACGACGGTGACTTTGATTACACTCGTGAGGGTGCACACAGACGAAACCGAATTCTTCACCACAAGGACGAAACAGGTAAGGAAATCACGGCAACTCTGCTTAGGATTGCCAAGAAGAAGGAAAACATCACCTTCGTTACACAAACCACGATGATTGATTTCATTGAGAAAAACAACACCTGCTACGGAATTGTATGTGAGGATGAATACGGTGAAATGGGTGCAATCATTGCTGATGATATCATCCTGGCAACAGGCGGTATCGGCGGTCTCTTCCTGAATTCAACCAACTTCCCTCATATCACAGGTGACTCCTTTGCTCTTGCACTTAAGCACGGCGTGGAGCTGCAGGATATGAACTATATTCAGATTCACCCAACAACCCTTTACAGCAAGAAAAAGGGCAGACGTTTTCTGATTAGTGAAAGCGTTCGCGGTGAGGGTGCAATACTGCTTAATGAAAACGGTGAAAGGTTTACAGATGAGCTTCAGCCGAGAGATGTTGTAACAAATGCAATCGTTGATGAAATGGCTAAGTTCGGCACGGACCATGTTTACATAACGCTTCCGACAATGAGCAGCGAAGAGGCGGCAAAAAGATTTCCGAATATCTATGATGCCTGCATAGACGAGGGCTATGATATCACAAAGGATAAAGTCCCTGTAACACCTGCACAGCATTATATGATGGGTGGAGTTAAAACCGATATCAACGGAAAAACCACTATGGAGCATCTTTATGCCGTAGGTGAAACTGCCTGCAACGGTGTACACGGCAGGAACAGGCTTGCATCAAACTCGCTTCTTGAAAGTCTTGTTTTTGCAAAGCGTGCGGCAATCCTCATTGCTGAGAGCACGGATAAAAAAGAACTTGATTTGCCTGATATTGATTTAAAATCCTACCCTGATAAAAAAAGCAGGGAAAAGGAATTCAAAACTCTGATTATGAATGAAATACAAGGAAAGGATCCTGAATTTTATGATAAATGGTGTAACAATGAAAATTAATGTTGATGATTATATTCTCAACACACTGAAAGAGGATATCACCTCAGAAGACGTTTCCACAAATGCCGTAATGCCTGAGGACAAGCAGGGCAAGGCTGACCTCATCTGTAAGCAGGACGGTATCATCTGCGGTCTTGATATTTTTAAGCGCACCTTTGAGCTTATTGACAGCACAAGCCGTTTTGAAGCAAATTTTAAAGACGGAAACAGAGTACATAAGGGGGAGCTTCTCGGTGTCATTTACGGTGATATCAAGGCTATCTTAAGCGGAGAAAGAACAGGGCTTAACTACCTTCAGAGAATGAGCGGTATCGCAACCCTTACAAGAGAATATATGGACGAGCTTGAGGGCTATTCAACCACACTTCTTGATACAAGAAAAACCACCCCTAATATGCGTCCGTTTGAAAAATATGCAGTTACTGTCGGCGGTGCAACAAACCACAGGTACAACCTTTCCGACGGTGTGCTTTTAAAGGATAATCATATCGGTGCAGCCGGTTCCATAACAAAAGCCATTCAGATGGCTAAGGCTTATGCTCCGTTTGTCCGTAAAATCGAAATTGAAACCGAAACACTTGAGCAGGTAAAAGAGGCTCTCGACGCAGGTGCTGATATCATTATGCTTGATAATATGGATAATGATACAATGCGCAAAGCCGTTGAAATGATTGACGGCAAGGCACAGACTGAGTGTTCAGGAAATGTTACAAAAGCAAGGCTTAAGGAAATTGCCGAAATCGGCGTTGATTTTGTATCCTGCGGTGCACTCACACATTCCGCACCGATTATGGATGTAAGCCTCAAAAACCTCACCCCAATCGAATAAGCTCCAATAGAAAAGAGTAAAATTATGAATCGGAAAAGAGCAAGAAAAATCATCGCTGTTGTTATTGCTGCAGTATTTATTGCCTCCTTTGCTTTGTACGGATGCAATAAAACTTATAAGCCTGCGGATGACGAAATCGCATTGCAAATAACATTAGATACCAAAGAAGATGTTGGTTTGATTGTTTATGATTACAGTGTAGGTGAAAATGAATTCAGCGGAGGCATATCCAATGCTGATAAATCATTAATAAATCACAATGATGTCATCATTCAACCTTTGAATAAACAGCAGGATTTTAATAATTTATCTGATATAGAGGATTTAACAATAAAATTCACGATTGTAACAGAATATGTAGATCCAAATTATGATAATATATATCCGGAAGAATACACAAAAGTCATAGAAACACCGATTGCTTTAAATGCACATTATGGTGAATCTTATTTTATTACAATCAGTGGCGATCAGACAAATGGATATCAGGCTTTTTTGGAGGAATAACGATTCATTTATCAGGCATTGTATTTTGATACACATAATTTATACGACAAAAAACCGCGAATGAATTCGCGGTTTTTTTGTTATCAAATAAACTTGTTAAGCTATCAAGCTTTATTTATCTAAAAACATATTATATTCTCACAGAAATATTATTCTCATTCAGATACTTTTTCAGCTCAGGCACAGGCAGTTCGTTGAAATGGAACAAGCTTGCCGCCAAAACTGCGTCAGCCTTTCCTGTTGTGAATGCATCGTAAAAATGCTCAGCCTTTCCTGCTCCGCCTGAGGCAATAACAGGTATACCTACCATTTCACTCACAGCACGTGTGAGCTCAATATCATACCCTGTTTTCTGTCCGTCACAGTCCATTGAGGTAAGGAGTATTTCACCTGCACCTCTCTGTTGTGCTTCGACTGCCCACTTCACAGCATCTATACCTGTAGGAATACGTCCGCCATTGAGATAAACCTCCCAGCCGCCGTTATCCGTTCTTTTGGCATCAATGGCACATACAACACACTGTGCACCGAATTTATAGGATGCTTCGTTAATCAAATCAGGATTTCTCACTGCAGCTGAATTAACGGAAATTTTATCCGCACCGGCACGCAGCAGCTCCTTAAAATCATCAACGGTTTTGATTCCGCCGCCTACCGTGAAAGGTATAAACACAGTTTCTGCAACTCGTCTTACAATATCTACCATTGTGCTTCTGCCCTCGTGAGTGGCAGTAATATCCAACAGAACAAGCTCATCCGCACCCTGCTCGTCATATGCTGCCGCACATTCAACAGGATCGCCTGCATCTCTTAAATCAACAAAGGACACACCTTTGACAACTCGTCCGTTTTTCACATCAAGACAAGGTATAATTCTCTTTGCGTACATACACTCATTCCCCCATTCTCAAAAAGTTTTCAAGGACTTTAAGTCCTACTTTACTGCTCTTTTCAGGGTGAAACTGAGTAGCACAGAGGTTACCCTTCTGCACTGCACATTCAATTGCTACACCATATTCAGTTGTTGCCGCCACAACGTCTGCATCGGCATTTTTAAGATAAAAGGAATGTACAAAATAAAAATAGCTGTCCTCTTCAATACCGTCAAAGATACCGTTTTTCTGATTAAGCTTAATGGAATTCCATCCCATATGAGGAACTTTCAGTCCATTGTCACGAGGTATTTCAGCAATTTCGCCTTTGAAAAGACCTAATCCTTTAACACCTTTGCTTTCCTCGCTGCTTTCAAATAACAGCTGAAGACCGAGACAAATACCAAGAAAAGGCTTTCCACTCAAAGCCACCTCTTTAACAGTGTCAGCCAGGCCCCTTTCCTCCATAGAGTGCATTGCATCGCCAAAAGAGCCAACACCGGGAAGAATGATATGAGAGGCAGACATAATTTTATCCCTGTCCTGCGTAATTTCACTTTCAGCACCGAGATAATCCAAAGCCTTTTTCACGCTTGAAAGATTACCTGCACCATAATCAATAATTGCAACCATATTTTTCTCCATAATTTGTAATAGAATTATTCTATCATAAAATATACTTACTTTCAACACATTGACAAAACGAATCTTAGGTGTTAAAATTATCAGCACAATACAATAATGAAATGGAGTGGTACCGAAGAGGTCATAACGGCATGGACTCGAAATCCATCGTGTGAGCAATCACCCGTGGGTTCAAATCCCACCCACTCCGCCAAGATAAAAATCCGTTCTCGCAAGAGGACGGATTTTTTAATAAAGAATGTATGATGAATAATGAATTTTATAATGCTTCTCCTTGTAAGAAAACAATTGTTTATTCCGCATTGGATAATTCAATTTAATGAAATATTTCTTTGCCATATGCAAGTGTGCTATTATTAATTGATATGTTAATTTGTGTGTGATATAATGAATCCGCAGATAAATTGCAAGTGATTTTAACACGAGGTATAACAGTGAATAAAAAGAAATTATATTCAAAAATTCTTTTTCCAATAATCTGTATTATAGTTGGATTGTTATTAGGCGGATATATAACATACCAATATGCAGAAGAGTGTGATAATACAAAATGGCCAGCCACTCAAGCTGCAATTGTTGATATGAACAGCTATGAATCGAGCGGTGCACATCATTCAAATAGAACAATATATGTTATAAGCTATGAATATATAGTGGAGGATATTTCATATAAAGGAGAGACAAGGTCATATTATCCAAATCAAGTTGGAAACAGGATTGAGATAAAATATAATCCGGATAATCCGGCAGATTCAACTGCTGTCACTGTACCTGATACGGAAAGGTTCATTATTGTTTTAATATTTAGTGTTATATTGGTCGTTTCGGGCGTATTTTTTACAATGGTTATATGGAAAAATCGATTCATATTGTCGGTTGTTTCAGAAGATAAGCCATATTATCACGGTCCGAAAGAAAGAATAAATCCTAAATCATATTTAAAACTTCTAATTCCAATAGGATTCTTTTTATTAGGATTAGTTTTGATGTACTATCAGCCATTTGCACAAAAGAACATTAATGTTAATGAGTTCGTTCAAATAATGGAAACTGACGGATATACAGCTGAGAACTCTTTAGGAAGATTACAAACAGAATTTGGTATGGGGTCAATTATTGAACAAGCATATTCAGTTAATACAGAAAATATACGGATTGATTATTGTACGCTGAACACAAGTAATAATGCTAAATTGTTATATAATTCTGCATCTTTGCCTGCAAATACTTATGTTATTTCAGATAAATACTTTTTAGCTGCTGAAGACAACAATTTCTTTTATATAAAAAGTTTTAAAAATAATACGTTTGTTTATGGTGCTTGTAAAATAGAATCAAAAGATGAACTATTACGATTGCTTAAAGATATGAGCTATTACGACAAATAATACTTTGTTGATTAGTTATAAGAAATGTTATTGACATTTTGTAGGGCAGGGGCTTGCTCCTGCCGAATGTAAATTTGATATTACGGTGAGAGCAAG
Organism: uncultured Eubacterium sp.; assembly: GCA_910577195.1. Lineage (GTDB taxonomy): Bacteria > Bacillota > Clostridia > Oscillospirales > Acutalibacteraceae > Eubacterium_R. Next base: position 18,278 of record CAJTLP010000008.1, on the reverse strand, counting down.
CCCTCACCCTACGATTGCACAATGAACATAATTGATAATTCAAATTACAATTTGTCTTTAAGAATTAAAGGGTTCAAATCCATACACTAAATTGCATAATGTATCTTTTTCTTTGATGGTACCTTGCATACATTTTTAACTATGTTATAATCAAATTAATAAATTGCAATCAGCAGAGGTGAATTTTTATGTCATTTGTAAAAGCAAAAAAATATTTACAACAATATGGGTTAGAAGATAAAATTATGGAGTTTGATGTTTCATCAGCCACTGTTGAAGAAGCAGCGAATGCAATAAATTGTAAAAAAGAAGAAATCGTAAAAACATTATCCTTTATTGTGGGGGATAAGCCGATACTGATTGCAGTTGCAGGAGATTCTAAAATAGATAACAGAAAATTCAAGGAAGAATTTCATACAAAAGCAAAAATGATACCATTTGAAAATGTTGAAGAATTGACAGGACACGCAGTTGGCGGAGTTTGTCCTTTTGGAATAAATGAAAATGTTGATGTGTATTTAGATAATTCTTTAAAAAGATTTAAAATAATTTATCCTGCCTGCGGAAATTCAAACAGTGCAGTTAAATTGACTTTGGATGAATTGGAAAAAACATCCAACTATAAAAAGTGGATTGATGTTTGTAAAGAAACTCAGTAATACAAAATTAGAATTTACAAATCTTATGGAAATATCTATAATAAAGTTAAACGAACTATAATTTCAAGGAGGAAAAATGGAAACTAAAGTTATAAAAGATATAGCAGTTATAAAAAGTAATGAAATAATAATAAAAGATGTTCAGTCAGCAATAGATTTTATCATGACTGTAAAATATGAAACAGGCTGTAATAAAATAGCATTAAATAAAGATGCAATCGTAGAGGATTTTTTTATATTAAGTAAAGGATTAGCTGGGGAAATTCTGCAGAAATTTGTAAATTATCAGACTAAATTTGCTATATACGGAGATTATTCAAAATATACAAGCAAACCATTAAAGGACTTTATATATGAAAGCAATAACGGTAAAGATATATTTTTTGCAAAGAATGAAGATGAAGCAATAGACATGCTGAGCAGATAAAGCCAAAGGAGGATTTTTTATGACTGAGAAAGAAAAAATGCTTTCCGGTAAAATTTATGACCCAAGTGATGAGGAGCTTGCCAAGCTCAGACTGCAGGCTCACAAGCTTTCAAAAATGTATAATGATACTTTTGAAGACGAGGAGGAAAAGCGAGAGGTTATACTGAGCAAGCTGATACCTGACCGTAAAGACGGCGTATATATTCAGGAACCGATTCAGTTTGACTACGGTGTATTCACATCACTGGGCGAAAATTTTTATGCCAATTTCAATTTTACTGTCCTGGATGTTTGCCCTGTAAAAATAGGTGACAATGTGCTTATCGGCCCTAATGTATCCATTATGACACCTGTTCACCCTCTGAGATATCAGGACAGAAATATAAAGAAAAAAGCAGACGGAACACTTTATGATGATGAATACGCCAAGCCGATAATCATCGGTGACAACTGCTGGATTGCAAGCTGTGTTACCATAACAGGCGGTGTAACCATCGGCAACGGCTGTGTTATCGGTGCAGGAAGTGTTGTGACCAGAGATATACCTGACAACTCCTTTGCCGCAGGCAATCCCTGCAGAGTAATCCGAGAAATCACTGAGGCGGATGCAATAGAACTGAAAAAGGAATTATTTTAATTTAGACTGTCGATAAAGTGGGCTGAAACACGCCATAATAAAATATTAAATAGTTATATTATAGGGGTCACGCTCTCAACGATCCATTTTTATCTGACAATTTTAAACGCCGCATAAACTCTCACGTTTATGCGGCGTTTGGCGTTTTTTGTCTTTTTCTCGGAGGCAGTACCATCGCACAGCTCCCACTCGCAAAATACAAAATTCAGCTCCATTTCTCAACAGTCTCCAGTGTGTAGAAATTGGTAATTAAACTTTTTCTACACGCTGAGGGACTTGTTCACATTGAACAAACTCCTCTTTTTAATAGCCTAAGCTTTCATTTACAAATATAACTTTAATTCTGTCCTTATGGCGCTGCTTAGCAGAGACAACATAGTTGCAGCAGACACGCTGAGGACTTGCACAACCGTCGCACATAAATGAATTTTCCTTGCTCAGGCTGATGCATTTTCCTGTAACCTCGCAAGGCGTCTTGCAGGAAAGGCGCTTTGTGTTCGGCGGTGCTGCTTTTTCCTTAACACGGACAATCGCCTCGTTGATATCCTTCACAATTTTATTGACACCGACTACCATTATAACCTGACGCGGACCATACACAATGCAGGCAACTCGATTTGAGTTTCCGTCAACATTATAAAGCTCACCGTTTTCCGTCACTGCATTGGAGGAGCAGAAATAGGTATCACATCCAAAGGCACGGATATAAGACTGTCTGAGCTCCTCTCCCTCAAGGCCTGTTCTGTCAATAAAATCATAATCACCGCAGGCTAAAAGCTCTGATACACCTGTTTCCTTAAGTGACTGTGAACCGCCGTTTGACACGCTCTCCCCCTTATTAATCAGTGTTTTCACAAGAGGAACAACCTCTTCCCTTGTTTCAACAAAGTAAGGTTTTATTCCGTTCTTCTCAAGATTTTCCATTGTCTTTTTTATATCCATAAAACAAAACTCCTTCGCTTAATTTTCTTCGTTATTCCAATACTTCCTGTCAAGTGAGCGATACTGCAGTGCCTCTGCAATATGATTTATCTCAATCAGCTCACTGCCGTCCAGATCTGCAATCGTCCTTGCCATACGAAGTATTTTATCATACGCTCTTGCAGACAGCCCCAGCTTTTCAAAGCTCATTTTTAGAAGACTGTTTGCATCATCGGTAAGAACACAGAATTCCTTTGTCATTCTCGGTGTCATCTTGGCATTGCAGGTAACACCTGTGCCCTTAAATCTTTTCTTCTGAATTTCTCGTGCAGCGTCAACACGTTTTTTTATTTCTGCCGAGCTTTCCTCATTATTCTTGCAGGAAAGCTGGTCATATTCCACAGGGGCAACCTCAATATGTATATCAATTCTGTCCAGTACAGGACCTGAAACCTTATCCATATATCTTTTTCTTGCCGCCTGTGTGCATTTGCACTGCTTTGTCGGATGACCGTAAAAGCCGCAGGGACAGGGATTCATTGCCGCAACCATCATAATATTTGACGGATATGTAACTGAACCGGATGTTCTTGAAATACTGACAACGCCATCCTCAAGCGGCTGCCTGAGCGACTCCTTGCACCGCCTGTCAAACTCCGGAAATTCATCCATAAACATAACACCGTTGTGTGCAAGACTGATCTCACCGGGACGGATTGTGATTCCTCCGCCTGTAAGTGCCTGTGCCGATACCGTATGATGCGGAGAACGGAAAGGTCTGTTATCAATAATCGCCTTACCCTCAGGAATTGCTCCTGCAATTGAATAAATCTTAGTCGTTTCCAGCTTTTCATCAAAGCTCATGTCAGGCAGAATAGTAGGTATTCTTTTGGCAAGCATTGATTTGCCTGCACCGGGAGGACCGACCATAATACAGTTGTGTCCGCCTGCTGCTGCAATTTCAAGGGCACGCTTTGCTTCTGTCTGACCCTTAACATCACAAAAATCAACACCGTATTCCATTTGCGTTTCAATAAACTCTTTATTATAACAGGGTATAATTTTTTCAGCACCTGAAATGTGCTTCATTACCTCAAACACATTTTTAACAGGCAGAACTTCTATACCCTCCAGCACACTGCCCTCAAGCATATTATCAAACGGAATAAACACACTTTTTATACCGCTTTCCTTTGCTTTAAGGAGCATAGGCAGAACACCGTTAACACGTCTTATTTCGCCGTCCAGAGAAAGCTCACCGATAAAAGCAAAATCACCCACATCGCCGTTCAGCTGCTTGCTCGCTTTCAGAATGGCAATAAAAACAGGCAAATCGTAAAGTGAGCCTTCCTTTTTAATATCAGCAGGAGCAATATTCACTGTGATACGTGAAACAGGGAAATCAAGGTGACAATTCTTAATAGATGCACGCACACGCTCACGGCTTTCCTTCACAACCGTATCCGGCAAGCCTACCACATCAAAACGCGGCAAACCCTGACTGATATCACATTCAACGGTTACACCGAAGGAATCCAGTCCGAATATACCAAGACTTTTAACTTTTGCATACATAATCATCACCGATTTCATTATAACAGTTAATGTCATTATTGACAATATATTTTAATAGGTTTAAAATATAGGCATATTATAAAATAATTATGAAGGGCGTGTCTTTTATGGATATGAATGCATTATATAATGAATGGCTTGAAAAGGCTGTTATTGACCCTGACTTAAAAGAGGAGCTTAAAAGCATAAAAGGGAATGAAGAGGAAATACTCGACAGATTTTACCGCTGTCTTGAATTCGGCACAGCAGGTCTGAGAGGTGTTATCGGTGCAGGCACAAACAGAATGAATTACTACACTGTCTGCCAGGCAACACAGGGACTTTCAGATTTCCTCAATAAGCATTTTGAAAATCCTTCAATCGCAATCGGCTATGATTCACGTATTAAATCAGACTATTTTTCAATTGAGGCTGCAAAGGTACTGGCTGCCAACGGCGTTAAGGTTTATCTTTACAGGGAATTACAGCCGACCCCTTGCCTTTCATTTGCTATACGATATTTCAAAACCTCCAGCGGTATTATTCTTACCGCATCACACAATCCTGCAAAGTACAATGGCTACAAATGCTACAACGCAAACGGCTATCAGATGACTGACGAGGAAGCAAATGAAACCTATGAATTCATCAAAAAGGTGGATTACTTCACAGGCATTAAAACAATGGATTTTGATGAAGCTGTTGAAAAGGGTTTTATCGAATATATGGGTGATGAGGTTATTGACGCATTCCTGGATGAGGTTATTAAGCAGTGTGTTAACCCTGACATGATTGCAGACGCAGGACTTAAGGTTATATACACACCGCTTAATGGCACCGGCAACAAGCCTGTAAGAAAAATTCTGGACAGAATCGGTGTTAAGGATGTTTACGTTGTACCTGAGCAGGAAACGCCGGACGGCAATTTCCCCACCTGCCCATTCCCTAACCCTGAAATCAAGCAGGCATTTGAATGTGCACTGAAAATGGCGGAGGATATTCAGCCTGATTTGCTCCTTGCAACTGACCCTGACTGTGACCGTGTAGGCATTGCAGTTAAGGACGGCAACGGCGGATACAAGCTTATGAGCGGCAACGAGGTTGGTGCAATGATGCTCAACTATCTTCTCTCTCAGAAAAAGGAAAAGGGTCTGCTTTCAGAAAACAGCATTGCTGTTAAATCCTTTGTTTCAACCGACCTGGCTGAGGTTATTGCTAAAAAATACAACTGCACATTTAAAAATCTTCTGACCGGCTTCAAGTATATCGGTGAGCTGATTACGCAGCTTGAGTCTGAGGGAAAAGCTGATGATTTTGTGATGGGCTTTGAAGAGTCCTACGGCTACCTTGCAGGCACGCACGCAAGAGATAAGGACGCAGTCGTGGCATCTATGCTTATCTGTGAAATGGCTGCGTATTATAAGGCACAGGGCAAAAGCCTTGCTGAGGTTATGGACAGCATTTACGATGAATTCGGCTATTATTTCAATACAGTTTCAAGCTATACCTTTGAAGGCGCATCAGGTATGGAAAAAATGGCTGCAATTATGGATGGTCTCAGAGCAGATGCTCCAGAGAGCTTCGGCGGTATGGAGGTTACGGTTGTTGATGATTACAAAACATCCGTTTCAACAAACCTGACCGACAGCAGCTCCAAAACAATTGAGCTGCCTAAATCAAATGTGCTTGCTTACACATTGACAGACGGCAACAAGATTATTGTTCGTCCGTCAGGCACAGAGCCGAAAATCAAAGCATACATCACAGCTATCGGCAAGGACAGAGAACAGGCTCAGCTTATTGCAGACAAATTGCTTGCAGATGCTGATGCACTGATGAAATAAAGGAGAAAATTATGAACAGAAAATGGGTTAAAATCACTGCTGTCATACTCGCGGCCCTTATGGCCGTCAGCGGACTCGGAGTAGGATTGGTAGGACTGTTAAATTAAAATCATAGCAAATTCAAAAAGCCTTGCAGAAAATTCTGCAAGGCTTTTTTGCCGTAATCTCGGCGTATTCCACGCTTCGTGGAATTCTTCTTTTTTCCGTGCATTGTGTTTTTTCATCATATCTGCTACAATGAAACCAAAGGGAGGAGAAATTATGGATGCAAAAACAACCGGTAAGATAATCAACTCCAAAAGAAAAGAAAAAGGACTGACCCAGATTCAGCTTGCTGAGATACTCAACGTCAGCAACCGAGCTGTTTCAAAGTGGGAAAACGGTGACGGCTTCCCGGATATAACCCTTTTACCAAATATTTCAGCTGCACTTGATATAACAATCGACGAACTGTTAACAGGCAATAAGCCTGAGCCGATTGTGAAAATCGTTGAAAAAGATACAAGTAAAACGGATAAGCTGTTAAACGATTTTAAAGTAAGCTTTATTGCCTCATTATTTATGTGTGTATTCGCCGCACTGCTCGGCAGCGTTACGGAGATGTACTGCATATGGGCATTCCCCATTCTATTTTATACCCACTGGGAAATTATGTTTGCCGCCGTTTCACTGTTTTCAACCATTTTGGGAGGTCTTGTCTTCTTCATCGGAATTACCAGACTGCACCTTGCATACTCGAAAAAGAAAATATTCCGACTCGCAGCAAAAAAAGGACTTTCATTGATTTCAATTTCAACCCTGTTCCCCCTCACCTTTCTTGCAAGAATTATTGACTTTTCGCGCTGGGGAAATTTTATGCCATATGTAATGCTTATAATTACCGCAGCTATCATATTCGCAATCGTAAAATGCTATAAAAAGATAAAGGATATAGAAAATGAAAACGCTGATAAAAATAGTTAAAATATTATTCCGCCTTGCACTGATTGGCTTTGGCTGCTACTATATGTTTATGTTTGTACGCCCTGTATTCGGCGTAATTTTCAATATCGGCAGTGTGCTTGGTGCTTTTCTTTCACTCATCGCAATACTGGTCGGCATTTTTCTCAACAAAATTATTGACTTCTGCAAAAAGCATTATCAATCTAAAAAAGGTAAAATCCTGCTGAACACCTTTTTCACCGTTTTCACAATAGGACTGCTTTGCTTTTCCCTCACACTGGGAAGTATTGTTACATCGGCTAAAACCAATGCCAAAAATGAAAGCACCGTAATCATACTCGGCTGTGCCGTTCGCGGTGAAAAGCCCAGCTATACGCTGAATAGACGAATCAGCACCGCCTATGATTATCTCACTGATCATCCGGACAGTGTTGCCGTATTGTCCGGCGGACAGGGCAGAGGTGAAAATATCAGTGAAGCACAGTGTATGTACAACGTACTGACTGAAAAAGGGATTGACCCTGACAGATTGTATCTTGAGGATAAGAGCACAAATACAGGTGAAAATATCGCGTTCTCAAAGCAAATTATTGAAGAAAACAATCTCAGCACGGATATTGCTGTTGTATCGTCCGACTATCATCTGAAAAGAGCAACTATGATTTGTAAGAAAAACGGCTTTGACAACGTTCACAGAATCAGTTCACCGTCAACTTATTTTGACAAGCCTACCTTTTATTTAAGAGAGGTACTCGGAGTAGTTAAGGAGTTTATCATAAGATAATATGAAAATAATTGCAAAAATTCAAACAGATATGTCCGATAAATTCGGAATACCACGCCAAAGCGGAATTGTGAAGGAGCTTACAGGAAAAATTATATTCGAGTCTGAATTCAGAGTAAAGGAAGCATTAAATGGTATTGAGGAATTTTCTCACCTCTGGCTTTTATGGGAATTCAGTGAGAACAAGCGTGACAGCTGGTCGCCTACCGTACGTCCGCCGCGACTGGGTGGAGAAAAAAGGAAGGGCGTTTTTGCAACACGTTCCCCCTTCAGACCCAATCCGATTGGTATGTCCTGTGTTAAGCTTGAAAGGATTGAATACACTAAGGCACTCGGTCCGATAATTTATGTCAGCGGTGTTGACCTGATGAACGGCACACCGATATATGACATAAAACCATATATCACATATACGGACTGTGTGCCTGATGCGGTGCAGGGCTTTGCCGAAGAGTATAAGAATTATGCGTTAAATGTGGATTTCCCTCAGGAACTGCTTGACAGAATACCAAAAGACAAGCAGGCTGCTCTTATTGGAATACTTCGCCACGACCCAAGACCTGCGTATCAGAATACATCTGACAGAATATATGGTGTAAGGTATATGAATTTCGATGTTCATTTTAAAGTAAAAAATGATACACTGACTGTAACAGATATAAATACAATATAAAATTCAGGGGACGATACAATCGTCCCCTGTTGCTGTCAATAATTATATTAAGAAATGGAAGATTTTCCGGATGATTCACCCTCAACTGCATTTTCATTACGTCTTTTTACCAAAGCATCCAGCATTGAGCGGTGCTCTGCATCCGACATACCGTAATTCTTAATCGGTATAACGGAAAGGAACAGACCGATTGCAGGAGGAATAGAGCAAAGGAAAAACATCATTCCTGCATATGGTGCATAATCCGCTTTGAAGGATGCACCGGCTCTTAATGCCTCATTACAAGCATTAACATTATCACCGCTGAAACCGATAATGGAATATCCGATACCCTGAATGATTGAACTGATACCTGCTGACAGCTTGGTAATAAAGGACTGACCTGAGAAGAACACGCCATCAGGACGGAATCCCTTATGATACTCCTCATAATCAACTGCGTCAGCAATCATAACCGACTGAAGAACATTGAGTGCACCCATACCTGCACCTGCAAGAGTAAATACAACAAGCAATACTGCAATCCAGAACGGCTTATCAAGATCTTGCGGTGCAATTTTATATATCGGATAAATCAGCGCAAAGGGAATTGCACCCATAATCGTTGAGCCGATAAACAGCTTGGTCTTTTCAAATTTTTCCATCAGCTTAGGCACCAATGCCATTGCTATAAACTGACCTCCGAAAATACCGCCGCCGAGTATAATCATATAAAGCATATAGTCGCCGAAGTAATTTCCGTAATAATAGGACATAAGCGTCATTGCAACGGAAAGCAACATCTGAATCGGTGAACGCAACACACCGCTTATCAGCTGCTTTCTGAAAGGCTTATTGCCCCACATAATTCTGATATTATCCTTGAAGGTTAATTTTCTGTCTTCTGACTGTACACGTTCACGCACATATATACCTGTAAGCTGAAACAGTCCGCAGCCGATAATGGTAAGCACAGCCGCCACGATGATAAATCCGTACTGCTGTGATTTAGCGGTTGAACCGACAACTCCTTCAAGCTTCTGTCCCACGAACTGTGACAAAGGTGTGATAGATAGCAGTACAACACCACCACCGAGTCCTGCTGCAATACGTGCTAATGAAAGAATGGATGCACGGTCTTTTTCAACCTCTGTCATTCTTGAGGTAACTCCCCACAGAGGAATATCACCAACCGTATAAATCATTCCCCATAATATGTAAGAAACTGCAGCCCAGCCTATGATAAATACATTCTGCAAATTTGAATTTGACGAGCTGTATATTCCGTTGCAGAAAGTTAAAATTGTGATTACCAGAACAACAGGTGGAATAAATAACAAATATGGTCTGCACTTACCCCACTTGGTATTTGTCTTATCCACAATTGTACCCATCATCGGATCATTAATAGCATCCCAAACACGTGCCACTGCCATAAATATACTGATTGCCATCGCAGGTACAAATATTACCGACTGAAAATAGAAATATAATCCGGTACCGATAATATTATAAATCATATTCTGTCCTGCAAGTCCAAGAAGATACATATTACGTTCTTTCGACGTATAAGTTCTCACATTATCTGACATAAGAATTACCTCCCTAAAAAATATTATAACAGTATAAAATCACTTTTACAAGGAAAATATGGCAAATGTTTATATTTATTTCTTGTATTTCAGCTCATAATTTGTGCATAATAAATAATTCAATTGCTTAGGCAATAGAAGCAGAGTGCGGATTTCTCTCTATTGCCTATTGTTTTTTTATCCCTTTTATATTGCAAGTGTATATGATTTCTGTTATAATTTAGTTATTATGAAAAAATATATTTGTATTATTTTGGCCGTTATTATGGCCGCAGCCTGCTGCTCCTGCAGCGGTGATCTGAAAACGAATAAAAAACAGCGGTATCAATCCGGTTTTCTTGATTTATTTGATACATATTCCAATATCATTGCATATGACACAAGTGAAAAGGCATTTGACGAACACTATGAGCAGTTCTACAACAAGCTTGCGGAATATGATAAGTTATATAATATATATAACTCGTATGATAATATTGTGAATCTCTGTACTCTTAATACACAAGCTAAAGACGGACCTGTTAAGGTGGACAGCAGAATCATTGATCTTCTGGAATACTGCAGATATGTTTACGAATTAAGCAATGGCTTAACGAATGTATGCTATGGCTCGGTATTATCCATATGGCATGATTATCGTCAGCAGGGCACGGATAATCCTGAGGCTGCCTCATTGCCTGATATGAATGAGCTGAAAAAGGCATCTCAGCATACCGACTTTGAAAACCTTGTAATTGACAAGGAAAACAGCACAGTCTACTTTAAAGACCCTCAGCTCAAGCTTGACGTGGGTGCAATTGCCAAAGGCTATGCTGTGCGTGAGATAAGCAAGTGGGCTAAAGAAAATCTCTGGACCTCTGCCGCAATCAGTATCGGAGGCAACATCTGTACCTTTGGTTTTAAAAATGATGATGGCAAAACCTTATGGAATATCGGAATTGAAAATCCTGATTTGTCAAAAGAGGACTATCTTGTCAATGTAAAAATCACGGATTTATCAGTAGTTACCAGCGGAGATTATCAGCGATACTACACTGTTGACGGCAAAAAATACTGCCATATTATTAATCCCGAAACACTTATGCCCAGCGAATATGTGGCGAGTGTTTCCGTAATATGTGATGATTCCGCACTGGGTGATGCACTCTCTACGACTCTTTTCAATATGCCTATTGATGAGGGAAAGAAATTAATTGAGAGTATGAACAATGTTGAAGCAGTCTGGGTTGATAAAGAATACAATAAGCATTTCAGCACAGGCTTTGAAAATTATATTGAAAAATAAATGAGGTAATTGTTATGAAAAAGCAGGCGCACTTTAATCCGAAATCATTCAAATGGGTTATATCACTTGTTGTTATGATTGTAATCAGTGCAGGTGTTATCTTCGGCTCAAAAGCAATTGATGATATGGCAAATAAAAAATACAATGAACCGGTGGAAATCGGTTTCACAATTGAATCAACAAAGGACGTTGATATTTCATCAATGAATACTGCCGGCTATAATGTAAAGTCAGTGCAGGAAGCTTATGATGCGTCAAACCAGCTTGTAGCTTATATTGTTGAGTTAACAACAATCGGCTATAATCAGGAGGTTCCGATTGAAATGACATCAATCATTTCCGCTGACGGAACGCTCGTTTGCGGTATTGATATCCTTCATCAGGAGGAAACAGAATATCTTGGCGTAAGAATTGAAACACCTGAATTCAAGGATAAATTTACAGGCAGATATCTCCCTGTTGTATTGTCAACAAGCACAACTAAAGGCTCAACGATTGATGTGCTTTCAAATTCAACAATTTCTTCTCAGGCAGTTGTCGACGGTGTAAACAATGCACAGAGCTTTGTTGCTGAAAACTTTGTCACTGAGGACACAGCAGAATAATGAAAAAAGCAGATTTTATTCTGATTGCCGTAGTTGCCGTAATCGTCGGTGTGATACTGTTTTTCCTGTATGGGGTCAATAACGATTCAGGTGCGTATGTGCAGATTGAGATTGACGGAAAAATTGTGGAAACCTTACCTATCGACACCGACACAACACGTGAAATCACCTCTGACGGAAACGGAACAAACACGCTGATTATAAAAGACGGTTATGCTAAAATGACTGAGGCAAACTGCCCTGACGGTCTGTGTACGAATCAGAAAAGGATTAGCAGAAACGGTGAATCCATTATCTGTCTGCCACACAAGGTAGTTGTTTCTGTTGTGAATGAAAATGATTCAGAACAAATTGATGCTGTAGCATAATTTTATTATAATATTTTCTTACTGTAGCCAAACAAGAGTCGAACAAAATAAGGTTCAACTCTTGTTTGGCTAAGGGCGGATTCCATATCCCCCCATTCATTAATACGAGGAATTTTATGAAAAACAACAAAGCAAAGAAAATTGCCCTCTTTGGAATGATGGTTGCACTTGCTTTCACTTTCAGCTATTTTGAGAGCCTTATTCCACTTGATTTCGTTGTACCGGGTGTAAAGCTGGGTCTTGCAAATCTTGTTGTGGTAATTGCCCTTTATCTTATGAAACCCGGTGAAGCGTTCTCAATTGCGATTATACGAATATTCTTAGCCGGTCTCACTTTCGGCAACGTGTACAGTATTGCATACAGTCTTTGCGGAGGTATTCTCAGCTTTTTGGTTATGTACCTTGTCAGAAAAACAAAGCTGTCCGTCATCGGTGTCAGCATGCTCGGCGGCATATGCCATAACATCGGTCAGATCATCGTAGCCGCAATTGTTATGGGCACATCACGCATAGCCTATTATCTGCCTGTTCTTTTGGTAGCAGGACTGATAACAGGTCTCCTGCTTGGTGTAATTTCAAAGCTTGTTATTGAAAGATTTGAAAAAGTAAAACGCAATAAAACTTAATCAAATAAACAAAGCTCCGTTACCATTTTTGATAACGGAGCTTTTTCATATGCATTTTTATTACGCCAAAACCAATGCTTTTTTAGGGCAAAAATTAGAGCATTTGCCGCATTTAATACATTTATCCTCATTAACAACAGGTGCATTAAATCCGACCTGACTGATTGCACCGACAGGGCACATTGCCATTGCAGGGCATTTATGATTCTTCGGACACCTTTCCACAATAACATTCAATCTCTTTCCCATACTCATTCTCCTTTATGTAAATATAATTTATTCTTCCACAACATAAGCTGTTCTTTTATATTTATGGTTTTCGCAATCAAAAATTTCAATATACGGCATGCCATTTCCATAAATCCATTTTTGAATTCTGACAGGCTGAATCCTAAAAAGTCTCTCATTTCCAAGACTTGTATATAACTGATATGCCACGCTGAAATGCTTTGAAAAAAGCGCACAGAATTTTTTATGATTCAATGGTTTGCCGATGCTTTCACAAATTCCATCTATCTGAATATTATCAATGCAGAGCGAAACATTTTTGTTGTGTAAAATCTGCTCTGCTTTTCTCGACGTAATATCCGCCTGAAAATAAAAACAGCCGTCAAGCTGAATTACTGACATCATTCTTGACGTTACTCTGTCATCAAAAGAAGTTGATAAAACCATATTTCTATGGTCTGAAAAATCGGAAATGAAATCCGCAAATTTCTCTCTAAACTCGTTTCCCATATTCACTCCTTACTGATATTAAAACAATTCGTCAAGCAGAATATAGTATCTCAGCTTTTCCTTATCTTCCTCGATGCCTAAAATGGAATATATTTTTTCTTTCAGTCTTTCAAATTCTTCTTCACTTGCACCATATAAATCACAAACATTATATTTCAAAGAGCGTATGCACAGTGCAATATCCTGCCATCTGTCCGCTACACCTGCTTTGCCCAAATCCAAAAAGCTTATATCATTATCATCCACAAATATATTCGGCAGACAGTAATCACCGTGCGTAAATACCAAATCTTCCTCCGGCTTGTTGTTTACTAAAAACGTATATAACGCATCCACATCAGCAAATCCGTTTTCGCCAAACGTATCTTCCTCAGCGTCATCCACATCAACCAAGCCATTATCTATATTATACTTAGCATCTTTAAGCCGTTCATCTAACCTGCTGCTGTATGGGCAATGGCTTATATCAATACTCCACAGCTTTTTCAATCCGTTTGCCAATGTTTCCGCTGCAAAATCAAGATTACGCATATTCTCTTCACTGCAAATCATTTTGCCGGAAAGCCTGGACATCAACAGATAGTTATATCCATTTTCCTGCACGAATTCAATCACCTCAGGAACAGACAGCCTGCTGTCAATCCATTTTAAAATATCATATTCCCTGTTTGACTGACCACTTGTCTTTTCAACCTTCAGCACCATATCATCAAAAAATATAATATCCGCCCCTGAGCATCCCAATTCATCGACAGAATAATTCAGCTCACCTATTTTGTCTTTTATCGCACTCGGCAACTTATTCATATCAAGCATAACAATCAAAACCTAATATAATTCAAAAATGCAAACGGTTTTCCGTGTAATCTCGCTTTAAAGGAATGATTCCAGGCAGGGAAATACCCTGCTGCAGCCGCTGTTCTCTGCGATGCCAAATTGGTATTATCCGTAAAATAATACGGAATCAAGCCTCTGTCCAGCAATTCCTTCGTAAGCATTTTTACCGCTGTGGCGGCAATGTGCTGATTTCGATATTCACTTGAAACATCAACACCAATCTGACACATCTTTTCACTGTCCTTTGCCGCACAACAAATTCCGATAAACACGTCTTTATCAAAAACTGCTATGCCCAATATTTCAGGATTCAGGCTGTCCTCATTGTACTGCAAAGCATTTTTAAAACCCTCATATTTATAATAGCTACGTATTTCTGCCTGCTCCAACAGTCTGAACTCATAGGATGTATCATTATGAACTGCATTAACTTTGTCAATATCAGGCAAGTAATAATGGCATAAGCCATAAACAAAAGGCATATTCATTGCATCATATTTAGATTTGCTGTTCAGTTTCCTTTTCACAAACGGCATGATATCCTTAGACACGTTGACAATTACACTATGCCCCATAGTAATCATTTCGCATCTCGGATGAATGAATGGCAGACTTCTTCTCCCCTCTG
This sequence comes from uncultured Eubacterium sp., assembly GCA_910577195.1. Lineage (GTDB taxonomy): Bacteria > Bacillota > Clostridia > Oscillospirales > Acutalibacteraceae > Eubacterium_R. The sequence continues at coordinate 3,179 of CAJTLP010000008.1, read as the reverse complement.
ACTTTTTCGCCTCTGTAATGATAATTCCTTCCTTGAAGAAATCATCAGGCTTGCAGTTATAGTCTATCGCCAGCTGATTTCTGACAATCTCATACATTTGTGCCTTGTTCATAGCATCTTTATCCCTCACATTCAAATATCCCTAAAACCTTATCAACATCATTAATCTCTTTAAAGCCTTTTGGATAATCATAACCCTTTTTCATCAGCTGTAAAATTCTTTTCGTGTATTGTTCAATTCCATATTTCTTGATGTATAATGCATATGCCTTTGCATCATTTTCACCTGAACTGAAAAAGCCTCTATCACAAATATCTACTTTATCACATAACCAGCAGCCATTTATATTTTTGTTCTTGCAGCAAACAACATTAGGGCATTTTTTATCATCAAATAAATTTGAATAGGAACAGCTTGGATTCTTACTCCTGCAGCCGTCACACTCTGTAAAAAAGCAATATTCACAATGATTACCGCAATAACCTGTTTCTTTAGTCATACTATATTTTCCTTGTTTTGTATTAATCAACATCAATCCAATATCTTTGTTTAATAATTCCGTTGACCTCAACTTCATTTTCAAGAATTCCGCCATTATTCATAATGCTCCTGGCACTGGCAACATTTCTCTTATCACAGCACATTAAAACCTTGTCTATACCAAGTTTTTTTGCCTCGTACAAGGCAAGCCCTATCATTGCTGAGGCATAACCTTTTCTGCGTTCACTCGGTCTGATACCATCACCGATTAATCCGCTGTTTAATAATCTTTCAGTTAGATAGTGTCTTACTGTAACAGCACCGACAAATATATCCCTGTCTAAATCCAGACAAAAATATGTAGTTTCAGGTACTATGCCATTAACCTCCTTGTCTCTGCACAAATGAATCCTATAATTATCAAAATCGTGATAATCATTTATTGCAATTGCGGTTGGCATTATTTTCTCGTCTGCCGAAGTCCATTCTCCCATAAGGTCAAATAAATGCTTTTTATATTGACTTGTTAGTTTTACTAATTTTATGTTCATTTCATAATGCTCCTTGCTATTTTACGAATAGGAATATGGCATTAAATCTTTCAATTTCACAATTGTACCATAATTATCCACAAGAATTTCAATATCCTTTGAATTCTTCAATTGCATCGTAAATTCTCTGCTGGCACCGCAAGGTGGCAAAACCTGCCCCTTTTTATTAGCCGCAGCAACCATTTTAATTTCAAATTCGCCATTTGTAATCATTGTTGAAATAGCATTTCGCTCCGCACACATTCCAAGTGAACAATCTGTATCAATATTAACGCCTGTATAAATATTTCCATTTTTGTAAGAACAGCGGCACCCACTCCCCCTGAACAAATTTGTTCACTGATTTTCTTCGGATTTACAACCTTTTTTGCCGCATCATATACCATTTTCCATATATCACTCAACATATTTTTTACCTCTGTTATTATAATTCCTTTGCATAATAATTAACGTCAATAACTGTTCCGTCAGGATACGTTTCTTTTGCTGACTTTATAAATTCATTAAATCCCAAATGCTGATATATTTTCAGATTATCTGCTTCAGCAGGCTCAACACCCAAAGTAACTTTTTCATAGCCTCTGCCTTTCAAATCACAAATCATAAAATCAAACAGTCTGGAAAAATACCCCTTATTTTGATATTTTTCAATCGTTCTGAAAGCACAGAGATAAACCGTTTTATCGTCCACTAATCTATCATAATTCTGAACTGTATTTTTATCAAGCATAGCCGTTGCTTCACATATGATTTTACCGTTTAATATGCCGTAATAGGCAATACTTTGCCCCCGCTTTGCTCTCTCTATGGCTTCAGCTTTCCATATCTTCCAATTTGAACTTTTATGCTTTTTTATTTCGTAATTCCATTTTGCTTCCATTTCATCAACAGATGCTATTTTACATATGTAATCGTTCATTATCTTTTACCTGTTTTGATAAAATCTATAAATTTTTCAACGCTGTTAAAATCATCATAGTCACCGTTTATTCCGTCACGGTGATAAATAATTCCACTTTTCTCATTTGCCTCAAGACAGTCCAGGAGCTTTTCTTCACCATATCTTTTGGCAAACAATGTAAAAGCATACGGCTTTATTTTGTTAAGCAATCCCTTTTTACAATCTTCATTACATTCATAGCAATGGGATATACCCTTTTCAATTGTGCACCTTCTGTTGTCACACCAATCTTTATCAGGACAGGCATCCGAATTGCATCCGCTGCATTTATCATTTTCAGAACATAAACAGCAGGCAAGACCACACCGTGCAATACCTAATTCTCTTTTCATATTTACTCCTCGTACAGATTATTTTTATCAAGCCCTTGTTCTAATCCGCTCATTCCGACTACTCTCGGCCATTTATTTTCTTCAATGATAGTTGTCGCATTTATATTTCCTAAATGGCAATAAAAATGTCTCATCTGACCAATCATACATTCAAGTCGATTATGCTTATATCCTTCAGGATTCTCATATAAATTTACATCATTCAGACCATCAAGATAAGCAAATATTTTCGATTTAACCCTTTCAAAGTATACAAGGAGTTCTTCTTTTGATAACGCCTTGTTCCCCATATAATCCAGACTGTCCAGTCCCTCCTCATGAAAATCCGGTTCTTCATATTTCATTGGATTAATAAACCACTTGTCACAGGAATGCAGAGTATGATAACAATGCTTCCAAATCGGCATATCGCATAAAATATAATCCATATTACAAGTAATCAGCGTTACATAAAAATTATGAAACATTATCTCTGTACTTGCTTTAATTGTTTCAACCAATTGTCTTTCCACGTCATTCACCTATTCCTTAACAGTATTATTTTTTTACTGACTAAAATTAGTGTAAAAAACATATACCATTATTGTTTCTAACTCGATTATATCAAACCCTCATATATTTATCAATAAATAAAAATAAACCCCGTACATTAAGTACGAGGTTTGTGGCTCCCCAAGTTGGACTCGAACCAACGACCCTGCGGTTAACAGCCGCATGCTCTACCGACTGAGCTATTGAGGAATATATGCCCCAAGTTAATGGGGCTTGTGTCGGCATAACCTATTTTTCCAGGAGGCTACCCTCCAAGTATCTTCGGCACGTTTGAGCTTAACTACCGTGTTCGGGATGGGAAC
>CAJTLP010000007.1 GCA_910577195.1 uncultured Eubacterium sp. | reverse complement strand
ATTTGGGGCATTAGCGCAGTTGGGAGCGCACCACACTGGCAGTGTGGGGGTCAGGGGTTCAAGTCCCCTATGCTCCACCATATGGATACCTATAACAAATCTGAACCCTTTAAGGTTGGACGGTTATAGGTATTCTTTATTTTTCCTTGAATGCGGATTTCGGGCTTTTATATGTTCAATTGAAATTGGACATATAGAACGAAAAAGTTCAAAATAGAAAATCAAAAGATAAAAAACAATAAATCCGAACTTTTTTGTCTAACATTAATTGTTCAATTTATTGGCTTGTCTGCTGAAAAATTCAAGTTCTCGTTTTGCCGGTGTCTTGTATCCATTTTTCGCATGAGGTCTTTTCTCGTTATAAAATATCATATAGTTTTTAACTGCCGTTCTGAATTCATTTTCAGAGCGGTATTTTGTTCTGTAAAGTTCTTCTCTTTTTAATGAGGAAAAGAATGATTCCATTACAGAATTATCATATGGAACATGTGCTCTTGAAAATGACTGAGTTACACCTAATGATTTTAAATACGAACAAAATGTTTTAGAACGATAATTTGATCCTCGGTCTGTGTGAAAAAGAAGATTGCTTTCCGGTTTGCGATTTTCATAAGCTTGTTTAAATGTACCTTTGGTTAATTGTGTGCTGTTTTTATGACTGATACGAAATCCTACAACCATTCTTGAATACAAGTCCAAAATGGCACATATGTAGAATACTTGTTCTTTATATCGAAAATATGTTACATCACTTACCCATATTTCATTTGGACGCGTTGCCGTGAATTCCTGATTAAGATGATTTTTGTATTTTCGCTGTTCTTTGTCATACAAGTCTTTTGCATCTTGTCTTATGCTGATAAGTCCCATATCATGCATTAATTCACGAACCATACCAATACTGATGCGATAGCCTTCTTCTTTCATAATGGCTGTGATTTTTGCAGCACCAAAGATTTGATTGTTGTCATCATAGATTTGTTGAATTTTGATTCTGAGTTCTTCACGACGCTTTGAGTACCAAGTGTTATCTCGTTTGTTGCGGAATATATGGTTGTAGAAAGTACCACGAGGAACTTTGAGTGCATCACAAATCATATGTACACTATATTGACCATACAATTCTTCCAGTGTAGCAAGTTTAATATCTAGAGGTGAATTTGCGGTGCAGTCAATACTCTGAAGTATTTCAATAATACTTTCTAAACGAGCAACTTTCTTTTCAAGTACTCGAAAATTTCTTAAGTTTACTTCTTTCTTTTTGCTGGTATTACTGTTTTGATTTTCTTTTATCCAAGAATAGATTGTGCTGCGTGGGATTTGGGAATAAGCTACAATATCCGAAACAGATTCTCCATTAGCATATCGTTCAATTACCTCTTGTTTTTGTTCGTAAGTATATTTATTCATACTATCATCTCCTTTGAGAGATTATAGCACGAAAGAGCGATCAAAATTTTTTCAACTATTTGTGTTACTTTTTGCAATTTTCAACACTATATATTATATAAGGATAAAATATATACATTTTTGTCGAAAAAATGTGCAGTTTTGTATTTTTTGTTGACAGAAATTGTATAAATCTTCTATTATCAAGAATGGAATGTAGTGTATTGCTCTAAAAAGAGCACAAAAAATATTAATTAATTTATAATTATAAAATTTAGAAAGGTGATTTGAATATGGCACCATATGAAATATTATTATCATTATTTTCTAGTACAGCGTTTACTAGTATTGTAAATTTAATGGTAAGAACTATAATAGACCAAACAATTACTAAAAAAAATAGCAATGTACAAAAATGGCAAGAAGAATTAATTAGATGTATTGACGACACGCAATGTGAATTTGCCAAATGTTATAATTATGAATATTCTAAAGAAAATGGTTCGGTGTTAGGGCCTTTATTGCAATTATATGGTAGTACTGATAGAAATAATGTATTGCTTTCTGATGTATTTATATCGGAATTAATTCATTATACTTTTAAAGTAAGCACAAAAAATGAAATGATTACCATATGGAAAAACATATTTACGAAAACAATATCAAAGAACGAATATAAAGTACTATTAGCAAAAATAAATTTATTGATTGAAAAACCAAATTTATTAAAGAATATTAAAACAAATATTTTTTTGTCATATTGTTGGAAAGATAAAGAATTAGCTAATAATATTGATTCCTTTTTTGAAAATATTGGAATTTCACTAAAACGAGATGTCAAGTCTATTGATCAATGGGATAGTATTAGATTATTTATGGATACGATTGTTAAGTCGGATTATGTGATTTTAATCATCAGCGAATCATATTTAAAATCAATAAATTGCATGTATGAAATAACACAATTAATAAAAGATCCTCATTATAGAAATAGAATATTTCCAGTTGTACTTGATAAAAGTATATATACTTTAAATGGTAGAATAAATTATATTACTTATTGGGAAAAAGAATATGACGAAATAAAAGAAAAGTCTAAAAAAATAAGAAACATTGAAAATACATCAGATATTTCAAAAGAACTACTATTCATTCGCAATATTTCAAGTTCAATTAGTGAATTTCTAAGTATAATTAGTGACATGAATAATCCAGACATTGATAATATTAATGAAGCTATTTTATCAAAATTAAAAATGGATAAAATAATTTGAAATGTCTATATTTATTTTTACCAACTATATAGTATTAGGTTAAAAAATCTATGTATACTTGAATTCATAAAGTAGGGAGATGTGAATATGAAATTGTCGAAACTAAAACTATGTAACTATCGTTGTTTTGGAAACAACGAACAAACAATTCTGATCGAAAATATTACATCGTTTATTGGCAACAATAGTTCAGGAAAAACAGCAGCATTATTAGCGTTGAATTGCATGTTTTCGAATAATACCGGTGATCGCATCTTAAAACGAAGCGACTTTCATCTTCCGAAGGATATGAAACCGGAAGACTTGGAATCACAAGAGCTGTATATCGAAGCGGTATTCACTTTTGATGAATTAGAAAACGGCAAAGAAGGCACTTCTTCTGTTCCAACCTTTTTTAAGAGCTTAGTTGTAGATATGCCTGATGGAACACCATATTTACGTATTCGTTTAGAAGCAACCTGGGAAAAAAGCAGTAATGTGGAAGGCGCAATTGAAAGTAAAATTTATTATATAACCTGTCCGGAAAGTGAAGAAATTACCGAAGAATTCAAAAGTCCTGCAAATCGAAAAGACTTGGATCGCATTAGGGTAATATATGTACCTGCAGTTAGAGACCCTTCCAAGCAATTAAAAAATGCTTCTGGCACAATGATGCACCAAATCATGAATAGTATCAATTGGAGTGCAACTACACAAGGCAAGGTTAAAACCAAAATTCAAGAATTAAACGACCAGTTTTTAGAAGAAAAAGGTGTTTCAATTCTCGGTACATCCATACATACACAATGGGAAACATACGATTCCGATATGCGATATTCAAATGCACAGTTGCGTTTTAATAGTACTGATATTGATTCTTCTATTAAAAAATCGGAGGTTGTATTTTTGCCTACAATAACAGGAAAAGAATGTACGATTAATGATATGAGTGATGGTTTGCGCTCGCTGTTTTATATTTCTTTAGTTGATAGTATTCTTGATGTTGAATCAAAAATCCAGCAAGAAATACTTACAGATCCCGAACATGTTTCATTCAATCACAAGCCACCTATTTTAACAATTATTGCTCTGGAAGAACCAGAAAACCATATTGCACCTCATTTAATTGGACAGTTGGTTTCAAATCTAAAAAAAATAGCATCAAAAAGTAATGCGCAGACTGTGTTGACATCTCATTCCACAGCGATTATCAAACGATTTGACCCGGAAAAGTTAAGGTATTTTCGTCTTGATGCCAATGATTGCACTACAAAAGTTTGCTCAATCACATTGCCGGATAAGGAGAAAATGGCAGACCAGTACAAGTTCATAAAGGAAGCTGTTAAAGCATATCCAGAATTATATTTCGCTAAACTTGTAATTTTAGGTGAAGGTGACAGTGAAGAAATTATATTACCTAGGATTTGGAATGCAAAAAATGGAAATATAGATACCAGCGGAATCTCAATTGTTCCACTAGGCGGAAGGCATGTAAATCATTTTTGGAGACTGCTTAATGATCTATGTATACCGTATATTACACTACTGGATTTAGACAAAGAACGAGAAGGTGGCGGTTGGGGTCGCATTAAGTATGTTTTGAGACAGCTAATCCAAAATGGTTGTGATAAAAATACATTATTGCAAACATGTGATGGTATTTTATCTGATGTAGATTTTGAAGGAATGCATAATTGGGATATTAAAGAGACTGAAGGTTTACAAGGTTGGATAACTATGTTGGAACAATACAATATTTTCTTTTCATCGCCTTTAGATATTGATTTTCTGATGTTGGAACATTATGAGCATATTTATAAAGACCTACTTAGTGAAAAAGAAGGACCTCGGCTAATGGTTGATGAGAATGGTCAAAAACATCAGAAATTTATTATTGATATTGAGTCCTCTGGCATGTGCTATCCGGAATATGAAAAACGAGTTACTGATGACGTGCATCACACATTGAAATATTGTGGTGGAAACGGAAAAACGTATTCTGAATCCCAAAAGAAATTAATGGTGTGGTATACTTACTTTTTCCTTAACAGAGGGAAACCATCCACTCATATTGAGGCATTCTCACAAATTAGTGATGGTATGTTGGCTTCTGCTATGCCACCTGTGTTTGAACGATTGGTCGCTGCTGCAGAAAAAGCATTGCAAGGAGAAAAATAATGAAAATTGTTGTTCCAGAAAAGTGGATTCCATGTGATGGTGTTGCTTTAGAAGAAAATGCTAAAGCAGCGGTTAAAACAAGAAAAAATGTTCTTGTTGTTGCTGGCCCAGGCGCAGGAAAAACTGAACTGTTAGCTCAAAAAGCCAGTTATCTTTTTCAAACAAGCATTTGTAAAGACCCACAAAAAATATTAGCAATAAGTTTTAAGAAGGATGCTGCCGATAATCTAAAAAAAAGAGTGATAAAAAGATGTGGAAAAGAAATAGAAACTCGATTTATGTCAATGACTTACGATGCGTTTTCTAAAAGTATTTTGGATCATTTTCGATTTGCTCTTCCAGAGTATGTAAGACCTAATGCTGATTATTTGGTTAATGATGCAAATATTATTGATGCTGCTTTTAGAAAAGTGGGGTACAACAATTCACTAAATTTGCCGACCTATAAGTTAAGATCATGCTATGAGCGTGTGCTTGAAACGGTAGAATTACCTTTTTCTCGAAATGATTTGGGAGAAAATGTGTGGGAGTTACTACTGAAAGGTTTTGATGGTTATAAGCCATCTTTATCCTTTAAAATGATATGTATCCTTGCAGAATTCATTATTAGGACAAATACCAAAATAAAACGGGGTTTGCAACTTACCTATAAATATATCTTTTTAGATGAGTTTCAGGATACCACAGATTTGCAATATAAACTTATAAAACAGTGCTTTTGGAATTCAGACTCAATAATGACAGCAGTTGGTGACAATAAACAACGCATTATGGTATGGGCGGGAGCACGAAAAACGGTGTTCAACGATTTTGTAACAGAGTTTAATTCGGAAACTCAAAGACTAATTATGAATCATCGATCGGCTCCAAGACTTGTCGATTTACAGAGGAAGATGTATGCTTCACTAAATGAAAATGATTGTACTATATGTGTTTCTGACAAATGGAATCCAGATGATGGTGCGGTATCTTTGATTATAGCTGAAGATGAAGATATCGAAGCAAAAATAATGGCAGAACACATATTTGAACAAATTTCGTCTGGGATTGAGCCGAATAAGTTGTGCATTCTCTGTAAACAGAGGCCACAAGACTATGCTCCCAAAATTATTGCTGAACTTAATAATTATCAGATTTGTGCTCGTATCGAGAATGATTATCAAGACTTAATCAAAGAACCAATTGTAGAAATGTTAATTGCATTGTTACATTTAGCTGTTGATAGAAAACGCCCACATGACTGGGAATTCATAGTATCAGCAACGGCTGAACTATGGAGTATAAATTCGTTGCAATCAAATGACGATTATTTCAGAATGCAAGATAATCTTGGTTCAGAGTTAGAGCAATTAAGTAATATGATGAAAAGTGTTGCGTGTAAGAAAAATTTTCAGGTGTTGCTAAGGCATGCAATACAATTCTGGGGAATCAAACACATAAAGGCTATGTTCCCGACATATAACCAAGGAACATATCTACGTGATCTATTAAATAAGTTTCAGGATTATATGTGGATAGAGCTTGAAACTACACAGATGGATTGGGTGCTTGCCATAGAAAACTTTCAGGGACTACATTCGGTTCCGATTATGACAATTCATAAAAGCAAAGGATTAGAGTATGATACAGTATATTTTGTAGGACTTGAAGATTCTGCATTTTGGAGTTTTAAGAATCAGCCTGATGAAGATAGATGCACATTCTTCGTTGCGCTATCTCGTGCTAAAAAAGAGATACTATTTACCTTTTGTAAGTATCGCTATACAAGTAAGTATCCAAAGCAATCACATGATCAAATCAATGAATTCTTTGAATTGTTACAGACACCAGGTATTGCGACAATCATAGAAAGGTAGATTTTTCATTATGTTTATAATTGATTATTTTCATAATCAGAAAACATTTAAGGGTTCAAATCCATACACAAAATTGCAAAATACATCTTTTTTGTATTCCTCAGACAAAAAGAAAAAGCACCTGTGTGGTGCTTTTTCTTTTTGTGAATATATCTCACTTCTTTTCATAATTTTCATAAAATAGATTATATGAAACGGAGTGATTTTTTGAACGGAAATAAAAAGAATACAAGCATGGTGAGAGCCTATTTATCTCGGTTGAACAGAGCACCTGATGCAATGGCGTGTGTCAAAGGCAGTTCTGAATATTCCTGTATAAACGGTACTGTGAAATTTTATCAGATAAAATCAGGTGTACTTATTTTGTCTGAAGTTTTCGGATTGCCGACAAGCAATGAGGTTTGCAGCGACAAAATATTTGCATTTCATATACACAGTGGTTCCTGCTGCAGCGGAAATGAAGATGATCCGTTTGCAGATGCAGGAACGCATTACAATCCTGAGCATTGCGAGCATCCATACCATGCAGGTGATTTGCCTCCTTTTTTCGGGAATGATGGATATGCCTTTTCCCTTTTTTTGACGGACAGATTTACAGTTAGTGAAATCATCGGAAAGACGGTAATTATTCATTCTAATCCTGACGATTTTAAAACGCAGCCGTCAGGAAATGCAGGAGAAAAGATAGCCTGCGGTGAGATAAAATCCTTTAATAAACGATAGTTATAATTTAGTGTAAAGAGCAGACGTACAGTCTGCTCTTTTGTTGCATTATGATATAAGTTATAGTATAATTGCCTTGACTTGAGTGCGTTTTTGCAGATGCTTTAATTTGCAGAAATTCTGTTAAAAGAGGTGCACATGATGAATAATGAAGCTGATAAAGATTTGATTGTTGAAAATAAGCACAGAAAAATTTCTACGGCTGACAAGGCTGTAATCGTGATTATAACTGCTTTAATTTCGGCTATTCTGCTTTGTGTTATATTCCTTTTTGCTGACTTTGGACCGCGTAATCAAGAGGTTGAAAAAGCAGCAGAGAGATATTGCAAGGCTTATATGGATTTTGATTATGATACATATTCTGAAATGGTATTTATTGATGAAGAAAGCTATTACAATCTGCTGTATACAAAGTATGCACAGCGTCAGGGGCTTACACTGGAAGAGTATATTGACGAGGTGAACAGGACGGATTATTTTCCGTTTACTTTCAGGACAATCGACGAGCTGGCTGTTAAGCTGTTTCAGAACAGTGAAAAGGAAATGCTCCATAAATTCGGACAGTGGGAAAGCAGTGTTGAATTTGACAGAATGATTGTATATTCAGACGAACAGCTTGAGTATCTTAAAAATGAGCTGAGAAAAGCTTACACAAGAACAGACGGCGATTTATCGGATATCGGAGGAATAGATATTTCCGCTGTAGTGGATATGGATAAAATCACTGCTGCCTATGAAGTGGTGCTGGATATTGAGATGACCTTTTCAGACACCGGAAAGACGAACGGCACCGATCATCGTTTCGTGGTTATCGAATATGATTCGCAGTATAAAGTCATTGATAATACAGATTATTTTGCTTCGCGTTTTGACTCCGGGCAGTTTTCAAAAGAGGTTTTTGGTAATATGGTATTTACAGATAAACTGCTTAGAAACACGGCGATCAGATGTTCGGTTGCGCTTGTAATAGTTGTGGCTGTTATGATTGTTCTTAAAATGAAAAAATCAAAAATCGGTTAAGCATATTTGCAGGTGCTGTGAATATCAAAAACTTGACACTATAATAATTATAATATATAATAAAATAATTAAATAATGCGATAAGGAGATTTTATTATGGCAACAAAACAATTTAAAATGACTGCAGCAGGTAAGGCAGAGCTTGAAAAAGAGTTAGACTTCCTTAAAACCGAAGGCAGAATTGATATAGCAGAAAAACTTAAGGTAGCGCGTTCATACGGTGACCTTTCAGAAAACAGTGAGTACGACGAGGCAAAGTCAGAACAGGCTAAGATTGAGGCACGTATCAGCGAGCTTGAATATCAGCTTGACAATTCAGTAATTATTGATGCTGCAAGCTCAGACACCGTAAGTATGGGTACAAAGGTTACGGTTGTAAGAAAAAATGATAATACTCAGGCAACATATGAGATTGTAGGTTTTGCTCAGTCAAATCCTGCAGAAGGCAAGATTTCAGATGAAAGCCCTGTAGGTAAGGCACTTATGGGCGCAAAGGTTGGCGAGACCGTTGTTGTTGAGGCACCTATCGGTAATCTTGAGCTGGAAATTATAACAATAGACTAATTTTTATACGAGGTAAGATATATGGCTGGAAAGTTTGAAATCACTAAGTCAGGTGACGGTACTTTCACATTTGAATTATTTATTGATGATAAGTCAGTGGGCACAAGTCCTGTTTTTGAAAAGGAGGATATGTGCAAGAGGGGTGTTAAGGCTGTTAAGAAGAACAGCAGAATGAAGGTTCAGAACACGCTTCAGAATGACGAGGAAAAAACCAATCCGAAGTATCTTGTTGAAGCTGACGGAGATAAGGTTAAGTATACACTGTTTTTACAGACAGGTGCGGTTGCTCTTGAGGGTGCTGCAGACAGTGAGGCTGAGGCACTTGAGAATATTGAAAAAATAGGCAACAATGCCAATGCAGCTCAGATGCAGATGGCTGAGGTTGTTCTTTCGGAAAACGAGCAGAAGCAGATTCGTATCAACAAGCTTAAGGATTTGCAGGCAGCAGGCTGTGATCCTTTTGAGATTACAAAGGCTACCCAGACGCATTTCGCTCAGCAGATTACAGATAACTTTGAGGAACTTGAGGAAAAGGATGTATCCATCTGCGGCCGTATTATGACCTGGAGAGATATGGGTAAGGCGAACTTCATTGATGTCCGCGACAGGACAGGCAGAATTCAGGTATATGTTCGTATGAACGATATCGGTGAAGGAGAGTTCAAAGAGTTCAAAAAGTGGGATTTAGGCGACATTGTTCAGGTTGACGGCTTTGTTTTCAAAACCAGAACAGGCGAAATTTCCGTACACGCTAAGAAGATTACGCTTCTTTCAAAATCTCTGCTTCCGCTCCCTGAGAAATTTCACGGCCTTACCGATACGGATACACGTTACAGAAAGCGTTATCTTGATATGATTATGAATCCTGATGTTAAGGATACATTTATCAAGCGTTCAAAGATTATTTCTTCAATCAGATCTTATCTTGACAATCTTGGCTTTGTTGAGGTTGAAACACCGATTCTCAACAATATCGCAGGCGGTGCAGCAGCAAGACCGTTTATCACGCACCATAATTCGCTTGATATGGATATGTATCTCCGTATCGCAACAGAGCTTTATCTTAAGAGACTGATTGTGGGCGGTATGGAACGCGTTTATGAAATCGGACGTAATTTCAGAAATGAGGGTATGGACGTAAGGCATAATCCTGAGTTCACCTGCATTGAGCTTTATCAGGCATATACCGATTATCACGGTATGATGGATATTGCTGAGGCTCTTATAAGAAATGCAGCAAATGAGGTTTGTGACGGCAATCTTCATATTACCTTCAACGGTACTGAAATTGACCTTGAAACACCATTTGCACGCCTTACAATGGTAGAGGCTGTTAAGAAATTCAGCGGCGTTGATTTTGCTGAATTTATGTCAGATAATGAAAATGCAATTGAGATTGCAAAGGAAAAGGGCATTGAGATTGAAAACGGCAAGGCAACTTGGGGCGATATACTGAATTCCTTCTTTGAAGAGTTTGTAGAGGAAAACCTCATTCAGCCTACATTCATTATGGACTACCCTGTTGAAATCAGTCCGCTTACAAAGAGAAAGCCTGACTGCCCTGTACTTACCGAAAGATTCGAGCTGTTCATTCTCGGCGGTGAATACGGTAATGCTTATTCGGAGCTGAATGATCCGATTGACCAGATGTCACGCTTTGAAGCTCAGATGAAGCTCAGAGAAGCAGGTGACGACGAGGCAAATATGATTGACCACGATTTTGTTACCGCACTTGAATACGGTATGCCTCCTACAGGCGGTCTCGGTATCGGCATTGACAGACTGGTAATGCTCCTTACAGATAACTATTCAATCCGTGACGTTTTGTTGTTCCCCACGATGAAACCGCTTTCTTAATGAGGATTATAAAATGAAAGACAGTATAGACCGAGCTGAAATGATTGATGCAATTGCTCCGTGTGCATTTTGTTGTTTTACCTGTGCTGCAAAGAAGAATGGTGTTATTGAAGAATCGTCAAAAAAGCTGAATCATTATCTTGAAGGATATTATGAGTTCAATAAAAAAGTTCTTCCATTCAGATACAGAAATTACAGCAAAAAGATAAAAGAGCTTGTTACGCAGCTTGAAAAGTTTTCTGACAGACCGTGCAATGGCTGCCGTAATGGAGCTGATGAAAGGTGCTGTATTCCGGACTGCTTTATTGAGAAATGTACGCGTGAGCATAATGTTGATTTTTGCGGTGAATGTGATGAATTTCCGTGCAAAAGGGCTTTAGATTTCTTTGCCGGAGAGAATCTGAAGGAATGGAAATCCAACAATGAAAAAATCAGAAACAGCTCACCTGAAGATTTTTATCGGTATGCAGTTTCAAAATCTCATTATTTGCATTTTAAATCCGAAAATGAGTAAAATCAGCAGTGTGCCCATATGGGAGCAATATTTATTAAACATTATAGGCTTAGGTCTGTGTTAAATTAAAAGTTATACATAAGTAAAGAAGGTATAAAAATGAGATCAGATTTAATCAAAGAGGGTCCTTCAAGAGCGCCTCATCGCTCACTTTTAAGAGCACTCGGCATTGACGAGCTTGAGATGAAGAGACCTTTCGTAGCAGTTGTAAATTCAAAGAGTGACTATATTCCCGGTCATATGCACCTTGATAAAATTGCGGAGCAGGTTAAAGCCGGTATCAGAAATGCAGGCGGTGTGCCGTTTGAATTCAATACGATCGGCGTTTGCGACGGTATTGCAATGAATCACAGAGGAATGAAATATTCACTTTGCTCAAGAGAGCTTATTGCAGACAGTATAGAGGTTATGCTTACTGCACATCCGCTTGATGCAATCGTGTTTATCCCAAACTGTGATAAGATTGTACCGGGTATGCTCCTTGCAGCCTGCAGACTGAATCTGCCTTGTATCTTTATCAGCGGTGGACCTATGCTTCCGGGTAAGAGTACAGAGACGGAGAACCGTATCGGTCTTTCAGAGCAGTTTGAATATGTAGGTGCAAATGCAGTAGGCAAGATGAGTATGGAAAATCTTGAATCCTGCGCATTCACTGCTTGTCCTACCTGCGGTTCATGCTCAGGTATGTACACAGCGAACTCAATGAACTGCCTTACTGAAACAATCGGTATGTCACTTCCGGGCTCAGGTACAATCCCTGCTGTTATGAGTGCAAGACTCAGACTTGCAAAAATGGCAGGTGAGAGGGTAATGGACCTCCTTAAGGAGGACATCAAGCCTTCAGATATTATTACTGAAAAAGCAATCGAGAATGCTATGCGTACAGATATGGCAATCGGCTGTTCAACAAATACGATTCTTCATCTTACTGCAATTGCTCACGCTGCAGGTCACGATATTGACCTGGATGACCTTGATGCTTACGGCAGAAAGACACCGCAGATTTGCAAGCTGAATCCTGCTTCATCTGTATTTATTACAGACCTTAATGATGTGGGCGGTATTCAGGCAGTTGTTAAGGAGCTTGCGAAGGGCGGTATGATTAATACAGACGCACTTACAGTAAACGGAACTGTTGCTGACAGAATCGCAAATGCTCCTGACGCTGACGGCGATATCATTCGCAGATTGGATAATCCATTCTCAGCAGACGGCGGTATTGCTGTTCTTAAGGGTAACCTTGCTGAGGATGGTGCAGTTGTCAAGAAGGGTGCAGTTGCTCCTGAGATGATGCAGCATAAGGGCCCTGCTAAGTGCTATAACAGTGAGGAAGAGGCAATTGCCGCAATCAACGGCGGTAAGGTTGTTGCAGGTGATGTTGTTGTCATCCGTTATGAAGGACCAAAGGGCGGTCCGGGTATGAGAGAAATGCTCTCACCAACCTCTGCCATTATCGGTATGGGTCTCGGCTCATCGGTTGCACTGCTTACTGACGGACGTTTTTCAGGTGCAACACGCGGTGCGTCTATCGGTCACGTTAGTCCTGAGGCAGCAATGGGCGGTACGATTGCTCTTGTTGAGGATGGAGATGAAATTGAAATTGATATCCCTGCAAGAGTTCTTAAGGTTAATGTATCGGATGAGGTTTTAGCTGAGCGTAAGGCAAAGTGGCAGCCTCCTGTACAGGAGCTTACAGGATATCTTAAGAGATATGCACAGCACGTAACAAGCGGTGCTAAGGGTGCTGTTTTTGAGGATTAGGAGCTGACTCTATGAGTGGTGAAAAAAAGAGGAGAGTCAGAAAAAAGGGTATATTCATAGATTATGTCGTATATATTCTTTCTTTCCTTGTCGTTTCATTGGCAGCAGTCATAGCCGTGCTCTTTATTGCCGAGAAGCCTGTAACTGAAATCGTTCATAAAATAGAAAAGCAGTATGAAATGCAGGTACGAGACATTACAGTTAACATTGACGGCTCTTATCAGGATTGTGAGCCTGATGAATATGATGTATCTTCTCCGTACGGTGATAAAATAGGCAATATAACGATAGAAAGCTGTGGGGTTAACAGTGATATTTACTACGGCTCAAACCGTGCGTCTATGCGGTATGGTGTTGGCTTTGTGAGTGACGACTATGATTTGGATAATGGCTCAGGTGTAAAGGTAATAAAGGGATATGATGAAACCTATTTTTCCGGTTTGAAATATGCAGGGATAGGTGATATCGTTAAAATCAATACCTCTCTCGGCGAAACCGAATACCGTGTTGCTGATGCAAAGTATATCGGTAAGGACACGCAGCCGTATAATTCAAAGGATATAAATATGCTGGTTTTATGCAGTATTCCGTCAGATTTCTCAGAGCACGGCGGTGAACGCTATTATGTGTTTGCCGAAAAGATTGATGGGGAGGGTAACTGATATGGCGAATCTCCCTGAAAATAAATCATCAAAGATTTTAAGAGCGTTTTTATCCTTTACACTGTTTTTGCTGATTGTACTGGTAAATATGTCTGTTTGTTCAAAAACAGTTTTTTTGAATAAAAATGATATTGAGCATAGGTTTACCGACTACGAATATGTCAGCTCAGTAAAAAACAGTGTGCTGGAATATACAACGGATATCTATACGATGAACGGACTTGACAGCAGTTCGCTTGCTTCTGTGTTTGATGATGAAGCTGTAAGAGAAGCTGTTAAGGCTTATATTGCAGGAAATATCGGTTCAAGTCCCGGATATAATGAAGATACCTATTTTGAGTCTGTTCGGAAAATCTGCGATTTACTTGAAACTGATTTAACACATCAGATTCAGGAAAAAGGACTTAAAAATGATACGCAGAGCATAAAGAATATCTCACAGTCTGTAAATGATTACTTTGTGGACGAGCTTGATATCGGCCACCCCAAAGCAAAAACAATGATAAACACAGGCGTGGTTGCAGCAGTAGTTGTTATGTGTATAGGTTTGTTCTTTGTCATATCAGTCGGACTGACTCTGTTTTTTATCGGGACAAAGAGATATCGCTCTGTTCGTGCCATAGGTATAAGCTTTTACACGGCAGGACTATTTGAAATTCTTATTTCCGTTATGGCGTGTGTTGTATTTGGAATAAAACATATTGACATTTTCCCTGTTTATTTAAGAGAGCTTGTTATGAATTATATTTATCACTGTATCGGCAGTGTTGCTGTATCAGGCTGCTTTTTACTTTTCATAGGTTTAATCATTTCGGTTATTGTATGGAAGATGAGACGGAGAAATAATTAGAGGTGAAAATATGGATAATGATGTAGCTATTTCCGTAAAAGATGTTACTATGACCTTTAACCTGAATAAGGAAAAGGTTGACAATCTTAAGGAATATGTAATCAAATTAATTACCCGCAAGATTGAATATAAAAAGTTTTATGCCCTTAAGAATATAAATATTGAGGTCAAAAAGGGTGAGCATCTTGCAATTCTCGGTCTTAACGGCGCCGGCAAGAGTACGCTTTTGAAGACAATTGTCGGTGTTTATAAGCCTTGTGAGGGTACTGTTGAAAAGAGCGGTGTTATTGCACCTCTTCTTGAGCTTGGTGCAGGCTTTGAGCCCAATTATACCGGTGAGGAAAATATTTATCTTTACGGTTCAATTCTTGGATATGATAGGGCATATATCAAAGAGAAGTTTGACGAAATCGTTGAATTTTCAGAGCTTGGTCATTTTATTAAGGTACCGATTAAAAACTATTCAAGCGGTATGAGAGCAAGACTCGGCTTTTCAATTGCAACAGCAGTTGAGCCGGATATTCTGATACTGGATGAGGTGCTTTCTGTTGGTGATGCCGGATTTAAGAAAAAAAGCCTTGCAAAGGTTCAGTCTCTTTTTGATAAGGGTGTTACTGTTTTATTTGTATCTCACAGTATTGATCAGGTTAAGGCAATTTGCGATAAAGCGATTCTCCTTGAACATGGCGAAATTATTGCACAGGGGGATATTGAGGATGTGATTCCTGTGTACGAGGAAAAGACGAAGAAAAAAGCTGCTAAAAAAGGCTGATTTTAAAAATAAATATATAAATAAAAATCCATTGTTAAGCCAGCTGCTCACAATGGATTTTTTGTATTTATAGAAAGTTGTAATTTATAGCTTATTGCCGCCGAGTATGTGTATTCCCTGTGCAGATATGTAATGGTATGTGCTCAGTTTTCGCATATATGAATCATCAGTGTGAGCACAGACAAGCGGTTCATTATTCTCAAAGCCTGTTACAACGAGTGTATGGTAATATTCAATACCGTTATTCAGGCTGATGAAATCACCTTTTTCAAGACTGTTTATTGGTGCTGAGTTTCCAAGAGGTCCTTCATTTGTGTTGCTGAGAATGAATTTTCTGAAATACCCTGCATCAGACCACGCGGCGGCTCTGTCAGTTGATGAGTTGTAATACCAGCCGATGTCCTTTGTATAATTCATAATACCTATGCCTGCCAAAAGACACTGTGATGCAAAGTTGGTGCAGTCACCGCCGATACCGTCAAAATTGAGGTATTGGCTGTTGCGTGCCATTGCCCATGTTTTAGCATATTCAACCGCTTCATTTCTGTTATACTCTACAAAGTGCATAATCCTGCTCCTTAATCGTATTCTATAGAATAGTATGAAAAGAGTATGAACTTCATTCTGAATATAAAAACAGCTGTCTCAAAAAATAGAGACAGCCGAAATTTTATTGCTTTGTATGTTCGTCAAGGGTTAAATAGTAGCCGTTAAGGAAATTCTCCTTGAAATATTTTACCTCATCAAGTGGGATTTCATCAATTAATTTTTCCTGAGCCTGAAGTGCCTTTTCAAACTCCTGGTTGCCCATACGGTGTTCCTCAATACACTTGATTAAAGCACTAATTTTATCAGCTGCCTTAACAAGCGCCCAGAGCTCCTTGTCCTCCTCCTGCTTTTCAAAGAATGGGGTATAATCCGCTCTGAATTCATTAGGAAGCATTGCAATGAGTCTTTCACCTGCAGTATGTTCGATTTCCTTGTAAACACTTTTAATTTCATCATTATAGTATTTTACAGGCGTTGGCATGTCACCGGTTATAACCTCGGTGGTATCGTGGTAAAGTGCCAGCAGGCACACACGCTCAGCGTTATAACTTTTGCCGAACTTTTTGTTGCCGATCAATGCAAGTGCATGGGCAATTACAGCTACACAATGGCTGTGTTCAGCAATATTTTCTTTATTGGTATTTCGCATTAAAGCCCATCTGTCGATAAGCTTCATACGATTAACCATTGCAAAAAAGTTGTATTGTTTATTTTCCATATTTTCCATTAACCTGCCCTGAACTTATTCGCAGCTTTTTATATCTATTCCGAGTTCGTCAAGCTGGATATCGTCAATCGTGCTCGGCGCACCGCTCATAAGCTCGCTTGCATTCTGTACCTTAGGGAATGCAGTAACATCTCTAAGACTGTCTGCACCGCAGATAATCATTGCAAGTCTGTCAAGACCGATACCCATACCGCCGTGAGGAGGAGAAGCGTAATGATATGCTTCAACAAGGAAGCCGAACTTTGCGTCAATTTCTTCCTGCTCCATGCCAAGCAGCTCAAACATCTTGTTCTGGAGCTCACAGTCCGTGATTCTCATTGAACCTGATGAAAGCTCAGTACCGTTTAAAACAAGGTCAAATGCCTTAGCTCTTACCTTACCCTTATCCGTGTCAAGGTACTCAATACATTCCTCCATAGGCATTGTGAACGGATGGTGCATAGCTACCCATTCACCTGTTTCCTCGTCCTGCTCAAAGAACGGCATTTCTGTAATCCAGAGATAGTTCCATTTGCCTTCAGGGATTATGCCGAGCTCCTTAGCAATGATCAGTCTCAGTGAGCCGAGAATGGATAAGGCAGATGATGTCTTGTCTGAAATGATGAACACACAGTCACCCTTTTCTGCACCGAGTTCGGTGATGAGGCTGTTCAGCTCATCATCTTTCAGAAACTTATTGAAAGAGCAGTTCGGCTCTTCGTCAGCCCAGCGGATATAGGCAAGTCCCTTTGCACCGATACCCTTTGCGTGCTCGGTCAGTTTGTCAATTTTCTTTCTTGTGTAGGTTACTGCCGCATTTTTTGCAACAATAGCCTTGACTGCACCGCCGTCGGCAATCGCATTTTTAAATACAACAAAATCAGTTTTGTCTGCCCAATCGGTGATATCGTTAATCAGCATATCAAAGCGTGTATCAGGCTTGTCTGAGCCATATTTCTCCATAGCTTCTGCAAAGGTCATTCTTGGCAGCGGCATAGGGATGTCAACGTTAACGGTTTCCTTCATCAGCTTTGAGATAAAGCCTTCAGCCATTTCCATAATATCGTCTGTATCCACAAAGGACATTTCAAGGTCAATCTGCGTGAATTCAGGCTGTCTGTCTGCTCTAAGATCCTCATCTCTGAAACAGCGCGCAAGCTGTATGTAGCGGTCAAAGCCTGCTACCATACAAAGCTGCTTGTAAATCTGAGGTGACTGCGGAAGAGCGTAGAACTTTCCGTTATGAACACGTGACGGAACAACATAGTCCCTCGCGCCCTCAGGTGTTGATTTAATCATCATCGGTGTTTCAATTTCAATAAAATCATTATCATAGAAATAATCTCTTGCAATTTTTGCAATCTTATGACGCATCAGAATGTTCTGTGTGAGCTTCTGATTTCTGAGATTCAGATAACGGTATTTGAGTGTAGTCTCGTCGCCGACCTTTTCGGAGTTAACAATTTCAAAAGGAGGTGTTTCTGATTTTGAAACGATTCGCAATTCCTTTACGTTAACCTCAATTTCACCGGTAGGTATATCCTTGTTTTTGCTTTCACGCTCACATACTGTACCCACAGCGGCAACAACAAACTCCGATCTTACAGACTGAGCTTTTGCAAATATATCGCGGTCGGTAGTATCATTAAAGGAAAGCTGAATAATACCTGTTCTGTCTCTTAAATCAATGAAAATCAGATTGCCGAGATCACGCTGTCTCTGGCACCAGCCAAAGAGAGTAACCTCTTTTCCGGCATCGGCAAGTCTCAGCTCACCGCAGTAATTTGTTCTTTTTAAGCCTTTAATTGTTTCTGCCATTGTATTTTCCTCTTTTAGTTTTCCTCATTTTTTAAGCCGAACAGTGAGCCGAAATCAAATTCCTCACCATTGATTTCCAAATCGGCAAGCTGCTCTGAAAGGGATATGTTATAAAATCCGCTTACAAAGGTTTCAAGTGCGATATCGGTTTCCTCACCTGTGCTCATATTTTTCAGCTTAGCTGTGCCGTTTTCAACCTCATTATCACCGATAACGATATTGAATTTTGCACCGAGCTTGTCAGCATATTTCATCTGTGCACGTACGGAACGCTGATTGAGATCCATTAATGCGGTGAAGCCCTCAGCTCTCATATCCTTGACGATTTCAACAGCCTTGAGTGTTGCCTTGTCACCAAGTGCAACGACAAAAAGGTCAGGTGCACTTGCATCAGGGAATGGTGCGTTTTGTGCCTCCATAAGCATCATAAGACGTTCAAGTCCCATTGCGAAGCCCAGTGAGGGTGTTTTCTGTCCGCCGAGCTCGTCCACAAGTCCGTCGTAGCGTCCACCGCCGGCAACAGTGCCCTGTGCACCGATTGAATTTGATATGAACTCAAAAACGGTTTTGGTATAATAATCAAGTCCTCTTACTATTTTAGGATTGATTGTGTATTCGATATTCATTGCCTTAAGGTACTCCTGCACCTTTTTGAAATGCTCATCGCATTCCTCACAAAGATAATCTGTAACAACAGGGGCATCCTTTGCAATTTCTGAGCATACAGGGCTTTTGCAGTCAAGTATACGCATCGGATTTCTGTCAAGTCTGTCACGGCAGGTGTCACAAAGCTCATCTTTTCTTAAGGAAAAATATTCCTTGAGTGCCTTGTGGTATTCTGCACGGCAGGTAGGACAGCCGATTGAATTGATTTCAAGGCTGATATCCTTTACTTCCAGCGTATCGAAAATGGATTTTCCGAGAGAGATAAGCTCAGCATCTGCCAAAGGTGATGCCGTTCCGAAGCATTCCACACCAAACTGGTGAAATTCTCTGAGTCTGCCTGCCTGTGGTTTTTCGTATCTGAAGCAGGGACCTACGTAGCAAACTTTCTGCGGCAATGCTTCGTTGCAAAGTCCGTTTTCAAGATAAGATCTTACTGCACCTGCAGTACACTCAGGTCTGAGTGTTATTGAGCGTCCGCCCTTATCATCAAAGGTGTACATTTCCTTCTGAACAACATCTGTTGTATCACCGACACCGCGCTGGAATAACTCTGTGTGTTCAAACATCGGTGTTCGGATTTCCTTATATCCGAATTTTTCAGCAATATCAAGTGCTGTTGCCTCGATATACTGATTCTTGTGTACCTCCTTAGGCAGTACATCCTTTGTTCCTTTAATAGCTTTTGTAACAAGTGCCATAGCGCACCTCCAATTAAACGTGTAAAATCAATAAAGCGGGTGAGGCTGTAATTTTGTTTTACCTGCATCACCCTGTTTTTTATTTAAGTGTATTTACCTTGATGGATTATATCTCGGATTTACAATTTCTCTCCATTCAAAGTCACCGCGCTCAACACCTCTGATCAGTGCTTCAGCAGTTGCAATATTTGTTGCAAACGGAATATTATGCACGTCGCAGAGCCTGAGCAAATCGTGGTCATTCGGCTCGTGCGGTTTAGGTGAAAGGGGATCACGGAAAAAGATAAGTAAATCTATTTCATTACAAGCAATTCTGCTTGCAATCTGCTGTCCACCGCCCTGACTGCCTGAAAGAAAACAATTTATTCTGAGTCCTGTGGCTTCAGATACCAGTTTGCCTGTTGTACCTGTAGCACAAACATCGTGTCGGCTGATGATGCCGCAGTATGCGATACAAAACTGAACGAGAAGTTCTTTTTTTGCATCGTGTGCAATAAGTGCAATATTCATACATTACCTCCATAATTTAATAAAATCATATAAGACAAATCAATGCCGGATTTTCTATATTTGACTAATATATTAACATAATTTTTTTTCGTGTTCAATATATTAATAACGATTATTTTAAAGTAAAGTACCTGTTTTTTGATTGTTTTTAGCATCCGTATTGTTCTGATACCAGTATTTAATGATTTCAGCAGTCATTTCGGCAGTCTCACTACCTGAGCCGGCAAGCTCAACAACAGATGAAATTGCGATTTCAGGTTTTTCGTACGGAGCATAGGTTATCAGGAAACCGTTATTTCTTTTTATTCCGTTTACAATAACCTCTGATGTACCTGTCTTGCAGGCAACGTTTGTGCTGAGCTGATCATAGATTAGGCTCGGTCCGCCGCTTGTTGCAACCATTCGCATACCCTGATATATGTTGTCAAGGGTATTCTGACTTAAGTCCATTGTATCAACGGCATTTTTGTTTTTATCATTAACAATGCCGCTTGAAGCCTCAATAACGGATTTTACAAGATGAACCTCATACCTTGTTCCGCCGTTTGCGAGGGTTGAGCAGTAGTTTGCAAGCTGCAGGGGAGTGAACAGGTTGTCACTCATACCGATAGCAGTCAGCATGGTATCACCGATTCGCCAAATACCGCCTGCATTTTCTCTGTTGTCAGGGGATGAAAGAATACCTGATGATTCGGCAATTTCAATACCTGTTTTCTGTCCCAATCCAAAAGCAGTTGCATATTCGTCAATCTTGTCAATACCTGTATCCAGTGCAGTATTGTAGAAGAACATATTGCAGGAATCCTTAAGTGCTAATCGCACATTCTCCGTACCATGCGCATTGCCGTGCAGACATTTGAAGGGTTGTCCGTAAAATTCCTTTGTACCCTCACAGACATATGTGGTATCTGAGTTAATCGTGCCTGCTTCAAGAGCCGCAGCAGCTGTTACAGGTTTGAAGGTTGAACCGGGTGCGTATGTACCAAGTGCAAATCTGCTCCAGAGCGGATTCCTTGAATTCTTTGAAAGCTGGTCGTATTTATCATAATAATCATTCAGATTATAGGTCGGATAAGATGCTGCAGCAAGGATTTCACCATTGTTGCAGTCCTCAACAACGACTGCACCTGCAGAGGATAAGGAGTCAACCTTGTCGCAAACCTCTTTCAGTTTGTTTTGTGCAATGACCTGCAGGTCACGGTCAATGGTGAGTACAACCGTGTTTCCCTGAATTGGTTTTTTTGTAACCTCTTCGGTAATATTACCGTCCTTGTCAACCGTGATTGTAAGCTCACCGGGTGTACCCTTAAGCGCACTTTCCATTGCCTGCTCGATTCCGGATTCACCAATCTGGTCGGTGATGTTATATCCGTCGTCTTTTTTTTCTTCATATTCCTCAGCATTGATTTTTCTGACAGTGCCGAGTATGTGGGGGGCAATAGATCCGTCAACATATTCTCTGTAGGCTACAACCTGAACATCAGCACCAAGATAGGTGTTCTTGTCCTCTTTTATTTTTGCAACCGTTTCATCGCTGACATCATCGGCAATGGTAACCGGATTTTCATATGAAAAAAGAAGTCTTGTAAGCTCGTATCTGATGTTGCCGATTTTAAGTGCCGTTATCTTATCATATCCCTCAATTCCATATTTTTCCATAACTGCATCATAACAGTTCTGTGCAGTGGCATAATGCTGAAGATTCAGCATATCAGCACTCTTCATGGTTTCAATATCCTGTTCAATATTTTGGCCGTCTCTTTTAAATCTGATATTACCTGATTTATCGTATTCGAGGGGAAGATTCTGTGCAAATTCCTCGTCGTTTGATTCAAACAGCTTTATCAGATTGTATATGATTTCATTACGCTGCTTGTTGTCCTTAGCAGACGGGAAATAAACGGCATTTAGAATAATGGAATTTCCCTGACGGTTTGTAACAAGGGAGTTACCGTTTCTGTCAACAATCTCACCGCGTGCTGCTTCGATAGGAACGGTGTATGTGTCAACCGTGTTATTCTGCTTAGTGTAATATTCGTTATCACGAATCTGAATTTTGTAGAGGTCAATTGCAAAGCCCAATACGATTGCAATAATCAGTACAAGAGAAATTGTACTTCTGCTGCTTTTATATCTTAATTTCACTTTGCAGGCCTCCTTGTTTTGTTCGTTAGAAATCGTGTTTTGTTTCGTGGTTCAGTTTCATTTTTATCGGTCTGATAATCAGCCAGAGAAGCGGCGTAACCGCAATGGTATAAACGGTACACGGAATATAGAATGAGAAAAGAGTCATTTCTCCGCCGTCAACACCTTTTATGATTATAAAGAACAGCCAGTACAGCAAGCAGTATAAAGCGATTGCGATAGCTGACGAAAATATATTTGTTATAAGCGTATCTCGTGCAATAAAGTTTACAAATGCACAGGATAAAAAGCATATCACTGCAATGAATATGCAGTTGAATCCAAGATGAACAGCACCTGTTAAATCCCATAGCAGGCCTGCAAACAGACCAAGCAGTGTTCCCACAAATGCATCTTCACCGATTGTCAGAATAATTGCAATCGGAATAAGCAGTAAACATCTTGCACCGAAAATCTGAGGGAACAGTCCCGGTGTGTTCTGCAGCAGGTCAGCAGCTATAATCATCAGACAATAGAAAAAATATTTGGTGGCTTTCTGCTTTCTTGTCAGCTCCATCAGTCAGCCTCGCTTTCTGCAGTAAAGCCTGTCAGTACCAGACAATTGTCCAGATTTTCAATGTTTGTTCCCGGTTCAACAACGGCATAGGTAGATATGTTTGTAGTCTCATCATTGATATCTCTTACCGTTCCGATGATGATTCCCTTCGGCATCGTGGAGCTGATACCTGCTGTGGCAATGATTGAGCCGTATGAAATTTTTGTTGTTGCGTCAAGATTTTCAAATTTACAGTATCCGTCCTTCGCAATCTGCGCGTCACCTGTTACATAGCTGAGCTCCTTTGTATTGACATCATATGCGGAAACGCTGAAGTCAGGGTCTATAATCGAGCTTACAACACTGTAGGTCGGATAAGCTTTTTTGATAACGCCCACAAGGTATTTTCCGTAAAGCACGGCATCGCCGTCCTTTATACCGTTGACACTGCCCTTGCTGATTGTAAAGGAGCAGTAAGGATTTGCACTGTCACGTCCGATAACGGATGCCTGTGTGTATTTGAAATCAGGATTATCTTCTTTAAGCTCAAGTGCATCCTTATAAAGTTCGTTCTGAGATTTAAGATTATCATAATCGGCAAGCTGATCCTGAAGTTCACCCAGCTCCTTCTGCAGCTCGTCAATCTTCTGCTCGTATTGTGCATTACCCTTTGCATTGTCAGATATTCTGTCAATGCCGTCTGAAAGCTTTGCAGCTACCCAATGGGCAGGGGTAAAAAGCGTTCCCACAATGCTGGATTGTGCAGTTTCACCGTGACCGTTGGCTGCGCATATGAACATACCGACAAGCAGTAAGGCGAGAATGACTGCTATTAATTTGAACTGACTGCTTTTAAAAAGCTTTTTCATCTTTTATACTGCCCTTCTGAGTTTAATTGATGTTCCGATTGCAACGCAGTCCGTAGGATTTTCCGGAATATGTACTGCAATTTTTGTTTCCTCTGAAATAAGATTTGCAAGTCCTCTGAGCTGGCTTGAGCCGCCTGTGAGGTAAATACCCTTGTCTATGATATCCGCTGCAAGCTCAGGGAGAGTCACCTCAAGTGTTTCCTTAATTGCGGAAATAATCTGAGAAACAGGGGCAGATAAAACCTCTCTTATTTCTTCAGATGTGATTTCAGCACTCTTCGGAAAGCCGTTGATAATGTTTCTTCCTCGCACCTCCATAGCGCCCTCACCGTCGTAAGGTGCAGCAGAGCCGATTTTAAGCTTGATATCTTCAGCTGTGTTTGTGCCGACGAGGAGCTCATGTTCTCTCTTCAAATAATTTATAATAGCTTCGTCAAGGGCATCTCCGCCAACCTTTATGCTTCTGCAGGCTGCAATACCGCCCAGACTGATTACAGCAACATCACAGGTGCCGCCGCCGATATCAACTACCATTGAGCCTGTGGCATCAAATACAGGCAGACCAACACCCAAAGCAGCAGCCATTGGCTCTTCAATCAGCTCAACATCCTGTGCACCTGCAGAGCGGACAGCGTCCTCAACCGCACGTCTTTCAACCTCAGTTACATTACTTGGTATGCTGATAACAACTCGTGTTCTTGTGAAAAGACTTCTTTTGCTGGAGCGGTAAATAAAGCTCCTGAGCATATCTGAGGTCATATCAAAGTCGGCAATAACACCGTCCTGAAGGGGACGTACAGCGATAATAGAGCCCGGAGTCCTGCCAATCATAGCTTTTGCCTCATCACCGGTTGCAAGCACTCTTTTGGATTTTACATCAACGGCAACAACGCTTGGCTCACGGATAACAATTCTGCCCTTTTTGTCACAGATAATTGTATTCGATGTGCCGAGATCAATGCCGATATCTCTTGAAAATAACATATATTTCTCTCACTTTCAAAAATGATTATTCTACAAATCTATATAAAATTCCATTATAGTTTTATCAGTGTATATATTATATAATAGAGTGGTGTTTATAACAATATAAAATTTGAAAATTTACAAAATTGTAAAATTATTGTAGAGGAGGTTTACTGCGTCTTCTCTAAAAAATATGAAAAAATGGGCAGGTGCGTAAACCTGCCCCTACAAAAAAGTTGAAATATTGTTAACCCTAAATCTCTACTGTAAATTCGTAGCCCTGTTTTCTGACCTCATCAATCACGTCACCGAGTATTTCTGCATTCGTTGCACTGACTGCGTGAAGGAGCATAATTTCACCATTATGCGTGTTGTCAATAATTGTTTTATATGCTTCGTCCTTATTTCCGGGATTCTGTGTATCCCAGTCAGCATATGCAAAGGACCAGAATATGCTCTGGTATCCAAGACTGTCTGCAAGCGCCAGTGTTTTTTCACTGAATTCGCCCTTAGGAAAACGGAACAGAGTCATTCTGTATTTGAAATTTTCCTTCATATAATTGTCAAGAAAAACGATTTCCTCAGTAGCTTCTTCATCCGAAACCTCGTCAAGTGTATAGTGGCGGTAGGTATGATTTCCTATGATGTGACCCTCGTCAATCATACGTTCAATCAGCTTCGGATTGTCTTTGACAAAATCATAGGTTACAAAGAAAATTGCCTTAACCTGCTTTTCTTTAAGTGTATCCAGAATAGCCGGAGTATAACCGTTTTCATAGCCCTCGTCAAATGTCAGGCAGATGAATTTTTCATCACTCATAATGAAGTGCGCACCGGAGCTTTCATACAATTTCTGCAGTGATACAGGGTCGACAGGACGTGCATGATTTTCTGCTCTTCCGGGTCCCCATACAATTTTTTCGTTACTGTAATTTTTTGTGCTTACACCTGTAATGTCAACGGTTGTCTGCGCAACGTTTGTGGTGCTCTGCGTACTGTCGGTTGTGTTGTCTGTGGTGCTTTTGTCATTGCTTGCTTTTGCACTGCAGCCTGTAAGCACGGCAACACACAACAGCGGTATAACTATTTTTTTGATGTTCATAATAAAATTCCCCCTTGATTTATTGTTATCAAAGGGGAATTCAATATTTGTGGTAATTAATTGTCTATTTTCCAACCTGCAGAAAGGATGCCGTTATCCTTTCCGATATGAATTAAAAGGCTTTCAACAATCTCATCGTTTTTCTTAACCGTTGTCACGTATGCTCTTATTTTTACATTGCCGTCGTCTGTGGAATTGCTTTCAAGATTATGGAGCAGCATATTGTTTTCGTTTCGTATGGTTTTTATCAGATGAGAGCGGATGTCCGTTTCACTCTCCTCAGTACATTTAATGGATATTTTATAAAGGCACTCAACCCGACGTTCTTTTTCTTTGTCATAATTCTTTTTGTTATCAATAAATGTTGAAATAGGGTGAAGAATTAAATGTAAAAATACAATTGTACCTGCAACAATGATTGAATACAAAATATTGGGAAGCGTGCAGAGAATGCCTATTGCAGCAGTAGTCCATATGGTAGCAGCTGTTGAAAGTCCTCTTATGTTTGTTCCGTCACGGAGAATGAGTCCTGCACCTAAAAAGCCGATACCGCATACAACCTGAGCCGCAATACGTGTAACGTCAACATTACTGTCAGCAGCGATATATGAAAATGCTGAATATGCATATGCACCGACACACACAATAACATTAGTGAGTATGCCTGCCTGGTGCTTTGTCCACTGTCTTTCAAGTCCTACAAAAAAGCCGAGAACAACAGCAATCAGAAGTCTTAGCGAAAATCCTGTTATTGTTGTAATATCCAGAATGTCAGACATTATTGATTTTCAGCTCCCTCAACAGATTTCATTTTTAAATAAGCATTTATAAATCCGTCGATTTCACCGTCCATAACAGCGTTGATATTACCCATTTCAAAGCCTGTTCTGTGATCCTTTGCCATTGTGTACGGCATAAATACGTATGAACGTATCTGGCTGCCCCATGCAATCTCTTTCTGGTCACCTTTGATGTCATCAATTTTTTCAAGATTTTCTCTTTCTTTGATTTCAACCAGCTTTGATTTGAGCATTCGCATAGCAACCTCGCGGTTCTGATGCTGGCTTCTTTCAATTTGACAGGAAACGACAATACCTGTCGGTATATGCGTAAGACGTACGGCAGAGGAGGTTTTGTTTACCTTTTGGCCGCCTGCACCGGATGCACGATAAACGTCCATCTTAATGTCCTCGTCACGGATTTCAACATCAACATCATCATCAATTTCAGGCATAACCTCAAGGGAGGCAAAGGAGGTGTGACGTCTGCCTGACGAATCAAAGGGGGAAACACGTACCAATCTGTGAATACCCATTTCACCTTTCAGATATCCATATGCATTTTCACCCTCGACGAGAATGGTTGCACTCTTTACACCGGCAACATCACCGTCAAGGTAATCAAGGGTTGAAACCTTGTAGCCGTGTCTTTCACCCCAGCGGTTATACATTCTGAAAAGCATTTCAGCCCAGTCCTGAGCCTCTGTTCCGCCGGCACCTGCGTGGAAGGTCAACAGTGCGTTATTGTTATCATATTCACCACTTAAAAGGGTAGAGAGTGTGAGTGCCTCAAGACGTTTTTCAATATCCTCAACAGATTTTACACAATCGTCCAGAAGGTCAATATCCTCTTCCTCGTCAGCTAACTCAATCATAACAAGTGCATCTTCATAATCATTTTTAACGCCTTCATATGATGCAACCTTTGCCTTGAGTGAGCCGATTTTCTGCATCGTTTTCTGACTTACTTCCATATTATCCCAAAAGTCAGGAGCACTGCTCTGCTCCTCAAGCTGAGAAATTTCCTCCTTGAGATGGTCAATTGCGAGTGCTTCTTTTAAATTTTCAACTGTTTTTTCAGATTCCAGCAATCTGAGTCTAAGTTCCTCGTACTCAATCATATTGTTTCTCCAAAGAAATCGTTTAGTAATAATTATATTCATAATATTATATACAAATCACCCATATATTTCAAGTTAAAAAATAATTTACAATAAATTAATGGTGTATAATAATATTTTTATTATATTAGGATTGATTTATTACAGTTAAGTGATGTATAATATGGTAATTGTAAAAGAAAGGAAAGAATGATGTTTATTGATTCTAATGAAAAATGTCCGGTCTGCGGTGAACATTTCACTGAAAATGATGATGTTGTAATCTGTCCTCATTGCGGAACTCCGCACCACAGGGACTGTTATAATTCACTGGGACATTGTTTTAATGCTGATAAACATAATACCGATTTTGAATATAAAGGCTCTTCAGATACAAGTGACAGACCTGCTGATTATGATAATGAAGACAGTACTGCTTCACAGCAGAGTAATTTCTGCGAGCATGATTCGGAAAAGAAAACATTTTGCTCAAACTGCGGCAAGGAGATAGACCCGTCAGCACCGTTTTGCAGCAGCTGCGGAGAACGGCAGACGAATGCACAGTACCGTGAGTACAGCCCTGTTACCAATTTTGGATTTAACAATGCACCGCATAGCAGCTATGAAAATGATGAACGTACAGTTGAAGACAAAAGCATTCAGGATGTTGCTGCGGTTGTCAGAACGAACACTGCAAAATTTATACCTAAATTTATTAAGAATAAAAAGCTTTCCTGGAACTGGGCAGGCTTTATATTCGGACCGTACTATCTGTTTTTCAGAAAAATGTATAAGCAGGGCATACTGTTTATGGCACTGAATCTTATTGCAAATCTTGTTATTAACGGAATTTTCTATGAAAATATAACACAGTATTATACAGTTGTTTATGATAAATTAAACGCACTTTATGCTAATCCCGAACCCAGCCTTGCACAGCAGCTTTTACAGCAGATTTCAGAGCAGCAGGAGCTTATAATGCCGGCAATGCTTGCAATCAGCGGTGTAACGTTAATCATTCATATTATAACGGCACTGTTTTCTGACGCGTTTTACAGGACAAAGGTTATCAATGTCCTTGATAAGGTTGAGGAAAACCTTGAGCAGGGCGCTTCATTTAATATGATGTCTCCGATGTTTGACGGTGCTTCTCTTTCACAATCGGATATGAAAGCTCTATATTTGGGAAAGCTTGGCGGAACAAGCTTTATATCACCGGTTATGGCTTATTTTGCCCTGAATATAATTACAAATATAATCAGCAGAATTTTATAAGGGGAAATTTTATGAAGGTAAAAAAGGCGATTATTCCTGCGGCAGGAATGGGGACAAGAGTTCTTCCTGTATCAAAGGCAGTACCTAAGGAGATGCTCAACATAGTTGACAAGCCGGCAATTCAATATATTGTTGAGGAGGCTTTTGCATCAGGTATTGAAGATGTACTTATTATTACAAACAGAGGCAAGGGTGCTATTGAGGACCATTTTGACCACGCATTTGAGCTTGAGGCAAAGCTTGAGGGAAATGAAAGCAAAAAGAAAATCTATGACGATGTAATGCAGTGCTCAAACTTCGGCAATATTTATTTTATCCGTCAGAAGGAAACAAAGGGTCTCGGCCATGCAGTGCTTTGTGCAAAGAGCTTTGTTGGTGATGAACCGTTTGCTGTTCTTTACGGCGATGATGTTATTCTTTCTGAGACGCCTGTAACAAAACAGCTTTGTGATGCATATGAAAAATACGGCAAGGGTGCAGTAGGTGTTAAAGAGGTTTCGGATACGGCAATTACGAAGTATTGCTCACTGGCTGTTGAACCCATTGAGGATAACTGCTATAATTGTACGGATATGATTGAAAAGCCGTTACCTGAAGAGATTATGTCAAATTATTCCATTCTCGGCAGAGTGGTAATGCCGCCTGAGATTTTTGATATTCTTGAAAAAACACCTCTCGGTGCAGGAAATGAGCTTCAGCTTACAGATGCAATGAAAACACTTTCCCGGACAAAGGGCGTTGTTGCCGTTGATTATCAGGGCACACGCTATGATATGGGCAACAAGTTCGGTATTCTTCAGGCAAATATTGAGGTTGGTTTAAAGCATCCTGAAACGAGAGATGAGCTTAAGGCTTATCTTAAGGAAATTGCAAAGGAGTTAGACTAAATTATGATTAAAATAGAACGCACAAGCGTAATGAATTTTGACAATGCTATGCGCGGTGCCAGGAATCCGCTTAATTCGTGGGGCAGATACGATTCATTTTTTGATGAAGAGGGCAATTTTGTTTTTGGTGAAAATGATCTGAGTCTTGCTAAGCGTCTCTGCAGTGCAGGCACTGACCACAGAAAATTTGTCAGAATGATATTTGTAAGTGTAGATGTTACTGCACCGATGTATTGGTGGAAGGAATATGATACCTATAAGGTAGGCACAGTTGCTAACTCTACATCCACAATGCATAAAATCACATCAAAACCATTTGAGCTTTCTGATTTCTCAGTTGACCATATGAATGAAGAGGGAATAGCAGCAATGGAAAAGCTGATTGAAACGCTTGAGGATCTGAGACTCAGATATATTGAAACAAAGGATAAGGCGCTTTGGTACACCATTATTCAGCTTCTGCCAAGCTCTTATAATCAGATGCGTACCTGTACGCTTAATTATGAAAATCTTTGCAGTATCTATTATGCAAGGCGTAATCATAAGCTGGCAGAGTGGCATACATATTGCGACTGGATTAAGGAACTGCCTTATTTTTCAGAATTATTTTTGCAGGAAGAAAAGGATTGATTAAATGTCTCAGTACTATTATAACCCATTCGGAAACAGCAGTGATGTAAATGAGGCAATGCAGAGGGAGTTATATAAACAGCAGAGAATAAAACAGGAAAAGCACGAAATCAGAATGATAAGCCTTTCTATGGGCTGTGCAATTGTTGCATATCTGGTTATTCAGACCCTTGTTTCGGGCTTGCTTACCATATTCGGTTTATATGACCTTTATATGAATAATCCTGTATTTCAGTACAGCTTTACGATTATAGGCGTATCCTTTGCATCAGTTGCAGTGCCCTTTGGTGTAATGGCATTGGTGAATAAAAAAAGATATACTGCTCCGGTTATACCGAATAAACGGCTTAAGGCATCAAAATCCTTTACCTGGATATGCTTCGGTATGGTCTGCTGCTGTGCTGCTCAGATTGCAGTATCACTTATTGTGGCAATTTTTCAGGAGCTGTTTCATCTTGAACTGAAGTCCGGCGAGGTGAACGAGCCGAATTCAGTATGGGCTTGTATTATGTGTATGATCGGTCTTGCAATTATTCCTGCAATATGTGAGGAATTTGCAATGCGATGCTGTTCGCTTCAGCTGTTGAAAAAATACGGAAAAGGCTTTGGCGTTGTGGCTGTCAGCATTGTTTTCGGACTTCTTCACGGTAATGTAGTTCAGTTTATTTTTGCATTTGCAATCGGTCTTGTACTCGGATTTATTACTGTGAGAACGGACAGTATTGTTCCTGCAGTTTTCATTCATGCATTGAATAACAGTATGTCGGTTGTTCAGCTGTCGGTTAAATATTTTGCCGGTGAAAAGGTTTCAACCTATGCGGTTTCGGCAATCTATATTTTCTGGACAATAGCAGGTATTATAGCAGGTATATATCTTCTGATAAAGAAAGAGCTCATAAAAAAGGATAAAAGTGATATCAGTGTTCTGACTAATGGACAGAAGTTTACTGCTTTTCTGTTTCCTTTTATGATTATTCCGTTTGCAATATTAATTGTTCTCACAGCTTTGACTGTTAGTAAAATTTGATATGAATCCTATTTTTATGGAGCGGGCAATTGCACTTGCTGAAATCAGTGCCCTTGAGGGTGAGGTGCCTGTGGGTGCTGTTGTTGTTAAGGACAATCAAATTGTAGGCGAGGGAAGAAACCGCCGTGAGCTTGGAAAAAATGCCCTCTATCACGCTGAGCTTGAGGCAATTGACAATGCCTGTAAAAAGCTTGGCGGCTGGAGATTGTGGCAGTGTGATTTGTATGTCACTCTTGAGCCGTGTCCTATGTGTGCCGGTGCGATTATCAATGCAAGGATAAAAAGAGTTTTCTTTGGAGCGTACGACAAAAAGGCAGGTTCTTTCGGCTCAGTTGCTGATTTTAATGCAATTGCCTATAATCATAAGCCTGAGATTATATCAGGTATAATGGAGGACACCTGTTCCTCTATGCTGACTGATTTTTTTAAAAATTTAAGACGGAATAAGTAATGATAAAAGGTTGTTTCGGATTTTTCCGATGCAGCCTTTTATGATTTTCAATCAGACAAACAGAGCTTTTTTGCGGCCGTTTTCCTGCTTCATACAAATGACACAATGGAAGTTTCCTGCAAAGGTGAGTATGGATATTGACAACACTCTTATATAAATGTATAATAACTTATGACACCCTGTGTCATAAGTTTATGGAGGTATGACTTTGGTCGAAAAAGATACATTAAAAAACATAAGAAATAAAAATCTGTCCGATATTTTACAGGTTCTTCGTGTGAAAGGTGCCTGCAGCTTATCAGAAATTACAGAAAATACTGACGGTGGTCTTACCACAGTAAAGAAATGTGTTTTTCAGGCAATGGATTACGGAATGATTGTTGAGGGGGATATTGCAGATTCCACCGGCGGACGAAAAGCAAAGCAGTATCTTATAAATGAAAAATATCAATATTTATTATTTCTTATAATAGATAATAATCATTTGATTTTTAGAATTCACAATTTTAAATTTGAGTGTGTTGAGAGCTATTCCGTCCGTTTTAATATGAATGAATTTTTTGAAGCCGTTTGTAGAAATATAGATGAAATAGTAAAAAAATATGATTTAGGAACGATTTGTTTATCTGTGCCGTGTGTGGTAAAGAATGGTGTGATTCTTGATTGGTATTATAATCCGAAGCTGAATGGATTTGATTTGAAAAACGCTCTTGAAAGCAGATATAAATTAAATACGATTATTCAGAATGATATGAAGCTGACAGTTATCGGTGAAAGCACGGAAACCAGGCAGAATGCAAAAAACATTGTGACTATGCAGTTTGGTCATAATGGTATTGGCGTTGGTGAAATGGCTAACGGACATTTGCTTGAAGGATATGCAGGCTTTGCAGGTGAGGTTGGTTTTATAAATGATTTGCGGAAAAACATAATGAGTATTTCCTATCCTGCAAAGATTGTGCGCAATGCGATTGTGTTTTTAAATCCTGAGGTGATTGTGTTTTACAAATCCGACAGGCAAAATCAATTTAAGGAAATATTTGATAGAGCAGTCGCCGGTTTGCCCTATTATGCCGTGCCCAGATTTGAGGTGTCAGATGATTATGATAACAGCATAATATTAGGTTTGATATCATTAATAAATAAATATGGTTTTTTCAAGAAAGCAGAGGAGGGCAATTGAAAACTTTTCCGTGAGAAAAAAGAAAAGAGAGCAATTGAAGAGTTAAACGCTCTGGCAGAAAGTCAGAAAGGAGTATAATGTTATAATTATGAAAAAAGCTATGATGATTATTCTTTGTATTTTATTAGTAATTGGAGTTGCAGCTGCCGGTTTTGTTGGCTATGAGTATAAAAACTTAATCGGTGAAACAGAAATTGAAACCTTTGAAACAGAAAATTCTACATTCAAGGTTGCCGTTATTTCGGATACACAGCTGCCCCCTACAGAAGAGGATTTAAAAAATGATGATACATATCTGCAGAATCTGAAAAAGGCATTAACTGTGATTAAAAATAATGGTGTGGATATGATTCTGTTTCCGGGTGATATAGGTGATCTTGGTACACGTTTTGCATTTCAGACCTATGTTGATGCCATTGATGAGGTGTTCGGTGATGATAAGCCGATTATTCAGACAATAATGGGTAATCACGATTACTGGAACAAAAATGCTTTTACGGTTATTAATCATATTAAAGCCTTCGAGGATATTACAGGGCAGTCACCATGGACACATTATGTTGTAAACGGTTATCATTTTATCGGTGCATCACCGAATTACGGCAGTATGACAAGTGCATATGGTATAACTGCCAGATGGCTTGATAAAGAGCTTAAAAAAGCAAGTGCTGATTCAGAGGGAAAGCCGATTATCGTTATGACGCATAATCAGCCGAAGAATACAAGCTACGGCAGTGAGGATTGGGGAGACAAAACGCTTAACGATGTTTTATCAAAATATCCGAATGTCATAGATTTTAGCGGCCACGTGCACTATTCACTTCTTGACGAACGTTCAATATGGCAGGGAGAATATACGGTTATCAATACGCAGTCCCTTTCCTATACAGAGCTTGAACAGGGTAAAGAAAACGGAACAGTCCCTCCAAATGCCGATGCTACCCCTATGGGATATATTATGGAGTTTTCTGACAAGGCTATTGATATTCATAGGGTGAATTTTGCAGACGGCAATATGGGATATGAAGAAAAAACGGATATGCTCTGGAGCTTTTCTCTTCCGTATGAAAACGACGGCAAATATGCTTTTGATTCAAGAAAAGCAGAGAATAAAGCACCTGCTATGAATGATGCAGCAGGCAGTGTGTTATCTAATGACGGCAAAGTTATTTTATCCTTTGCAGCAGGTACGGATGATGATTTTGTTCATTCCTATAAGGTTGTGATTGATGACCGTGAGACAAAATATTTTTTCAGCGATTTTTATAATGGTATTAACGCTATGTCGGAGACCGTTGAGCTTGAGCTTGAGGATGACGGTAAGACTCATAACTACAAAATTTATGCTGTTGACAGCTGGGGCGAGGAAAGCGAAAGCTATGTAACAATTGGTGAATGAGAGGAAACTTATGAATCTATCATTTAAACTTAAATATGAGGCAGATGGAAAACGGTTTACGGCAGACTCTGTTTGCACTGAGCATTTTTCACTGAAGGTTGATAATGCTGACAATAAACTGAATGTAATTATCGAACCGAAAACAGATATTACAATAACAGAATTCACTGTTAAATATCCCTATCATTTTAAGGCTGATGACAGGATTTTTGTGAATGGCTATCAGAGCTGGACGGACAGTTTTGAATATACAATTGACGGACAGATGCAGGAGCTTTCAAAGCTGACGGAATTTTTAGTAACAAAATCACCGCTTAAGTATATCGGCTTCAGCAAATCAGGCGACAATCTTTTTCATAAGTTCCCAAGACAAAGCGGAATTTTTTACGGCTGGTCATATTCTTATGTAAGAAACGGAAACAATGTTGATATTTTCGGCTCTTTGGATGAAAGATGCGGATATACAATCATCACCTTTGATACGAAAAAGGATTGTGTATTTATCAGCAAGGATTTAGAGGGTGTAACCTTTAATGATGAGACTGCGCTGCTGTCTTTTGTATTTATAAGTGATGCATATGATAAGGCATTTGATTTGTATTTTGAGCAAATGGATATCAGATGCCTTGAAAACAGGCGAAGAACGGGTTATACTACTTGGTATAACTACTATGGTAATATAAATGAAAAGGTTGTTCTGCGTGACTTAAACAGCATTTCAAAGCTCAATACAAAGATTGACTGCTTTCAGATTGATGACGGTTATCAGAATGCAATCGGCGACTGGCTTGATACTGACAAAAAGAAATTCCCTAATGGTATGAAAAGCATCGCAGACAGTATTCATAAGAGCGATATGCTTGCAGGTATATGGCTTGCGCCCTTTGCAGGAACGAAATCATCAAAGCTTTTTAAGGCGCATAAGGATTGGTTTATTAAGGATAAAAACGGTAAGCCCTATAAAACAGGTCACAACTGGGGCGGATTTTACTCGCTTGATATTTATAATCCCGATGTTCGTGCATATCTGAAACACGTGTTTGATGTTGTGCTGAATGATTGGGGATATGATTTGGTAAAGCTGGATTTCCTCTATGGTGCCTGCGTTCTTCCCATGCACAATAAATCACGTGGTGAAATTATGTGCGATGCAATGGATTTGCTCCGTGAATGCTGTGGAGATAAGCTGATTTTAGGCTGTGGTGTTCCGTTAATGCCTGCATTTGGAAAAGTGGATTACTGCCGGATAGGCTCAGACATTTCACCTGGCTGGAAACCGAGAAAGCACGCAATTCGAGAAGAGGTTTCTACTGTGCATGCAGTCTGCAATACCATATTCAGACGTCATCTTGACGGCAGAGCGTGGATGAATGATCCCGATGTATTCCTGCTTCGTGATAAGAATGTTAAAACGGATTTTGAGCAGAGAAAGCTGCTGGCAAGAATCAATTCTGTATTCGGCAGTCTGCTGTTTATTTCAGACAATATTGATGAATATAACAGTGCTCAGCTTAAGGTTTTAAATGAAACATTTGCACAAAAGGATATTAAAATTCACCGTGCTGAGTTTGTTCAAAAGGATATTATAGACGCAGAATATACTGAAAACGGAGTTGATTACCAATTGCAATTCAATGTGATGTCAGGAGAGCTCTATTCCTGAAATGAAGGAGATCGATATGAAAAAGGTATTTGTTGTATCAAAAACGCATCTTGATTTAGGCTTTACCGATTATGCAGAAAATATAAGACAGAAGTATCTGCATTCCTTTATACCTGACGCAATCAGCCTTGCCGAGAGCGTGAACACACCGGACAAAAAATATTTTGTGTGGACAACAGGCTCATGGTTGTTAAAGGAAATGCTGAATTATACAGATTCTTCACAGAAAGAAAAGCTGATCAACGCACTTAAAAACGGTAATATTGCACCGCATGCAATGCCTTTTACAACACATTCGGAATTGCTTGATTATGACACCTTTGACTATGGACTTTCTATGGTTGATGAACTGGATGAAATCAGAGGCGGAAAAACAGTTGCTGCAAAAATGACGGATGTTCCGGGTCATACAAAGGCAATTGTATCGCTTTTAGCCAAGCACGGTATAAAGTTACTGCATATCGGTGTAAACGGTGCATCCGCTGTGCCGGAAGTTCCGGAATGCTTTTTATGGAAGAATGGAAATGATGAGGTTGTTGTTATCTATTCCGGTGACTACGGCGGAGCTTTCAAGTGCGATTTTATGGACGAAGTGCTTTATTTTGACCATACCCTTGATAACCACGGTGCACCGTCACCGCAAAAGGTTATGGAGAAGTTTAACAAAATCCAGTCGCAGTTTCCGGATTACGAGGTAACCGCAGGCACAATGGATGATTTTGCCGATATTATCTGGGAGCATAAAGATGAACTCCCTGTTCTTGAGGATGAAATCGGTGACACATGGATTCACGGTGCAGCAACAGACCCATATAAATCCGCTTCACTGCGAGAGCTTATGCGTTTAAAGCGTGAGTGGCTGAGTGATGGCAGTATGCAGAAATTCAGCAAAGAGCACAATGCATTTTCCAATGCGCTTTTGTGTATTGCTGAGCATACCTGTGGTATGGATGTAAAGTCTTATTTTCCTGATTATGAAAATTATCTTAAATCGAATTTTCAAAAAGCAAGAAAAAGGGATAAAATTATAATCAAGCATCCTTTCAGGGATTATCCTTATAATATAGTCAGCATTGGCTGCAAAATGAAATTTAAGGGCTCATACAGTACAATTGAAAAAAGCTGGGCAGAGCAGAGAGCTTATATTGAAAAAGCAGTTTCGGCTCTTTCCGAAAATCATAAGCAGCAGGCAAGGTCTGCACTTGAAAGTCTGAGACCTGCAAATATAATGAACACATCGGAATATCAGCCGTACAGTAAAGCGTTAAAGCTTTCCGATTTTGAATTTGAACTGAATGAATTCGGTGGAATAGGTTCTCTTACCTATAAGGGCAGTGAAGTAATCAAAAAGAACAACAAAGCCTTGCTTGAATACCGTGTATATACAAGCCGTGACTATGATTTCTGGTTTGAAAATTATGCACGCAATATGGATAGAAACGCTATATGGGGATATCCTGATTTCGGCAGACCGCTTTTGAAATATTACGACGGTAAATACCCTGAGGGAAGTTTTTATTACAAACTGGACAGTGCGTATGTCAGCGAAGAGGAAAAACAGATAAAGGTTTTTGCAAATCTGAAATGCAGCAATGTGGTCTGTGAAATAGCAGGTGCACCGAGAGATTTTCAGATTGTTTACACATTAAGCAGTGACGGAATTCAATTTGATGTTTTATGGTGCGGTAAGGATGCAAATCGTCTTACGGAAGCCCTTTTCCTGCATCTGTATCCGAATGCCGGTGATTTTAAGCTGGTTAAGCTTGGAGGTCAGATTGATTATAAAAGTACTGTGTCAATGGGCGGAAGAAATCTTCATGCAGTTGAAAAATGCATTATGAAAAAGGATTTTGGGGCTTTTGATTTCATCAATTATCATTCACCGCTTATATCCGTCGGTAAAGGTAAAATACTGGAATATGATAATAAAATCGAAGACATTGAAAAGGACGGAATTTCTTATGTTCTTTATAACAATGTTTGGGGTACGAATTTTCCGTTATGGTATGAGGATAATGCACGATTCTCATTTGAAATAAGAAAAAACAGGGGGTAAAACATGAACTACAAAATTCACAGAAATCTGCATACGGATTTCAGCATTTATGAGGAAAACAAGCTGGATGCAAGGAGCTATTTTATTCCTTTCTCCTCAGCAAAAAAGCTTGCAAAAACAGACTATAAAAACGAACGCTATAACTCAGACCGTGTAACAATGCTCAGCGGAGAATGGGACTTTGCCTATTATGAAAAACTAAGCTATGTTCCTGAAGTGTTTGATACTGAGATTGCAGGCTTTGATAAGGTAACGGTGCCCTGCACATGGCAGAGAACAGGCTATGACCAGATAGCCTATATCAATACACGCTATCCTTTCCCTAAAAAGCCGCCGCATATTCCTGCCGATGTGGCTGTCGGTATTTACAGAAAATCTGTTGATATAAAAAATGCAGATAAGCGTCGCACTCTTTCCTTTTTAGGTGTTGCAGGTGCACTGTCTGTATATGTAAACGGTGAATATGTGGGATACAGTGAGGGTTCACACAATACTGCTGAGTTTGATATAACAAAGCTGCTGCATAACGGAGCAAATGAAATTCTCGCCGTTAACTATAAATGGAGCAACGGTTCATATCTTGAGTGTCAGGATATGTTCAGGGAAAACGGTATTTTCCGTGATGTTTTTCTCACGGAGTTTGAAAGCAGCTATATAAATGATTTTACATTGCGTTCATCAAAGAACAGGGACGGCACATATAATCTTGATATTTCCGTTGAGGGTTGTTTTGAAAAGAATACAAAAATTGAAATAAAATCAGCAGAAAAAGAGCCTGTTATCTGTGCTGAGCTTCTGCCTGAAAAGGGTATAAGTCTTTCAAAACTTACTGTTGCTGAATGGACTGCAGAAACACCAAATCTCTATGAGCTCACCATTGTTCTGTACAAGGATGATAAAGAGGTTGAGGCAATTCGCACATACTGCGGCTTTAAAAATGTTGAAATTCAGGGAGAGGTATTTCTTTTCAACGGCAAAGCAATCAAGTTCAAGGGTGTAAATCACCACGATACCCATATGACAAAGGGCTACGCTATGAGCCTTGAGGATATGGAGCTTGATATTCAGCTGATGAAGGAGTATAACTGCAATGCGGTTAGAACCTCCCACTATCCTCCTGACCCTGCATTCTTAACAATGTGTGATATGTATGGTCTTTATGTTGTTGATGAGGCTGATATTGAAACGCACGGATTTTATGCGGTTCCGCACAGCACATATAATCCGAACAGATTAAGCAATGACACAAGCTGGGCAACACATTATCTTGACAGAGTTAAGAGAATGTACGGCAGAGATAAGAATCATCCGAGTATCACAATGTGGAGTCTCGGCAACGAGTCAGGCGGCTATAAGTGTCAGGATTTCTGTTATGAGTATCTTAAGAATGCCAATCCGGAAATTCCTGTTCACTATGAGGGTGCAATCCGCAGCAAACGCTGGGCATATGATGTTGTGTCAAGAATGTACGGCACACCTGATCTGATGAGAAAAATTCTGAAAGGTACTGCAGGTGACAAGTACAAGGGCAAGCCGTTCTTCCAGTGCGAATATGCACACGCTATGGGTAATGGTCCGGGCGGACTTGAAGAATATATGCAGCTGTTCTATTCCTCTGACCAGTTTATGGGCGGATGTATCTGGGAATGGGCAGACCATAGTGTTTATGATGAAAATGCTAAGTACAAGTGGACCTACGGCGGAGACCACAACGAGCCTATCCACGACGGCAATTTCTGTGTGGACGGTCTTTTCTATCCTGACCGCAAACCGTCAAGCGGTGCACTGGAGATGAAGGTGTGCTACAGACCGATAAGGGCAAAGCTTTTAAACGGAAATATCTTTGAACTCTGGAATACGCAAAGCTTTAAGGACAGTGCTGACATAAAAATTGATTTTGATGTTCTTGTTGAGGGAGAAAGCAAGGAGGTTGGCACGATTACAAGTGTTATTCCTGCACAGGGCAGGAAAAAGGTGCAGATTCATTCAAAGCACCTCAGCCAAACCGATAAGGATGTTTTTGTAAACTTTATCTATACGGATAAAAACAGCGGTGATGAGATTGCAGTTGAGCAGGTTATTGTTTCACAGGCAGAGCTGAAAAGGGCAGACAATCAGACAAAGCCGGCTGATATATCCGTTAAGGATAATATGATAAATGTCAGCTTTGATAACGGCAGTGCAATGTTTGACAAGAGCAAGGGCCTTATCAGCTATGTAAAAAATAATGTCGAATATCTTAAATCAAATCCGATTGATAAAGCAAACGGCTTTGTTCCGCATATCTACAGGGGCAGGCTGGAT
Organism: uncultured Eubacterium sp.; assembly: GCA_910577195.1. Lineage (GTDB taxonomy): Bacteria > Bacillota > Clostridia > Oscillospirales > Acutalibacteraceae > Eubacterium_R. Next base: position 62,211 of record CAJTLP010000007.1, on the reverse strand, counting down.
AATGACCAGTATATGGTAATATTCTGGAAAATAATCGGTCTTGATTGTTCAAAGGCGAAGCTTGTTTCCTGTGAGGTTAAGAGCAAGCACGGTATTAATGGCGATATTAAATATATCAGTACTGTTTATGATTTTGTAACAAGAGGAGTATTTGTTCTTGCAAGAGCACATGTTGATTACTTCTTTGACAAAAATGGTAAAATCACAGTAAGCACATCACTGTTCAAGGTTTGCCCTCTTACAGATCAACTCCCTCGATTTGGCGTTCATGCTGAGCTGAAGAATGAGTTTGAAAATGTAAAATACTACGGCAGAGGATCTGCTGAAAACTATTCGGATTTCAAAGAGCATTCACCAATCGGTGTGTATGAAACAACGGTTTCCGATATGGCGCATAAGTATATCAAGCCTCAGGATTCTGGCAATAGGGGCGATGTACGATATGGCATGCTCACAAACAAAAATGGCAGCGGATTAAAGTTTACCGCACTTTATAACTATATCAATTTCAATGCAAATCACTTTACACTTGAGCAGCTTTCAAAGGCAAAGCACATTGAGGATTTACCGGATACCGATACAACCTTTGTTGCAATTGACGGCTTTGTAAGGGGAACAGGCTCAGGAAGCTGCGGTCCTATTCCTGCAAAGGAGCATATGATTGATTTCGGTTATTTCAAGCCACTCAATTTCTCATTTGAGGTTGAACCTGTTGAGAATAAATAAGGAGATATTATGAAAAAGAAAATTATTATTTCTGCAGTTGCAATTATACTGTGTCTTGCATTGATTATCGGTACAACTGCTTTTGCAGGCGAAGGCTTTTCGGATTTGCCGGGTCCTGCCGATTCGGAAAATTTAGCAGTTACTCAGTTTGAAAGTATCGAGGATAGTAAGGGCAAATCAAGTGCAAGGAAAGCAGTTGATTCAGATACAAATTCAGCGTGGAAAGCTTCCGGTACAACAGACTCACTTGTGCTCACTTTTAAAGAGGAACAAACCTTTAACACGATTATCCTGCGTGAAAAGGGCTGGAACATCAAAAAATTTGTCCTTTCCTATTATGATGAAACACCCGGCAATGCCCACTGGGAAAGATTTTATGAGCAGGATGCCGTTAATGATTACCGTTATTGCACTTTCGATGCGGTTACGGCAAAGCAGATAAAGCTTGAAATTACTGAGTCAGACAGTATTTTTAAAATCAGAGAATTTGAAGTATATAATATACAGAAAAAAGTCCGTGATAATATAAGAGTTTCTGATTATGTTGTTACTCCTCAGCTTGCTAACGGTGAAATTTTTGACCCTGAATCAAGCAATTATCTTTCACCTGAATACTGCGATGTGGTAAATCAGATTCACGTTATTGCATCTGCTAAGTGGAATAATCAGGGTGAGCTTGTTATTCCTGACGGACTCACCGGTGATGAGCTTAAAGCATCTGTTCAGAAAATCAGGGATTTTTATGGCAAAAAGCACGTTGATATTTTTGCCACAGTCTTTTTCAATGCCTGTGATCCTGATGTCGTTTTCTCTGAACAGAAAGACACGGTAATTCAAAATACTGTTGGTTTTCTGCTGGAGTACGGCTTTGACGGTGTAAGCTATGACTGGGAATATCCGAATAAACAGCAATGGATTACTTTCAGCGAGCATCTTGTCAACTTGAAAAATGCACTTTCAAAGCATAATCTGCTTCTGTCCTGTGCAGTATCTCCATGGAATTTCTATATGGAAGAGGATGCAATAAATGCACTCGATCAGATTGAAATTATGAGCTACGACTTATGTGATGAAAACGGAAATCACAGCTCTTTTGCAAGCGGTGCCGTTCAGCCTGTGCAGTATTTCCTTAATAAAGGTTTCAAGCCTGAACAGATTAATCTGGGAGTTCCGTTTTATGCAAGACCTGATGACGGCGGCGGAATATGGATTAATTTTGATGATCCGGATTATACCCCCGCCGACAGATTTCAGAATTACTCGGACGGTATGTGGTTTTCAGGCACACAGATGATTATGGATAAAACCGCATATGCTATTGAAAACAATCTCGGCGGAATCATGATTTTTACTGCAACAGAGGATGTTCCTTACGGTAACGACCTGAGTCTTCTTAAATCAATAAAAACCACTATTGATACACGTACAACATTAGGTAATAATGCTGCAAATGCTAAGGAGGACATATGATGAAAACTGCAAATAAAAAAGGTTCTTCTGTTATTTATTTTTTAACATCCGTTATATTATCCGCTTGTACCGTTGTTTCGGTCAATGATTATATTCCGTTTATAAAGCAAACTGCAGGTACATATAATATTGCAATGCTTTTGGGTGACCCTTTAAGGGATTTTCTGATTAAGGTTCTGCTGTTTGTTGCCGGAATACTTGCATTTTTAACATTCCTTGTTAAGTCAAAAAAAGCACCGAAGGGCAAAAAAATATATCCGTTTTATATGATTGGAATGGGTGCCTTGTGGATGATTCTGCCATTATTATCAGCTTATACAATAAGCAGATTTACAGGCGATTTGATTATTCAGACGGTAAGCGGTATTGCGATTATTGCAAATGTTGTTTTTATGATGATCAGTGTATGCTGCGGTATGATTGCAGTGATAGATATGATTCATAATATTCTTTCATCCTGTGAAAACAGCAGTAAGGCAAATCACTGTGCAGTATTATTAACAGGTATTCCGACAGGCGTTGCTCTGGCATTGCTGATGACATCTGCGCTTCAGTCAGCAATAGGTTTAAATGGAATTTTCATTGTGTTTGGTGCGATTGCATTCGTTATCGGAATAGTGAATTTATTACTGAAAAAGCAGGTTAAATAAACCAATAAAAATTTAAAACACCGCATAAACATCAAGTTTATGCGGTGTTTGTGTTTTATCTGTTAAGCCTGTTATTGAATTACGACTGTTACCACTGATTTTGCAGGAACAGAGATATTTGCCTCTTCAGCTTTTCCTGATGCGGTTTGTTCAAGATTGTATTTCTCATTTGTGGTATAAACTGCATAATCATTGCCGCACTGAAGTGCTGTGCTTTCGTCCTTGTCTGTATCGTTTACATAAACAATAACTGTGCTGTTATCCGGATTCACAAATGCACAGCTTGAAATGGATTCAATGCCGCTTGAGCAGGCAATTCTTGTTGCCCCCTCATTAATGAATTTTGAAAAGTTTCCGAGGCACCACAATCTCTTTGATGTCTGGATATCCTTGTGATTATCAGGGTTAAGGTAAATCAGACCGTCAGGATAAACTCCGTAGGAGCAGGCAGTCCACCAGTCCCATTCCTTAGCATTGAGGATAGTGAGATCATCAACAATAACCTTTGCCATTGCTACGCCGTAGTCGATTGTCATACCGTTTGTGCCGTTTTCCTCTTTGGATATTAAATCGAATACACCTGTATTTTCATCATTTGTCATCTGGCAGTATTCGGTGCAGACAACATCGTACTGTGAATATTTGTCAGCAAGATACTCGGCGGTGTGCTGCTTAGTTTCCGGTGAGGACCAGTAGGAATGAAGGCTGATTGTATCAAAATAATTTCTCAGCTCCTTGTTTTTGAACATATACTTAGGACCTTTGCCAAGCATACAGTCTATGTATGATGCACAGGTTGAGCCTTTGCCTTCAGCAGAGCCTGATTCAAACATGGAAATGTTACAGCCCTTTCCTGCAAGCTCGGAGCCTTCAAATTTGTCAATCATAGCATTGTACAAGGCTGTTGCTTCTGTCTTTGAATAATAGCAGCCCTCCTGGTTTACCGAATAGGAGCCGTCCTCGTTGTACCAGGCACGCCAGTTATATTGCGGCTCGTTAATGGGCGAAACATCTGTTACCCTGTAGCCTTCACCTAAAAAATAATCGGCACTGTTATAACAGAAGTCTGCAAACTTTGCGTAATTTGCTTCATCAAGATTTGTAACCCAAGCCGCGTCCTCATCCTTTTCAGGTGCACAGTAGCCTGCACCGTTTTTGGTAAGGCTTACAGGTGCACTGTTGCAGAACAGAGTAACTCTTAAATCATCACCACTGAGCTTTTTAGCGGTGGCAAGGCAGTTCTGAGCCGCTTTATCCTTTGAAAAATCATATGTTCCGTCAGCATTTAAAAAGCATTCAGTACCTCTGTTTTCAGTCAGAATATGTTCGTCATCCATTGAGCCTGCACCTAAATTGTATCTGTAAATATTAAGACCGATGCCCTTATCCCTGTCGTAAAGATAGGAAAGGATTTCCTCGCTGTTTTCCCAGTTTCCGATATCCTGACTCCACCAGCAGGCTGATGCACCAAAGCCGTTCATAGTCTGATATGTGGCTGCGGTGTCAAGAACAGTCTTTCCTGTGCCGGAATTATTCATTACAGCTTCACTTTGCGGATAAACGCGTTTTTCGTCAATACCTGCAACACCGAAAATGATGTAAGCTCCTGTACCTATAAATATCAGTAAAATGACAAGTATTATACTAATCACAACCTTAAATGTTTTACTTTTTGCCATAATTATTACCCCTATATAATTACAGACGGCAAAGGGGATACAGTGCAGTGTTTCAGCACTGTCCCAAGCCGTCCGTTACATTCAATTATACTCCTGAATAAGCGTTGAAACCGCCGTCAACCGGAATGTTTACACCTGTAATAAATCCTGAATATTCCTCATCACAAAGGAAGAGAAGTGTGCCTGAAAGCTCCTCAGGTTCGCCGAAACGTTCCATAGGCGTTGCGGCAAGGATCTTTCCTGTACGTGCAGTAGGTGTTCCGTCCTCATTCCAGAGCAGGGTTGCATTCTGCTTTGTTGAGAAAAATCCGGGTGCAATTGCATTTACACGGATTCCCAGCGGAGCAAAGTGAACAGCCATCCACTCTGTGAAATTCTTTACGGCAGCCTTAGCTGCGCTGTATGCAGGGATACGGGTAAGCGGACGATAGGCATTCATGGATGTTACCATAATGATTGTGCCCTTTTCCTTTTCTGCCATATCCTTTGCGAATACCTGAGTAGGAATAAGTGTGCCTAAAAAATTAAGATTAAATACAAAGCTGATTCCGTCAGGGTCAAGATCAAAGAAGGTCTTGATATTTTCGTCTTTCTGAACCAGATCAATTTTTTCAAGGGTATCCTTAGTTGTTGAGCCCTTTGGATTGTTGCCGCCTGCACCGTTGAGAAGAATGTCACAGGTGCCGAGCTTTTCATTAATCTCAGCTCTTGCCTGCTCCATTGATTCCAAATCAAGAGCGTTGCAGCCAATGGCAATAGCCTGTCCGCCGTTATTGTTTATTTCATCCGCACACTGCTGCGCAGCATCCTTATTCAGATCAAGAACAGCAACCTTGCAGCCTTGCTCGGCAAGTGTTTTTGCGAATGCACCGCAGAGTATTCCACCGCCGCCTGTTACAACAGCTACTCTGCCCTTAAGATTTTCGTGTTTAAACATTTTAATTTTCCTTTCTGCTTTTTTCTACAGCTTCCCAGAGTCCGTTGAGATAGCTTACACCCAGTGCTCTGTCAAAGAGACCGTATCCCGGACGGGCAACCTCGCCCCATATCATTCTGCCGTGGTCAGGGCGTATATAGCCGTCGAAGCCTACCTCCTGAAGAGCCTTGACAATTTCATACATATCAAGTGAGCCGGCTGCACTTTCGTGTGCAGTTTCGTTAAACCACTGATTGTTGATTGAAACATTGCGAAGATGAGCAAAATAAATTCTGTCGCCTGCAGCCTTGATGATTTCAACCATATCATTGTCAGGACTTGCACCTAATGAGCCTGTGCAAAGGGTAATGCCGTTATATTTGCTCGGCACCATATTGAGAAGCTTTTCAATGGCATCCTTACCTGTGATGATTCTCGGCAGACCGAAAATAGGCCATGGCGGATCATCCGGATGAATTGCCATTTTAACGTCGCATTCCTCACAAACAGGCATAATTGCTTCAAGGAAATATTTTAGGTTTTTCCATAAATCATCAGCAGTTATGTCCTTGTATTTTTCAAACAGCTCCTTGATTTCGCCCATACGCTCAGTTTCCCAACCCGGCATAGCGTAGCCGTTTGAGTTATCATCAATTTCTCTGAACATATCCTCAGGTGATTTGCCCTCAACCTGTTTACCGTCGTAGCATAGGCAGGTTGAGCCGTCAGGAAGCGGCATATAAAGGTCTGTTCTTGTCCAGTCAAATACCGGCATAAAGTTGTAACAAATAACCTTTACACCAACCTTAGCCAGATTTCTGATAGAAATCTTATAATTTTCAATAAGCTTTTCACGAGTGGTCAAGCCAAGCTTGATATCCTCGTGAACATTTACACTTTCAATGCATTCCATTGTGAGTCCGGCAGCCGTGATTTCGTCATACATCTTCTGCACGTCCTCCATTTCCCAAGCCTCACCGGCAGGGAGATAGTGAAGCGCAGGCACAACGCCTGTTACGCCCGGAATCTGCTTGATTTGCTCAAGGGAAACCGTATCCTTTTCCTTGCCGAACCAGCGGAAAGTCATCTGCATATTTATACCTCCTCAGGTTTTATTGTCATTTTTCAAGGTTATTTTACCATAAGAGATTATGCCTTTCAAGATGAATATTATTTTCTTTTTATAATATATGATGTGGTCATAACACACTTGTCGTCATCTATATTATGATTTTCTGTTTTGTTTATGATTTCAAAGCCGTCAAATTCTTTTTCCTCCTGAAAACCTGTTTTTTTATATGCAAGGTTTAACAGCTCTTCGTCTGTGAGTGTTTTCGGCTGTGAAGCAAAAAACTGTTCCTCACATTCCGTAATACCTATAGGCAGTACAGTGCCTTTTATTGTAAGGTAATCTTCACTGATTTGCGAAACATCGCCTGTTTCTTTTGATATATAAAGAGGAATATCCGCCGAAAAGAATTTAAGCGTTTTGTATTTTTTACTGCTTTTGAGAGTCATACTTTTCTGTTCTCTGTAGGCCACAACCTGAATTTCTTTTCTGAATACATTTATGCCCTTGAGCTTGTTATCATCACCGTTTTTGTCTGCCGGTGTGGTTTCATTGATTTCGACTCTGGCAATTGAACCCTGCTTGTTTATATGCACCCAGGAAATGTCCTCAAATTCGCTCATCATATCCCAGCATATATCATCCCTTGATATACTGCTCCACATAGTACCCGGTTTTAAATTGTAGTTTTCAAGATAAGAAAGAATCATTGTGTCACTGATTCTATTATTGCCTGTAATTTCAACATTCCATACAAAGCAGCTTAAAAAAGATATGATGATTACAAATGCCAGCATACCCACAAAAAAGCCTATTCGGTTTTTCAACGGCAGAAGAATAAAAGGAAGTCCGCTTTTTTTTACTATTTTAACCTTTCCGCCGTGGCGATATGCATAGTGATGGAGCTTTTTGTATATCCTCAGATTGCATACAGCGGTAAAGCCGTCAGCATTCTTATTTATATTTCTTAACTCCATTCCGTCGGAAAAGCATTCCGTCAGAAAATTTTCGGCAAAGCCTCCTGTGAAGGAAAATTTTACAAAGCCGAACATCCATCTGAAAAGTCCGATCAAGATGAAAACTCCATTGATATAATATTCCCCTCGACTATAGCACCCTCGCGAGTGAAGGAGTTGATGCGTAAATCATCACCGAAAAAGGTAATAATCTGCGTGCCTAAGCTCAAGGTTATTTTTTCATTGGAATATTCAACAATGCTTTGCAGTCCGTCAACAAGACATTCTCTTCCTGTCATTTCAAGACGTGGCTTGCCGAAATAATAATCGTAGGATTGAGGGACGATTTTCTCTTTCAGTTTAATCTTTTTCATTTTATCACCAGTAATATGTTTATGCACAGACATGTGATAAAAGAATAAATGCAGGCATATACGTGCCTGCATTGGTTAATGTTGTATTATTTTAAATGTGCCTCAAGGCGGTAGATAGGGAAGCCCTGTGATGAAAATTTGTGCTCATATTCGGTAACGATATTTCCCTCAAAATCACTGTTGTGCAAATCAAGTGAAATATTGCTGAGTCTGAAATCACAGGCGGAAAACTGCTCAATTGAGTATTCAAAAAAGTGCATGTTGTCTGTTTTCTGACAAATAACACCGTCAGGTTTTAAAATCCTTTTGAATATATTTAAAAATCTCGGATTGGTCAGTCTGTGTGCAATATGCTTGTGCTTCGGAAAAGGGCAGGAGAAATTCAGATAGATTTCTTCAACCGTATTTTCACTGATGTAGGAGGGCAGATATTCAGCCGTGCCGCACAGGAATTTTATGTTATCCAGTCCCATTTCTCTTGCGCTGTCTATTGCAAGGATAAGCACATTCCTGTTTCTCTCAACACAAAGGATATTTTTATCAGGATTCTGTTTAGCATATGTGCAGCCGAACTGACCCTTTCCGCTTCCCACCTCAAGTACAACAGGCTTATCATTGCCGAACAGCTTTTCAAAATCAATGATGTGATTTTCGTTTACTGCGTCGTTGTAATTGAGCGATTCATTTTTCATTATTGTAAGATAATCCGATGATGCATGGATACGCGCATCAAGATTCTTTTTTCTCTTCATTCTCATCGTAATTCACCTTATATCTTAATGCTCATCATCCAATACAGCGTGAGCACATTTTACGCCGTCAACGGCTGCGGAAATGATTCCGCCTGCATAGCCTGCTCCCTCACCGCAGGGGTAGACGCCCCTGATGTTGCACTGTAAAAATTCATCTCTTAAAATTCGTACGGAGCTTGAAGATCTTGTTTCAGGTGCAGTCAGTACAGCATCGTACAGATTAAAGCCGTTCAGCTTTTTATCCATTTCAACGATTGCCGATTTCATTGTTGCAGATACCTTTGACGGCAGACATTCGTCAAGATTTGTAAGTGTTACACCTGTAGGGCAGGTAGGCTGAACATTGCCAAGTGTCTTGCTTTCAATCCCTTTGAGGAAATCACCCACAAGCTGAGCAGGCGCATTGTAATTGCTTCCTGCAAGAACATATGCATTGTGCTCAATTTCACGCTGATAGTATATGCCTGCCAGAGGATGTTCAGAGGGGAAATCCTTTGGCTCAATTCCTACAAGCAGGGCCGAATTTGCATTTTCTCCGTCACGTGCAAGGGAGCTCATACCGTTTACGATAACGCCCTCTTTTTCACTGGCGGCGGCAACAACAGTACCGCCCGGACACATACAGAAGGTGTATGCTCCTCTTTCGTGCAGACCGTGACAGGCGAGCTTGTAATCAGCGGCTCCCAGCTTTTTATGTCCTGCGAATTTTCCGTACTGTGCTTTGTTAATCAGACTCTGAGGATGCTCAATTCTTGCTCCGACAGAAAACGGCTTCTGCATAATTTCAACACCCATATTGTACATCATTTCAACCGTATCTCGTGCACTGTGGCCGATAGCCATTATAACGCTGTCGGTTTCTAGATCAAAAAATTCACCCTTGTGGGAGTAGGTTATGCCGTGAATAAAACCATTTGCCGCAATCAGCTTTTCAAGCTTACACTCAAGCCTTACCTCTCCGCCAAGCTGTTCAATCTTTTTTCTGATATTCTTAACGACAATAGCAAGTCTGTCCGTTCCGATATGCGGCTTTGATGAATAGAGTATTTCCTCAGGTGCACCTGCCTCATAAAGCTCCTGAAGAATTTTGCGGATAAACGGACTTTTTATTCCTGTGGTGAGCTTGCCGTCCGAAAATGTTCCTGCGCCGCCCTCACCGAACTGTACATTGGATTCCTCGTTGAGCTCTTTTGTTTTCCAGAACTTGTTTACATCGGCAGTTCTTGCGTCAACATCTTTTCCGCGTTCAAGTATAATCGGTCTGAGCCCTGACTGTGCAAGGATAAGTCCTGCAAACATACCTGCCGGACCAAAGCCGACAATAACAGGCCTGAACTTGCTTACACGCTTATTTTCAGGCAGTTCATATTTATACGGTTTAACAAGCTGAACCTTGTTCGATTTGCATTTTGACACAATCTGTTCTTCGTCAAGTGTGATGATTACATCAACGGAGTAGGTGAAATGCACATCATCTTTTTTTCTTGCGTCAACGCTCTTTTTATAAATCGTATAGGATTTTATATATTTTTCATTTATCCTGAGTGTTTTTGCCGCTTTGGATTTCAGGAGACTTTCCTCCTCATCCAGCGACAATTTTATTTCATTGATTCTTATCATATATTATATACCTTTATATAGAAGTGATTTGGTCGGCAGTTCTGATACCGCTGTACCATGCAAAATTCAGATTATATCCGCCGCACATAAATTGTTTATCCAGAATTTCACCGCAGGCATATAAGCCTTTCACAATTTTCGACTGAAATTCGTCAAATTCATTAAGCCTTACACCGCCGCTTGTTATCTGTGCAAAGTCAAAGCCTTTCGTGCCTGTGATAATCAGCTTCCAGTTTTTTGCAAATTTCACAGCTTTGTTAATATCACCGTCTGCCTGCTTTTCAATGATTGATGAAAGCTCATTTCCGAGTATTCCGTTAAGGTTTTGAAATTCATCTAAATAATTCAGTAAATCGTCTTCGTCCATATCAGGGATTAAGTCCAGCACGGCGTGGCATTTCTGCGGTGCTTTCTGTGCAAAATTCCTGCTCACAATATCTGATAAATTCATTGTAACGATTCCTGAAAGTCCGTAATCAGTGAAAAGCACTTCGCCATACTCGCTTTTAATCGTTTCGCCGTCCAGCTGAATGGACATATTGCATTTGACACGGCTGCCCTTCAATTTTTTTGGATATTTGCTTGAGGAAGTAAGTTGAACAAGGGCAGGGGAAAGCAGTGTGATGCTGTGACCCAGTGATTTCATCAGTTCATATCCGCTGCCGTCTGAGCCGAGATTTTTTTGCGCCATACCTCCTGCAGCAAGAACAACATTGTCAGCATGAAATGTTCCTTGAGTAGTTGTTATTTGAAAATCTTTTGTTATGCTCTTTACAGTGCAGTCGGTGATGATTTCAATCTCAAGCTCTCTGCATTTATCTGTTAAGATATCTACAACGGTTGATGCCTGATTTGAATAGGGATATATTCTTCCCTCTCTGTCTGTTCTTGTTATAAGTCCCAGGGATTTGAAAAAGTCAATCACCTCATCACAATGCTTGGCATTTGTGTTTGACAGGTTGCATCTTCCGTTGCCCGTAGCAAGTATTTTTTTGCCGGGCTGGGACATACGTTCAAGAATGGTTACTCTGACCTTCGGATTATTCTGTTTTAATCGTATTGCACAGGCAAGTCCGCTTGCTCCTGCACCGATAATAATTGTGGTCATAGGTCGTCTCCTATACAATGTATAGATGTTGTTTATATATAATAATATAAATTGTCACGAATTGCAAATTTTTTTGCCAAATCCCTTGACTAATTACAAACACTGTGATATATTAATCATACCTCATAAAAGGATGATTTAGTTTGAGCCGTCAGGCCTTATTTTTTTGTCCTTATTTCTGAGGGAGATATTTATCGAAATTTAAACGGAGGTGCTATTTATGAGAGTTAAGATTACCTTAGCTTGCACTGAATGCAAACAACGCAATTACAACACAATGAAAAACAAGAAGAATTCACCTGACAGACTTGAAATGAACAAGTATTGCCGCTTCTGTAAGAAACATACTCTTCACAGAGAGACAAAGTAATAGGAGGACCGAAATGGCTGACGAAAAGAAGACTTCAAAAAAGGCTGATAAGGCTGAAAAGTCTAAGGACACAAAAAAGAAGTCAAAGAAAAATCCTTTTAAATCCATCGCGTCATTCTTTAAAAGTGTTAAATCAGAAGGCAAAAAGGTTGTATGGGCCAAAGGCAAGGACGTATTCAGAAATACAGTTATCGTATTAATCGTTGTATTTATCGTAGGTCTTGCTATTTTCGCTGTTGATACAGGTCTTTCACAGGGTATGAAGGCTCTGAAGAAGTCTGCTCAGACAACAACTGCTCCGACAACGACTTCAGCCGTAGTTGAGGACGATGCAGATGCATCAGACACAACTGAAGATACCACAGCTGAAGAGACAACAGCTGACAGCGCAGAATAAGCAGCCGAATAATTATTGAGAGTTTTGTTTAATATTTATATTCGGGAGGCTTATTAATGGAAGAGGCAAAATGGTACGTTGCTCATACATTTTCAGGTTATGAAAATAAAGTAGCAGGTAATATTCAGACTGTTGTTGAAAATCGTAATCTTCACGACCTTATTCACGAAGTTGCCATTCCGACCGAAACCGTAGTTGAGGTTAAGGACGACGGAACCAAAAAGGAGTATCAGAGAAAGCTGATGCCGGGTTACGTTTTCATTAAAATGGTAATGACGGATGACAGCTGGTATGTTGTAAGAAACACACGCGGCTGTACAGGCTTCGTAGGTCCTGAAAGCAAGCCTGAACCTCTTACAGATGAAGAGGTAAAGAAGCTCGGTGTTGAAAAAATCAGCATTGAGGTTGCATATGAAGTCGGCGATCTTGTCAATGTTATTGACGGTCCGCTGGAGGGCTTCTCAGGTACAGTTGATGATATTGATGTTGACAACAACAGCGTACAGGTAACTGTTTCAATGTTCGGCAGAGAAAATACTGTTGAATTTGAGCTTGACCAGCTTGAAAAGGTCAGTGAATAATTTTAGTAATTCGCAAATGAAATTGAACTGAATAAGTTGAATGCTCATCTGCTTATTATCATTGCAGTCAAAATTGCCGTTTTGTCTGTAATGGTGGGAGAGATTTGATATCTCGCCATTCACCACAATATTAGGAGGAAATTATTATGGCACAGAAGGTAGTAGGTTTAATTAAACTTCAGATTCCTGCCGGTAAGGCAACTCCGGCACCGCCAGTTGGTCCGGCTCTCGGTCAGCACGGCGTAAACATTATGTCATTCACAAAAGAATTTAATGAAAGAACAAAGAATGACGCAGGTCTTATCATCCCTGTTGTAATCACAGTATATGAGGACCGTTCATTTACATTCGTTACAAAGACACCGCCTGCAGCAGTTCTTATCAAGAAGGCTTGCGGTATTGACAAGGCATCAGGTGTTCCTAACAAGAACAAGGTTGCAACAATCTCAAAGGCAGACGTTCAGAAAATCGCTGAAACAAAGATGCCTGACCTTAATGCAGCATCACTTGAGGCAGCTATGTCAATGATCGCAGGAACAGCACGCAGCATGGGTATAGTAGTAGAAGACTAATTCCCTTGTGGGAGGAAGTATCCGATTAACCACTGGAGGTAATTTATTATGAAACACGGAAAGAAATATACAGACGGTGCAAAGCTTATTGACCGTTCAAATTTATATGAATCAGCTGAAGCTCTTGAGCTTTCAGTTAAAACAGCAACAGCTAAGTTCGATGAAACAATCGAGGCTCATATTCGTCTTGGTGTTGACTCTCGTCACGCTGACCAGCAGGTACGTGGTGCAGTAGTTCTTCCAAACGGAACAGGTAAGGACGTAAGAGTTGCTGTATTCGCAAAGGGTGATCTTGCAAAGGCTGCTGAGGAAGCAGGTGCTGATGTAGTAGGTGATGCAGATCTCGTACAGAAGATTTCAGGCGGTTGGATGGATTTCGACGTTGCAATCGCTTCACCTGATATGATGGGCTTCGTTGGTCGTCTTGGTAAGGTTCTCGGTCCTCGTGGTCTTATGCCATCACCAAAGGCAGGCACAGTTACAATGGACGTAGCTAAGGCTGTTCAGGAGGCTAAGGCAGGTAAGATTGAGTATCGTCTTGATAAGACAAACATCATTCACTGCCCAATCGGTAAGGCTTCATTCGGTACTGACAAGCTTCTTGAGAACTTCAATGCTCTTCTTGATGCTATTATCAAGGCTAAGCCTGCAGCAGCAAAGGGTCAGTACATCAAGTCAGTTGCAGTTGCATCAACAATGGGTCCCGGTGTTAAGATTAATCCTAACAAGGTTGGTACCGCAGCAGCTACTGCTGAGTAATTCATAGTTTAGGTATTGACACAGGTTATCCTGTGTGGTAAAATACAATAGCTGTTCAGCCAAAGACAGCAGGTGCAAGGCATTTGCCGAGCGTAAGTTTATCGCCTGCCGAGGAATGAACATTCAGATAACATATACAGTTATTTTGATTGTTACGTGCATTCCGTGTCTTGCGGAATGCACTTTTTTATAGCTGACAGCCATAAAGGGCAGTATATCTGCCGCAAGTCCACTTTTTGTGGCAAATATTTATGGAGGTATAATAAATGCCAAGTACAGCAGTTCTTGAAAAGAAAAAGCAAATGGTTGCTGATCTTTCAGAGAGAATTAAGAATTCTTGTGCAGGCGTTGTAGTTGACTACAAGGGTATCAACGTTGAGGATGATACAAAACTTCGTAGAGAACTTCGTGAAGCCGGTGTTGAGTATTCAGTTGTTAAAAACTCTATTCTCGGCAGAGCAGCACAGGACGCAGGTCTTGAAGGTCTTGATTCAGTTCTTGAGGGAACAACAGCTATTGCAACATCAGCAGATGATTACGTTGCATCAGCTCGTATTCTTCAGAAGTATGCTGATTCACACGATAACTTCTCATTAAAGAGCGGTTATCTTGACGGAGAGGTTATCTCTATGGAAAAGCTTATTGCTCTTGCAAAGCTTCCATCAAGAGAAGTTCTCCTCGCAACAGTTTGCAGTGTATTCAATGCACCTATCGCAGCATTCGCACGTGGTGTTCAGGCTATCGTTGATAAGGGTGGCGTTGAGGCTTGTGAGCCTGCTAAGACAGAGGATGCACCTGCAGAAGAAGCACCTGCAGCAGAGGAAACTCCTGCAGAAGCACCGGCTGAAGAAACAGCTGAATAATTATTAAATTCAACTTTTAACAAATTAAATTTTATTGGAGGAAAATAAAATGGCATCAGAAAAAGTTACAGCAATTGTTGAAGAGCTTAAGACTCTCACAGTTCTTGAGCTTTCAGAGCTCGTATCAGCAGTAGAAGAAGAGTTCGGCGTAAGCGCTGCAGCAGCAGTAGCAGTAGCAGCACCTGCAGAGGGTGGCGCAGCAGCAGCTGACGAGAAGACAGAGTTTGATGTAGTTCTTGCAGACGTAGGAGCTAACAAGATTCAGGTTATTAAGGCAGTTCGTGAGGCTACAGGTCTTGGTCTTAAGGAAGCAAAGGCTATCGTTGACGGCGCTCCTGCAACTGTTAAAGAGGCTGTTCCAACAGCTGACGCTGAGGCTCTCAAGGCTAAGCTTGAAGAGGCTGGCGCTAAGATTGAGCTTAAGTAATTCGGCTTTATCAAATAGCAGTTTTAAAGACGATGTGGAAACACATCGTCTTTTTTTGCTAATATTGTTTAGTGTAGGGGAGGGCCTCTGTGCCCTCCCAAAAAATTATACAACGGGCAGGCGTGGAAACCTGCCCCTACAAATCAACAGGAACACTATTGAAACATTGTAGGGATGGATTCAATATCCGCCCAAATCTTTTTTCAACATTGTGGGACGATATGGAATCGTCCCTTACGAAATACCAATAATATTGTTGATACACTAAACAATAATTTATTTGATAAACACTTGACAATTTCTGTAAAAGTGTTATTATACTTATAGTAAGTTTATAATCTCAAGGTGAGAGTGGGTCAGCGACCCGCTCTCTTATCATTATAAGGAGGTTTTTTCTTGGCAGGTAAAGGAAATACAGTTGTTAAGGTTGCAGAAATTGTTGCACCATATGCAGAGGAATTGGGATTGGATATTTGGGATATCCGCTTTGTAAAAGAGGGTACTGATTGGTATCTCAGAATATTTATCGACAAGGACGGCGGTGTATCCATTGACGATTGTGTTGATTTGACCCACGCAATCACAAAGCCTCTTGATGATGCCGATCCGATCAGTCAGAGCTATTTGCTCGAGGTTAGCTCACCGGGTGTAGAGCGAGAGCTTATAACCGATTCTCACTTTGAAAAGTATATCGGTGCTGCCGTTATGATGCGGCTGATAAGGCCGATTGATAAGGTGAGGGATTTTGGCGGAATACTTAAAAATTATGAAAACGGATTGATAACCGTTGAGCTTGCAGACGGTGAGGAGCTGACTGTCAATAAAAAGGAAACCTCGTATGTAAAGCTTGATGATTTCGATATGAATGATTTTAAAAACAATTAACCGTGATATTAAGAAAGGATGATAGGAAAAATGAGTAAGGAATTTTTTGAGGCAGTAAAATTATTGGAGACAGAGAAAGGCATACCTGCTGAATATCTGTATGAAAAAATTTCTGCAGCCATTATTGTTGCAGCAAAGCACGATTACAATGGCAAGGATATTGTACACTGCGATATTGATGAGGAAAAGCAGAAAATCAAGGTTTATGTAAGAAAGAACGTTGTTGAGGAGATTGAGGACCCTGATACAGATTTAACTCTTGAGCAGGCTCAGGAAATCAGAAAATCTGCTAAAGTAGGAAAGACAATTGATATTCCTCTTAAAACAAAGGATTTCGGCAGAATTGTTGCACAGACAGCAAAGCACGTTATCCGTCAGGGTATTCGTGAGGCTGAAAGAGGACAGATGCTTCAGGAATTCAAATCAAAGAATCAGGAGCTTGTTTCAGCTAAGATTGAAAGAATTGACCCTATAACAGGAAATGCTACACTTGAAATCGGCAAAAATCAGACTGTTCTTCCTAAGACCGAGCAGGTACCGGGTGAAAGCCTTAAAGAGGGTCAGACAATCAAGGTATTTATTGTTGATGTAAAAGAAGGCGGTAAAGGACCTAAAATTATGATTTCAAGAACACATCCCGGTCTTGTTCGCCGTTTGTTTGAGCAGGAAGTACCTGAAATCTATGACGGCACAATTGAGATTAAATCTGTTTCACGTGAGGCAGGCTCAAGAACAAAGATTGCTGTGTTTACTAAGGATGAGGATATTGATCCTGTTGGTGCTTGTATAGGTCCTCGCGGCCAAAGAGTATCAAACATTGTTGAAGTTCTCGGCGGTGAGAAGATAGATATTGTAAATTACAGTGAAGATCCGGTAGCGTTTGTAAGTGCTGCACTTGCTCCTTCAGAGGTTTGCTCAGTAGAGATTATTGATGAGGAAGCAAAGACCTGTAAGGCAACCGTGCCTGATGACCAGCTGTCACTTGCTATCGGTAATAAAGGTCAGAACGTTCGTCTTGCAGTAAGACTTACCGGCTGGAACATTGATATTAAGCCTGAATCAGGCTTCTTTGAGGGTCAGGACCAAAACTAATTATCAGGAGAGATAAGATGAAAACAAAAAAAGTACCTTTGAGAATGTGCACCGGATGCGGTGAAATGTTTGATAAGCGTGAGCTTGTGCGCGTTGTTAAAAGTCCTGACGGCGAGGTTTCTCTTGATTTAACCGGTAAAAAGTCGGGAAGAGGTGCTTATGTTTGCAAAAATCCCGATTGCCTGAAAAAAGCGAGAAAAAGAAGAGCCTTTGAGCGTGCATTTTCTATGCAGATAAGCGATGATGTTTATAATGCTATGGAAGAGGAAATGTCAAATGCCTGATGAAAATAAGTCTAAGGAAAAAGCACTTTCCATGTTAGGACTTGCACGACGTGCAGGTAAGCTTTCGATGGGGCACGATATGGCGGAGCAGGCACTGCTGAAAAACAAAGCACAATTGCTTTTGTTTTGCAGTGATGCGTCACAAAGGCTGATAAATGAGTTTAATAAAACAATTGAAAAGCATAGAATAAATACCAGAGTGATAATAACCGATTTCACAATGGGTGAAATACATTTTGCTCTCGGTTACAAAGCTGCGGTATTTACAGTGAATGATAAAAATTTTTCTAACAGAATTATTCAACTAATCATACAGGAGGAAAATGCGAATGGTGATTAAAGTTAAAGTTTCCGATGTCGCAAAGGATTTTGGAAAAAGTAATAAGGAAATCATAAATATTCTTGGTGATTATTGTGGTGTTCCTTTGAAAAAAGCAAATACTGTTCTTGAAGAGAATGAGCTTAATATTCTTTTTGATAAGCTGACACAGGATCACAGCGTTAAGAATTTTGACGCTTATTTCAGTAATGGTAAAAAGAGTGACGGCAATGCTAAAAAAAGCGGTAACTCATCAACCAAAAAGATTGAAAATAAAAAGCATCAGAGTCAGGCTGCTATTCTTCAGATGGCTGAGCAGGCAGCAAAGCGTGATGCAGAAAAGGCTAAGAAGAGAGCTAATAAAGCACCTCAGGCAAGAACAAAGGGTGAAACAAGACGTATTGACACACGTGTAAATACGGTTGATCTTGAAAAATATAATCAAAAATATGAGGATATTGCACCTGCATCTCAGATGAATGATTATCAGAAGAAACAGAAGCTGAATCAGAAATCAAAGCAGTACAGAAAGAAAAAGCCTCAGGGTATGCACGCTCGTTCCAAGAAGGAAACAGAGGCACAGAGACTTGCCCGTATCGCTGAGCAGAGAAAGAAACAGCAGATTACAATTGAGGTTCCTGAGGAAATCACAGTCGGTGAGCTTGCAAGCCTTCTTCGTATGACTGCAACTGAGGTTATCAAAAAGCTGATGGTGCTGGGTGTAATGGCAACTGTTAACGAGGTAATCGATTATGATACTGCTGAAATCGTTGCAACCGAACTTGGTGCAAAGGTTAAAAAGCAGGTAATTGTTTCCATTGAAGAGCAGATTATTGAAGAGGAAATTGAGGACGATGAGAATGCTGTTACCAGACCTCCTGTTATCTGCGTAATGGGTCACGTTGATCACGGCAAGACTTCTATCCTTGATGCAATCCGTGATACGGATGTTACCTCTACAGAGGCAGGCGGTATTACTCAGGCAATCGGTGCATACCAGGTTGTGACCAATGGTAATAAGATTACCTTCCTTGACACACCAGGTCATGCTGCATTTACAGCTATGAGAGCAAGAGGTGCTATGGCTACTGATATTGCTGTTCTTGTTGTTGCTGCTGATGATGGTATTATGCCGCAGACCATTGAGGCTATAAACCACGCTAAAGCAGCCGGTGTTGAAATTATTGTCGCTATTAATAAGATGGATAAAGAGGGTGCAAACCCTGACCGAATTATGCAGCAGCTTACCGAGCACGAGCTTGTTCCTGAGGAATGGGGCGGCGATGTTATCTGTGTTCCTGTTTCTGCAAAAACAAGAATGGGTATTGATAAGCTCCTTGAAACCATTCTCCTTGTTGCTGAAATGGCTGAGCTTAAGGCAAATCCTGACAGAACAGCTAAGGGTGTAGTGATTGAGGCTAAGCTTGATAAGGGCAGAGGTCCTGTTGCAACACTTCTTGTACAGAATGGTACTTTACATTCAGGTGATATTATTGTGGCAGGTACTGCTGTAGGTAAAATCAGAGCAATGACCGATTATCACGGAAAGCCGATTGATGCAGCAGGTCCGTCAGTTCCTGTTGAAATTATGGGACTTGACAGTGCACCTATGAGCGGTGATGAGTTCAATGCCGTTTCTGATGAAAAGCTTGCAAGAACACTTGTTGAGCAGAGAAAGGAAAAGGCTAAGGAGGAGGAGTTCAAGCTCTTCCAGAAGGTTACTCTTGACACTCTCTTTGATACACTTCAGGAGGGTGAGATGAAGGAGCTTAACATCATCATTAAGGCTGATGTACAGGGTTCTGTTGAAGCAGTTAAGCAGTCACTGCTTAAAATTGAAAATGATGAGGTTAACGTTAAAATTGTTCACGGTGCTGTCGGTGCCGTAAACGAAAGTGATGTTATGCTTGCAAATGCATCAAATGCTATCGTGGTTGCATTTAATACAGGTGTTGACCAGATTGCTTATGATAATGCACAGCGTGACGGAATAGAAATTAAAAAATATGATATTATATATGATGCTATTGAGGATATTGAACGTGCAATGCGCGGTATGAGAGCACCTAAGTATCGTGATGTTGATACAGGTGAGGTTGAGGTAAGAGAGGTTTACAAAATCTCCTCAGCAGGTACGATCGCAGGCTCTCTTGTTACCTCAGGTTCTATCAAGCGTGACGGTAAGGTCAGAGTTGTCAGAAACGGCAAGCAGATTGCAGACGTTAAGCTGGCTAACCTTAAGCGTTTCAAGGACGAGGTTAAAGAGGTTTCATCAGGTTATGAATGCGGTATCAGTCTTGACGGCTGGGATGACATTCAGGCAGGTGATATCCTTCAGGCATATATTGTTGAGGAATACAGGGATTAATTATGGCCGGATTTCATATTGACAGAATATCTGAGGATATTAAAAGAGAAATTATATCCATTATGCGTGAGCTTAAGGATCCAAGAATCAGCGGTATGCTTACCGTTGTAAAAGTTGAAGTCAGCGGTGATCTAAGCTACGCTAAGGTTTATATCAGTGCTATGGAGGGACTTGAAGCAGCGAAAACCTCTGTGAAGGGGCTTGAAAGTGCACAGGGCTATATCAGAAAGCAGCTTGGCACAAGGCTTCACCTCCGTAAAAGCCCTGAGCTGAAATTTATTGCGGACGATTCTATTGAAAAGGGTATGGACCTTTTTGAAAAAATCAAGGAAATAAGTAATGAGAATTAATGTAAAAGAATGTGCACAAATGCTTGCGCAGCAGGATGATATTTTAATATTAACTCATGCTCATCCTGATGGTGACACTCTTGGCTGCGGTTTTGCACTTTGCCGTGCACTTATGAAAATGGGTAAAATCTGTGCGGTTATCAATGCGGATGAGATACCTGAAAAGTATGATTATCTTTATGAGGATATTGCACCGATTAAATTCAGACAGAGTTATGTTGTTGCAGTGGATGTTGCCACAGTAAATCTTTTAGGTTCTTTGGAGGGTCAGTACCACATTGATATGTGTATTGACCACCATTCAACCAATACGGAGTATGCTGATTATCTTCTGCTTGATGATGTTCCGGCTGCCTGTCAGATTGTTTTCGAGGTAATCAAGGCGCTTGGAGTGGATATTGACAGTAAAATTGCGAGCTGTCTTTATACCGGTCTGACAACAGATACAGGATGTTTTCGTTATGCATCAACAACTGCACAGACCTATCGTGCAGCAGCTGAGCTGATTGAGCTAGGTGCCGATAACGGCAGAATCAACCGTGTTATGTTTGAAACAAAGACCAAAACCTATGCAAGGCTGGAGAGGCTTGCTCTTGATTCTATGCGCTTTTATGAAAATGAGAGGGTTGCAATCATCACAATCACGCAGGAAATGTATCAGCTCACAGGCTCAAATGAGCAGGAGACTGAAGCAATTGCTCCTCTGACACGTCAGATTGAAGGCGTTGAAATCGGTATCACCATACGTGAAAAATCAGACGGCACCTGCAAGGCCTCTATCCGTACATTTGAAAGTGTGAATGCCGCTATGCTTGCTAAAGAATTCGGCGGCGGCGGACACAGTCAGGCTGCTGCCTGCCGTTTTGAATGCGGTGTAAAGGAAGCAAGGGAAAAGCTTGTTGCAAAATGCGGAGAATTCCTTGTATGACGGGTATAATCTGCATTAATAAGGATAAGGATATTACCTCCTTTGGTGTAGTTGCAAAGGTGCGCGGTATCACAAGAGAGAAAAAAGCAGGGCACACAGGAACGCTTGACCCTATGGCAACAGGTGTTTTACCTGTTATGCTTGGCGGTGCAACAAGATTTCTTGACTATCTGCCTGACAGTGATAAGGGCTACAGAGCAGGCTTTATGCTTGGTAAAACTACGGATACCCTTGATATCACAGGCACTGTTACAGCTGAATATGAGGTGAGCGTTACCGATGAACAGGTGCGTAATGTTCTTGAAAAATTCAGGGGCGTTATCTCACAGGTACCGCCTATGTATTCCGCAGTATCGGTTGATGGTAAACGTCTTTATGACCTTGCACGTCATGGTATAGAGGTTGAACGTCAGGCAAGACAGGTTGAAATAAAAAAGCTTGAGCTTGTTGACTGTGAAAACGGAGAATATACAATTGATGTTGTATGCACAAAGGGTACATATATAAGAACCCTGATTGATGATATCGGCAGGGAGCTTGGTTGCGGTGCAGTTATGACAAGCCTTACACGAACACTGGCAATGGGCTTTACTCTCGAAGACAGTGTTACCCTTGATGAATTGCAGAGACGCCGTGACGAGGGACTTCCCTTTGACGATATTGTAATGGATATTGAAAAAATGTTTGAGCCTTATGATAGCGTTACTGTATCAGAGGCACAGTCAAAGCGTTTTTCAAACGGCGGTGCACTGGCACTTGAACGAATCCGAAAAAAGCTTACTGACGGAATTTACAGAGTGTATTCACCTGACGGTTTGTTTTTAGGACTGGGTGCGTGCAGTACGGAAAAGCAGGAGCTTTCTGTAAAAAGACTTTTGGTTAGACGAGATTAATATGAATATTGAGAACAGGAATGAAAAAAGAATAGCGGTTGCACTGGGCGACTTTGACGGAATGCACCGTGCACATCAGACGGTTGTCACAGGTGCTGATGATGTAGTGGTTTATTGTGTAAATAATAAATTTTCACTTCTGCAGAAAAGTATTTTTCAAAAGCGTTTCCCCAATACAGTTTTTGCGGACTTTGAAGAGCTCAAAAATTTAAAGGGCGAGGAATTTATTGAAAAAATACTGATTGGCAAATTCGGTGCAGGCATTATTCTTTGCGGTTTCAATTTCCGTTTCGGAAAAAATGCCGGCTGGAGTGCACTTGAACTCAGAAAGTATTTGGAAAACAGAGACATCTGGGTCAGAATTCTTGAGCATCTTGATTTCGACGGTGAGCCGATTTCCTCCACAAGAATAAGGAAAGCACTGGCAGACGGCGAAATTGAGCAGGCGAATAAAATGCTCGGTTATCATTTCACCTTTGAAAGCACTGTTATTGAGGGCGATAAGAGGGGCGGTAAAATAATCGGCTTTCCGACAATAAATCAGCATTTGCCTGACGGACTGGTTGTGCCTAAATTCGGCGTGTATGAAACGAGAACCTTTATCGGCGATGCTGAATATAAATCCTTTACAAACATTGGTATACGCCCTACCTGGCAGGTGAGCAAGCCGCTTTGTGAAACGCATATTTTTGATTTTGACGGTAATCTTTATGGTCAGGAAATAAGAGTTGAGTTCTTGAGATATTTGAGAGAGGAAAAAAAGTTTTCATCAATTGATGAGATAAGAACACAGTTGGAATATGATAAAAGCAGTATTATTTGATTTTGATGAAACTCTGCAGGACAGAACGGAAGCCTTTGAAGATTATATGGACACTTTTTTTTCTGATTTCTGCCCTGATATCAGTAGTGACGACATTGAAAAAAGAAAACAGGATATGCGTATAACCGGAAACGGCGGTTACGTTAACCGTGAGGAATGGTATGCATCCCTGATTGAAAGCTGGCAGTGGAAAAACGCTCCTTCAAGCAAAGAACTTGCTTTGCACTACGATACGAAGTTCGGTGACCACAATGTTATCTTTCCTGATTCTGCAAGGCTTCTTGAAGAGCTGAAAAACAGGGGATACCTTGTCGGTATCATCACAAACGGTCCGTCTATTTTGCAGCACCATAAGCTTGATACCAGCGGACTGAGAAAATATTGTGACATCGTTGTTGTCAGCGGTGATATTGATATACATAAGCCTGACCCTGCAATTTTTACATATACAGCTGACAAACTCGGTCTGAAAGCAGAGGAATGCGTGTATGTCGGTGATCACCCTGTAAATGATATTCAGGGCTCCCTCGCAGCAGGTATGAAGCCTATCCGTATGAATTACGGCTGGTTCAAGGATCAGGATTTACGAGATGATGTCCCTGTGATTGAAAGTATTATTGATGTGTTGAATATTCTTGAATAAATTATTGTTTAGTGTAGGGGAGGGTCTCCGTGCCCTCCCGAAAATTATGAAATGGGCAGGCGTGGAAACCTGCCCCTACGGAATCTTAAGTACATTATTGATAAACTAAACAATAATTTACATTACCACATAAAAACAGTTGACAATGTTTGTACTATTTGATATAATATCTAAGCCTTTGGAAACAAGGGCAATCCTTGTCTATGCACAGGGCATAGGCCAAAAGACCAAAAGGAGGTGCTAAAGAATGGCATTAAGAAATTACGAAATCGTATTAGTTTTCTCTCTTTCAAACGGAGAAGAGAATGTTGAGAGACTCAAGGAAAAATTCACAGATCTCATCAGCAAAAATGGCACTCTTGGCGAAGTTGAGACATGGGGCAAGCGCAGACTCGCTTATCCGATCAACTACGAAAATGAGGGCTATTACATGGTTGTTAATTTTGCTTGCGAAGAGAATTTCCCGGCAGAGCTTGACCGTGTAATCAACATCACTGACGGCGTTCTTCGTTCACTGATTGTCGCTAAAGGCGAATAATGGAGGGCTTGATTAATGATTAATTCTGTTGTGCTTATGGGCAGATTAACTTATGAGCCGGAACTCAGAACAACATCAAACGGCCTTTCCGTAATCAGCTTTCAGATTGCCTGTGACAGACAGTACCAGGCAAGAGGCGAGGAAAGACGTGCTGATTTCATTGATGTTACTGCTTGGAGACAAACTGCTGAATTTGTTTCCCGTTATTTCCACAAGGGTTCAATGATTGCTGTTGAGGGCTCAATCCAGACAGACAATTTCACTGATAAGGACGGAAATAAAAGAAAATCTGTAACAGTTGTTGCGAATAATGTATCATTCTGCGGATCAAAGGCAGAAAGCGGTACAACCAATCCTGCATTCTCTCAGCCTGCACCAAGCTATGCAAGTGCTGACAATTCGGATTTTGAAGAAATCGTTGATGATGACGACGATTTACCATTTTAAAGGAGGAAACTGACTATGGCATATAATAAGGCCAACGGACCACGCAAGGGTCGTAAGAAGGTTTGCGTTTTCTGTGTAGAAAAAGTTGAAACTATCGACTACAAGGACGTTACAAGACTTAAGAGATTTGTTTCTGAAAGAGCAAAGATTCTTCCTCGTCGAGTAACAGGTACTTGTGCTAAGCATCAGAGAGAGCTCACCACAGCTATTAAGAGAGCAAGACACGTTGCACTTCTCCCTTACTCAGCTGACTAATAATTGATAAAATAAAAGGCTGATGGTTTTATTACCGTCAGCCTTTTTGTTATGCTTAATTAATTTGATGAGGTTGCAATGTATCTTGACAGTGTACCTGCAAGTCTTGTCACAGGCATGGTCTGAAGTATAATCTTACCCGGTCCTTCAACAACAGTATTGAATATTCCCTCACCGCCGAAAAGAATGTTCTTCATACCGGATATTGTTTTAACATCCATTTTACAGCTTGAGCTCATCATAACAAGATGACCGGTATCAATTACAATCTGCTCGCCTGCCTGTAAATCGTATTCAATCGGTGTTCCGTCAATTTCTATAAACAGAAGTCCGCTGCCGCTGAATTTCTGCATAATAAAGCCTTCACCGCCAAATAATCCTGTTGAAAGCTTTTTTCTGAAAAATACGGACATATTCACACCGGGAGTAGATGCAAGGTATGAGCTCTTCTGACAGATTATCTCATCACCCTGATTGATTTCAATTGTCTTTATTTCACCCGGAAAGCTTGATGTGAGGGAAATCATACCGTTACTGCCGACGCTGGTGTATCTGTTCTGAAACATCTTTTCGTTTGAAAATGCTCTGCCGATTGCTTTTCCCAGACCACCGTTTGTGGTTGTTTCCATTTTTATATTAGGGCTCATCCAGGACATTCCGCCGCCTTCGGTGATCAGCTGCTCGCCTGCTTCAAGATAGCAAATTGCCGCAGGAAAAGGTGAACCTTTAATTTCATATTGCATATTCTTTTCCCCTTTGCAATTTATTGTAATTATAGTATATAATATTACTGAAATTTATGCAATATTTCTTGTTGCATTGACAAGAATATAGGTATATAATTACAATGAAAAAATTTGTAAATATGGGAGATATTTATGAAAGCATTTATGGATAAGGATTTTCTTCTGGATACGGACACGGCAAAAAAGCTTTTTCACGAATATGCTGAAAATATGGATATTTGTGACTACCATTGCCATTTAAGTTCTAAGGAAATCTATGAAAATAAATCACCTGACAACATTTCCGATTTGTGGCTTTCAGGTGACCACTATAAGTGGCGCGCTATGAGAAGCTGCGGCGTGGAGGAAAAGTATTGCACAGGTGATGCAACCGCAAGAGAGAAGTTTGAGAAGTTCGGATACACTCTTCAGTATTGTATCGGCAATCCGCTTTACCATTGGGCGCATATTGAGCTTCAGCGCTATTTCGGTATAGATACACCGCTTAACGCAAAAACTGCTGATGATATTTTTGACAGAGCAAATGAAGCGATTAAAAACGGTGATTTCAGACCGCAGAGCCTGATTACAAAAAGCAAGGTCAAGGTTGTTTGTACAACAGATGATCCTGTTGACGATTTAAAATATCATAAGCTTTTGAAAGACGTTGAGGGATTTGACTGCAAGGTGCTTCCGTCCTTCAGACCGGATAAGGCTCTTAATGCACATCTCGACGGCTTTGCTGATTATATAAAGGCACTGGGTAATGCTGCAGGTGTGGAGATTAAGAGCTATAAGGATGTTATCAGAGCACTCCTCAGCCGTGCTGATTATTTCCATTCAGTGGGCTGCCGTGTTTCAGATCAGGCATTTGATTATCCGCCTTATTCCATTGCATCTGATGATGAGATTGAGGAAATCTTTTCGCGTGCAATGAACGGTGAAAAAATCTCACTTTTCGATTGCGATAAGTACAGAACACCTGTTCTTCTTGCACTTGGTGAAAAGTACCACGAGCTTGGCTGGGCAATGGAAATTCATATCGGCGCAATGCGAAATAATAATACATTGATGTTCAATAAAATTGGTGCGGACACAGGCTTTGACTCGGTAGGTGACTGCGAGATTGCACAGTCGCTTTCACGCTTCCTTGATGCACTCAACAAAGAGGATAAGCTGCCGAAAACAATCCTGTTCAATCTGAATGATAAGGATAACACCGTGCTCGGCACAATGCTCGGCAACTTCCAGTCTGCAGATGCAGAGTCAAAGATTCAGTTCGGCCCTGCGTGGTGGTTCCTCGATACAATGGACGGTATGATAAATCAGATGAAAACGCTGGGTAATCTCGGTGTTCTCGGAAAATTTGTCGGTATGGAAACCGATTCACGCTCCTTTACCTCTTACGGCAGGCACGAATATTTCAGACGTATTATGTGTGCCCTTATCGGCAGATGGGTTGAGGACGGCTGGTACGCCTATGATGAGGATATCCTAAAGGAAATCATTCAGGGTATCTGCTATAATAACGCAATTAAATATTTTAATTTTGAATAAAGTTTTATGATAATACGGAGGATTAAAAATGGATTTAAAATTAAGACCGAAAGAAGAATGTATGTTTGACGAGATTTCACTCGGTGAAATTATGCTCAGACTTGATCCGGGTGAGGGCAGAATCAAAACTGCTCGTTCATTCCGTGCTTGGGAAGGCGGCGGAGAATATAACGTTGCCAGAGGACTGAGAAGATGCTTCGGTTTAAAGACAAGTGTTGTTACCGCCTTTGCTGAGAATGAAATCGGTTATCTTATGGAGGATTTGATTTTACAGGGCGGTGTGGATACATCACTTATCAAGTGGATGCCTTTTGACGGTATCGGCAGAACAGTAAGAAACGGTATCAATTTCACAGAACGCGGTTTCGGTATTCGCGGTGCTGTCGGTGCATCCGACAGAGGCAATACTGCTGCATCTCAGCTGAAGCCGGGCGATATTGACTGGGATTACATTTTCGGTACTCTCGGTGTCCGCTGGCTGCATACAGGCGGTATTTATGCTGCTCTTTCTGAGACGGCTGCTGAGGTTGTTATTGAGGCAGTTAAAAAGGCTAAGGAGTACGGCACAATTGTATCCTACGACCTGAACTACCGTCCGTCACTCTGGAAGGATATCGGCGGTCAGGCAAAGGCTCAGGAGGTTAACAAGGAAATCGCAAAGTATATCGACGTTATGATTGGTAACGAAGAGGATTTCACAGCATCACTCGGCTTTGAGGTTGAGGGCAACGATGCAGACCTGAAAGAGCTCAATATGGACGGTTATTACAAGATGATTGAAACCGTTACAAAGGCTTATCCGAATTTCAAGGTGATTGCTACTACACTCAGAACCGTTAAAACAGCTACAGTAAATGATTGGAAAGCAATTTGCTGGGCTGACGGACAGATTTATAAGTCACTTGAATATCCGGGTCTTGAAATTCTTGACCGTGTTGGCGGCGGTGATTCCTTCGCATCAGGTCTTATTTACGGTCTTATGACTTATCAGGATGCACAGAAGGCAGTAAACTACGGTGTAGTTCACGGCGCACTGGCTATGACAACACCGGGTGATACATCAATGGCATCACTCAAAGAGGTTGAGGCAAAGGTTAATGGTGCAGGTGCACGAGTACAAAGATAAAGAATAAGGAGAATCATTATTATGGCAAATAAAATTGAAACATTGGCAAAAATTCAGGAGGTAGGTATTGTTGCCGTTGTTCGTGCAACATCTATCGAGCAGGCAGAAAAAATCACAGATGCTTGTATTGCAGGCGGTGTTGCTGCAATTGAGCTTACCTTTACCGTTCCTCACGCTGACAAGCTGATTGAGGCAATGAAGGCTAAGTATAATTCAGGTGAAATCATCATCGGTGCAGGTACCGTAATGGATGCTGCCACAGCACGTATTGCAATTCTTGCAGGTGCGGAATATATTGTATCACCTTATTTCGACCCTGAAACCGTTAAGACCTGTAACCGTTACGGTATTCCGTCTATGCCGGGTATCTATACACCTACTGAGGCTGTACACGCTATGGAGTGCGGTGCTGATGTGCTTAAGGTATTTCCGGGTGATATCGCAGGTCCTGCTTTCATCAAGGATATTCACGGCCCTATTCCAAATGCAGTTATGATGCCGTCAGGCGGTGTTGATGTTGACAACGTTAAGGATTGGATTAAGGCAGGTGCAATTGCCTGCGGCGCCGGTTCATCCCTTATTGCAGGTGCTAAGACAGGCGACTACGATAAGATTACAGAAACAGGAAAGCTCTTTGTTCAGAGAATCAAAGAGGCAAGAGCAGAAATGGCTGCAAAATAATAAAAATAAAACAACACCCAATGGTTATTCAGCAACCATTGGGTGTTGTTCTATATTATTTTATAAGAAGATTGGCATTTCTCTCAAGTACATCAATGGCCTCTTTTCCGCACTTTTTAATGATTTCTTTAACGCCCTTTTCGTATTCAGGCGGACGTGAGGAAAGATTATGACAATCGGAGCCAATCAGATGAATTCGGCCTGTTTCAAGATATTTGAAAAGCTTTTTTCGCAAATGTCTGGGACTGTCAGTAAAAGAGCTGATATTTACCTGAGTCAGACATCCCATTTCAATATAATCATCCAGAAGCGCCTCATTTTCCATTAATGCCGGATAGCGTTCAATATGAGCGAGAATAGGCTTTATTCCATATTCACAGTTTAGATTTACAAGTCTGTCGTATGAGCCCTGTGAAAAGGAGGAGGAGAAGGGATGCTCTATCAGAGCATAGCCGGAATTTCCTATTGCAATTCTTTCAAGATGCTCATTACTGAACAGATATTGACTGATATAAACCTCAGCAGCAGGGATAAGCTTAGGACTGTTTTCAGGCAGTGCACTGCTTAACTCCGCGAAAGCCTTATTGCGTCTTTCAAGAAAATCATCCAGCGAAATGGAATCTGAATAATAATGTGAGGTAAGTATGATTGCCTGTGCGTCCTGTGCCTGCAGCTTTCTTATCATTTTCAGGCTTGTTTCAACGTCAGGGGATCCATCGTCAATTCCGGGCAGTATATGGCAGTGGGTTTCTACAAGGTTATTCATAAGCATTGCAAATCACCCCTTAGTTTTTTGGCTCATAGGAATTATTTTTGTAGCTTCCGTATGTACCGTATCCGCCATAAGTGCCATAGCCGTACTTACCATATCCATATTTACCGTAGCTGTATTTGCTATATCTTCCGTATTTTCCTGCCTTTGATTCGGCAAAGTTTACAACAAAGCCTAAAATTTTTGCATCAATGAAATCAAGTGATGCCAGTGCTCTCTGAAGCTCAGGGTGTGTTGACTGATTTGAACGTACTACAAGCACAACGCCGTCGGATTCCCTGATAAGCGGAAGTGAATCGGAAACAACATTGATAGGCGGTGTATCAATAATGATATAGTCAAAATCCTTGCTTACATCCTCAAGAAATTCCGTCATAAGCTCAGAACCTAAAAGCTCTGCAGGATTAGGCGAAATTGTGCCTGAGCAGAGAACACAGAGATTGTTATACTCTGTAGGATGAATCACACTGAATAAATCCGATCCTCTTCTGCCTGAAATTTTATCGCCCAGATAATTTGTAAGACCCGGTGCATTTGGTATTTTGAAATATTGATGAATTTTCGGCTTTCTTAAATCACCGTCAATAAGCAGTACCTTCTGCTCAGCTTGAGCTATGCTGATTGCCAGATTGACAGTGGTAGTAGTTTTTCCCTCATTCGGAGCAGAGGAGGTAACTACAATCATTTTGCAGCCCTTTTTCATAACGGAAAACATAATATTCGCTCTTATTGTTTTATATGATTCCTCAATTCTGAATTTCAGCGCTGATGGTATCGGAGCCTTGTCCAAAAGAAAACGTGAGCTTGCCTGTGAAGAAAGTGCTTTTTTTGATTTCTTTGCCATTATTTCTGTTCTCCTTTCTCCTTATTCACTGCTTTTGAGGCCGATGCCTTCAATTCAAATTCAGGGATTGTACCCAAAACAGGAATTCCGTATCTTTCGCTCAGATTATCATTGCCTTTCACACGGATATCAAGAAGGTCACGGAGAATGATATATGCAGCAGCAAGAACTGCACCGGCAATAAAGCCGAACAGACATTTCTTTGAATAGCCAAGACTTTCCGATGTGGTTGCCTTAAGGGCAATATCCTCGACGGAGGCACTGACCATACCGTTATTTGCGGTTTCCATTTTGCTTGGTATACTCTTTTCAAGCTGATGTGCAATCTGATAGGACATATCAGGGTCGCCGGTTATAACTGTGATTTTAAACATAGCCGTATTTGCAACAGGTTCAATTGTAATAGAGCCTTTTATCTGACCGGCAGTATAGGATGTGCCGTATTCTTTGTTTATCTCATTTGCAACTGTCTGATTGAATTCATTTGTTTTAAATAATTCAATATATGTGTCAAGCATTTTGATTGCATAATTCATCTTGCTTGTGTTGCTTGCCTGCTGTGCTGCATTTGTAGAGTCACTGAGCTCCTTGTTGGAATCCTGTACATACGCTAAAAATTCCACACTTGATGAATAGGTAAGTGTTGTAAAATAATGTGTATATACTCCTGCGAGTATTGCTCCGATTATGGCAAACAGAACAATGATTATCCATTTTTTAAAAAGCAAAGATAAAATCTTTTGTACATTTGCATCTATGTTCATGAATTCTCCCTCGTTCAGGCAGTATGGTGTAATGCCTGTATTATAATATTAAATCTTGTATATATATTACTTTATAATATATATTTTGTCAATGTTACTTGTGTGAATATCTATTGACAAATTTGTGTAAAAGTTAGATAATAAGCTGACATATTTTATTGACAAAGGATTTTATAATATGAGCAGAAACAATACTGAAAAAAAGGTAATGCCTGTATGGGGACCTTATTCAAAAAAATATATGGGACTTTCAAAAATCATTGATGAGCTGGCAGGTGTCGGTGCAAGATTTGATTTTTCCGTTCATCCCACACTCTGGAACAGTGCAACCCCTGTTCCTAATGTGACTGTTCCGTCAAATTATCATTTGTGGAACTGTAAAAGCGATTATTCCTATTTTTCATACAGATATGAATTAATGTGGAAGGATCAGGTTTATGCCGATGTTTCCTTCTCCAAAATCAAAGATGATGCATATCTGATGCGCTGTGAATTCTTTAATAATACACCGCTTTCTCAGAACTGTATCTTAAACGTTTTCAGTGCGCTTGAATTCCCTTATCCTACCTATTGCCAGGTGAACACACCTGAAAAATGTGTGCTTAAAACAGCCAATGATTATGATGAGTATACTTATAAGGTTTCACGTCCGTGGGATGAGGAAAACCCTGACGGTATGTTCAAGGGTATGTTTGCCGATAAGGATTTCTTTATGGGAAAGGGTCTCGGTGACAGATGTGAAAATTATCACGTTCATTTCCTGAACCTTAAGCCTTTCGGCTGTGAAAAGGGCGATAAGGTTTCGTATACCTTAAATGTTGAAGAGGAGATTTTTGAAAAGCCTGTGCTTGCTTTAAGATATAAAACAGTGACAGACGGTGATGCACATTTTGATATGAACGGCACAGAGGTTGTGTTTGAGCACAGTGATGAGCTGACCTTTGCTTATCTGCCTTATATGAATAAGTTTACGCTTGAAAGCTTGGGCACAGCAGGTATTGAACTTGATTTCCTTGCAGTAATCGAAGAAAACGATAAGGCCCAGCTGACCGCCGATAAGGTTTCTTTTGGCTACACACCTGAAATTGAGACGGAAATTTTGGAATCAGGACACAGAACAAAGCTGACCTATAAGGACGTGGATCTGCCGTTTTATGTTCTCACACATAATAAGAATACACGAGAGAGAACACTGGAATCAGGCTCACTGGAGGATGCTCTGATTAACCGCCTTTCAAACGGTGACCATACATATGATGATTTGAAGGAAACCTTCTCAGGCTCCTTTAAGAGAAAAACAAGTGATGAAGGCTTTTTCCAGAATACACTTATCAAATCCATATTCGTAAAGCCGGATACATCACATATTGAATATGTGGTTTTGTCCAATGAAAAGTTTGAGCCACTTTCTGATGCAGAATATGAAAGCATCTATGAAAAGGCTAAAAAGGACGATAAGGATATCTGTTTCAATGAAGCAGGAAAAAAGTATACACTTTCAACGGAAATTTTAAAATCAACACTTCTTACAAATGTTGTGTATCCTGTTTACCGTCACGGTGAAAATGTGATTCATCACACACCCGGCAAGAGATGGGATAGCTTTTATACCTGGGACAGCGGATTTATCGGTATGGGTCTGCTTGAGTTTTCAAAGGACCTTTGTCGCTATGCACTGGATATGTATCTCTGTGACGATACAAACAAGGATTTTGCGTTCCTCCTTCACGGCTCGCTTGTACCTACGCAGTTTGTTGAGTACCTTGAGCTGTTAAAGAGGACAGAGGACAAGGAAAGTCTTGCTTTTCTGTATGATAAGGCGAAGCTCTATTATGAATTTTTACGCGGAAGAAATCATAAGTCCACCTGTGCAAAGTTCAATAACGGCTTGCTTACCACATATGATTATTGGTATTCACACTGCGGCATGGATGATTATCCTGCTCAGGTTGAGATGATGGCAAAGAAAGCACAAAAGTATACCTGTCCGTGCCTTTCAACTGCACAGATTATCCGTGCAGGAAAGATTATGAAAATGGTTGCATATTCTCTGAACAGACTTGATGATATCAAGATTTATGATAAGGATATTGCATACTCTACAAAAGCACTCAATGAGCTCGCATGGGACGAGGAAAGCGGATACTTCGGCTACACGCTTTACGATGAGCAGGGAAATGTTACAGGCATTATGAGGACTGATGACGGCGAGAACTGGAACAAGGGTATGGACGGAATCTATCCGATCGTTGCAGGCGCTGTTAAGGGTGAGAGAAAAGAAAGAGTGCTTGCCCACATTAAAAATCCGAATGAAATGTGGTCACAGGCAGGTATTTCTGCTGTTGATATGTCGGCATCCTATTATTTTGACGACGGCTACTGGAATGGTAACGTGTGGATGAGTCATCAGTGGTTTGTCTGGAAAACAATGCTCGATAACGGCGAGGCGGATTTTGCCTTTGAGATTGCAAAACGAGCACTTGATATGTGGAAGGATGAAACGGATTTCACTTATAATACATATGAATGCTTTGGTATCGCTACCAAGCGCGGCGGCTGGTTCCACAATTTCGGCGGACTTTCAGCACCAATTTGTATCTGGGCGAATGCATATTTCAGGCCGCAGACTGTTACAACAGGCTTTGATATCTGGACGGATTATCAGCATACAACCGAAACAAGTGCTGAAATCTCTTTCAAATATTATGGCGAAAATGAAAAGTATACAATTGTTGTAACGCTTTCGGACTCAGCTGAATATAAAGCTTATCTTAATGATAAAGAGATAGAGTTTAACGAAAGAAATAAAGGCTCGCTTGAATTCACATTTGATGAAAGCATTAAGTCAGGAATTCTCAGGATAGTTAAGGCTTAGCTTTTGCATCCTGATACAGATAGGGGAATATAAAAATGGGTAACAGAATTTATGGCAGTAATAATGAACCGCTCAAAATTCAGTTTGTTGCGGATACGCATTATTATTCAAGAAAAGCAGGTACTGAGGGCAAGGCATATGAAAAGGCTGAGTCAAAATCACAGAAGGTAATCAAGGACAGCGATCTTGTTATTAAAGCCGGCTTTGATATGCTTTGCGAAGACGATTCAACAGATATCATTGTTCTTGCAGGTGATACAACACGCGACGGTGAAATGGATTCACACAATGAATTTATTGAAATACTCCGTGACCTGAAAAAGAAAGGTAAGAGAGTATATGTGATTACCGCAACCCACGATTTCCGTGACGGCGGTGTTGCTGATGGTTATGTGGGTGATGAGGTTGTCAAGGTTCCTGCAGTTGAGGACAGGCACGATTTGTGGGATATGTACTATGAATTCGGACCGAACGAGGCAATTTCCACTCATAGGGAATCAATGAGCTATGTTGTTCAGCTGGCACCGGGATACCGCTTGTTTGCACTGAATGATGATACAAACTATAAGCCGGAGGGTGAACGCGGCTCAGGTTTTTCGGATGACTGTATGGAGTGGATTCTTGAGCAGCTTAAGGATGCACAGGATCATGATCAGTATGTAATTGCCATGACACATCATCCGATGATTTCACCGTCTCCGTTTTACAAGATAATCGGCGGCGGAAATATGCAGAGAAATCACGAAACGACTCGTGAAATATTTGCCGATGCAGGACTTCACTGTATGCTGACAGGACATACGCACGTTCATGATATCAGTTACGTTACATCAAAGAAAGGTAACAGGTTTTATGATGTGGCAGTCGGTGCTATGATTGGCTGTCCTCCTGTTATGAGAAATGTTACATTTGATCCAAAAAATGCCAAGATTGATGTTGAAACCATTACAATCAAGGATGTTCCCGGTATGGATACAAAGGGCAAGCCATTTGATGAATATATGAAGGGCTTCTTCTTCGGTATGATACGCGAGGTGCTCTGGGCAATGGGATATGATATTGACCGCCTTGCTGAAATGTCAGACGCATTCTCCATTCCCGGTGAAAAGATTAAAAAGCTTGGCTGGATTTTAAAGCCTGTTGGCAAGTTCCTTGATAAGCTGACCTTCAAAAAAGTATGGCGTCTCTGTAAAAAGGAAAGCGGTCTTAAAAAGGCTGACATTGCGGATATTGCTGATAACAAGGTGATTGATTTCCTTCTTGAGCTGATTCAGAATCTTTACTGCGGTGACTCGCCTTACGGTCCTGATACAAGGGAATATAAGCTTACCTGCGGACTGCTGAATATTGTTGACAGTCTGCTTGATACCATTCACCTCAGCATCGGTAAATTTATAAAGGGTGCAACGAGTGTCCGTTCACTGGTAGAGCCTTTACTCTGGAATCCAGGATACTGCGATGCGGATGCAGTCCTTCCGATTTATCCGATTTATGATGAAAGCAATCCTGCTCCTGCTGAAATGTTTGAGGAAAAGAAATTTGAAGATACAGTAAAGAAGAGTAAGAAAGGACCTCTTGTTCTGTTAATTATTGTCTTGCTTGTTCTTTTGCTTCTTGCCGTTATTCTCGGAATCGTGGCACTGATTATATGGGCAATCATTGCAATTATCGGACTTTTTTAAATCGCTATTGCATTAGATAAAGGATAATGATATAATATCTTTGATAAATTTCGAATTGAGAGGTAAAATTATGGCGAAAAATTTAAAAGACATCGATAATATGGCGGAGGAGAAAGGCTCCTGGCTCGTTACAGCATGGCAGTTTGTAAAGTTCATTGTTGTTTCTCTTCTTGCCTGTATTGTTCAGTTTGCACTTGTTAACCTTATTCCGTTAATCCCACAGGTTAAGGAAATGTACGGCACTGCATTCAAGTGGTTTGTATTTGATTATCCTGTTGAAGACGGCGGTCTCGGTTACTTCATTGCATTCAATGTTGCAAATATTGCAGCTCAGATTGTTGCTTTCTTTGTAAATAAGGAAAAGACCTTCAACTCAGGTGCAAATACAGCAGTTGTTCTTCCGATTTACATAATCTTTACAATTGCTCTGATTTGTTTCTCAGCTTGGCTTTCACCGACACTTTACGGCTTGTTCATCAACAAGTGGGGTTGGGCAGAGGCTCTTGCTCTGAACATTGCAACAGCAGTTTGCTCAGCTCTTCAGTTCTTCCTCTATTTCCCTGTCGATAAGCTCCTCTTTAAAGAGAAGAAGGAAGATAAGGAAGAAAAGAAAGCATAATTATAGCTTATTAAAAACGGCTCAGATGAGCCGTTTTTTTTGTTCGGTTTGGAATGAAAATATTTTTTATTTATCCGGTAACCTTTTCGTATTTCGCATCGTTATATAAGTGAAAGGACCTTTCAGAAAGGGTGGTGGCATAATGACGGAGAATGAATTTATAAGCACCGTAAAGCAAAACAATAAGCGTATTTATCTGATAGCACTTTCTATTACACAAAACAGCAGTGATGCAGAAGATGTTATGCAGAATGTGTTCTTGAAGCTATGGAAATACAATAAGCCTTTTAATGACAGTGAGCATCTGAAAAAATGGCTTACTGCGGTCAGTGTGAATGAGAGCAGGGATTATATGAGAAATCCTTTCAGAAAGCGGAAATTGCCTCTTGATGATGCGGTGAATATTTCTGTTCTTGATAAAATGCAGAATATTGATTTGTTTAAAGCAATTATGTCACTTGATACAAAGGAACGCACGATAATACACCTGTTTTACTATGAGGATATGAGCGTTGCCGATATTTCTCAAATACTTAAGCTGAAAGAGTCAGCAGTTAAAACCAGGCTGTTTCGTGCAAGAAAAAAGCTGAAAGCGATTTTAGGAGATGAGTGGATAAATGAATAAGAATAATCAGAATTATAAAGAAACATTTTCAGCCTTTGAGCCTTCAGAAAAAGCAGTTGAAAGGGTTTTTGAAATCACAACAGATAAAAGAAAATTCTCAAAGAATGTTATATTCAGGCGAGCTGCTGCCGCAATGCTTGCATTTGTGTTTGTTATCGGCGGAGGCTTCGGATTGAATCTGGCAGTTAACCGAAAAGTGCCGACATATGAAACACTCGGCGTTATGGTCGCTGTAGCAGGTGAAAGAAATTTGCTTGAAGCAGGCAAGGCAAATGAGCAGGATGTATTCTACGGTATATATGTTGCCGATTTGAAGGATAGTCAGGCAGTTACAGATGCAAAAAACAGATGGAACAGTGATAAAAATAAACAGCTTGATATTGCTCAAAAGCTTGGAACTGATAATATTACTGCAGGTGTTAAATCAGGTAATGGGGAGGCATATAATAAAAAACTTGAAAAGTATACAGCAACAATGTATACTCTCAGTGCAGGCGGATTTGTTTTGAATCTCAGTGACTATTCAAATGTTAAAGATATAACTGTTGAAAATACAAGCAGATACGGAATGTTGTATGCAGAGTATTGGAATAAGAATTATGATCTGAATGAAATGGATACGGATATTTACCATGATGTTTTTGGTGAAAAAAGTACAGGGTTTGTTGATTTAAAGGAATGCAGCTTCGGCAGCGATACAGAAAAAATAGTCTTTACAAAGGATGAACTTCAATTCAGTGTAGAAAATAATATAGGTGTGTTCAATACAACAGACGGTGAAGTGAAAAAAGGATATACCATAGAATGGGAGCCATCTGCATATCTTAACTTTTCTATCGGTGATAATGTCAATTTCGATTTAACACAGATTAAAGACACAATCCTTTTTACCGTTAACTATGATGACGGCACATCTGAGCAAGCGAGCGTAAGCCTTGCCTTTGACAGTGACGGCTATATGCATATCGTGGATGCGGATTAATAAAAAAATAAAAAGACTTGCTGCGGCAGGTCTTTTTTATTGCTTATTTTAAATATTTATGTTATTATATACAGTGCAAAATTATGTGTAACGGTGATATCTGTGGAGCTGTCAAAGAATGATAAAATTGAATTAACGATTGATGCTCTTACGTCAGAGGGCAGCGGTGTCGGACGGTATAACGGACTGGCCGTTTTTGTTCGCGGTACTGTACCGCAGGATAAAATCATTGCCCACATTATCAAGCGTTCAAAAAATTATGCCATAGGTATAATTGATAAAATTCTTCAGCCAAGTCCTGAACGGATTGAAAGCGATTGTCCGTATTCAAAAAAATGCGGCGGCTGCTCCTTCCGCCATATGACATATGATGAGGAGCTTAAGTATAAAAAAAGCAGAGTTCAGGATGCACTGAACAGAATAGGTCATCTTGATATTAAGGTTGATGAAATCATCGGTGCGGATGATTTATCGCATTACAGAAACAAGGCACAGTATCCGGTTGATATATCCGACGGCGAAATGTTTGCAGGATTTTATGCCTATAAGAGCCATAGGATAATCCCTTGTGCGGACTGTAAATTACAGCCTGCCGAGTTTGAAAAGGGACTTGAGGCCTTTGCAAAATGGATTGAAAGTGAGAATATCACATCCTATAACGAGCAGACAGGCAAGGGACTTCTGCGCCATATCTATTTCAGAAAAGGCTTTGCCACAGGTGAGGTAATGGCTTGTGCCGTTATTAACGGAAACAGCATACCAAACGGCGAGCTGCTCGTGTCACTTCTCAGAGAAAAGGTTGACGGCTTAACCTCAGTTGCCGTGAATATCAATAAAGAAAAAACCAACGTTATTTTAGGCAAAGAAACCAGCATAATATGGGGAGAAAAATATATCAGGGATAGCCTTCTGGGCAAGGATTTTCTGATTTCTCCAAACTCCTTTTATCAGGTGAATCATAATCAGTGCGAAAAGCTCTATGCAAAGGCTAAGGATTTTGCAGGACTTATAGGCACTGAAACAGTGCTCGATTTGTACTGCGGTGTCGGCACAATCGGTCTTACAATGGCTGAGAATGTAAAGCAGCTTGTGGGCATTGAAATCATACCGCAGGCAATCGAAAATGCAAAAGAAAATGCAAAAATCAATCATATAACCAATGCACAGTTTATCTGTGCCGATGCACCCAAAGGGGCGGAAATACTGAAAAAGCAGGGCGTGAATCCTGATGTAATTATTCTTGATCCGCCGCGAAAAGGCTGCGGAAAATCACTGTTTGATACAATTGAACAGCTTTCTCCAAAGAAAATTGTATATGTTTCCTGTGACAGTGCAACCCTTGCCCGCGATCTGGCAATACTAAAGGAAAAGGGTTACGAAGCAAAAAAAGTATCCGCAGTTGATATGTTTCCACGTACCCCACACGTAGAATGTGTTACCTTAATTGAGAAGGACTGAAATTATGGAAAGCATTTCCAAACTTGAAGAGCTGTCTGCTGTCAGTCAAAACAGTGTTTATGTAAATGCTGACAAGGTACAGCTGATAAACAGCCGTATTACGTTTACAGGTGAAAATAACATTTTAGTTATTGAAGATGATGCCATAATAAAGAATTCAAAAATAAAGTTTATGGGCAGCAATGCGGTTTGCTATCTGAGCAAAAACCGCCATGTGTATTATCTTGATTTAACCATTCATAACAGAACTGCAGTCTTTATTGACAAAAACTGTTATTTTAACGGAACGTTTAATGTGACTGCGTCAGAGATGCAGAATGTTATTATCGGTCTTGAAGGTCTTTTCTCCTTCGGCATTTCCCTCAGAACTGCCGATCCGCATCTGATTTATGATGTTCATACAAAAAGGAGACTGAACAACAGCAGGTCCATTTTACTCGGTGACCATATTTGGATTGGTCAGAGTGCATTTGTTCTGAAAGGAAGTAAAATAGGCTCAGGCTCAATAATCGGTGCTGCAGCTGTTGTGGCAGGTAAAACGATTCCTTCGAATGTTTCTGCTGTCGGCAATCCTGCAAGGGTTGTCAAGGAGGGCGTTTTCTTCACAAAGGACTGTGTTCACAGCTGGGAAAAAGAACAGACTGCAAAATATGAGGTTTCAGATACAGATGAGTGGATTTACGAGAGAGATGCACACACAGTTGATTTAAGTAAAATTGATGAAGAAATAAAAGCAAAAGCATCAGCAGCAGATAAGCTTGAGGTTATCAAGAAAAGGCTTGTTCAATCAAAACACAAAAACAGATTTTTTATTGAAGCACCAAGGCAGAAGAAAAAGAGTATTTTTTCAAAAAATAGTTGATGATAAGAAATTTTATGATAGGTGATAGTATGAAATTAAAGGACGGAATTGTTACAAATTCAATCGACGGCGAAAGCTTTGCAATCGCAACAGGCAAGGCGGCAAGGGAATTTAACGGACTGATTAAAAATAATCCGTCTGCTGCGTTCATCTTTGAACTGCTTAAGACAGAGCAGACAGAGGACAGCATCGTTGCCGCAATGCTTGAAAAATATGAGGTTGACGAAAGCACGGTGCGTGCAGATGTTAAGGAGCTTTTGGAGCTTTTGAAAAGTAAAAATCTTATCGAGGAATAATTATGAAGTATTCATCTTTGGAAAATGAATATCTTATAGCGCTGCTTAAGTCTGCGATAAAAAAAGAAGCGCTGCCGCCTGTCCCTGATAACCTTGATTGGCAGGAGCTTGTGGCAATTTCAAAAAAGCAGCAGGTTTATTCTATTATTGCGGCTGTGCTTAATGCAGGCTTGCTGCCTGAAAAACAGGCACAGGAGCTGAATGTTTATATTCAGAATGAACTTTTAAGGCTTCTCTCTATGAAAAGTGAGCTTGATGCACTTGAATCCGCTTTGCAGGAAAAGCAGATTAAATTTATGCTTTTAAAGGGCAGTGTAATCCGGAATTACTATCCTCAGCAGAAAATGCGTCAGATGAGTGATATTGATATTCTTTATGATTACAGCAAGCGCGATGATTTATTTAAAATTATGAAATCACGGCACTTCAGACTTACTACCTCCTGCGAGAATTCCGATGATTTTTTCAAAGAGCCTTTCTATACCTTTGAGTGGCACAGGGAGTTGTTTTTTGAAGAGGCTGCGTTCTGCCCTCATTTTGATTTGTGGAAGAATGCAAAGCCTGATCAAGATAATCCATATAAGTATCATGTTGAAAGTACGGAGCATTTTGTTTACACAATCTGTCATATGTTCAAGCATTATGCCACAAACGGCTGCGGTATCAGATTCTTATGCGATATCTATGTGCTGATGAATTACGGCGAGAAAATGGATATGGACAGAGCACTGGACGAACTTGATAAAATCGGTATCAAGGACTTTGCTCTTGACGCAATCGGTCTTACAGAGGCAGTATTCAAGGATGCTGAAGTATCGGAAAATCAGCAGAAAATGCTTGATTTCCTGTTAAGCAATGGTGTGTACGGAAATCTGGTTGTGGACTATTCAAAAAAACTTTCGGAGTTCGGAGGCTCAAAATCGAAATACTTTTTCAGAAGGCTTTTCCCTGAAAGAAAGAAAATGCTTGCGAATTACAGACAGCTTGAAAAAAAGCCGTATCTGTTGCCTTTCTACTATATTGTAAGACTTTTTACAAAGATAAAATATAATTCCAAATCAGCAAAAACCGAGCTGAGGGAAATCAATAAAATCAATAAATAATCATTCACGGAGG
Organism: uncultured Eubacterium sp.; assembly: GCA_910577195.1. GTDB lineage: Bacteria > Bacillota > Clostridia > Oscillospirales > Acutalibacteraceae > Eubacterium_R. The sequence continues at coordinate 20,113 of CAJTLP010000007.1, read as the reverse complement.
ACTACCTTTGGCAGTTGATAAAAAACATATTAGGAATTTTTCAATAATTGCCCATATCGATCACGGTAAATCAACTCTTGCTGACCGACTTTTAGAGCTGACAAGCTCTGTTGCAAAGCGTGATATGCAGGAGCAGATACTCGATGATATGGATCTTGAGCGTGAACGCGGTATCACAATTAAAGCACACGCTGTTAAGCTTGACTATACGGCAAAAAACGGAGAGGTTTATGAATTTAATCTCATTGATACTCCCGGTCACGTTGACTTTAACTATGAGGTGTCACGTTCACTTGCAGCCTGTGAGGGTGCAATTTTAATTGTTGACGCATCACAGGGGGTTGAGGCGCAGACTTTGGCGAACACCTATCTGGCACTTGACCACGATCTTGACATACTTCCTGTTATCAATAAGATAGATTTGCCTGCCGCCGAGCCTGAAAGAGTGGCGGAAGAGGTTGAGGAGGTTATCGGTATACCTTGTCTTGATGCACCGCGTGTCAGTGCAAAAACAGGTGAAAATGTTGAGGATGTTTTAGAATATATTGTGAACGAAGTTTCCGCTCCTGTGGGCGACGATAACAAGCCTCTCAAAGCGTTGATCTTTGACTCTGTATATGATTCCTATCGCGGAGTCATTGTATATGTTCGTGTTATGGACGGCAAGCTCAAAGCAGGGGATACTATGCGTATGATGGCAACCGGTGCAGAGTTTACGGTTGTTGAGGTTGGCTATATGCGTGCCACTTCAATGGAAAAGACGGACGAGCTTTGTGCAGGTGAGGTTGGATACATAACTGCGTCAATTAAAACCGTCAGTGAAGCAAGAGTCGGTGATACGGTTACGCTTGCCTCTGATCCTGCTGAAGAGGCTTTACCGGGATACCGTAAGGTGAATCCGATGGTGTTCTGCGGTGTATATCCTGCCGACGGTGCGGATTACGAGAATCTTCGTGATGCACTGGAAAAATTACAGCTTAACGATGCGTCACTTTCCTACGAGCCTGAAACCTCAGGTGCGCTCGGCTTCGGTTTTCGCTGCGGCTTTCTCGGTCTCCTTCATCTTGAGATTATTGAAGAGCGACTGGAAAGAGAATATAATTTAGACCTGATTACCACTGTTCCCAGCGTAGTTTATAAAATTCACCTGACAGACGGCTCTATGGTTGAAATAGATAATCCTACAAATTATCCTGACCCTGCACTGATTGATTATTGCGAAGAGCCTTTTGCCAATGCTCATATCTATGTGCCCAGTGATTTCGTGGGCACAGTAATGGATATGTGTCAGGAACGCAGAGGTGTTTTCAAGGATATGAACTATATTACACCTGACAGAGTGGATATTCATTATGAATTGCCGCTGAATGAAATTATCTACGATTTCTTTGATGCTCTTAAATCAAGAACGCGCGGTTATGCCTCATTCGATTATGAGATTGCAGATTACCGTAAATCGGATTTGTGCAAGGTTGATGTCCTGCTTAACGGCGATGTTATCGACGCACTTTCCTTTATTATCCATAGGGAAAAGGCTTATACAAGAGGCAGAAAAATTGCTGAGCAGCTGAAGAAACATATTCCTCGTCATCTGTTTGAAGTACCTATCCAGGTAGCGATTGGCAGCAAGGTAATTGCACGTGAAACCGTTAAGGCACTGCGTAAGGATGTACTTGCAAAATGCTACGGCGGTGACGTAACCCGTAAAAAGAAATTGCTTGAAAAACAAAAAGAGGGTAAAAAGCGTATGCGTCAGTTCGGTTCTGTCGAAGTTCCGCAGGAGGCATTCCTCGCCGTCCTTAAGCTTTCAAGTGACGATGAGTAAACTAGGTACGAAAAATGATTTTTGGATTTAAGAAAAAATCAGGAAAAATAATTTTGACATAAACATAGATTTTGATGTGTACCGCAGTTATCAGCGTGCTGATGCTGATGATTATGTTTCCCTCACCCCTACAGGCTGGAAATTGTTGCTTTCTGAGGTGCTTTCACCAATCATAGAAAAGGAATTGGGACTTAAATATTTAGGTGGTTACACCTGGGCGGATGAGTATTACAATCATCGCCGAAAGGTATTAAGGCTGTTTCTGATAAATCAGGCTTATGCCACATTTCAATGGGGTTGGAATTTTGATTTTGTTCCTAAGCAATCCGGCAAAAGGTTAGTTTATGCGAGAACGGATAAATCAGTTTGTCCGCATATCTTCGAAATGTCAGAGGATTTTTATAACAATACAAAGAACAGGAAAAGAACCATCATCAGCTCCTTTGGTGGGAGTTTAGACTCTTATCAGGAGTCAATTGTAAAAATGGCACAATCCTATATTGATGCGTTTTACTACCTCCTTCCACTGATTCAGAGTTATTATCAGAGAACAGATACTTATGCTATGATCTTGCGAAATATTGATTTTCTATATGGTGATGGGTATTTCAACATAGTGATTGAGAATTTGCTTGTTACAAAAGTGTTTATAGAGTATCATTTGAAATGGTATGATGCTGCAATAAAACATTTTGATGAACTTGATTTTGAGAATGATGACATAAAAAATATGTATCTCACAGTATTAAAAAAGCTTGATGATATAAATTGACTTAATGATAAAAAGAGATGGCCATACAACATATGGCCATCTCTTTTTATTATGGTGCTATGAAAATAAATTATTGTTTAGTGTAGGGGAGGGTCTCCGTGCCCTCCCGAAAAATTATGAAATGGGCAGGCGTGGAAACCTGCCCCTACGGAATCTTAAGTACATTATTGATAAACTAAACAATAATTTAACAAAACAGCCAATGAGACATTATCTCATCGGCTGTTCTTTAGAACTTTATTTTACTGTAACAGAGGTTGCAGGGATAAAGGTATCACCTGATTTTTCAAATTCAACGGTAACTGTATCTCCCTTAGAAATAAGGAGAACCTCCATTGCATCCGTTACCTTGATATAATAATACTTGCCGTCAACCTGCAGATAGTAAACTGTATTTCCATCATTTACTGAGGACTTGATATCCGTTACCTCACCGGTCACACTGTTTGCATTCTCGCCGGTGTTGGTATCAGGCTTATCAGTATTATTATCAGGATTCTCAGTCACATTATTGTCTGAGCCTTCGATTTCATTCTCGTCAACAATAACATCATCCTTATTTACATCACTGGCAACGCCCTTTTCCTTAAGCGCATCAATATAATTTTCCAGTGCACTGTTAAGTGCCTTAGCATCGCTCTTAGCTACATCAAGCAGACCTGTACCAACAACCGTTTTATCCTCAAGGCTTACAAAAGCATAACCCTTAACGGTGTTACTGTCACCGTAAAGTGACATAAAGTATGTTGGATTATCGTCGATACCTAAGAGAATCGGGAAAGTTGCATAGTAGCCGTAGTTCTGTACCGCATCCTGTGCAGACTGCTGTGCTGAACCCTCCATAGCACCGGCATTCTTATAATACTTTGTTTCTTTGGTACGCTGGTTACAAAGGATAAATCCGAAGTTTGATGCGTCAGATTCAGATGATGTAACACCTGTATATACCCAAACGTCATCATCCATAGCAATATTACCGCTGCCGCTTGAAGCAATATTTACATCATTCTGGAAAATAATGGAGTTCCAGAAGCCATTCTGAAGCTTACCGTAATAGTTATACTGCTCAATCAGAAGTGATTCACTGTAAACAACGTCAATCCAACTGAGTGATTTATCAGTCTTAACCTGCTCAATATCATAATACTGACTTTCACCATTGAGCGCATCAGTAATAATTACACCCTTAACATCCGTACCGCCGAAAAGACCGATGGTCTTGTCAAGAACTGCAGTAATCCAATATGGGTGCATATTATCATCAATTTCAAAATTAGGAGTATCAAGAAGTGCTGTAGGATATTGGAAACGAAGGTGACGGTACAGCTTCTCATTGAAAAGCTCAGTCGGTGAATACTTGATACCCTCACCAAACTGCTCAACACAGTTAACTGCACTGACTTTCTGACTTACAAGGTCAATCAGCATATATGCAGGGAGACCATTTTTTGTGTTATTAATCCACTTGAAGAAATCAGCATACTCAAGATAAGCAACTCTGACAGGTGTATTTTTATAATTTATCTGAGTAGAATTTGCAGATACAACGTACTGGCTCTTATATTCTGAAAGTGAACCAAGCTGCTGGTCGGCAAGTGTATGTGCACGAAGGGCATCAACACGAGGTACTTTGTCATAGCTGATATCATCAAAATCCGTTTCAAAATCGCCGTCACTTACCTGCATAAGCTCACTGTATGAGCTCGCTCTGAAAAGCGTTACACCAGTTACATAACCTACTGCCATAACTGCAACGATAACGCCTATAATGATTGCAGGTATCAGTGACTTTTTCTTAACATATTCTTTGCGTTCAATCTTTTTATTGGCTCTGCATACCAAAGCAAAGGACGCAATAAACACTGCAACAAGCAAAACAAAATACACATACATCTGGGTATCGTGGATATTGAAAGCAGGGAGCATCATATAATAAGCACCTGCACCAACAACAATTGTAATAAGAACTGACAGTAAAATCCTCAAAGGAAGCTTTGTTGGTTTAACAACAGCTGTCACCTCTTTATTGCTTGGCCATTTGATTTTTTCTTTGAATTCATTGATAACTTCATCAGCATCATAATCCATATTCGGAATTTTATTATCCATATGCAATCTCCTGTTATTATTTTCTATTTGCAAGTAATAGTATCTAGATTATACTACATATTCCACATATTATCAATACTTTAAAATATGAATATTATGCAAAAACAAGGCACAGTCATAAGACTGTGCCTTGTTAAATATTATTTTCTTATCTGTAAAATCTTAGCTTTCCTTCGGCTTCTATCAGAAATTCTTCCCATAGCGTTAATTGCACTGTCTGTCAAATGATAACTTTATGCAGTCTAAAAACAGAAATACATATATAGCCACCAACTGTACACACAGAATCTTACTGACATTCCTCTTAATATAATATCCTGCTCAGACACAATTAAGAATAGCCGAAACTAAAAGCCATTATGATAATTAATTAAGCGAGTGTAACACCCTTGCTCTTCATAAGATAATCTTCAGATGCAGGGTAAGACCATGTCATAGTAACAGTCAAACTTGCACTCTTATCCTTGATTACTGCGATAGTAGCATGTGTTACAGCAACCTCAGCAATCATCTTGTATTCAGCACTCTTGATTTCCTTTGATGCTACATCAATTGTAACAGTTGCTACACCGCCCTGATAATTTACCTTACAGTTTTCTGCAGTTGTACCCTCAGACCAGCTTAACATCTCAATACTGTCAACAGTTGCATCAATTGCACCGAGAGTCTGGAATACGTGGCCCTGAGCGTCCTTACCAGGCATACTCATATTAACTGCTTTAGGCTGAAGCTGAATTGTGATTGTGCCATCATTGTTATCCTTAACGTTAGCTGCTGCAAGATCATCAGCAACAAGTCTGCTTGTTCTGAGAGACTCACCATTACCATCCCACTCGTCCGTATCGAGGTCAGGATTTCTGTTTGTACTTGGAACAAGACCATTAAGACCCGGCTTATAGATACCGCCTACGATACCGGGTACGAGATTATTAATCATCGCATTCTCTTTGCCGTCAATCTTAATTCCGCCAACCTCAAGGTTTTCTTCACCAAGAAGCTTATACCAAGTCTGTGTCTGTCCCTGATCGTCCTTGTACTGTGTGGTCAAAGTCTTTGAATAATCATAAGCTTCAACATAGAATTTAACTACATCTTCAATAGATGCGAATTCCACACCGCCGTATGTACCGGCTGCAAACTCGTCAATTACAGGTGCATTACCGTCAGTTTCTGCTCCGGCATCTTCACCCTCTTCATTCTGCCAAGTACCATCTTTTACCTTATAGATAGCTTCGACAGCTCCGTTTGTTACATAATTGATTTTTGCACATCCGGCAAAGGAACTTGCGATAAGTCCTGCTGCAAGTGCAATGCATAATCCCTTTTTTACAAATTTGTTCATTTCAGGATTCCCCTTTCAAAATTGTACGAATTCTGTTTTACATAAAACGCTACATATAAAATTTATATTAAATTGACCAAAATGTCAATAGAATTTTAAAAAATACTGTAATTTATTTTGCGAGTTTTTAAATTTATCTATATTTTATTGAGATTTTATGTTCGGTGTGATATAATAATTATTATAAATGTATAAAAATTAACCTTAATTTGGCAGGAGATATAAATTATGAGATGTAAAAACTGCGGAACATATAATGATGATAACAGATATATTTGCGAAACCTGCGGCTCACCGCTTTATGATGAGGATGAGTTGCAGACTCAGGAACCACAGCAAAACAATTCCCGGACGCAGAGCTTTAACACAGTATCCGACTTCGAACAGCCGATGGGAAATAGCAGCTCACCTAATCCGCCGCAGAAAAGCAGCGGTGAAAAAGCGCCTGCTGAAAAGAAGAGCATTATTGTAATTGCCATCCTGACAGTTGTACTTGTTGCTGTAATCGTTTCAGTTGCTGTTGTTATGCACGGTAAATCCAAAGATGAAGATAAAACCAGCTCATCCTCTACATCTACTACAATCACAACTACTGAAAGATCATACAATTATACTACAGAGCCAACTACCGAATCTACTACCACGACAACTACCACAACGACAACTACCACCTCAACAACTCAGGCAACAATATGGTATATCAACACCGGCAGCAGTGGCGGCGGAAGTGTAAGCGGTGATGGTGAATACAAAAATGGTGACAAAGTAACTCTTGTCGCTGTACCTGACAGCGGATATACCTTTGACGGTTGGTACTCCGACGGCATCAAGGTAAGTACATCTGAAAGATACACATTTACTGCAAATGAAAATGCCAGCTTTTCAGCAGTTTTCAATCCGATTGATAATCCTGACAACGAAGATGGAAATATGAATTTCGGTGACTGAGGGGAAGAAAATGAGTAAAGGTGATAAAGCAAAAAGTCTGTTTATGTCCGGCTGTAACTGTTCACAGGCAGTAGCAGCTGCTTTCTGTGAAGAGACAGGGCTGGATGAAGAACTTACCAAAAGACTCACCATAGGATTCGGCGGCGGTGTCGGCAGAATGAGAGAGGTATGCGGTGCAGTATCCGGGATGACCTTTGTTATCTCCGCTGTTTATAACGAAGACAAAGGCAGTATTTATAAAAGAATTCAGGATGTTGCAAATGAATTCAGAAAGCAAAATGGGGCAATCGTCTGCAGAGAGCTTTTAGGTCTGTCCGCAGACAGCACCTGTTCACCTGTTCCTGAGGAAAGAACACAGCAGTATTACAAAAAGCGTCCCTGCCCTGAAATTGTTGCCATAGCTGCAGACATACTTGAAAAATATCTTTCCGACAATCCAAAATAATTATTAAAAAAAGTATTGCATTTTTTATTTTGATGTGTTATAGTATCTAAGCACAAAAACGATTTATCTGTTTTTCAGCGGACAAATCGGCATATGCGCTGGTAGCTCAGTTGGATAGAGTGTCTGGCTACGAACCAATCAGTCATTTTTGTATAAAGCGCATATTTAAAACTTAATAAGGTGTTACGCGCCGGTAGCTCAGTTGGATAGAGTGTCTGGCTACGAACCAGAAGGTCGGGGGTTCGAATCCCTTCCGGCGTACCACATATAAAATCCTTGAAACCGTTGATATTACGGCATTTCAAGGATTTTTTATTGTCATAAACTAAGTTAAAATCGTCATTTTTAACGACCACTTATTTTTCATTTTGACCACAATAAACGCTCCCATTCTCTATATAATATATGTTTTATATTGCTTATTTTAAGAAATGTATAAAATCTTTAATATCTGTATATTTTTGCTTCAAAGTATTTTTGACCACAATAACGACCACATATTTTCAAATAAGATTTTAGCCGTTACATTAATTTTGTAACGGCTTTCCTTATTATATATATATATTATTACATTAATTGTTATGCTTCTTTAAGACCACACTGTGCATTCATCACTGTCGAGTATCCGATCTCAAACGCAGCTATCGTTCTGATTGAGTTTTTTGTCTTAGGTGTTTCGGTTTGCAATACACTGTTAATTCTCTGAACCTGTTTGTTGATTGTGAGTGTCCTTTTATTGATATCTAAATCATCCCACTCTAATGCAAGGATTTCGCCAAGCCTTAATCCTGTTGTTAATTCAAGGTAATAAAATTCAAAGCAACCGCTATTGAAGGCTTCTTCAAGTAAGCGGTTGCTTTGTTCTTTCGTTAAAGGATTCATTCCCTTTACTCCTCTATAATATCCATTGTTAGGAATAATATTTTTCAATTTCAATATAAGTTTATAAACTCATCTAAATCAACCCTAATATTTTAAATAATAGAAATTGGACTATTCAATTCATTTGCATTTTAGAACTAAACACAATAATCTATTTATTACAAAACGCAAATGATTTTATAAAAAACAATTCAAAGGTTCGCTTTGTAAAGGAAGCAACTGTGCGAATTGATAAACCTGATTATGCTGAACGAGCAATTACTGAGGCATTGGTCAATGCGTTAATCCATAGAGATTATTTAGCTATGGGCAGTGAAGTTCATATTGACATGTTTGATGACAGATTGGAGATTACCTCACCAGGCGGAATGTTTGGCGGAGTTAATATTCAGGATCAAGATATATCTCATATTAAATCAGACAGAAGAAATCCTATTATATGTTTCTTTTATATTGCCTTCAAAATCAAGCACTTGAAGTTTTCTTAAATAATTGCCTGTTTTTCCTTTTCTGCTGAAAGTAATAATTAATTTGCTGCCTATCGGTATTTCTTTTAAATTCAGATACTCTCTGTTCCAAAAGGTTGAAGCAACAATCTTTCCTATTTCTTCAACAGAAAAATATGCAACCAAGTTCTGCTTTTTTCCCCAACGCTTAAAATCAAGTGTTGCTTTGAATTCTCCTTCTTGTTCCATCATTTTGTATGGTAAAGGATCAAATCCAATCACCATCATTTCATCCATAGAATAAACTGTTTTATCGTTCATTTGTAACTCCTTTATTTTATATCATTCTTATACCGCTACCCTGCGATTGAGATTCCTCTATGTCAATTAAATATTTTGGATCAACAATTACTTCTGACTCACTTCTTCTGCTGAAGTAAGCAAGGATATGAGACTTTTCTATTTCAGCTTCATACACTGTTCCATCTTCCCCGAATCGATTTGCAAACCATTCTGCCTTATCAAAATCCAAAGTCCAAGACAAAGCCTTTATATTTTTTGCGTTATATGAAGTAACACCACGATAAATGGTGACTGTTTCTTCAAATTCGTTGAACACTTTGAGTTCATCTTCATTCATTAATTCATTTGGATTTGCTTTCTTAAATAATGACACTAATTTTGATTTACTCATATTGGGATCGAGATTTGGTGATTCTGTGCTTATCCATATATCAGCAAGTATCTGCGACATATCATCCCTTGACATAAAGTCAACAGTGTATTTCAAAAAAGCAATTCGGTATGGTTTATTAACAAGCAGATATAACTGATATACATTTTCGCACCCCTGAATTCTATCTTTCATTATATCTCGCCAACGAACCAAAGCATTGTCATCTTCCAATAGATTTACAAATTCATGTCCTTCATCATTTTGCAGACACACTATTCCTGAATTAGTAAACGGATGCTGAACCAAGGCCGCACCATAGGGCGATTCATTTATATCAAGATATAAAAAGGTTCTTGCTGTTGATTTGATGAAATCCAAATCAGTTTCTTTTTTCATGATGTTCTCCTTTCTAAAAAATTGCAAAAAAAATAACAGATAGAAATTTCTATCTGTTGTACTTATTTGCATTTTTATAAAAATATGGTATAATGTTGTTGGATAGTTTTCTCTCATTACTTTTTCTATATTTGGACAACCGAATTAATCCAACGACCATTCAACGCCCACATTTTTTCTGTAATACATGGAAATAATGGAATAATCGGGTGTAATTAATGGAGAGAATAGTGTTAAATTTGGCTTAAAACGGTGTAAAAGAGATTTATCGGTACGGCTACGAACCAGAAGGTCGGGGGTTCGAATCCCTTCCAGCGTACCAAAGCCGTGAAATGTAGCAATTTCGCGGCTTTTATTATTAATCGGATTATTTTTTTGTAAATTAATATAATATATAAATACATTTTATATATAACAAAGCACAACACCACGCACTGTTTGCGTGGTGTTTAACATTTATAATATATCTTTTAAAGTCTTAGAGGCAAGATAATTCTCTATTAAATCATCCAGTTCTTTCCACATTTTATGTGTTTTACAGTTAGGTGCATTGGTACAGAAGCCCTCCTCCTTTACACAAGCAACCGGAGCAAGACTGCCCTCTGCGACCTGAAGAATGGATAAAAGCGAATATTCATCTGTCTTTTTGTTAAGTCTGTAACCGCCGTTTTTTCCTCTGATACTGTCAACCAGTCCGGCCTTATTCAGTGACGCAACAATGATTTCAAGATATTTAATACCCATATCATTATTCTCGGCAATATCCTTTAATGATACAGGTCCGTCTGCCTGATGTTCAGCAAGGTAGGTCATTATCATAAGAGCATACCTGCCCTTTGTTGAAATCATCATTACTCCTCACCTCCGAAGAAGGACTTGGCAATCCTTACACTCTCCATTGCATCTTTGGCATAATAGTCGGCGTCTATCATTTTTGCATATGATTTCGTCAAAACTGCGCCGCCCACAAGCACCTTAGCATCGGTATTTTCGTGAACAAGCTTAATCGTTTTTTCCATATTGGTAACCGTCGTGGTCATCAGTGCAGAAAGTGCAACAAGCTTACAATCATTTTTGATTGTTTCCTCAAGCACCTTTTCACACTTTACATCCTTGCCTAAATCAATCACATCAAAGCCGTAATTCGATAAGAGCACCTTGACGATATTCTTGCCAATATCGTGGATATCCCCCTCAACGGTAGCGATAACAATTTTATTTTCACTTTTCTTTTCCTGTCCTGACAAAACAAGGTATTCCCTTATTACGTTGAAAGCCTCTTTCGCTGAGTCTGCACTCATAAGAAGCTGAGGGAGGAAGATTTTATTTTTCTCAAATCCGTCACCTACAACATCAAGTGCAGGAATAATATATTCATTTATGATATCAAGGGGCTGAGTATCCTTCAAAAGCTCTTTGGCACAGGAGCCTGCATCCTCCTTCATTCCCTTGATAATTGCGGTTTTAAGGTCCATACTTGAGGTTGAGGAAACAGCAGTCTGCGATAATGTAACCGATTCAATATACTCTGCACAATTATCATCATATCCCATAAGTGCATTATAAGAATAATATGCATTCATCATAGACTCACTGAGAGGATTGATAATTCCTGCCGAAAGTCCGTTTTCAAGTGCAAGCGTGAAGAATGCAGTATTGATTGCCTCACGCTTAGGCAAACCAAAGCTGATATTGGATACACCTAAAACCGTGCCTACACCAAGCTCATTTCTGATATATTTTACAGCTTTGAGCGTTTCTATGGCATTATCTTTATTCGTAGAGATTGTCATTGTAAGTGCATCGACAACCAAATCCTTTTTATCAATGCCATACTCCTGTGCTGTATTGATGATTTTCTTTGCAATATCAATTCTGCCCTGTGCAGTTTCAGGAATACCGTTTTCATCAAGACAAAGGCAGACAACTACACCGCCGTATTTTTTAACAAGAGGAAAGATTTCTTTCATAGAGGACTGCTTGCCGTTAACAGAATTCACCATGGGCTTGCCGTTATAAATACGCATTGCCTTTTCCAGTGCCTGAGGATCTGATGAATCAAGCTGAAGCGGTAACGGAAGAACGCTCTGCAGATTATATACCGCATCACTGAGCATTTTCACCTCATCAATTTCAGGCAAGCCAACATTGACATCCAAAATATGCGCTCCGTGCTCCTGCTGTGAAAGTCCCTCTTTTATAACATAATCTATATCATTATTCCTCAAAGCTTCCTTAAACAGCTTTTTTCCTGTGGGGTTAATTCTCTCACCGATTACTACAGGCTTTTCACCTATTGTAACTGCTGTGGAATAAGAGGATACAACTGTATCTGTTTTCTTTTCAGGAATACTGTCCGGAATATTTTTGCAAAGCTCAATCATAGCCCTGATATGCTCAGGTGTTGTACCGCAGCAGCCACCGAGATAAGATACGCCCTGCTTTGCTATAGTCAGCATATCCTCAGCAAACTCCTGAGGTGATACATTATATACCGTTTTTCCGTCTACAGATTCAGGAAGACCTGCATTCGGCATAACGATAATCGGCAAAGAGGTATTCTCTCTCATTTCCTTAACCAGCTCGATCATCTGCTTAGGCCCTAAACCGCAGTTAATACCGACTGCATCTGCTCCAAGTCCCTCCAGCATTGCACAGGCTGACCTCATATCTCCGCCTGTTAAAAGCCTGCCGTTTTCGTCATATATCATAGATGCAATAACAGGCAGGTCACAATGCTCCTTAGCAGCCAGAACGGCCGCCTTGAGCTCATAGCTGTCGCTCATTGTTTCAATAATTACAACATCCGCGCCGTCTTTACCTGCCTCAATAACCTCAGAAAAAAGCTCAACTGCTCTTTCAAAATCAAGGTCACCCATAGGCTTCAGCAGCTTACCTGTAGGTCCGATATCCAGTGCAACCTTTTTGCCCGCCTTTTTTGCAAGCTCCACAGCCGCTTTAACAAGCTCAGGAACATTATCGTATTTCAGCGAATTTGCACCAAAAGTATTTGCGGTGATAAAATCCGCACCTGCATCAGCATAGCCCTTGTGCACCGCAAACACTCTTTCCGGTTCATTAATATTAAGTTTTTCAGGGAGTTCACCTGCTGACAGATTCAGCATACTTCCCATTCCGCCGTCAAAAAATTTAATCATTTTCAATACCTATAATCGCTGTTACTGACTTTGTAGGAACCATCTGACAAGTATCTGTCAGGGTAAGTCCTATACGCTTTGTCAGCTCCAGCATTTCAAATACTTTTCTGTTTTCTTCAATATCCAAATCAAAATAACCCGGTGAATACCTTTGTCTCAGACTCATACCATCGGCTATCAGAACATCCTCAAGATGATCACACACCTCTTCAATCTTAGATGCAAGACACGCCTGCAGCACAATTGATCTTGTGATATCTGTCGCACTGTACGTTCTGAGAAGCCTGTCACACTCCGTACCGAGTGTAGCACCGAAAATGCATACACGCCGGCAGCCCTTAATCGTATCTGCCAGACGCTTGCTCTTAAACACAATATCACCGATTATTAAGCTGTCCGCCGTCACTTCACAGTCAAAAATCCTATGGAGCGTTTTTGGCTTAACACAGGCATTTACTTCTTCACAGCACTCGTCAATCAGGGATAAAAGCCTTTCGTCCTCTGTTTTAGATGAGGTTCTTAAATAACGTAATATCTCAGCCCTGTTCATTTATAATTGCTGACAATCCTTTCATGATCTGATGTGCAACATCCGGCTTATTCATTGTATAGATATGAATATTATTAACACCGTTTGCCATTAAATCTATTATCTGCTCCGTAGCATAGATAATACCTGCCTGCTTCATAACATCAGGATTTTCACCGAAACGCTCCATAATTTTCTCAAACTTCTTTGGAATGGAAGCATTTGAAAGCTCTGCGCTCCTTTTTATCTGTTTGGCATTTGTAATCGGCATTATGCCTGCAATAATAGGAACATTAATTTCTTTGATTGCACACATCTCACGGAAATTATAAAATTTCTCATTATCAAAAAACATCTGTGTTGTTATAAAATCAAGACCACAGTCCACTTTTTCCTTAAGATGTGCAATATCCTCCACTCTGTTTTTTGATTCAGGATGTACCTCAGGATAGCACGCACCGCCGATACAAAAATGATTTCTCGCCTTTATCTCATTAACAAGCTCATAAGCATGGTGATAGTACTGACTTTTGCTCATAATAAAATCCTTTGGTATATCACCTCTGAGAGCAAGAACATTCTCGACTCCCTTTTTCTCCAACTCATCAAGTACGGAATTGATTTTTTCCTTAGTCGAAGTCAGACAGGTAAGATGAGAAAGTGGTGTTACTCCGCCCTGCCTAATTGCATTTGCAATCTCAGTAGTATAGCCGCTTGTTGTACCTGATGCACCATAGGTAACGCTCATAAATGCAGGCTTGTCCTTCACCATTTCGCTGATTACCTTTTTCGTATCAGCAAGCTTTGCCCATTCCTTCGGAGGAAAAACCTCGAAGGATACAGTCACCTTATTATTATTTAATATTTCGCTTATTTTCATATACTATATATTTCCTTTATTAAACTTATAAAACATTATACTACTGCTTTAGTAGGAATTCAAGTTATATTTAAAGTATTATTGCTGTTCTTATTACAGCATATTTCATTACCGGCCTGAATCGTTTCAAGGCAATCCCCAAGCTGATTGAAAAATGTTGATAATATTGTCAGTTCATCGTTCGTCTTTCCCTTTGCAATTGCACAGGCAAGAGCCGAAACAGTCATATTCAGTTCACATCCGTTCATATCCGCCCTCCTTTTTCATAAATAATAAATTTGATTTTGGTATGATTAAATTAGAAAAAACGAGAAAAAGTGAGAAACATACCTAATATATAAAATTATTTCCATTTTTTTGTTGACTATTAAATCACTCTATGATATTATATTCAAGCATTCAGAAAACGACTGTTGCAAGACAGTTAATTATTTCAAATTTTTAGTTTGGAGGATATTGATTATGTCAACATTTATGCCAAAAGCTGACGATATCGAACGCAAGTGGTATGTGATTGATGCTGCTGACAAGCCTCTCGGACGTGTAGCTGCTGAAGCTGCTGTTCTTCTCAGAGGTAAGCATAAGCCAATCTTTATGCCAAATGTTGATTGCGGCGATTTCGTTATCATCATTAATACTGACAAAGCTGTTCTTACAGGCGATAAGCTCAACAAGAAGCTTTATCAGCATCACACAGGTTACATTGGTAACCTCAAGGAAGTTAAGTATGGTACTCTTATGAACGAAAAGAGTGACTTTGCTATGCAGCTTGCTGTTAAGGGTATGATTCCTGATACCACACTCGGCAGAAAGCAGCTTACAAGATGTCGCATCTTTAAGGGTGCTGAACACAAGCATGAGGCTCAGAAGCCTGAAGCTTGGGAATTTTAAGGGAGGTATCTGAATTATGTACGAAACAAATCCTTATTTCTACGGCACTGGCAGAAGAAAAGAATCTGTAGCTCGTGTACGTGTTTATGCAGGTACCGGCAAAATCACAATCAACGACAGAGATATCGACGATTACTTTGGTCTTGAAACACTTAAGCTCATCGTTCGTCAGCCTCTTGCTCTTACAGAGACAACTGAGAAGTTTGACATCGTTTGCCGCGTAAACGGCGGTGGCGTTACAGGTCAGGCAGGTGCAATCCGTCACGGCATTGCAAGAGCTCTTCTTCAGTATGACGAGTCACTCCATCCGGCACTCAAGAAGGCTGGATTCCTTACCCGTGACCCACGTATGAAGGAAAGAAAGAAGCCAGGTCTCAAGAAAGCACGTCGTGCACCACAGTTCTCAAAGAGATAATCTGCAGATTTCTCACGACTGCTCAAAGCCTTTATTTACAGGGTTTTTGGAGTTGTCAGATGGACTGAATAGTTGTGAATATTGTGTTACAAGTAACAAACAAGCAACACATAAGCAACAAATTTTTATGTATCAGAGATGTTTTTCCGAATGGAAAGGCATCTCTTTTTTTGCTCAAATTTTATTGATTGCATTCACAAGTTCCTCTATGTCCAAATGCGTATAGATTTTTTCGGTTAGCGTCATAGCACCTGAATGACCGACAATCTTTTTGATAATTGTTTGGCTTACATCAGCTTCCACAAGCATCGAAACACAGGTGTGTCTGCAACAATGGGGAGTTTGCTTTAAGCCGAGATTGGTCATTAACGGTGAGAAATAACTGTCGTAATAATTTCGGTATTTGAATTGTTCGCCCTCTTCTGTATGAAGAAGATACTCGCTGTCGGTATCGGTGTACCAATTCTCAAAGAAGGGCAATACCTTATCAGCAATCGGAACTTTTCTTATACCGTTTTCTGTTTTGCTGGCTAAAACATCAAAATACTGTTCGCTTAAATGAACATTTCCCTTTTTTAAATCAAGCATTTCGGATATTCTCACACCTGTATATATCAGCATCAAAACAGTCTGATAATACTTATCATCTCTCTGTTTCCACAAGAGCTTAATATCCTCTTTGGTAAATTTGTTTCTATCCATTTTGTTAGGGTTACGGTCCTTATATTTCACTATGTCAACAAATTCAGAATAATCCTTATTACAAATATCATTCTTCATTGCATAGTCATACAACTGACCGAAAAGCACCTTTAACTTTCTCAAAGTCGGATAGTTTTTACCACAGTTATCAACCACATACTGCAAATCAGCGAGTCGGATTTCTCTGAACGCTTTGTTATACAATGACTTGCACAATTTGTATGATGCCTGATAGCCTTTGATGTTAGATTCTGATATTGCAGGAAATTTGCCTGCCGACCACTTTTCAAAGATTTCTTTAAAGGTAATCTTTGATGCGGTAATATCAAACGGATTCTTATTGTATTCCGCAAGCATCTGCAACGCTTCTGTTCTTGTGGGTGCATACCCGATTACAATATAATCCTGAACCTGCTTGTCCTTTTCCTCGTCATAGTGCCAGCCGGCAGTTTTTCTGACAAGATAGGGTTTTCTTCGCCTACCGGATAATTTAGTGACGCCGCCATATCCGTTTGGCAATCTCAATACTCCAAAACCTCCTTAATAAATATTTATGATAAGAACTTATTGCTCGTCATCACCATCATTCTGTTGTGCAGCAATCTCTTCGACACGCTGCCTGTCTAATTCAAGAAACTTTTTAAGTCTTTCTTCTGTATTCAAATATTCTATTTTTTTATCAGTTAAAAAGCAAGTGCTATGCCTGTTGAGCATCTTTTCTTCCCAGTTATCAAAGTCCTGATAACTCATCCAGTAAATCTCGGCTGAATCTCTGTTTTTCTGAAATTCTTTCAACGTCTGCACCAAAGGATAATTTACTTCGTGTTTTTCATCATTGCCATTTATAATGATTGAGCATTTCCAATTATGAATATCCGTTGCCTTTTCGACTTCAATTTTGAAGTCGATTTCATTTTTTCTGTCAAGCTTGAACAGAAAAGCAAGCACATCGGAAAGGCTATCCACTTTCATATGTGTTGAATCATAACCGATAAAGTAGCTAATCGGAACTTCCAGCACCTCTGATATTTCCTGCAAGGTTGAAATGGAAATATCTATTTCTCCGCTTTCATATTTCTGAACAGTGCGCAGAGATTTATTAAGAGCAGCTGCAAATTCAGTTTGATTCATCTTTTTAAGTTTTCTTTGTTCGGTAATTTTTTCACCGATTTCTATATGTAAATTACGCATTCGTATCACCTCAATAATACTATAACACATAGTTAAATGAAATTCAAGTGTAAATATGTATTTTTAATGCATATTTTTCTTGACAAATTTTCATCATTAATTTATAATGGATTTACGCAATATGAATACACATTTCGAGAGGAAGTGACACAATGGCAGAAAAGGTTTATATTGAAAGCCCAAATTTCACAGGAAGAAATGTCCCTGTTACAGAAATTGCAAAGGCAATCGGAAAAGATGCACAGTATGTCCGTATCGGATTACAAAAAGGCATTCTCAAATTTGGTTATGCAATCAAGCTTGAAAATTCAAGCGAATATAACTACTATTGCCCCGACAAAAAGGTTTGGGAAGAAACAGGATATTTCAATGAAAAGAGAGCTGGATAATAAAAAGTGACTGTCTGTTGTATCAAAAAGATGACAGGCAGTCATTCATTTTTAGAGAAGTAAAATATTTGCAGTCGCAGACTGTAGCGAGCATAGGTTTTGTAAAGCCACACTCTACAAAACCAGACGGCAGAAGCCGAATGGGGACACCCCATTGACCCCGCTGAAGAAAATTTGAAAGGAAATATTTTATGAGAACAAGAGACAAACTAATCAACATCCGAGTTACCAGTGATGAATGGGCGGCACTCGAACGCAAGGCTAAAAAATGCGGATTGTCATTGTCGGCATATTTAAGAAAAACAGGACTAAATCAGAACATCAAAACAGCGCCGAGTAGCTATTTATATGAAGCCTATCAGGCAATTCGCAATATGAATAACAGTCAGTTAAATGGTGTTGCTGATTTAATTCTCAAAGCCTATCACGATGGAGAAAACAACGAATGGCAGTAACAAAAATCTGGGCAATTAAAGACAGTTTATCACGAGTCGTTGACTATGCAGCCAATCCAGACAAGACCATTTATTCTGATTTGCAAAAGGTTATTCACTATGCAGATGATAGCAATAAAACGATAAACGGAAAAGAAAAAGCTTGTTTTGTTACCGGTGTGAATTGCAATGCTGATACTGCATTTGAGGAAATGTATGCAGTACAGGAACGCTTTAATAAAGTCAATGGCAATGTCGCTTATCATGCATATCAGAGTTTTAAAACAGGTGAAGTTACACCCGAACAATGCCACAGAATCGGTGTTCAGCTTGCAAAGGATATGTGGGGAACGGATTATCAGGTGCTTGTTGCAACTCACTTCAATACAGGCACATATCACAACCATTTTGTTATCAATTCCGTTAATATGTGGAACGGTAAAAAGTTTGACTGCAATAAGAAGGCATATTATAAGTTCAGAGATTTATCGGATAAATTATGCGAAAAGGAGCAGCTTACGGTGATAAAAAATCCAAGTGGCAAAACGCCGAGAAGTATGTATTTTGCAGAAAAGCGAGGTGAGCCGACAAAGTATAATCTGATGCGTAATGCTATTGATTATGCAATCAGTATAAGTGTAAATCAGGCACAATTCAGAAAGGCATTAGAGAAGCAGGGCTATATAATCAATCTTGATCTGAGATTGAAATATGCCACCATTCGTTCGGTAAATGATACAAAAAATACTCGCCTATATCATTTAGGCGAGCAGTATGACAGGTATGGCATATTCAACAGAATGCGAGAAAATGATGTTTGGATAGCAGGAGAAAAGTATAGTAATTATATTAAAAATACGAAACCGCAAACTATCCAACCCAAAAAGTATACCCTTAAAGGCAGCTTATCCAAAACAAGAAAGATAACAGGTTTAAAGGCTTTGTATCTTTATTACTCTTATCTTTTAGGCTACATTCCAAAGAGGCATCAACCGCTATCACCTGAAATGAAAAAGGCTTGGCGAAAAATTGATAGATATTCACAAGAAGTCTGCCTAATTTCAAAATATAAACTGAATACGCTTGACGATGTTAATAATTTCATCAATATGTCAACCGAACAAATCAAACTCATAGAAAACCAGCGTCAGCACATCTACAACAAACTCCGCAGATGTACCGATACAAACAAAAGAGCTGAACTATTATCGCAACGAAATGATTGCACATCTGCATTAAACGCATTACGCAAAAACATCCGCACTGCGAATCACATCATCGAAAATAACCCCGAAATCAAATCGAGCATCAAAGCAGAGAAGAATATTCAGCAGCAAAGATATACTGTTAGGAATAAGCTAAAAGACAGATATTATGATATCTACAGGTAAACTTCTATTAAAACTACAATAAAAGTTTGCATATTTTTCAACACTGTGATAAAATAAAACTGCTAAACGAATTTAATATTACGCAATGTTTGAAGCGTGTATTTTTATCTTGGTAAAAATGCAGGCTCTGTTTTCACATGCTTCAATTGCGTGATTGAATTCGTTTAGCAGCGAGAGTTTGCGTTTTTCATGCGTAGTCTTTCGGCTGCGCATTTTTTATTGCTTTCATTCGCTTAATATTCTCATATACGAATACAAAAAACTATGTATTTCAACCATATATCAGAATTAA
>CAJTLP010000006.1 GCA_910577195.1 uncultured Eubacterium sp. | reverse complement strand
ATGTATCCGTAATTCCGTTTGCAAGCTTTGCAAGGGTATTTCCTGTGCAGGGAACGATTGCAAGCACGTCAAACATTTTCTTTGGACCGACAGGCTCTGCCTGTTCTATTGTATGGATAATGCTGTTGCCTGTTATTTCAATCAGTTTATTCTGTATATCAACAGCATTTCCGAATCGTGTATCTTTTGAATAAGCATTTTCGCTCATGATCGGTGTAACACTATGCCCAGCCTTTACCAAAGCTTTTACGGCATCAATTGATTTTGCAAAGGTGCAGAATGAACCTGTCAGGCAATAACCGATGTTCAAGAAAAATCCTCCTTTATAATTTGGTTTATTGTTTTTCCGATTAAGTATCCTGCTGATTTTTTTGAATAGCGAGACGGCAGTCGCTTACCGTCAATCAGTTTAATACCCTTTGATTTTGCATAGAGTGTATCCACTCCGCCTGGAAAGGATGCAAGATCAATAAGAGTAACATCACTGCCCAACGCATCAAGCTCTGCCTTAGTGAAAATAATATGCGGTACTGTATTGAATACGATATCGTAA
Source organism: uncultured Eubacterium sp. (assembly GCA_910577195.1). Lineage (GTDB taxonomy): Bacteria > Bacillota > Clostridia > Oscillospirales > Acutalibacteraceae > Eubacterium_R. The sequence goes on along the minus strand of CAJTLP010000006.1, from coordinate 173,408 downwards.
TCATTTTTTACAGCCAGCTCATCAAAGGTTATATGATTTGCTCCGTTAAAACGTGAAAGAGCTATGCTTTCCTTACTGCGCGAGCAAACGGTCACATCCGCACCCAGTGCAGCCAACGCCTTATGAAGCGCCTGTGCAATTCTGCCGTAGCCTGTAATCAGCACCTTTGAATTGTAAATGGACATATTTGAATTTTCTTTATAAAGTGCAATTGCACCCTCTGAGGTTAAAAAAGCATTTTCAAGCAGAAAGGCTTTAATCTTATTATAATCAAAGCCCTTATAATCACCTACACCGTAAAACACTGTTTTATCCTCCAGCTTGTCAAACATATATTTTTTAACGGGAATAGGCAATATAACAAAATCTGCTGACGCAACATCCTCAACATAGGAATAACCATTGTCAACAAGATATTCTTTGGCATATTCAAGTCTTTCATCTGTTAAGTAAGGAATCGTAAAAGTTTTAAGTTTCATAATAATTACCATAGCCTTTCAGGCTACAAATTGTTCATTAAAAATCATCAACACCTGCTGTAGCCTGACAAGGCGTTAATGGTAATTACAGCCATCTCAAAATTATGCCATAGGCAAATTTTGAGGGCAATATAATCGTTATAGTGTGATTTTTCACACTATAATCTCTAATAACATATCAGCTATCCCTTTATACTATGAAATAAAAAAATATTAGTTAACGGCAAAGTTACTATTTATTTTTTCACATAATAGTAGTATAATATATTAAATTGTTTTGACGGAGGCTTGCTCTGATGAGTATAGATGAAATATTAAAAAAAGCGAAAAGAATACATTTTATCGGCATCGGCGGTTCAGGAATGTGCCCTCTTGCCGAAATACTTATTTCACTTGGATATGAGCTTTCAGGCTCTGATAATAACGACACTGAAACCTTCAGAAGAATCGAAAAAGAAGGTGCAAAAGTATATCTCGGTCAGGTTAAGGAAAACCTTACGGATGATATTGAACTTGTAATTTATACAAACGCAATCCTTGCAGGAAATGAAGAGCTTGAATATGCCAAGAAACACTTCCCCTGCTTTGAACGTGCTGAGCTGCTCGGTGCAATGAGCAGAATTTTTTCAAACTGTATCGGCGTATGCGGTACACACGGAAAAACCACAACATCATCTATGATTACACAGGTTTTGCTTGAGGCAGGGCTTGACCCAAGTGCAGTTATCGGCGGAAAGCTGCCTGTGATTGACGCTTATGGAAGATACGGTCACAGCCAGAATTTTGTGTGCGAGAGCTGTGAATTCAACAACACATTTTTAAAGATGAATCCGGACATTGCGGTTATTCTGAATATTGATGAGGATCACCTTGATTTCTTCGAAAATATTGAAAACATAAAAAAATCCTTCAGAAAATTCGCCGATAAGACCACTAAAACCATTATATATAACGGTGATGACAAAAACACCGTTGATACACTCAAAGGTATAACAGGCAAGAGACTGATAAGCATCGGTAAAAATGACGATAATGAATGGGTTGCTAAAAACATTGATGTACCCGGTGGCTTTAAATCATCATATGATGTTTATCACAACGGTGAATTTACTGCAAAGGTTGAGCTTTCTGTTCCGGGCGAGCATAACATTCTTAACTCACTTTGTGCCTTTGCAGCGGCATATGAAAGCGGAGCTGACATTGAAAGCATATGCAGAGGACTTAAAGCATTCGGCGGTGCTTCAAGACGTTTTGAGCTTTTAGGTGAATACAACGGAATCACCTTTGCTGACGATTATGCCCATCACCCTGCTGAACTCAAGGTTACACTTGAGGCGGCAATGAAAATGGGTTATAAAAATGTATGGGCAGTTCACCAGCCATTCACATTCACACGAACATCGCTTCTGCTTAATGATTTTGCAGAGGTTTTACAGATTCCTGATAAATGCATTATTTCAGCAATTATGGGAAGCCGTGAGGTAAATACAATAGGTATAAAAGCAAAGGATTTAGCGGACAAGATACCGAATTCCATACAGCTTGACACCTTTGAAGAAATATGTGACTATGTGCTTTCTCACGCTCAGGCAGGTGATTTGGTTATCACGCTCGGCTGCGGTGACATATACAAGGTTGCCAGAATGATGGTAAACAAATTGAAAAACAACTGATAAAAAAGTTCAGCCAGGTACAAGATGTACAAGGCTGAACTTTTTTATTTGAAATATTTTTTTATTTTATTTTCAATTTTTGTTTCGTACAATTTGGTAAAAACGGTAATAATTCTGTCGTAGAACAGGAAAAGAATATTCATTAGAACGGCAAACAGAGCAATCATCCATTGCCCCTCCCCTTCTTCAAGAAACGGAATACCGAATACAAACACAAGAATCAGCTGTACCGCAACCAGAAGGACATTGAAAATCAAAAGCTTTAAAGTAATTCTCAGCAGTTTCATTCTGATTTTTCCGAGTTCTTCATGCACCATCGGATAAAACCCAAAAAGCATAACATACATCAGCATACATTCTTTATCCGATACCAGAATAAACGATAAAGCAGATGTGGCAGCATAAGTGATCCAGGCACTTGATTTGCCGAAAGTACGATTAAGCATAATCATAAAAAGCCCCACAATCATAGGCATTGTATATGCCAGTACAAAGGTAATTCCACCTAAGAAAAGGAGCACTACTGAAAGGGCTGTAACAATTGAGCACACTGCAAGGCGAGTAGCACTTTTCACAATAACATCACCACTTTTTTATTATTTTTTAGGATATCATGAATTGAAAAATATGTAAATAGTATGAATAAGGAGTTAATTATTTGTTCATTTTTTATTATTTCTATTTACTTTTACCAAAAATAATATATAATTAGAATATATTATTTCATGATCTCAGAAAGAGGTGTGCATATTGAAAAAAGTTTTTATATTATTGCTTGCACTTATTGTGGTCATTTCGTCGATATTTGTTGCTTGTGCCAAGAAAGAGTCCGAAGAAACGACTGACGAACTGAACAGTGATACGGAATTCGGCTTTGAAACACAGGAAGTAACTGATAATAAAGGCAAAGCCGTTACGGATAAGGACGGAAATGTCGTGACTACAGAGGTTCCTGTTATTTACAAAAAGGATAAAAAAGGCAGAACATACGCGCAGCTTATTGACGCTAACGGCGATCCTATTGAAGGCAGCACAATTCCGGTTGCCGAAGATAAGGGTGATACTGAAAACAACAGCGGCAGCTATGGCGGAAAAGACCCAAGCGAAAACACAACCACCAAGCCAAATAACAAAACAACCGGTACAACGAAAAAGGATGTTTCACTTACCGACTCCAATGATACAACAGCATTTGACGGCAATGAAACTGTACCGAAAACAAGTGCAACCGGAAAAGAGGTTAATTTCTCAGTTGAAGATCAGAACATTATTAAGTCCATGCTTGAGGTTCCGTATCTTTACACTGCAAGCTATGAAAATTCCGATGGTGTGCCAATTGAACTTGCAACACATACCGCTGTCTGGATGGCAGAACGCGAAGGCAGCTCGAGAAATATTTATCCATCAAGCCCTATCGTTCTGAATCTTTTTAAATACTATGGACAGACTGTAGTTAATTTTAAAACAAAGTGTAATGATTATGCTGAAAAATCGAATGCACCAATCAAATATATAAAAAAAGATGATACTTTTGAAATTTCCAATTATACAAAGAAAGTTCAGACTGTATCCATAACGAAGGTTGAGGATCTTGGTGACAACAACTTCTATAAGGTAACAGCGGATGTATCCGGCTGTAACAAGAAAAAGGTTATTGCTATTGTTCAGAAAAACCGTCTTGAATCTTCACTCGGCTTCTCGATCAAAGCACTCAAATGGCAGTAATTAAAAACGAATTTATATTTTCAAAGACACCGATATAATCGGTGTCTCAGCCTGTCGAAAAGGTCCAGCGAAAGCTGGGCTTTTTTTGTGTGATTGTAGTAAAATGGTGTTGGTGACGAAAGATGATTGAAAAGCACAGAGAAAAGAGAGGCAAGTGGAGATATTCAGCATAGAAAAATTTGTACCTTCAGATCATCTGTTAAGAAAAATAGACAATGCTGTAGATTTTACACATATATATGATATTGTTAAGGATTTGTACTGTTCAGATAACGGCAGACCCAGTATAGACCCTGTAGTGATATTCAAAATGGAAAAACCATAGAGGAAATATTCTATTGGATATTAGATGAAATCAATCATGCAGGATATTTATCACCGGAAGCTGTATTTGTAGACGGAACACATAACAAAGCAAATGCAAATTTAAAGAAAGCAGTAAAAAAGGCAGTACCACAAGCGGCAAGAACATATGAAAAACAGTTAATGGAAGAAGTCAATAAGGACAGAGAGAGTCACGATAAAAAGTCACATTTTTTCATAAAAAATTAATTTTTAAAAAAAATATTAAATCTGTTAATTGTTTTTCATAGTATCTGCAGTCATTAATAAGCATATAAATATATCGGTGATGAAAATGTTTAGTGCTTTACTATCCGCAATAAGTGCACACTTAATCTATTTTATTCTGCACATCCAAAACACGTCCAGCTTTCCCAAACCTCTATCTCCAAAGGAGGAGGCAATGTGGCTTGAAAAGATGAAGGACGGCGACGCAAATGCAAGGGGAGTTTTAATTGAAAGGAATCTGAGACTTGTCAGCCATATTGTAAAAAAGTATTATTCAAAGACAAATGACACGGATGATTTAATCAGCATAGGTACAATCGGCCTGATTAAAGCAATTGATTCCTTCAATGCCGAAAAAGGCACACGCCTTGCTACATACGCATCACGATGTATAGAAAATGAAATACTTATGCATTTCAGGGCAGGGAAAAAGGTTGCAAATGATGTATATCTGAACGATACGCTGGAAATTGACAAGGATGGAAATCCGCTGACCATTGAGGACACAATCAGCAGTCCTGATGATTTGGCAGACAATCTTGAGGTCAAGGTTCGGTGGGAAAAGGTTGCTAAAATCATTGAGAATATGGAAGATGAGCGGGAAAGAGAAATCATTATATTACGATATGGACTGGACAACAAAAAACCCCTGACACAACGCGAGGTTGCACAGAGGTTAAATATAAGCCGAAGCTATGTATCAAGAATTGAAAAAAAGGTATTAAACGATATAAAAAAGCAGGTTGAATAGGCTATCTGACAAAAATATTACCGCCGCTGCAATCAATTGCAACGGTAAGCGGAAAACTGTCAAATTCAAGCCTTTTAACAGACTCACAACCTAAATCATCAAAGGCGATAACTTCACAGGATTTTATGCACTTCGATGCAAGTGCACCTGCGCCGCCGATAGCACAAAGGTAAACTGCTTTATTGCGCACAATAGCATCGCAAACTGCCTGACTGCGTTCCCCCTTACCTACCATAGCGACTACACCTCTGTCAAGGAAATCAGGAGCAAAAACATCCATTCTGCTTGATGTGGTAGGTCCGCAAGCACCGACAGCCAAATGCTCCGGTGCAGGGGTAGGACCGGCATAATATATAACAGCGTCCTTTAAATCGTACGGCAAATCCTTACCTTCGCTTATATACTGTGTTATTCTTTTATGAGCGGCATCACGCGAGGTGTATACTGTGCCCGAAAGCACAACTCTGTCCCCCATTTTCAGCTTTGGGGCATATTCCCTGAGCTGATTTGTATTAAGTGTATATTCCATTACTTATTTTCCAGTTCTTTTTTCAGCTCTCGGTTTTCATTTCTGAGAGCTTTATTTTCTTCCTCAAGAGTCTCAAGCATTGCTATATTCTGCTTAAGTTCACGGCTGATTGATTTTAATTGAAAGTCAAGATTCGAGTTAACGATTTCAAGCCGCTGACATTCAAAATTGACATCCTCAAGGGCTGCCATAAGACGAGATATTTCATTGATTAATTCATTGACATCATTTTTGCTTGTCATATTACAGTCCCCTTTCAAATGAATAGCATAAAAGAGGTTGTATGAAACAACCTCTTTTTTATAATAATCAGTTAGAGATGTCTACATCCTTTTCAAAGTAACGAGAACCAAACCAATTCTCTTTAATTGTATATTCTTCCTCTAATTTATCAGCAGCAGACTTGCTGTCATCAGATGCAAGTGCCTGCTTTGCATTGTACTGCCATACCGTCTGGTCATTCGCACCTACAAAATACATAATATGATAACCGTTATCGGATTTAACGATACCTGTATCGCCTGCTTTTCTGCCGTCTTCAAAGCACCACGCTGAGAAGGAATTAACCATCTGACCGGTTATAACATTTTCATAAAGACCGCCATTGTCCTTTGAACCGGGATCAGTTGAATTTTCGCTTGCAAGCTTAGCAAAGCCATCCTCAGTCTTATCCCATCCTGAAAGAAGCTTGCTTGCCTTTTCATAGGCAGCCTTCCACTGCGCATCGGTAGCAGCTGTTACATCACCGTTTTCATCATCCGTTTCAGGAGCAATGAGAATGTGGCGGATGTTAATTGTCTTTCTGTCTGAAATAGATGCAGGTGAAATTACATAAACAACAGATGTGCTGTACTGCTTGATATCGCCTGCTTTTCTGTCTGAGCTGAAGAGCCAGTCAAGACCTGAATACTTAAGCTCTTCATCATCTGAATGCTCCTCGCCTTCTTCATGCTCGTGCGGATCAGCAGTTGCAATTGCATACTGTCTTGCCTGAAGAACAGATTTGGTCATACCAAGCTCAGTTGAATATGCTTCGTCTGCATGAGCCTTCTTCTCATAATCAGAGCTTGCATACTGAGCACATAAATCAGCGAAGTTTGAACCGTCAGCCTTAAGCTTATCGGCAAAAGCCTTTGCATCGTCCTCACTGCTGCACTCAAAGAATTTAATGTCAACCGTTTTTAAATCGTCCCCATGCTCATTCTTATAAGCATTGATATCATCGGCTGAATACTCTTTTTCAACGGATTCATTGCCAAGCTGGCTCTGATAATTCTGAGCAATATACTGACGTGTTGTTTCAGTTCTGAATACTGACTCTGTTACACCCTTACCCATAGCTCTTACAAGATAGCCGCTGAGAGTATAGCCGTACTGATTTGCTGTTTCTTCGTACTGCTTAAGTGTATCATCAATCTGTGATTTCTGCTCGTCTGTGATTTCAGGCTCTTTGCCGTCATTAGCAGCAACCGCAGCAAGATAATATGTGTATGTGCTTTCAATAGAATCAAGAACCATCTGATGCATATGCTTATCCCAAGACATTGTTTCATTTGTGTCAGGATCGGTATAGGTCTGAGATGAAAGCTTCTTATCAAAGTCAACATCAAGACCAAGCTGTGAAGCATCCAGACCGTACTGTGCATACTGACTGATCTGTGACTGAAGACTATTGTATGTTGTTGCAAAATAGAAATTGTAAGTAGCAACTTTAATCTTAGCCTTGTTATCACCATTGCTTACAGTCACACCTGTCAAGGTCTGAGCAGGCAAACTAAGTGATGCGATAAAGCCCTTTCTCACCGCACCGGTAGCAACGTATGTTACAAGAAGAGCAACAACAATAACGATACAAACCGCTGCCTGAATAATTTTCTTGGTACGCGGAGCAATGCTGATTGCTGCACCCTTACCGGCAGGAGCACTGCCAGCCTTTTTCTTCTTACTCTTATCGGCACCGCCTAAGCTGCCGCCTGCAAGTAAATCCTCATCTAATTGTTTCTTAGCCATCTTTTTTCATCCTTTTACAGAGTTAGTTATTTATTCAACAGTATTTTACACTATTATCAGAAATAATACAAGTATTATTTTTAATAGCCCTGTGATAAATTTCCGTTTGAAGAGCTTTCGTTAGCTGCTTTCTTCTCAACTAAAAACTTATCATTTGCTTTTTTAAGAACAGAATCGTGCTTGCTGAGCTTGGTATCATCAACGATTTTCTGAAGATTGGTATTGCGTACATCAGAAGCAAGCTGCGCCTTATAAGCTGCATCCTTTGAAATAAAGAACATAATATGGTAACCATATTGTGATTTAACAATTTCAACATCACCGAACTGATGTTCCTTATCCAGTGCCCAGGATTCAAATTCAGATACCATATTACCTTTGCTCACATTTTCGCAAAGTCCGCCGTATCTTCCGCTGTAGCCGCCTGCACCTGTAGAAGCAACATCACCGCTTTCCTCCTCAGCAAGTGCTGCAAAGGCAAGCTCGGTCTTATCACCGGAATTATATTTATCCAAAATACTCTTTGCTTTTTCGTCAGCAGCAGCCCATTCCTCGTCATTATAAATCGTATTTCCGTTTTCGTCCGTTTCAGCATCCAGACGCTTCGTTTCAGGCATAATGAGAATATGTCTTACAGAATACAGTTCCTCCTCCGAATGAGTAGGCTGTTCTGTTTTAAGGATAATATAAGCATAACCCATTTCATCATTGATATAATATTTTACAGAACCTGTCGGCTCATTTTCATCAAAAAGCCAGTTGTTGATTTCCTCACCGAACTGCATATCTGTACCTGACATCTGACCGTCTATATTCGCCTCATAATTTGCTGTTGCCTGCTTTATTGCATCCTTTTCGGACAAGGACGAATCTGCCTCCATAGCTGAAGCGGCATCATTTTTGATATAATTCGCATATACTGTAGGAACCAAGTCGATAATGGACTGTCTGTCCTTTATTTTAGCTGCATATTCCTGAACAGACTTTTCAGACTTCTTCTTAGCCTCGTCACTGCTTGAATCATATGTCAGTGCAAGATATGAGAAATTAATCTGATAATAGTCCTTCTTGTGCTCCTCATAAAACTTATTGATTTCTTCACTTTCAGGCTTGTTTTCAATAGCAAATCTGCCCTGATAGTTTATAGCCAGATAAAAACGTTCCATATAAAGACGGAAAGTTTCCTCCGTACAATAATCACCGAAAACATCTGAGATATAATCATTGAGTGAAGCATTCTGCTCTGATGCAGAGCTCTTAAGATTATCAATATAATCGTCAATCATCTTCTGCTGACCTGTTGATAAGGTTATACCTGCTTTTTTTGCAGCATCACTTAATACACAGTGTGTCTTAAGCTCCTCGAGTGTTTCGTTCTGGAAAACCTCCAGCCAGGAAATTTTATTGCCGTCATCATCAGTAGTATACTGATTTGCATAATCTGCAGTTGTATTAATTCCATAGTAGCTTGCATATTTCTCATATTCACTTACTACGCTGGAGAAGTAAAGATTATACATACCGAGACTTATATCACTGTCTTCAATGGTTGCAACAACGGAGGCAGGATTCATCAAATCACCTTCCTTACCGTTTGGAACCGTATAATATCTGACGCCGAATACAGCAAGAACTGCGATAACAGCTGCAACAAATATTGCAAGAGGCACGAATGTGAAAACGTCTCTGTTTACTACAACCTGTCTGCTGGCAGTATAATCGTTAGCTGAAAAATATTCGCCTGATGTATTATTTGTTTCAGGGAAATCAGGTACTGAAAACATATCATTATTCAAGGTAGGCGCCTCTGCTTCAAACTCCCAATTATCATTGGTCTCATATTTAACGCCGTCCTTTTCCTCGAGAGCACCATCATTTTCGTTATCCAAATCGCTGTCAAGAGGAAGCTCGCTGTTAAGACCTTTTTCTTTTTCGTCCATACTAACACTCCTAAATATAGAATACTATATAAAATAATAAATAATATACCAATAAATTATACAATAACTATAACTGTAATGCAACCAAATTATTATTTTTAACTGTAAATAAACTGTAAATCTTGCAGCAAACAAGAATTATTAAATTGAATATACTTGAAAATAAATTCGTTATGTAGTATTATGTTTGTACTGCTTTGACTTATTTATATTATTTATATTTAATTTATTATATATTAATTATTAATTGAGGTTGATTATGAATAGCAAAATCATCTGCCTTAAAGACAAATACCGGAGCAATCCCGGCTGGTACTGGCTTTTGGCAACTGTATTTCTTTTTCCTATTCTGCCGGAATATGTAAGTCCTTTTATATTATTCACCGGATTTATCGTATTCAAACGCCAATGGACCCGCGAGGGGAAAAAGGCAAAATGCGGAACACTGGGAAAAATAATGATGGGATTTATGGCACTGGCTGTTGTCAGTGTTTTATGGTCAGGAACAAAGTTCTCCTCCTTCTCCACAGCAATGCTTTGGTGGGGTATGTTTCTTGTTGAGGTTATGATTTACAATCTGGCAGTAACAAGACAGAAAATAGACAGAATCCTTTCTGCTATGGTGCTGTCCGGTGCACTGAATGGAATCGTTGGTGCAATCCAGATATGTACATACACACTTTACAGATTTGAATATATACCTGAAAAACTTGTACTTACAACGCCGTTTTATAAGAATCTGGATACACTGGTTTACGATATTCTGCCGTTTGAAATCAGTACAAATATGTGGACAACGCGTGCCAGTGGATTTTTTTCCAATCCAAATCTCCTTGCCACATATATGATTATCGTTTTTCCGATATCTATTTATCTGTTTCTCAATGCAAAAACAGGCAAACAGAAGCTGGCATACTTTTTATGCAATGTATTGATAAGTGCAGGAATGAGCTCGACTATGACCAGAGCAGGCTGCTTTATTGCAATCTTAGGCTGGATATTCATGTTCATCTTTCTTGCAAAAAAATATGCTAAGCCAATGCTTGAAATCCTGATTCCCACAATTGTAGTCATCATTCCGTCCATTCTCACACGATATGGTCTTATATTCAAAACCGTCGGCAAGGTAAGCGGCGGAGGCAGCGGTGGAAGTGAGGCAAAGCAATCCTCAGCAGCACACTTTCAGATTTGGGAAAGCCTGATAAACTATCTTACCTCGCATCTTAAAGCATTCTTTATGGGGCTTGGCTTCGGCGTTGAGGAAACAGGACAGGTGCTTTTGAATGAATATGATTTAAGCAAACCGCATGCACATAATTTTGTGCTTGAAACCTGGATGGAACTCGGTATAATCGGTGTTATTCTGTTTTTTGTCATTATAGGCTGTGCCTTTGGCAAGATGCTTGAAATCAATGCAAATAACGGAAAAAAATTCACTTTGGTTTTCTGTGTATTTACATCCATGCTCACCTATCTTCTTTTCGGACTGACAGACTATATTTTTAATTCACCGAAACAGATCATTCTTTTATTCATTCTTCTGGGACTGACTCAGGCAATCAGTTACTGCTATGAAAAAACGTTAATTAAAGATTCTCACACCTTAAAAGAGGTAGCTGTTAGGGATTTACAAAATACGCTGCATCAGCATTAATTATTATTTTCATATTTAATAAGAGTCCTTCAGGGCTCTTATTTTTTATACAAATTTACGATTTTGTCAAAAACTATACATTTTCATTAAAATGTATAGTTACATTTTTCTCAAATTATAATACAATGCGTAATGAGCTGATTTACAGATTGTTTATATAAGGAGGTTTTTGATAATGTCTGTAAAGAAGAAAAAAACAAACATAATAGTAAAAGCAGCTATCATCATAGGTGTACTCGTTATACCGCTGCTATATAGCTACTTTTATCTCAGTGCTTTCTGGGATCCGTATGCTCGTCTGAACGACGTTCCTGTTGCAGTAGTAAACCTTGATGATGGGGCACAAATCAACGGAGCATCAAGAAATGTGGGCAACGAAATCTGCGAAGAACTGAAGGAAAACGATACGGTAAAATTTATTTTCACCGATGAAAAAGATGCCAGAAACGGCGTACTTGAAGATGATTATTATGCGGCAATCATCATTCCTGAAAATCTTTCCGAATCCGTATCCACTGCATCAGCAGACACGAATAAAATTCACGGTAAAATAAGCTATATTGCAAATCAGAAAAAGAATTATCTTGCAGCTCAGATTCTTGAAAATGCAATGCCGACCATTAAGGAATCCATAAATGGTAAAATAGATGAGGAAATCATCAATACCCTTTGCACCAAGCTGAACAGCGTACCTGATGAAATGGGTACACTTCAGGACGGTTTCAGCCAACTTTATGATGGTTCAAGTCAGGTAGTGGACGGAACTGACAAGCTGAATAACGGAGCAAAGGATCTGAAAGACGGTTCCTCTTCCCTTTCATCCGGTGCATCTAAGATAAACGGCGGAGCCGCTGATTTAAGCAATGGATTATTACAGCTCCAAAACGGAGTAAACACGCTCGGTGCAGGTGCGCCTGTTCTTGCTGACGGTGTGGGTGCTCTCAATAACGGAGCAGTCACACTTGACAACGGTCTTAAAACAATAACCGCTAATAACAATAAGCTCAATGCAGGCGCATCACAGCTTAATAACGGAAGCAAAGTATTATCTCAGGGAATTGAAAGCTATACCTCAGGCGTATCTTCTGCCTCCAGCGGCGCACAGGCTTTAAACTCCGGTATCTCAGCATACACAGCCGGTGTGACCACTTGTGAACAGGGTGCAAAGTCTCTTTACAACGGAATTCAGACCGCAAGCAATGGTATAAATCAGATTTCACAGGGTGTTGATGATTCTGTAAAATATCTGAACAATGCGGCAAGTGAAGACAATCTGAGCATGCTTGACAACGGAGCAAAATCACTTAACAGCTCTGTTACGGCTTTCAGTGATACTTACACAGCCGCAATGCATTATCTGAACGAATATCAGCAAAGTGGAAATGAAACAGACCTTGCATATGCTGTACAGTACCTTACCGTATTACAGCAGAAGCTCCCTGAATTAAAGACAGGGGCTGCTCAGCTTGAGTCAGGTGTTAATACACTGACAGACGGAATGAGAACAGTAAAAACAAATACTGCTCAGCTTCAGTCAGGTCTTAATCAGATGAAAGCAGGGTTTGGAAATACAGAAAATCCACAGACAATCATCGGCGGTGCATATGCACTTTCCAACGGATTGAGCCGACTGACTACCAGCAACAGTACACTGACAAACGGTATAGGCACATTGAATGCAGGACTGAACACACTGTCATTAAATAATAATACTTTGAACAGTGGTGCAAAAGCACTGACAGACGGTGCCGCACAGCTTCAGGATGGCGTTAAGAGCTATACCGCAGGTGTAGAAACCGCATCTGAAGGCGCATCACAGCTTTCAGGCGGTACAAGCGAGCTCAACGAAAAAGTACCTGCTCTCACTGCAGGAATAGATGCTTTATCAGACGGTACAGACAAACTCGTTAACGGAGCAGGTACACTTTCAAACGGCACTGCAGCACTTTCTGATGGTGCTAAGGAACTTGACAACGGTGTATCTACTCTTAAGAACGGCACAGGCACACTCCTTGCAGGAACAGAAGAACTCAGGGAGGGAATCAACACGGCAAGTGTTGGTGTGGACAACAGTGTCGAGGATACAAATGAACAGCTTAAGGCACTCATCGGCTTGCCTGATTACAGCTCAGAGCCGGTATCCACATCTACAGAATACATTCAGCCTGTAGAAAATTACGGTTCAGCCTTTGCTCCTTACTTTATGGGTCTTTCACTCTGGGTTACTCTCCTCAGGAGCAGGGTTGCTTTCCTGAATTATTTTGAATTGAGCAGCCTTGTGTGGAGGTGCTTGTGCAATATCACGCAGCAACTCCTGTGTCTTATTTTTGGCTTCTCTTTTTTTAATAATTTCAGGAATATACTGACTTGAATATTTTCTTACATTTTTTTTATTTTCTTCAACAACATAATCACGTACATTATCAAAACCTGCTTTTAATGCTTTCAACTGATATTTTACAGAATAAAAATCATCAAAATAACTGTTATCGGTTTCAGCCAAATTCCATAATTCATCGCTTTCTTTTTTTAACTGCTCAATAGATTTTGTGATTTTAGTATCATCTTCATACTTAAAACGGTCATAAAATCCCTCGTCAAAGTATTCTTCTATGTCAACATCAAGTGACTTCTTGACATTTTGGTTTTGATTGGGTATACTATTATTAGCAGAGAGCGAAACTCCCTGAGAAGCCAGTCCACCCGAATTTGAGGTGTTGGCAGGGGAATGTATTTTGTTCCCTGCTTTTTTTATATTATTTTTAGTAACATAAAAGGTCTTTAGCCTTAAGCTTCTTGTTTTTTTAGAGGCAACTTCTAATGCAAGGTAATCAGCTTTAGTAGTGCTTTTTTCAAAAACTAACTCTTTTTGATTTTGAAATACATTCAAGCTTACACTATCATAATTGTTTATAGTATCATACAGTTTAAATACTGCATCAAAAATTTCATTGGTTGAGCTAAAATGCTCTTCAATATGTCTAATATCATCACTTGAAATAACAAACGAATATTGACCGTCTTTAAAAATATTAATACCTATATCATTTGTTATTTTCTGTTTTAACGAATTATCAATGGCGCCAATAATATAATTTTCTTTTAGTTTTCTGTTTGTCAATGATTGTGAAATTTTTAATACTAATTCATTATCGTTAGTAATAACAATATCATTACGAGCATTTGCATTATCTATTTGTTCCTTGTCCAAAGGAATAATAGAATAAGTATTATAGCTGAATTTTGTACCACCACCAATCTCAACACCATTTTCAAGATTTGCAATAGCACTATCGATTACATTTAAAAACTGAGAACGCAGTACACGCACATCATCAAGCGACATATCACCTACTACTTTTTCAGAGGCACGCAACCCATTATTTGTAACATAATTTTTAATAGTATTAGCGATGTTGTTTATAATCTCTTTTAAGGTTTCAAGAAAAGTTTTCTTTTCCTTAACAGAGATTTTTTTGCTTTCAGAGATATGTTCAACTATCTGTTCAATACCGCCTTCTGCAAAAAACAAACGGGCCGTAACATCATTTACAAGCTCTTCCTTAGCGTCCTGAATTGTTGTAGTGTTATCAGCAGCGTGATATGCACGATGGTACGCCATTATATCTTGCTCAGTTGATACAGCATCTATTTCAAAGAGATAATTTATAACAGTCTCAACATACTGCTTGTATGCGTTATAGTTATACGCTCTTGCATATTCACCGATTTCGTGCGCAAGTGTAGTAGCATCACCACGCTTTGCGCCCTTTACAACAGTAAGTGTTGCAGTAGCAGGGTCAAAAAAACCATTTTCTTCACCGCCAGAAACATAATTCACATCAATATGCAAATGCTTTGCAACAGCATTGAACACAGCATCAAGTCCGTTGTCATTTGTTTCATTATTCACTTTGCCTTCTGATGTTCTCTGTACGGTACTTTTTGTTGATTCTTCGTCACGTTTTCTGCTTTCTCTAATGGCATTTAAAGCCTTATTGTCAGCAACACCAGCATCATACATTGCTTTTGCATTGTCATATCCGAGAAAATTAAAATATGGTTTGAATGCAGTATCATTACTTATTTGATTCCAAGAAGAGCCAACAATGCCAAATCTATACATTTGTCCTGAATAAGATAGATATGTCGAATAATGTTTACTTGCGTTATTATTTCCAACTGCATTTTTAATATATACCGCTGCTCCGCTTGTACCAAAATTTGCAGCATCGTTAACCATTGTTCTGACAGTATTGTCAGAAAAGTCAACATCATTGAGTGATACTGTCTTGCCTTCATCATTCTTAAATACAATTTCTCCATTATGCGTGCTTGCAACACCTGTAATTGTTGTTCTGTCTCCATTGTTAACAATAATAGCAGGAATTGAAAATGTATTTTTTTCTGATATGTCAGTATCTGAAATCTTTTCTGAATTCATTATAGGTTTAGTAATACCTTTGTTTGCATTTTCTGCATTATAATCACCTTTCGCAGCTTCATATGCTATCTCAGCCTGAAGCTTGGTTATATGGCTTCCTTCGTCAAGAGCTATGTTATATGCTTCTTCATAGCTTTTACCCTGCTGCTGAGCCATATACACGGCGTTAAAGCCTTTGTTGTAATCATATACATTGCCGTTGTCACCATAGGCATATACATAGCTTTTGGCTGTGTCACCCTCAAACACCTCAGCACTTTTTTTGAGCAATTTGATACTTTCATCTGTATCTCCTATACGGCTGATTGAAAGGTACAACATAGCAAACAAGTCTGAATGCAATCAGCATCAGCTCAGACACACTTATGCAACAAGATGTATTGAAAGCGGAATGCCGCCGAAAGTATTGCAGCACATTCTCGGTCACGCGGATATCACAACAACGCTGGATACTTATTGCGATGTGTTTGATGCATACGAGAAAACCTATCTCGATAAAACGCAGGAATACTACGAGAAAAATAAAATAGCAATATGATAAAAGGCTCGGAGCAGAAATGCCCTGAGCCTGTTTTTATGGGTTGCCAAAAGGTTGCCAATTTTATTTATTTGAAAATATATTGCGTTTATCGAAAATCATACTAAAACGCTCCAATCCCCCTATTTTAAGGCAAAAATAAGCAAAAAAAGAACACCCATAAATCAAGGGATTTACAGGTGTTTATGTAAAGATGATATAAAATAGATGCCTTTGAAAATTTGTTGTGAGGACTTGAACCAACACAAAAATAAGTGCATCTATTTTCATAAGATATAAAAAGTTATATATCCCAAAAATCACTTGATGGTAAAAGAAATATATGTTCTTCAGACAAACCAAGAGATAGCAATGAATCTTTCAAACAATCTTTCTCTTCATTTTGATAATAATAAACATTCCATTCGGCATTAGAATTTATAGAATTCATTACCGTTTTAAAATAAGGCATATCTACTTTTCCAAGTGAATGACCTATTATATTGACAAAATTAACATTTTCGAGTTTTTGAAAGAAGCTCATTTTCTGAAAAATTATTTTCTCTGTATTCTTAAAGGTTCTTTCATAAAAATCAGCAATAGCATTATATATACTCTTTGAAGCTTCATCAAACTCTTCATCAGCCTTTGATGCCATTACACGATATTTATTAATTACCTCCGTATTACCATGTCCAAGAACAGGACTACCATCAATCCCTGATACTCCACCATGAATATGTAGTATGTTGCTATATGGTATTTCATATATTCTTTCTAAAGTATTAGTATAATTAAAAGTTAAAAAGAAGTCTTCTTGATTTCTAAATATTTCTTTGCATTTAGGCTTAACCTTGTTTAATCTAATTTGTCGTGCCCATTTATTTACATACGATTCTAACTCTGCTACAAACTCGTACTGCTCTTTCCAATAATTATTCATTGTATCTTCAATGCCGTAAAGACCGCCATCTAAATCTAACTCACCAATAATTGACTGAGAAAAATCGAGCATATTGCTTTCGTTTGCATAACTAAGATTATATTCGATATATTGCCACAACTGCTTGTATACCTTTTCGTTTCTGTTTTTAATTAATAATTTTTTATTCTTTCCTAAATGCCAATCATCTTCATTAACCGGATAATAACTATACATTTTTTCAAATTCACTAAGAAAGTTTTCAGCATATTTTCTTAGATATTCTCTAAAGTACCAATAAGAACTCTTTAAATTATGAGCAAGGTCAAATCCGTTTCCTATTATAAATAATCTATTCATGAACCATTTCTCTTAAATGCCATTTTGTATTTCTGTTATAGGTCGTTTCCCAAATTTTAATTCACATATTGTCTGCAGTGCCGAAACAAGGACTTCAGTAAAGTCTATATTATACACCACTTGTGGTTTATCTTTCTTTGGTTCATAAAGGTAGCGAAAATCCTCAAAAAGTCTATCTTGTTTCATAAAGTCAGATTTAAATGTTAAGCTATCATAATCAGGTTTATTTTTCTTGAGGCGCATACATTGTACAACGATAGTTTCAATTTCATTGGATGTATTTGTGTCTAAATTCTTATATAAATCGGAATATAATTTATGCGTTTTTAACTTTTTGTCTACTAGCGATTTCAAGAATAATTCACAAGCAAAACCGCCAATAGACATAAGTGGTACTATCAAAGAAAAATCTTGATAATTCCCGGATAAACGAGATTCATAATGCTTATTAAGCAATACCCGAAATGCATGAGCATATGATAATGCAAAATCGAATGAAGTTAATGACTGGATCATATATTTACCGCAAAACACAAATTATCAGCTAAACACTATAAATTTGTATTTCAATTCCTTTATCTCTTTAATGGTTAGTACAGCATTTTGCTTTTTATATATTATAACATAAAAATCCTGTTTTTCAATGAACTATCAAATTGTTATCCCGATTGACGAGCAAAAAAATAAAAACGTGTAATTGAGACAGCATATCATATGAAATAGAGTTCCTTATATAAATCAGATAGATAAACTTTCTCGGTTGCAATAGTAATCACCAGTCCAAAAACATTTTGTCTAATTTTCGAAA
Organism: uncultured Eubacterium sp.; assembly: GCA_910577195.1. Classification (GTDB taxonomy): domain Bacteria; phylum Bacillota; class Clostridia; order Oscillospirales; family Acutalibacteraceae; genus Eubacterium_R. The sequence continues at coordinate 155,026 of CAJTLP010000006.1, read as the reverse complement.
TCTGCTTTTTTCATATTTCGGTCTATTTAAAAACCGTGTTTCTCAGTTAAGAGAGACACGGTTTCATGTTTATTTAATAAACTATTCATCAAATACTATTCTTTCTTTTTTGCATAGTGACATAAATTTTCTTCTTGATGAAATATTCGGGTTTGACAATCCTTGTTCCCATCTGTAAACCGTCTGTTCGGTTACATCCATTTTCTTAGCCATATCACAACGGGATAGGTACAGCTTTTTTCGCATAAATAAAACCTGCTCTGCAAATGTCATAAAATTTCTCCCCGAAAGCTTTCAATTGACGAAACGCCGTTGTAACAAACCGCATTCGTCAAATCAAAAACAGCTGTTTTTTGTTCTTTGAAAACCTTTCCCGGTATACGATATAATTTATCTTTTTTCCAATCCAGTCTGCTGTATAAAACAGCACATAACGACTTGCTGTAAACAACCATTTCACCGTTATAAGAATACAGATTCTTCGGGACAGTAAAAGAAGTAAAAGTTTTTCTGTGATAGGGTTCAACCGCAAGTAAAGTACCCTCTTCATTAACCGAAAACCTTATAAATTCAGGATTATCCATCAGTCTGATGGTTTCTTTGAAAATCCGAATACTTCCGCTTGTAAGACGAACTGATATAAAAGTATTTTTATCCATTTTCTTTCACCATTTTGCTGCCGCTCCAAACCTCATAATGTGAAAAATCAAAAAGTATCATTAGCTTTTTATCACATTGTACAAGTTTACCGGGTGTACGGTAATGATACTGTGGATCAAGTCCCCATGATTTAAATATCTGCCTTGCAAACATAGTGCATTCAATCCTGTTATATTTATACTTTTTACTGCCTCTGATCCACTGCACAGCTTCCTTATCTTTTGACGGAACGGGCATAATAGCTATACTCTTTGCTTTTTCATTTACATAAATTTCTATGCATTCGCAATTATTCAGTGCGTCGTGCGAAGCGGTATTGAAAGCAACTGCTGATTCCCATATTGTCATCATTGGTTCTGTCAGACGACTGAAGTATTTTCTTTGCACAACCTGAAATCCGTCTAATGAAACTGTTTTAATACCGATATCATATGCCATTACATTTCACCTGCCTTTCCTGTAGAAATATAGCCTTCTGCTAAATCTATTTTATAGGCTTCCTCATGCTTTTCAACAGGTACACCAAAGCATTCCCTCCAGTCCTCGGGAAGATAAGCACGGCTTTTTCTTTTACCTGTGTTTACGAAAAGCTCAAAATCATTTAGCTTAAACAGATATAATGCTTCATTATCCGATATGGCAGGCTTTCCCAGCATCTTATAACGGTACTGCTTATCCCAGTTCATAAGTTCAAAAAGCTTTGCAGCAAATATCTGACAAATCATATCACGGTTACGGATTTCTTTTTCTCCGCCACCCGTAGCCCATCTTAAAGAGTCAGGAGCATCCGCTTCACAGGGACGAATTATCAATCTCTGCTGTTCAGGATGTATCAATAACTGAATATGCGTAACGCCCGGAAATCTTCTCAAACACGCCATATTAAACTTAATTCGATTTTCCCAGACTGTAACCGCAGGCTCTCTTGTATGCGCAAACAATTCGGCCTTTGTCACTTGAAATCCTGCTAAATTTACAATTTCCTTTTCTTCTGATTCAGAGATTTGCTCCTGTATGTTTTGAAAAGCTTGTGTATTTTCATCATTCATCTTCTTTACCTGCCTTATGTTTCAAATTTTCTGCAAACCGTAATACTTCTGCACCGTTCATAACTTCAAACGGAAGCTGTCCTTCAACAGGACGGCTTTTTTCATTCGCCTGTAAACTTGTATCTTTCGGCAAATAATACAGCATATTATCCATGCTGAAATTATAAAATTCTTCACCAAAGGAATTTCCCCATTCTTCAGGACAAATGTCAACCTTCCTATGTACGGTTTTATTCGTATTTTCAACTTTTTCCGTTACGGTTATGTTCGGCATTGCATTTAGTAAATTGAATATTACAATTTGCTCATTGCCTTTTTCAATTAAAGTTCCGAAAACTTTATACATATAATCGGGAAACCAGTCCATAATCTGATATAATGTATTACAAAAGTGCGAGCAGATAATTGTTTTTGCCGCCATAGGCTGCTTTGCATTTTTCTGCCATGGAATGCTGTACATATCATCTTTTGAACACGGTCTGATTGCAATTTTCCGCTCTGTCGGGTGAAGCAGCAGTTGAACATAATCGGCAAAATCAAATTTTCTTGTACAGGTACAATTAAATGTGATTTTATCTTTACCAAAAGATATTACGGGAAGCTCTGAGCGTGCGGTCAAAAACTGTCCTCTTACTACCTGATAACCTGTTAAATCAAACCTGCTGAAATAGTTTTTCTTAAGGGTCTGTTTCTTTTTGTAAACCGGCACACTGTTAGATGCCTTATAATAGATTTCAGGATCTTCGCTAATCCAATGATGATTGATTGGTATATATCCCCGAAACACACCCATATCCACAACCTGCATAATCGGGACACCACCTCTGTAACCGTGCTTTTTGTTTTCAAACAATACCTGAACCGCTTCGAACTGTTCGGCTGATATAATTGCTTCGTGAACATCGGTGTATAAATATTGATCTCTATCCTGTCTGTTTTTTCTCTTTTTATGTTCAAAAATATCCGCAGTAAATTGTTTCCATGTAAGCACGTTTCCGCAATATCTTTCATTTCTAAGGATATAAGAAACAGAGCCTTCATTCCACTTTGTATTACCGAGTTTGGTCTTACAACCAATATCCTCTAATATATTGCAAATACTCTCTATCGAAAATCCTGATAGAAAAGCATTGAAAATAAATCTTACAATCTCTGCTTCGGATTCCTCAATTTCAAGTTTTCCGTATTTAACATAGTTCCCGACTGCATCACGAGGTCTGCGGTATCCGAATAATTCAGGCGTTAAAAGCTTTTTGTTTTTAAATCTTTCTTTCAGCGACCAATTCATACTTTCACTTTTCTTTACGGATTCCTCCTGTGCAAACGTCGCCAATATTGAAAGCTTGAGTTCAGAATCTTCAGATAGTGTAAACAAGTTATCCGTTTCAAAAAAGACGCCTACCGGATGATTTAAGCCTTTTAACTTCCTGACAAGCGAAACGCAGTCAACAAGATTTCTCGCAAATCTTGATACGCTCTTGGTAACAATCAGATCAAACTCACCGTTCATACAACGAGAAATCATATCATTGAATTCATCGCGATTTTTTAATGAAGTTGCAGATATACCTTCATCCGCAAATATATGTTTCAAATCCCAATTGGGATGATGGCTTACAAGCTGTCTGTAATGTTCCTGCTGTAGTTCAAATGAAGATAATTGTTCGTCATGATCAGTAGAAACACGGCAATAGGCACAGGTTTTAAATATGTGGTTACTTCCGAAAAGATCGGCTTTATCCTTTGCAGGAATAAATGCCGCCGCTCCCGAGTTGTTTTTCATGACTTCAATACTTGATTTATAACTGTTAAAATCACTGCTCTGCATGATTGCCTACCTCTTTGCCATTCATTTCCCAATACCAAATTCCGTTTTTCTTTAACGACCTGACAGGCATAGTTGATTTAACCGTTTTTAAAGTCCTGATACTTATTCCTTGTTCCTGTGCTTTATCAAATATGCTTTTTGCAGTTTTCATTCCATCTTCCAGACTCAAATGAATTAAGTTCTCTGCCACCGTTCTTTTGTATCCTCCTCCTGATAAACTGCATGATAATAAATCATCTGCTGTCAGACTACATTCCGATATCCATTTAACCATTCTGTTTTCAATTTTAAATGTTATAGATTTTCCTTTTGGTGCAAGGTTATTTTTTAACTGTGCTAAAACTTTTATTTCTGACGATTTGCTTAATTTTCCTACTACTAAGACACTTCTTGCTGCGGCAGAAATATCTATTGAGCCTAAATTCCTATAATTCGATTTTCCTGAAGAGTTTTTATTCATATGTCCAACCAGAACAACAGCACAGCCCGTCTTTTGAGCAATCTCTTTCAATTTATTCATTCTCGGTCGTATAACATTTGCCCGATTCATATCCACATTATCACCGATAAAGGCCTGTATAGGATCAAGCACAAAAAGTTTTGCACCCGACTCCACAATTGCCTTTTCAATGCTGTCATCATCCATAAAAATATTATCACTTTTCTTTTTTATATAACAAACATTATTACAGTTTGCCATGTGCATCTCCAACTTTGGCTTAATGGTATCTGCTACATCGTCTTCAGCATTCTGATAAATTGATACAGCCGTCGTCTTTTTATCTGTGAAAGGAAACGGATCACCCTTGGATAATAAAGATATAATACTAATCAGCATAGTCGTCTTTCCTTCACCGGGATCTCCTTGTACAAGTGTAATCTTTCCGTAAGGAATATACGGATACCACAGCCAATCAATAGTTTTTCTTTCAATATCATTAAAGTATTTTAGTTCATAATCATGTGCCATAGCATTACATCTCCGAATTGGTATGAAGTTATTTTACAACAATTACACAACTTTGTAATGAAACTTGCCACCCTGATTTATATATAAAGATGAAATATGCTACCCCAAATTTATTTTGTTAATCAGCCTTCCCGGAGGTGCATATTTTGATTAAAGATTTATACGAACTTCAGCAAATTGGAGAATTAGTTGAAAGGATTGACAAATTGCGAGTAGAACACAATTATTCCATTTATGAGCTTGCTGTCAGATCGGGACTTTCTGTTAACACAATTAAATATCTATATAAAAAGAAAAGTTTTCCGAACATCCGAACGATTTACAGTATTTGCGAGGCATTTGAGATTCCGATTTGGCTGCTGTTTTATAAAAGCGAAAGCAATTCATTTATAACTAAAAGTGAATATACACTAATCAACAACTTTTCAAACCTTTCGGTTACAGGCAAAAGGCTGCTTTTGGAATTATCAGAAAATCTAAAGTAGTTTTAGCTTTATAAACTCTTGCACCCTTGCGTTTTATAATACATAAAAATATATCGGAAGGTTGATTATCAAAGGGGTTACATCCTTTGTTTTATTAAATGTAAGGGTGCAATCACAATTGTTTTTTGCACTGTAAATTTACACCCTTAAATAATTATATTGTATTTTTTTACATCTTTGTTTCTATTTTTATTCCATCTTTGAAATAAATGTGTAAGATGTCTTTTGACATTACTTTAATGCATTCTATAAGCTGCCGTACCACAAGATCGTTGTATTCCACAGGGTGGTTTTTAAGTCCTTGCATAACCGCAGTCATTTCTTCTATGGAATCGGATGCGGTTTCAATTTTAGATTTGCTTTTTTCTATTTTTTCAAGTTCATCTTTGATGGCATACATTTCTGCATATAAGCTTTCGAACTGTGCGTCGAAATCGCCGTTTTGAGCAGCCTCGCTGTCCATATCGGTTAGCTGATTGATATGCTCCTGAATCGTTTTTAAACGCTCTTGCTTGGCGATAATACTGCTTGTATCCTGACGGCTTTGATACATTTCTATATGTCTGCGGATACGGTTAATATCAGCATTTTCCATTTGTGCTTTCTGTGTGATTGCTTCTGCGATTGCGTTGTGCAGTACCGATTCTTCAATTGACGGTGAGTCTTTGCAGTATTTCGTACCGTAATCAAGCCTGCTGATGCATCGCCATACAATCTTTTTCTTGCCGTTTTTTGACCATGTGCATCGGCGGTACGGTGTTCCGCAGTTACCGCAGTATAGGATTTCTGATAAAGCATATTTGCTTGAATATTTGCCGAGCTCTGTTTTAGTGCCGACCTGTTTAACTTTTTTCTTGCTGTTTCTGCGTGCGATTTCTTCTTGGACTCTGTCAAACACAGCCCTTTCAATGATAGCGGGGTGACTGTTTTCTACATAGTACATAGGCAGTTCGCCGTTGTTCTTTTTAGATTTTTTGCTGATACAGTCAACGATATATGTTTTTTGAAGCAGGGCATCACCTTTGTATTTTTCATTGGTCAGTATAGACTGAACTCTTGCCGATGACCAATTTGTTTTACCTCTTGCTGTTGGGATTCCGTCTGCTGTTAAACCTTTTGCAATATCAAGCAAGCTTTTACCTGCAAGATATTCGGAAAATATTCTGCGAATTACAACCGCTTGCTCTTCATCAATTTCGGGCTTACCGTCTGCACCTTTGCGATAGCCGAGGAATGATTTATAGCTGAACGGCACATTTCCGTTTTTTAGGCTCTGCCGTTTACCAAGTTTAACATTCATACTGATAGATTCGCTCTCAGCTTGAGACAGTCCGCTGAATAAAGTAATTAACAGTTCGCTTGACACTTGAAGTGTGTTTATACCCTCTTTTTCAAAGATAATCGGTATTCCCATCTCTTTCAGTTCTCGGACATAAAGCAGGCAGTCAAGATTGTTTCGAGAAAATCTTGACACAGATTTTGTAATGATTAAATCAATTTTACCTTTTCGGCAATCTTCAATCATACGCATAAAATCGGGGCGTTTTTTAGCAATTGTACCCGTAATGCCCTCATCGGCGTATATGCCTGCCATTTGCCAGTTTGGTTTCATCATAATCATATCGGTATACATTTCTTTTTGCGTTTCAAAGCTATGTTCCTGCTGCTCTTTATCTGTAGAAACTCGGCAGTAGGCAGCAACACGCTTGGGACGTATATCAATTCGATTTTCACCTGAAAATTCAGGTTTCGGCGGTATGATTCTGACCAATTTTGGTGCAGGCTGTGTTTGCATCATTTAAAGTCATCTCCTTTCGTATGATTTTATTGTTTTTCAGTTTTAAACAGACTTTTTTGTCTTTATCAATTGTAATAGCTGATACCGTTCTATCGAATAATTCCTTATTAAAAACTGAAAGCGGACTTGATTTCTCAAAGTCCGCTTTCAATCTATCTGTAATGTGTCGAACGCCTTTATACGCATCATACTTTTTCGCCGCACATTGCAGTATCATATTTTGTATTTTATTTTTATCGAAGTCAATAGATTCAAGCTGCCGTTCAATTTCATTTTCCATTCTGATGATTTCAAGAGACGGTTCAGCCTGAATATCTGTTTCTTCATATTCCGCGAATTCGGGATTCGATATTAATAAATTCAGTATTTCCGTAATTTCACGTTCAAGTTCTGCAACAGTCATATGCACACTGAATTTACAGTCTTCATTTTTACAAAACCACTTTTCACTGTTTTTAAGTCTGCTGTCCGTATTGTGGAATAATCTTCTTCCGCAGTTTGAACAAATTACTTTATTTGTAAGCAATTTCTTTTCTGCTGTTATTACAGGGTTTATGTTTCTTATTCGGTTATTCTTTTCAGCATTTGCTTTTTTGAAAGTATCTTCATCAATTATCGCAGGATAATTGTCAGCACCTATATACCGCTTATCTTCAATCATACGCTTAATGCGGCTTTTGTTCCAATTATATTCGCCGGGCAAAAATTCAATCTGATTTTCTGTAAGCCTTTCGGCAACATTCTTTAAATTTTCCCCGTTCAGATATTGACTGAATATTTGTTTAACTATATTCGCCTCTTTCAGATGGATTACAATCACTCCGTTTTGCATTTCATATCCGTACGGAAACCGCCTGTTTTTCATTGGCGTTTACACCTCCTTCGGTCGGGAATAGTTTCTGTAATCATCAGTTCACCGATCAACTTAAAGCATACGCTTGTATCGGTTGGAACTGTAATTTCTAAAACAGTATTTTTAAATATATTTTCATCAAATTCTGTTAATGGTTTTTCTATATTCGTTAATAAATCATTTAATGTGCGAAGTCCTGACAGTATGCTGTTTTCGTCTTGTTCTTTTAACAACTGTCTGCGTTTGCTTCTCAGATTATTTACACATCCGTTTATACTGCCGCTTTGTTCGGCATATTCAGCAGGTCGTATAATCCCTTTCGTATTCAGCCTTGCAAGCACAAGACTTTTATTGTTAAATTCAGCGATTTGCCTATCAATTTCTTTGATTTTAGCAGCTAATCCGCCTGCTTTCATTTGCAGACGTTCAGTTTGTATTACAGTCGCAGGTAAAATATCCGCTCGGCAAATTCTTAATTTGTTTATCATTGTAACAAACGCCTCATAAATATCTTTTTCGGGTATTCGTCGAGAATCACATTTGCTTCTGCCTAAATTGTGTTTAGTACACTCCCAATATTTTTTACCGTTTACGGTAAGCGGCTTGTATGTTGAACCGCATTTACAGCGTATTTTCTGTGTTAACGGATAAGTTACCGCCTTTTTACGCTGATTTTCAAGGCTGTTGTCTTTTATAAGTTTCCGCACCATTTCAAAATCCGCCCTTGATATAATAGGCGGATTTGTATTTTCTACATAATATCTTGTCTTTTCTCCTCTGTTGGTCTTTTGAATAAACGGTACTGTTTCGGTTTTAAAGGTCTTTTGAAATAACGCATCACCGATATACCTTTCGTTAGTAAGGATATACTCTATTGTTGCAATTCTCCATGATGTTACATCTTTGCGTTTCGGAGCGTTCATTTCATTCAGCATATCGGCAATTGCTTTTTTGCCCATACCTGAGAGGAAACTTTCGAAAATCAGTTTGACAATTTCTGCTTCTTTTTTCTCAATAATATATTCACCGTTAACAAGCTTATATCCGTAAGCTGTATGGCTTGCTATAAATGTGCCGGCTTTCATTCGATTTTCAATGCTCCATCTCATATTTTTGGATATTGAAATAGATTCTTCCTGTGCCTGAGCACCTGACAGAGCAAGCAGTAATTCACTTGACATATATGCTGTGTCAATATTTTCCTTTTCAAACAGTATGCTGACGCCGTATTCTTTAAGGAGCCTTGCATACATAAGAGAATCGGCTGTATTTCGTGCAAAACGGCTGACCGATTTTGTTAGTACGCGGTCAATTTTACCCTTTTTGCAATCCGCAATCAGCCGATTGAAATCGTCACGCTCAGAAGTTTTTGTACCTGTTATTCCTTCATCCGCATATATATCGGCAAGCTCCATTCGCTCGTTATCACTGATGAATTTTGTGTAATGTTGCACCTGTGCGGCAAAAGAATGAAGCTGATCGCTTGAATCGCTTGATACACGGCAGTAAGCGGCAACTCGCAATGTCAATTTTGGTATTATGCTTGGTGCTATTGTAACTACTGTGTTCTCCATTGCTTATCCTTTCCACAGGATTTACCTGCTGTTGTCATCTTTTCTTTGATGCAACACTACAATACTACGATAGTTCGAATATATCCAGCTTTTTTGAGTAGAATTATCAGTTTAGACATAAAATATTTTTGTCCAAAACAAGAGATGCTCCGTAATCTTCCGAAGCTATTTTAATAATTGCATTTAAATCTTTTTCATTTAAATATCCCATATCGGATAACAACTTTAACATACAGACTTCGTAGTAAAAAGCATTGTTTGATTTTGCTTTTTCGGAAAATATCATTTTTTTAGTCCCTCCAGATAATCAAAACCTAAGCTGATTAAAACTGCTTTGTCAACTCGCTTCATTGTTTTGTTATTCATAGTGCAGACAAATCTGCCGAGACGGGATTTGTCGATTGTTCTTATCTGTTCAAGTAGAACCATGGATTCTTTTTTCATGCAGTCCGATTTAAAAATAACATGTGTCGGAAGGTACGGTTTATCCAGTTCCCCTGTAATTGGTGCTATAATTGTAGTTGTACTATGAAAATTGCCTTTATCGTTTTGTAGGATAACAACAGGGCGGATACCGCCTTGCTCCGAGCCCAAAACCGGGCATAAATTGGCGTAATAGATTTCTCCTCGTTTTATTTGTTCCATTTTCTTTGCCTCCGTTAATAAGTAAAAGGCGGTCGCAATCTATAAATAGATCAACGACCGCCTGTAATTTTTGTATCAATCGTTTTTAGCCGATATTTGAACCACGCCAACCCCTCGACTAACGGGAACGCACTTTCCGGTCATGCATTTGACCTCATTGGAATCTCACCACCCCCGGGATCTCCGCAGGGCGCCCTCCTTTGCTGCGACGGCTCACAAATAACCACAAAAATTGCTTCAACGCTCGGCTTTAGGACTGGACGCAAGTATCTTTAATGCTTCTGCCTGTCATCGCCTTCGATACGGATGCACCGCACCGTCTGAGTCCTGAAGGCATAAAATGCGTTCGCTCATGTGGCTTGCCGGTTTCAGCCGACAGCAGAAGGAATGTAAAAAATGCGCTGTACTGTTCAGTTTTCAAGGAACATAGGAGGCAATAGAAAAAGCCCCCTCACTTTCCAGGCCGAAAAGTGAAGAGGCTGAGCGGATTTATTTTTAACTTTCTAAAAGTTTTTTTAGTTTTATAAGAATACGGCGTTTTCGGTCGTTTATCGTTTTTTGCGGAATGCCTGTTTCAGCCGACCATTCACGCTCCGATAAATTCCTGAAAAACAGAGCATTTATCAGTTTTTGTTCATCGTCCGACAGCAGAACAAGGGAATCATGCAGCTTGTCCAACATTATTTTATGTATCACTGCCTCATCGATTTCCTGTGATGTATCTATCAGAATGTCTTCACCGTTAAAATCAGCGGTTGTGAGCATATCGTAAGAAAAATCGCCGTTTTCTACCGAACGCTCATCTATATATTTCTGACGGCGCCCGGACTTATAGAAATCTCTATAAGTTTCTTCTGTTACTTCCATAAGCATACCGTGCAAAGGAATGAAGAACTTATCAGCATACGAAACATCATTTTCTTGAAGCGAGCAAAATTCCTCATAACTCAATTCCGTATAAATGCCATTATCTAAAATAAATACTTTTTTTGGTGCATATTTCACCGTAGTTACCTCCAATCAATCTAAATTTTTAGGTTTAGATTGATTCGGAGGACTGCGGCAACCTACGGCATAACAGCTATTAAAGCTAAAAGCGTAATAAAAAAAGCCAAATTCGCCCCTCGTTATGCAAAGGGTAAATTTGACGGTACGGTTGGTATTCAGTTTTATTAATTTAAAATCTTTTCTTCTTTTTATAGACCTGTGCTTTCCGAAGAAGACATTTCTTTTAAACTTCTTTAGATGATAAGCTATGTATCGTGCCGATAGCATACAGCCACTCCCAACCGCACGACAGCATAGTTTATACGCCTATGCCGTTTTGCGTTGTTAGCTTATGCTGTCACGCCAAAATATGTTTAATTATGGGGATAATTGCTGTGGTATATTTTCCATTTCAGTCGGTTCATCCCTCTATTTATATTTTATGCTTGCTATTTCGGGAAATTTCTCTACTTATATCATAACTTATCGAATATAAATTTCTTGTCGCTTTTGATTTGAGGATTAGTTCTATTTTTGTCAGATTTTATATTATAATGTAAAATCAAAGTTGAAAATTGCACAAATCAGACATCCCCATTAAACATCTAATTTTATAAAACGTATAGATAATCTTTATTTCTATCTGTAATTTGCTCTGCTTTAAAAATAATTAGTATTAACTATTTTTAATCTGATTTTTATATCATAAAAATATGCACCTCGAAAGCTATCAACTTTCAGAGGTGCATATCTTTGGAGATTCTTCCAAAACGTTAATTTCTAATAACAAAATTTTGATATTAACGCTTTATACTCCATTACTTTTTAACGATAGGACCTTTTTGAGGTACTGACTCTTCATCTGCATCAGCATCTACATATACAGAACCCTCGTCATCGCAGTAAAGTCTTAACATACTTTCGCTCTCCTTTCATAAGATTCGTATATTAACCATTAGAGGAATATACTCCAACACTTGCCTTATCGTTATGTAATATAAGTTAAGCATCAATCAAATCAATATATTATTACCTGTTACAGATAAAAAAGCATCCTGTAACAATGTGGCATACTGTTCAAAAAACATTCTTTCAGCAACATAGCTTTTGAATGTTAAAGTTACCTTACCATCGCTGATTCCATGAAATTTTATCGTTTTAATCCACAATTCATATGCAGTAAGAGAAATTCTATCTTTTATAAATTCAAGCACCTTTTCCCACAATAAAAGCTTACTGATTTCTTCTTTAAGACGATTGTAAACACTGTCATAAATATACTGATTTTCAATGCCCCTTTTCATTGCATTTGTCCACAAGGTATATCGTTGAAAAATAATTATTACAACATTAAAATTACGGTTTGTTTCTGACATTACTTTTTCTATAGCCTTGAGCGGAACACCGTATTCTATCCTACGATAATCACAATACATCTCAATTTCGCCTTTAGTTTCGCAAGGTGTCAATGCGACCTTAATCAATGCATTGCTCTGAACTTTTTCTGTTTCATCAGTACAAGCCTCAAATTCAAAACGCCACGGGTTATCATAATCAAAACGCTCAGAAGCATAACCGCTTAAAGAATCGTATTTATAATTATTCTTAATAGTTTTCCCTTCACTTTTATCAAATACAGTTATTTCTGCACCACTGAAAAACATTGCAAGGCTTTGCGCTATTTTATAAAAATCTTCTGATGATATATATGGATTTTGGGTATAAATATTTTCAGTAAATATCTCTTCATCAAATTTAAAGCGAATTATAGTTTGATTAATATCCGGGTCAATATTATCTTCATTACAGTCCATAAAACATCCGTCTTCAAAATGTGCGGTCGTATGTTTATAATTATCCTTGATTATAGATACATCAAAGTATTTGCTTATAATCTGAGCAACTGCAAAATAATCAATTTCGTTCATGTTTTTATTATGAATAACATCATCAAGAGTCACTTGTTCATAAAAGCTGCAATTATTTTCATCATCTCTGTCTTTATAAAGCTCGCAAAAGGCGTCTTTCCATGCGTCACTATTATCTTTTATATCTGCCCATTGGTTTAATGCAAACGCTTTAAATTCAAACGAATTGTCAAATCTTTTAGTAAATTCAAATTGTCTGCAACCGTTAAAATAAAACTCTATTATGAAAAGTCTCATAAATTTTCTAAAAAATGATGCAGCAATATCTTCTATAATCATATCGCTATGATCATTCAGCACTAAACTGGGGCGCTTTCTAATTCTTAACCTCTGCCTTTCTAATATTTCCTGTTTGTCCATCAAACAATCTCCCAAACAAATACAGCATTATTGCTCAAATCTATATCGTCAGGCTGAATCGATTCAGGGGCAAGCATAGGCATTTCACTGCATAATTCCGCAGTATCAGATAAATAATCAGAATCAAATCGAGTCGGTGATAAAATACTGATTTCATTCCAGTTATAATTAACCATAACAAGATTGCCTAACTTACCGCCTGCTGCTTCGCAGAGAATTTCTGCCCTACGTCTTGCATTGGCACCCGCTGATTTTAAAAGTTCATCCTTAACTGCTTCTTCATCTTTAACTGTAAATGTAATATTCAGTCTTGGATCAGACACACAAGTTGTAATTGCATCAATCGCTTTTGACAATTTCTCACTTTCAAAATCAAAGGAAACCTTCATTCTGTATGTACAGGTGAATCCTGTTTTGACAACTTCACTTACCCCTTTAAAATTCTTTTTATACCCTGTTGCTATGTTAACTTTAAAATCGGCAGTTTTAAGTGCATCACTTTCAAAACCTATATTCACAAGCGCGTTTGAAAGTTTGTTTATTCTGTCAGATGCATCTTCAACAGCCTTTTCATATTTTTTATTTGTTTCATCAATAGTCATATGAATAATCACATAATCAGGTTTTGCTGTAATATGACCTATTCCTTTTACGGTAATTCTTCTTTCCATATTAACAATCTCCATTTCTTTAATTACGGATAAATCGGTGTACATCCGCCGACTCTGTCATAAACGCCCGCCCTGTAACAACGCACTTCATCTGTTTGTTCATATATATCAATAAATTCCTGTGGAAGATATGTATATACTTTTTCCTGAATATTTTGCAAATCCGAGCTAATAGGCATACCGAACTGTCTGTAATATGCCCAAGCAATACTGCCTGTGATGGCAGCAAGTGTATCGCTGTCTCCGCCGAGAGAAATTGCATTTCTGATTGCATCCTCAAAATCAGTTGACTCCAAAAAAGCCTGAATTGCCTGCGGCACGGTTTCCTGACAAGTTTCGTTAAAAGTATAATTCGGTCTGATTTCATCAAGCGTTCTGTCAAGAGTATAAAAATTTTCTTCAATATATTGTTTTATTTCATCTTTAGTTTTATAACAGCGTGCAAGAAATATTGCTGCTGCAACAGCCTGTGCGCCTTTAATGCCTTCTGGATGATTATGTGTAACCTCTGCCGATGCCTTAGCAAGAGCAAGTGCTTCATCAAGTTCAACAGCAATATAACCGCAAGGTGAAACTCTCATTGCCGAACCGTTGCCAAAGCTGTTGTATGGTTGAGGATTATCTGACACAAGCCAACCGGCGAACATTCCTCCATAGCCTCTATTCGGATATCTTCTGCCGAAATCCTGCATTTGCTGAATCAATTCTTCTTTAAACGATATTTTTTTGTACTCATACGTTAAGGCACCGCGTTCTCTTTTTTTAATACGTGATTTCGACTGTTTTTCTCTTGTTTCAAGCAGTGCGTTCGCTACTGCAACAGTCATAACCGTATCATCAGTAAAAAAACAATTTGGTTTAAATAATTCAAAATCCTTTGTTTTAATATTGTTCCATTCGTAAACAGAGCCGACAACATCTCCAATAATTGCACCTAACATAATGTCAATTCTTTCTCATATTTGATAATTATATTATACTAAAGCTTTCCAATAATTTGGTCGCTTGAAATGCGACTAATAATTAAGGATTTGATTTATTTCGTTTTTATCAAAAGGATATTTTTCATTAAGCTCTGCCGTTTGATTTTGGCATGAACGCATAGAAGGATAACCTTTTTTGTAATATTTGTCAATATATTCAACCGTATAATAATTCTTAGCATCACTGCTCAAAAATTTCAAATCACAATTCGGCGACTTTGATACAGCATTCATTGAGTAATTATCAAATCCATTCGCCAAATCATCAGCCTCCAGGTTATTTTCATCTGCAATTATACTGAAAAATTCATTCTGCAAATCAACATATGTGTCATAGAAATTATGGAAAAATTCCATATATCCTACCGTATTATTTGAAAAATGATTATCAAGATCAGCTTCATATAATCGCATAAGATAATATGCGTCCTGAAGTGTTACATTGCCTTTATTAATCTGTCGAGCAAGATTACGGTAAAAAAGTTTCGTAAGCGTCATAAGAGCATCTTCTTTAAGCGTCAAACGCAGTACGCTTTGCTCACCGGTGGTTTCATTGGACAAATCCGTATTATACGTTTCATTATACCAATCATAGAAATCGTCCTTAGATTCCTGTATAATTTCAATACTGTACATCATTTTAATGATTTCTCTTTTTTCAGAGTCGCTGTTTACATCCAGCACTTCGAAGAACTTTTCCAAATCTTTCTGAAAACAGATTTTCTCAATCTGAACATATTCATTATTTGTATTCAGATTAGCAGCAATGTTCAGACTGTGAATATAGCCTATCATAGTTTTATAAGTTGAATACCTTACATCAAGATACTGACTCATATTCATTTCAGCAGAGCCTTCAAGCAGCCAGTACCACGAAAGAGGATTAACTTCAAGGCTGTCATATGTATGTGTTATGCCCATTATATCTTCATCAGGCTTTTTAATATCATCGCAGGCAAACTGAAATGCGTGCATCATTTCGTGATAAAAAGTAGTTTGCTCAATATTATCGGTATCCATTGCAAAAGACCCGTTTTTCATATTTTTATAATTGAGATAAAAACGGTTGTTCATATCAAATCCGCCGAAATCAAGCGACCCTGTTTTTTGCACAATTATGAGATTATACAAATAGCAGCAAGCCATATCCAAATCCACTGTCGGGTCTTTTTCAGCAATTGCAGGCAAAGCCTCACAGAATTGCTCGCACATTGACTTAAGTTCTTTATCTGAATATTCCTTATAAAGACCTCCGAGACTGTCCTTTTCCTTTTCTTTGAAAAAGGCTTCATTATTTTTCTTAACAATTTCGTAGAAATACTCTGCATCAAATTTGCCGTTCACACGGATATCGTGAGAATGCTTTGTTATGGTATTTTTTGTGTTATTGTTATATTCGGCTAAAGTGGCATCAATATTATAACCATCTTCGTAATCGTAATCGACATTGATATTGGAAATATATTCTTCAAATTTCTTAAGCTTGCTATCACTTATTTGAATCGAAATAGGTGTGGTATCTACATCGACAGCGTCATCTTTTCCGGACGGAATAGGATCCTTTATTCGTTGTTCATAAACAGAAGTGGTAATCTCTTCTGTATCATTATTCACTGCATTTTTAGCATCTATACTATCCTTTATAGATAGACCGATAACAAGTGCAACAAATGTAAGCAAAAGCACACCGATAGATATAGCTATACCTATCAGTGCCTTTTGCCATTTTTTCTTTTTCTTAAATTTGTACATATGTAAATTATCCTTTTGCTTTCTTTATTATATTTTAATTATAAACAAATTAATAAAATACATCTAATCATTTATAATATATTTTTACGAATTTTGATAAATAGGGCACTTCTTATATTCATCACCATATTCAGCTTTGCATATATCTTTAATTTGAGCATCCCAAACATGTATGTGCTGATGACTTAACTTGCATATGTATTCATCATCACTATTACCGAAAAAATTATGACTTTCATAATCCAAATAAGGGCATCTTGACATATATATTTTCCTCCTTCATTTAATTTTCATATTTAGCCGATTGTAAAAGTCAAAATATGGCGAAAAATCAGCATTCTAAAAGATGAATAAATAAATTTTTCTCCACTTCTTTCCCTTAAACACTTTTACAATCGCTGTTTGGAAACAACAGAGAAAAAGTGTCATGTAGGGGGATACTCTGAAAAAATCCCTATAAGATTTTTTATCTCCGACTTTTACAATTGCCTATTAATTTTCATATTCAGTAGTTATATGTACAAATTTGCAATGTTAAATTTTAATCATATAAATCTGACCAAAGAAAATCTTGAAATTTTCTGCAATCATTATTAATTTTACAACATTCACAGCCTTCTACTGCTGAACCGTCAATACCACAAACATAATGACCATAACCTACAAAAGTTGCACAAGCTTTGAAACCGCCTCGAGATTCTCTGCTTAATTCCGATAAACCTTGAGAGTATCTAATATCTTCATATCTCATAACTTTTAGACCTTGTTTTAGATACTTTTCTCTAATAGCGTCTTCCTTTTTCTTTCGTCCAAATAAAATCGGCAAATTCCTAAAGTCTTTTTCACATTCTTTATTTAAAGGATTATGATAATAATCATACGCTTCTTTTACACAATCTTTCATAATAATTGTCCTTTCTAATAAATATACTAATGATATATTTCAGCAACCAGATTGATAATATTTAGTTTTTATCTTTATACGGGGTATTTTCCATCCCCATTTTTTGTAATTTTGAAACTAATCTATCAAGTGGTTTTCTCCACATATTGTGGAACCACTCGTACTTACCAAACATTTTAACAATTGTAGGACTAGCTGCATAATACACTCTTATAAACATTCTACCAAATAGATTCTGTGAAAGTGTATTATCTCTAAATCTTCTCAATGTCCAAACAGGAGGACAATCGTAAGAACCATAAACACAAGTAGCAACATAACAACCGCCTGACTTATCATTACTGTTTTTTTGTACAGAGGGTGTAGAATCAATAATATTATCTGTCATATTTTGGATTTCTTCGTTAGTTATTGAATAGCCCAAATCTTTTGCTTTTGTGAGGTATGTTATGGCCTTTTCTTTATTTTTATAGCCGTTTTCTGTGGCATAAATTAATCCGAGATAATAATTTGAAGAAATTATCATATTAACTTCTTCTTCAACATAACTATCACTATTAACATCTAATTCGCATAAATTGATGAAACAATTAATAGCTAAAGAAATTTCTTTGAGATTGGCATTAATATCTCCCTTTGATATTATTCCCATATAGTAATAGGAACCCAAAGTCTTAGTATCTTCAAAAATCGGATCATTTACAAGATAATCTAATGCTGTAGATGCATCGTTTTGAAGAATTGCTATTTGTGCATATTTAGTAATAACACGAGCATACCAAAATTTGCTTTCTGCAGTAAAGCCATCATCCGGATGCATTTCAAGCATCTTTGCTCTATTCATTTTTAATGCTTCCAAAACACCTTTAGCCATATTGTAATCCTTTAGAGCTATATAGGCATCAATCACATAAAATGTATAAAAAGGAAGCATACCAGCAATAAACATCCACCAATCACTATCATCCTTGAAGTGTGTCTTGAATTCAATATTTATAAAGTTAATTACATCTTGATAACGTCCTGCCTTTAGATACATCTCTGCTAGTTCTCCAGAAAAGGCAATGCTATCACTCCCTTTAACATAATCACAATATGCAAACTCTTCACATAATCTAATTTTTTCTTCAAGTGGAATTGATTGGTCGTCATAAACAGATTTGAAGTTTTCAACCTTTTCATCATATTTTTCTTTCGTTGTGATTTGTTCCATAATTTTCTCCTTTCTAATATTTAATTATTGATATTTGAACTTTTGCGTCTTGACCTCCGATTCCAAGAAAACCTTTCTTCGGCATTTCTAAAATTTTGACATCAACCTTTTCATCTTGACCAATATTTAAAAGTCGTCTTCCATTTTCTATAGCTTCATCGATAGTTTTGCCGGTTGCAATAACTTCATTTTGACTATAATTTGAATTAGCTTGAGTTACTTTGCTTTGATTATTCGGGTAATAACTAATTTTGCAATGCTCGGGAATGGCTTTAGGATTAACGTTTGTATTCCTTGGAATTGTAAGAGAGTAAAGGCTTGTGCATTCTGTAAAAGCTGACTCTCCAATTTTAACAATTGATTTTGGTATATTGATATTAGACAAACTTGAACAATTTCCAAAAGCACATTCATCAATTTCAATTAATCCATTTGGCAACATAATATGTCTTAAAGAATTATCTCCAAAGAAAGCGCCCCAACCGACTTTCTTTAAATTTGGAGGGAATTTCACTTCGGTTAAATTGTTACATGTAAAGCAAAGGCTCTTTGGAAATTCAACAAGTTTTGTTCTGCTGAAATCAACATATTGCAAATTGCTTAATCCAGAGAGCGCCTCTTCTCCAATCTGTTCAATCGATGCAGGAAGAATAAGTTTACGCAAATTCCGTGCATATTTGAAAGCATTTGATGATATCTGCTTAACAGTATTTGGAACGGTATATTCAGATTCCAATTTATCTATGGGGTATTTTATCAATACTGTTTTATCTTTATTAAACAAAACACCATCTTGAACAGAAAAATACTGATTATATTCAGATACTCCAAATGCGACCCACGGTACTAATAAATTAGTAAATGTATTTTCATCTATGCTCTTTAAAGAACTTGGCAATATTATACCCGCAATTCCAATATTTTTATAATTTTCTCTTGCTGAATAAAATGCTCCATTGGCAATATGTGTTACTCCTTCGGGAATGTTGATATTGTCAGCACAACCGTTATATGAAATTAAAGTACCATTTTTTATATCATAATTATTAGATTCGGCATTAATTGCTTTTAATATGTCAAGATTTTTTATTGCATCTTGATTACCATTAGATGCAGCTCTTTCACACCAGTAGATTGCTTTATCAATACTAATTGGTGTTCCCCAACCATTATAATAGCATAAAGATATATTATGTTGAGCAGGAGCATAACCTTTTTCTGCTGACATTGTCAGTAATTCAAATGCCTTATTTTCATTCTTTATAAAACCATTTGAACCTTGCAAATAATATGTAGCAATTTCATTTTGCGCCTCAGCATTACCCATATCAGCAGCTTTTTTATAATATTGAATTGATTTATCAATATCTTGACTGAAATAAAATCCAAACAAGTAATACTTAGCAAGGTCTAGTGCTGCTACCTCATTTCCGGCAGCTACTGATTTTTCTAGCAGTTCTATTCCTAAATCAACATTTTGTTGTAAAACTTCTCCCTTTATATAAGCGTTTCCCACCATATCCATAGAATATGGATCATTATTTTGTGATCCGACTATCCAATATTCATATGCTTTGTTTTTATCAACAGTTTTCCCAAGTTCACCATTATAAAATACACAGCCCATTTTAAAGAAAGATGATGGATTTTTGTTTGCAAATGCTTGTTCAAGATAATTAAAGGCTATATCATAATAATTTTCATCTTTCAAATCAGAATAATATCTGTATGCGACAAACAAAGCTTCATCATTACATTTTATGGCTTTTTCCAAGATGAAAGATATATATGCATTATAACCTTGACTGTCACCTAATAATTCTTTTTCTATTACAAGTAAATTGTTAACAGCAGTTCTATTTCCTTTTAAAATTGCTAATTTACATAGTTCTTCGGATTTATTTAAATCCTTTTCGATGACATCTCCAAAATAGCAGTATTTCATCATTTCCAAAAGTGCTCTGGATTCTTCAAGTTCAACAGCTTTTTCGAGCCATATCATTGCTTTATCAAAATCTTTTTCCACTCCATTGCCATTTTTATATGACACATACAAATGCCACATTGATTCGGCATCGTTATCATTTTGTATAAAATATTCGCATACTTTAATATCCTCTTCCGGTGTAAGCGCATTATTATAAAATGCCTCTTTTAATAGACCTTTACCTACTGTGGAGCCCTTATCGATTGATTTAAGAATAAGATTAATTCCTTCAGAATTGTCTTTCTCAAAATATCTTCCATATATATGCATTAATCCAATATAAGCAAGAGCATCCTCATCGTCGTTAATAGAAGAAAGATAATTATAAGCTTTTTCATAATTAGCCTCAACCTTATCACCTCTAAAATACACAACACCTAATTCACGGGTTGCTGTCAAAGAACCTAATTCACTTGCCTCTTCAAAAAGTTGGATAGCTAAGTTAATATTTTGATCAACACAATCACCATTAAAATAGCCGTAACCCATCATGCACATACAAAGGGTATCTTTTTTATCACAACCGAGCATCCAATACTCAATAGATTTTTCTTTGTTAACTGCTTGTCCGCACAATCCACTAAAATATACCGAGCCCATTTCGTAATATGATTCCGGATAGGCTAAATTAACAGCAGCATTAAGATAAGATAGTGCTTCATCATTATTGTTATTATCGCGATAATATTTATATAAGCGTAATAACGCTTCGCCGTTTGAAGCAAGTGTTTTTAAAAATTCATAGTATTCTCTATCATCTAAATTACTCTCAGAATACAATACAGCAAGATTTCGCACTGCTTCTGTATTGCCACATTCAGCAGCAGATTTGCACCAATATATTGCTTTACTCATATTTTGCATTCCATTGCTGTTAGGCCCGAAATAATATATTCTCATTATATCCAACATGCAACTATCATCTTTTGAATTTTTAACAACAGAAAAATATTCTTCTGCTTTAGATATATCTTGAGGTATCAATTTTCCTTCAAGATATATTTCTCCTAAATTAACAGCCGAATCCATATCTCCATTTGAAAGAGCCTTTTCATACCACGTAATACATTCTACACTATTATTCTCTTCAAAAATTTTACCTAAAAAATATTGTGAAGCTGAATCATTTCTGCTTGCAGCTTCTAAATAATATCTTTTGGCAATTTCATTATTTATGTCTACTCCATGTCCAAATCTATAGCAACTGCCAAGTCGTCTTGTAACTAAGTTATCCTGAGAATTTAATTCATATGCTTTCATCCACAAAGTAAAAGAAGAAGGGCGATCTTTCTTTACACCTTCACCTTGCCAGATTTTTTCAGCATTATCTCTAATTAAATTAAAATCATTTAAAATCGTCTCAACGTTCGTTTTATTAATATCCATAATTATTCTCCTTTTTCATCCCATTCCATAATTTTTTCAATTGCTTCTAACAATAAAACAGCCTTCGCATCTGTAATATTTAGTTCTTCACGTGTATATTTACTGAGTTTTTTAAACCACAAGTAAGCAATAGCTTTTGTGCTTATTTGTGTGAGTTTGCACAAATTTTTATCTCTTTTACTTATTGAGCCAGTTGCGCTATAATTATGTCCATAACAAGTAGGACATACATTATATATTGGACAACTATTACAATCTGAATCTATAGTATTCTTATCGTCAAAATCTATTTTTAAAATTTCATCATAGTTAACTTTTGAATTTGACAAAGGAGTAAACATTTGACATGGATACACTCTGCCATTCACATCATATGATTTTAAACCTTTTCCCGCACCACACCAACGCGGAATCTTCGTATTAGTTGCAATATTCTCCAGGTGCAAATTTAACATCCTACATGGCTGAATTTTTGGATTTTCAATATAATATTCTGTTAATTTGCTCAATTCGTTTTCTAAAATGTCCAAATACTTTTCATCCGTCCAATTCACACCGTAAGCTAAGTTATTATCAATATCAAACCCTAATTTGTGCAAATATATTACTCCATCAGCCATCATACACAATGTTTCGGGCGAAATTGTCATTTTAACATATTGTTTTTCCCAAGTGTTAATAAAAAATTTATAGTCTATTTTTTCAAAAGAGTTGTTTCTGTTTAGATTATGTGCTTCTGGTAGACCATCTAAACTAAGTCCACATGTAAATCTATTTTTATTTTCCAAAAGCCACTTTTTCACTTCATTATGTACTAATGTACCATTAGTAGTTGTAAAACACCTAATTTTTTTATTCCAATTATTATTCCATATATACTCACAAACCTTTTGAATTAATGAAAATTCTAAAAAAGGCTCTCCACCAAAAAATTGAATCTCACATTCATCATATCCGTCATCCAAATTTAATTCTTTATCTAAAATTTCTATTGCAGTTTCATAATTCATCGTTTTTAAAGTCTTATTTTGCTCGTAGCAATACGTGCATGCAAGATTGCATTTTTCTGTAATAGTAAGCATTATTGTCTTTTTCATAATAAACCTTTCTTGTCGATAGGGTTGGAGAACCCCCAACCCTATCATTTTCTTTTTTAGCCTCTTTCCGAGCAACCACTTACACAAGAGCTAGCACATGAACCGCCTGCGCCACATCCACAATTGAGATCTAAAACAATCCCACTATTTCTGGCGGCACAAATAACAGAACTTCCAACTTCACTAAAAGTTCTTGCCTTAAGAGCGCCAAACTCTGCATTGTTGATTCTAAACATATAGTTTTCTCCTTTCTGCAGTACTTATATTAAGAACATAGCCCTAATATATAAATTAATTTTGGAGAGTACAGTTCTATATTTCTGCAATCATAGTCGCCATAAACTTGATTAATTTTAAGTTCAGATTTATTAATTATATACTCCAATTCTTGTCGAAAAAACACACGAATAGGTAATTTGCTTTTATTTACAAGTTTGTCTCCTGAATAATAAAATCGTTCAATTGTATTTACCTGTTTAAATTCATTATAATTGTGAGATTCATAAACTCTAATTTTTTCATTATCATATTCGAAATCATAACAAAAAACTTTTTCAATATTCATATCTAAAAATCTTAATTGTGGATTATAATAGTCAATAACAATTATTCCATCATTTTCTAAACATAATGATAATCTGTAAAGTAAGTTCTCAACTTCATCATTTTTTTCGAAATGTGAAATAAAGTTAGCAGGCAATATAATGCAATCAAATCGTTGATTAAAAGAATAACTTATTACATTGTCACAAATTAATTTAATTTTATTACTTTTAAAATTTTTATAAAAATAATCAATAAAGTTTTTTGACATATCAATTCCTGTATAAGATGATACGTAATTGATTATATGTTTAGCTATCCGCCCTGTTCCACATCCAACTTCTAATACATTTTTGATATTATGTGTTTTCACTATCAATTCCCAAAATTTTATATCATCACAAATTTTTTCATTTTCCTTATCATACAATAATGGATTGTTATAAGCATTTTCAAATTCCATTTTTAATAGTACCTTTACCTTTATAAATTGTTTCTATTATCATACATTAAATCAAAAACAAATATTTTTCTAAAATAATATTGCTTGTTTTAAATTTTCAACAAATATATATTCAATTAGTTCTTTATAATAATTTATCGGTAATTTATTTATAGTTTCAGATATTTCTGTTTGTATAGACTTGATAACAAATTTCGCATCTTCAGAGTTATCCATTAACAAAAAAGGATTAAAATTACCATTTTTAATGTCATCCTCTAAATCATCACAAGCATCTATTAAATATATCCATTGTCCCAATAAATTTGCTAATTTAAGTAACAAGCCAGTTGTTTTTTCGTCATAATTTTTTATAAGCGGAGATAAAAAAGATTCTATTAAATTCCCATCACTTTCTAAAATGTCTTGAAAATTTGTTGTTTTGTCTTTCTCTGTTTTATAATAAGAATAAACAGCATTATCAATTTTTATATAATCATCTTGCAAAAAATTTATTGACTTATTAACTTTTTTAGCCATCAATTTATTTATTACGTTCCATTTCAGTCCGCCAATATCTTGCAGATTATCTTTAATTTCATAATGTGAAATTAAAACAGATAGATTCGCTGTACAAATCAAATCATCTTGAAAATAATCAATATACGCAACAGGAACAAATGGTGTTATCGTACATGAGCCATGAAATACTTTGTTCTTTTCTTCTCTCAGACCACTTAACAAAATAAGAAATGCTGTAATTTCATAATTAAGGCTTAAAATGCCTAAATAACTGTATTGACTTTTTAATGCTTTACATAATCCGCAGTAAAAAGATTTATATTCTCTTTTATACTCTTTGGGTGCACCTTTAAAATTAGGTTTCAAATATCCAACCATAGTTCTTTACCATTAGAATTATTTTATATTTGTTAAGTATTGATCCAAGTAATTATTTATTAATTGCCCGAATTCACCGGGAATTTTATCAATTACAAATGGGAAAAAGTAATATACAGCAACGATCACCAAAAAGAATTTAAGAGTTTTTCCTAAAATTGCTGCCAAGGTATATTTCCACCATTTCATTTTTTTAGTACCGGCTATAATACCAACAATATCAAAAACCGGCAACGGCACAAAAGCAAATAAAAACACTGTAAGAAACGGTTTCTTTTCAAACCATCTGAGTGCATATTTTTTTCCCGTACTATCCGTCTTATCAAAACCAGATGAGCCAACAAGCCCACATAAATAGGATGCTTGCTCACCAAATGCAGTACCTAGGCCTCCAAAAATAATACACAACCAAGGGTTTAGTGTTGATGCCGCTGCAACTATTATTATCGTTGAACTCGTAGGTAAAAGAATTGATAAATTAGAAATAAAACAAGATAAGAATAGTCCAATATAGCCTATGGTTGACATACTTTGCATTTTTTCTCTAAATAAGATATATGGCAACGCAAATATCATACCAACAGCAATTCCTGCTATAACGGATAATGCTTTTCTGATTTTTGAGTTACTATTAAACATTTAACCTCCACAGCATGCAGCAGCTATTGCTCCGCCTATTGCTAAAACTATTACAATAATTACTAAATATATTAGACCTACCACCAATGCTATAGCTGCAATTAACAGAGCAGTTGCTACAATTGTTAAAAGCGGTACACAGAGCGACAAAAGAAGCCATGGTCCGCCCTTATCTGCAGTTTGATATTTTTCTTGAGCAAAATGACTTATGACTGCACCCGATGCAGCACCAACTATGAACAGCACAATATATATAACAACATCAGGTATTTCGAAATCAATAAGATCATAAATCATCGGCATAATATAAGGTACAACTAAAAGATACGATAATAACGGACCCGAAACACAACCAGTAGCAATAAACAGCAACCACATTGGCCATGATTCACGTTTTATGCTAAGATTTGAAGAATTAATATTACTTTTAGTCTTTGACGGGGTATTTGTTGTGGATGAAGTATAATTGCTTTTTGCACTGCTACTTGAACTATGTGTGTTATTGTTTATCGTTTTCCTTTTGGGTACAGGAAGTGCAGTATTCTCTATAGTACACCAAGGACATACTTTATTATGAGACGGAAATAAATGCGAACCATCTTTAGGACAAGTTTTTAGATTTTGTTGCATTACAGATAATTCGTTATACCATTCCTCCTCCGAGGGACGTTTATGAGGATCTTTACTGCCGTCAACAAAAGCCCTGATAAATAAAGCCTGAATGTTTTTGGGCAACACATCAAAACTCGGTGCATATAAAGGCGTCGTTATATGTTGTTTTTTCATATAGAATGGAAAAAATCCATTTCTAATATTTTCTATCGGCTGAGGTGCTGCAATTGAAGGCTGACTATATGAAAGCTGTTTAATATTATCTGCACTGTTATCTACAGCACATGCGAAAGGATGACAACCATTCATTAATAACGCAAATATATGTACGGCAAGTGCAAACAAATCGGTTTCTCTTGTAAATGTCGGCAACGGCAAGGTTCGTAAATCATCGCCCTTGCTTTGCTTAAGTTTTTCTTGCAATTCCTTAGCAATATATTCAGGTAAGCCAACTTCGCATCTATATTCTGTACCCTTATTCTTATCCGTTATATCATAAGAATCTGTATCCACTAAAGTTACATTTCCTGTTCTGGGATCAACTGCTATATTTTTTGGATTCAAATCACCGCAAACTTGTCCTACTTCATGAATTGAGTTAACGGCTGCACATAAATTTTTGGCAATTGTAATTTTTTCATTTAGCGGACATATATATTTATCTGAATACATCACATTCAAATCTTCATTATTCTTAGTTTCAGGCATAACGTATCCGACAAACCGACCATTATCATATACAACATCGACAGGCCAGGTAACTTGACTCATTGCAGAAATTGACAATGGGGTATTTAACATTGCCAATAGTTTTCTGTGCCGTGTTTCAGTTCTGTTTTTGTCAATAAAAACCTTTAAAACATAATCTGGTTTCTCTGATATTTTATAGACAGAACCTTCTCCACCTTTTCCCAAAGCAGGTTCTATTATTGTATAATATGCACCGCTTGCACCTACATATCGTTGTGACATATTCTTCCTCCACATATAAATTATAATCAATCTAAAATATGCAAATGAAAAACCGCTTGGGTTTCATTCATACTAAACTGATAATTAATGTAGCCTTTGTAATTATTTGATAAATAATTATCAGTCAAATTAAATACTTTATTTTTCGCTGTTTCAAAATTCTTTATATTTGGCAATTTAAAAACGATATCTTTATTTCCGTTTGATAAATGTGTTTTAAAATAACTATTAAAATCTTTTTGCATATAAATAATCAAATTATTCATCTTATAATAAGAATTGCTTAAAGAACAGCTTGGGATATTTTTTGTCAGTATGGTATGATCTAATAAGATTTCTTCATCTGACAAATTAAAATAATCGTACCTTATAACATTCCAAGCCATTAAAGTAATGTCAAAGGTTATATCAAGATGGCTATAGTTTCCATTGATTTTCACTATGTTCCATGCATGCAAGTCTGTATTTGATACATTTTGAGTACTTTTTCCTATAACTATTAAGCTATGAATATCAAGTAAATCCATTAGTAACTTAGCAGCTTTTGATATTCCTTCGCAAACACCATGCCCGAATAACAACGGACCGACACATTCAAAAGAAGATTGTTTGAAATCATAATCATATACGACATTATTAATTAAATAATTATGAACCTTTTCCTCTTTTGACAGCTCATCAAAATCTCTGCAAGAATTTATAAATCTTTCAGTTTTATTAAAAATAGCATGAATTGTTGATTTTATTTGAATCTCACCAAATCTGTATTTCGGAATAACCATATTGCAATATTTTCCCTTAACAATTTGGTAAGATGCCGATTCAACAAAAAAGATAATTGGATTATCAAAGAGCACATTCTGAAATATATCTTGAATTCTTTCAGTTTCTATATTGGGTATTTTGATATTTGTTTTAAAAGATATTAAACCAGATAATACACAATCATACGCAATTTGTTCTCTAACGGACAATTTACTTCTGAAATAACAATATTTTTTATTTATAAATTTATTAATCAATGTCGTCATCTGTAAAAAAGATTTCTACACTTTTCTCCAAAAAATCCATAGTTTTTCCCAAAAAGCTTCTTTTTTTAGGCTTATCGTGCTTACGCGGAGCAGTTTGCGAAATTGTTTGGTTATTTTGTGTTTGCGGATTATAGTAAACTTGTTGTTTGCTTTTTTCTTTATTATCTAAAAATTCCTTTGTCTTGCCTTGATATTTATAAGTTTGAGTCTGAGTATATTCCGAAATATCCGCAGATTTTTCATTTTCATCTGAACCAATTGTACTTTCAGCATCTGTTTTTTTAGATTTAGTACTTATTTTAGCCTCTTCATTTTCGGTGTTATCGTCACCATCTTCTTCAGCTTTTGTATCAGTTTTCTCATCAATTGCATCATCAGTTTTTTCTTTATAAAGATGAGGATAGGCCTTTTTATTCCATTCTTCCTGTAAATCATCCCAATTCGGATCAGAAAAATGTTGAATGTCCTTAGTTTCGAAAACAGCTTCTGTATTTATCAAAGCTACCATGGTTTTATCATCCTGTACCGATTGCATTAAAGCAATCGGATAATTTTTTTCTTTTAAATTATCAACAAGGTCTTTGCCTTTTTCGCCATGATGCTTTTTATAAATTTCTGATAATCGATCATAAAATTTGTCTATATTATATTCCTCATCAACCGTAATGAAGTCTTTTATCTCTTTTTTTATTTTCTTTACCTTTTTTTCCGTTTCAGCAGTTCCATATGGATCGGCAAAAAAAGATGCTATTGGAGTATAAACTTCGGAAACATTGCTTTGCTTCAACAAATACGGGCATAATGTACCATCCAACATCCCATCAGTCATAAGCATAACAGCTGCTAACTCTTCTTCATATGTGTCAATTGACCATACTGTATATCCAGCTCTTAACGGCAATACCGAAACCATATCGTCTCCTTTTTGCGGTTTCGTAATTTGAATATAATCTCCGTAGATTGTTAATCCAATAATTGCGCCATCGCCTGAATGACCATATATGATTCTATGACCATCATAAATAACAACTGACAAAGTTGTGTCATAGCTTTCAATAGGTTCTCCGGATTTATCAGATTCTCTGATAATCTGCTTGAATGCATAATTATATGCTGTTCTCAGCATAGACTTTATACCAATAACGCTATAATCCCAAGGCATATATTCTGAGCAGAAATCGACTACGGTATCGGCAGCAATTTTTGACCCAATATGAGAATTTTTTGCAGAACCCACCCCATCTGCTATTGCTGCAACATACCATCCATTATCCATCTTCTTTATTTTATGTGAATCTTGACAGCAAGTGCCTTTTTCAATATGCGATTTTCCAACAACACTAAAACCATAATTAAAAATCATCTTATATGCTCCTTTACTCTAAGCACTGGATATAACTTACTAATAACGCTTTACATTTAATAAACTATATCCAATGCTTAGCAATTATGTAGTAACTGCTAAGCATCTATTATTTTACCAATCAGTAGGAATTACCTGTGCATCAGATGGAAGATTGTTCAGTTGCGGATTTTCATCAACTCGGCTAACAGAAATTGTTACCATACTTTCGCTCAACCAATTAAAAATTCCTTTAAAATTGGCTTCATCTAATGCTATGCATCTTTTGGTTAAAGAAGTAAGCGTGCTCTTACTGTAACCGGGCACACCAACTGCCCAAAACTTCAATTTTCCGTGAGTACCTTTACTTTCCTCGTCGATAATTCTTTGTCTTGCAGCGTCAATATTATCTGTCGGAGCACCATCTGTAATCATAAAGATCCACGGCTTAAAGCAAGGTGTTCCCATACTGTTATAAAAGCGATTTCGTTCCTTAACGATATCAATCGCCAAATTAATACCGGCACCCATAGCTGTGCAACCTGTAGCAGACAATGTTACGGGCTCCATTTGTGAAAGTGGAGTGAAGTCCTGTACTACTCTTGCTGTATCGTTAAATTCAACAATAGCAACATCCACTCTTTTTTGCGCAAGCTCATCCATTGATGTTTGTTCTTTAAAATCATTAATAGCTCTATTCAAGCTGTTAATAGCATCGCCACACATTGAGCTTGAGGTATCTAAAAGCAATACACATGCCATATGTGGTTCACCCGGTGCTGAAATTCCAACACCTCCCGGTACTTCATTAAATGAAGATTGTCTTAATTCTGCCATTTTCATATCCTCCAATATTATTATTTTAATTTATTACCAATTGCAATCGTCGTTCCATTCATCTGGAATTTCATTTTTTCTTATAGGTCGAGCATTATTTGGCAAATCAGGGAGTGGTGATCTTACACCCGGTTTACTTACAGAAATGGTAACCATGCTTTCACTTAGCCAATCAAAGAACCCTGTAAAATCTTTATTTGAAAGTTCTATAATTCGTTTTTCAGTACTTAATCTTGCAAGTGTTTTTAAATCATACCCGGGAACACCGACACTCCAAAATTTGATTTTTCCATATGTGTCTTTGGCTTCCTCTTCTTTTATTCTGGCTGCTGCAGATGATATATCATCTGTTGGTATTCCGTCAGTTATTAAAACAATCCAAGGCTGAAAAATAGGGGTTCCATATTCACTATAAAACATATTTCTTTCTTTTGCCTTGTCAATTGCAAGATTAATCGCTTCACCCATGGCCGTACAACCTTGAGCAACCATATTTACTGGTTCAGTTTTGCTCAAAGGCGTAAATTCTCTAATCACGTGTGCATGATCGTTAAACTCAATAATTGCAACATCAACACATTCTCTAGCGGTTTTATCCATAGACGTTTGATTAATAAAACGTCTTACCCCTTCATTTAATGAATCAATTCCTTCTCCTGCCATAGACAATGAAGTATCCAAAACTAAAACACATGCTAAGTGCTTTTGGTTTGGTGCTGAAAATTCAGTTTTTTTAGGTGTTTCATTAAATGATGATTGCCTTAATTCTGCCATTTTCATATCCTCCAATTTTTTATAAAACTTATTTTATTAACAATATAAATTTTTTAGCGAATTGTCGTTTGCGCCAATTCTTTAGCATTTCTGTCTAAAATATAAACTTCATTTGGTTTCAAACGAGAAATTTCTTCTGGTTTGACTATAAATTCTCTATTGGTAGAAACATTAATAGAATTAGATGTTCCTGAACTATATCCCCATTGATAATTTTGGTTTGTAGCGATATTTTGCGATACTTTATCGACATCATAATATCCAAGCAGTTCTGACCACTTATTACATGTTGCTCCTGATGTATGAGAAAAAATAATACATTTGCAAGCATTAGCAGTAAATGTATAAAACAGATTTTCATCAGCACCAAGCATTGAATATATATCGGTCGATAAAAAGGTTGTTAAACATCTTGAGGAAATTGATTTTACTAATTTGTTTAGAAGTTCATTTGAATTAATATTTATTTCATCAAGAATAAGCATTATTTGTTTTCCGGATGCTAATATTTCTTTAATTTCATTAACTATTAAATTTATTAATATTTCATTGGTACTTGAACCAATGTCCATCATCAATAAACCATTATGTTTAACTGCCGTTTTTATATTAACGGCAGAATTTCTATTACCCTTATTTGAAATAATGCCCATGCCTTGATAAGACAATTGCGAAAAAAAAGACTGAATACTTGCTCTTTCTGTTTGTCCCTGCATTAGCTCATTACGAATTTTTGCTGCATCATTGTTGTTAAGAAATCCCTTTTGCTCGGATTCATCAATTTTTTCAAATATTTCATCATGAGGGCAAGAAACAAACATCTCGCAATATGGTGGTATATTTTTGCTTTTAATAAATTCTGCTATTCCTAAAATGTATTGTTGCCCGCTTGCATTTATTTTTAATGATTGATTGCACGAATTGAGAATCAGATTACATATTTCATTGTTAGTTCGATTATAAAACGGATCATATACTGCTGTATTACTGGTTATTATTATTTTGTTATTTGTAAATGATGTTGCATATGTTACTGCACTCTCAAATGTTTTGTCACCCTCATGAAGAATAATAACCGGTATGTTTTGTTCTAGTGAACATGCGGCAACGGAGGCAGCAGCTTTTGCTCGACAGGCAATATTCCCACCGGAAATAATATAAGAACCTACATTTGTATCTCTTTCAATAAATCCTTCTATATCACTCGGCTCATACCTTGTAATATTTCTTCTTAGTTCATTGTTTTTTTCGATGTTTCGTATAGTCTGTTTTGTTCTTCTGTTTGATAGCCAAGTATTAACTAACGATGCAATATCTCCCATTTTTTACCTCTTATATTCATCAAACTTATAAACAAATGGCTGCTTAAACGGAAGTCCTACGATTGCTTGACCAATTTGCAAATTGTTTAGATTCCAATCTTCAACGGTTTTGCCTTCTCTTTTTTCTTCAACCAATGTGTTGTTTGATGTTTTATACTGTTCCAAAATAATATTTTTACCATATAAATCACTAATAAAATCTCTTGTAGAAGAATCGTTCACTTTAAATGCATAAACAGAAGAAAAACCGGCAGCAATATTTTTACCTTTGCTTTCTCCATATATTTCGTAAAGCTGTTCAATACTTTGTACTCCAGCAAAAACTTTAACACCCAAACTTCTTCCAAAATTAACCCCATCCTCAATATGTTGCAAATCCGGTAACAACTTGAATTCGTCGCAAACGAAATACACATTTCCTTCGGATTTGCTTCGTCCCATAGCTTCTTTTAATGCTAAATCAAAAAGCAAACGGTAAATTGGAGTTAATGTCTCTCCCATTGATAAATCATATTCAATGAACAGAGTTCTTGCATTTTTTTGTCTAACAAATTCTCTCACAGAAAATCTGCCGTCTTGTGCGAAAGAGCCGATAAAAATTTTACGTATGACATTCTGCATTTCTGCTATTACACCAAGTGCTTGATTAGAACTGCCATCACCAATATATGATAAAACAGATGATAGTTCAGGTGAAACGGATAAAAGTTTAATTATCTTTTTTGGATTCAGTTTATCAAAATAACCTTTTAACGCTTTGTTATTAAAAGCAAGTTTTCTGATATCTATACTATTTTTTCCTGCTTTAAGATGAGCCAATAAAATTGATGCAAAAAGATCTCTTGCTGCACTGGGGAAAAACTGTTGATTAGTTTTTTCCATTGCGTCTTTAAAAAGCGAATATGTTATTTCGTTAGTATTCATTTGAATGTTTTCGTCATTCCATCCATCAACAACTAATTCTTTATAAATATTCCATTTTTCAGTAATGTTATTATATTTAGAAGAATTACCTAAAATAATATCGCCCTGACTATGAAACTTACTTTCAAAGTCTCCCTTTGTATCAAAAACAATCATCACATCATTAGCAGTCATTTTTCTCTTTAGCTGTTCAATAAAGTAATAAAAAGTATTTGTTTTACCAGATCCTGTTCCACCAATCAATAATGTGTGTTTGCTTAAAATATCATCATCTAAATTTAAATATGTATGTTGATTATTATAAACACCGGGTAATTCAACTTTTTTTGAGCCTTTTATATTATTATTAAGCAAATTAAGTTGTACGCTATTTCCTTGTATAACAACTGTATTTACTCCCATTGAAATTAAACCTCATATCCGTCTGATTCATCATTTGAATTTTCATTTCCTTGTGAAATTTCCGTTTTTGCATTACTTAACTCAACATTAGTGCTTTCTACACCATAATCTTCATTTATTATCGTTTGAAGTTCTGCTTCTTCATTACTCAAGTCCATTTCAGGCACATTCGGTAATTCCTCACCTTCAAATTCTGTCATAACTTTATTATATGGGTCATAATACCCATTGGTTAAGTTGTGATAATTTCCTTGATGAGCGCCATATAAATGTTCTTCTTCTGTAAGAAATTGTATGTTACGAGGCTCACCGACATATTCCGGATAAAAACTTACCGACTTCATATGATGACCTTCAAATCCTCTTACAGAACCTCGTGTCATTAATTCCTCTTGCTGCTCTTTAGACCATATTCGAGTACCTTGTCCTGCTTTAACTCTTTCGCATTCTAATTTCCACGCATGCCTTACGGCGTTCTGCCGTTCGTTAGAAATTCTTTTCTTTTCTTCATTTGATAAATTTGAATAGTTCATGACATTTTGTCCTCGAACTCTTCAAACAAATCTATATTATCTTTTAACCACTCTTTCAAACTGTTCCAAGTACAAAAAGGCTCATCATTTTCGTGATCCCATTGAATAATGTCAAAAGGTTGATTTAAATTAATACAGATGAAATCGCCAAAATTTAATTTGGCAATTATTAAATAATTTCGTGGAATAGAAAAATTATTTCTTATTTTTTTGTTGTTTGCTTCTCTTAAGCTTTCTCTTGTCTCACTATCTTTAAGTCCAAAAATTTTCGGACCCGGTACTAAAATTTCACCACCGTCAAATTCTTGATATATATTTTTTAATTCAGGAGGCAATAATAAATTATTCTTTGATTCAAACTTTTTAATTTCATTAAGGCTAATAGGCGGCTCAATATCATTATGTGCCTTCAATTCAATTAGTTTCTCTATTATCTCTTCCATTCTGTTATTACATGTTCCTTCCTTGTTTTAATCTCTTAACCAACACATCTGATTCATGTGAATCATTACTATCATCATTATCAATATATCTATCAGAATTATCCTCATCATAATTTTCTAATAATGTTTGCCGTAATAATACTGATTCTTCAACGGATAACTTGTTTTCTTCCTGGATATCCTCATATTGAGATAACAATTCTGCCCGTAATGCCTTTAACTCACTGATTTCTTTTTCTCGGTTATAATCAGACAAATGTTATTGCCCCCCTTAACTGCCGTTAAATCTAAGTATTAGATCTATAGGATATATTTTCAGTTCTTTCAGCATTTCAGATGTTGACTTCAGTTCATGAAAGAAAAAAATCATAGACATAAAAATATTCCAAGACATCTGTTTCTTTTTAGATTCAATTGCATAGTAAGTTTGCCTAGAAATACCTAAAATATTTGCTAATTCTTCTTGAGTAATATCGGCCCTTGCACGAAGCGCAGATAAATTATCTTGAAGAATTTCCATTGAAAGATCTTTATATTATTTACTTATATACCATTTTTCTCTTATCATAATATATTTCCTAATTCGGTTTCGTAGAGTATTCTCCTTGACGAAAAAAACGGCACAATCCTTTAGTATTAAGGACTATACCGCTTTTGTGACCATTTTTTCGACGGAAAATTTTTCAAAATCTATCTGACAATTTTTCCATATTAGTACGTTTAAGTTCCATGGAAGAATGAACATATTTGTCGAGCGTGATTTTTACACTGGAGTGTCCGAGTATCTCGCTAAGCGTTTTTATATCAAAGCCTATCTCAACGCATCTTGTTGCGAACGTATGTCTAAGAGAATGAAAATTGGCATCTGCAATACCTCCCTCTAATAGATAAGTTTTAAATCTGTTCTGCATTGTACGCGGTTCAACATACTCTTTGCAATCCCCTGATACAACATATGCGTTAGGGTTGGCAGCGAACGGCAACATCACTTCTAACAAGAAACTTGGGAGAGGAATTGTTCGGATTGCGGTAAAGCTCTTAGGTTCGGTAATAATAATCCTTGTTTTTTGTGTAGAACGCTTATCTTCATATTGCAATCGTTGCATTGTTTGTTCCACTCTTAAAGTGCCGTCAACAAAGGATATGTTTTTCCATTGAAGTGCACATAATTCTCCAATTCTGATTCCTGTAAAAAGACAGATAAATACACCTAATTTGTAGCAGTCTGTATCAGATGATAAAACAGACAGCAATCTTTTCTCCTCGGAATTGCTTAGTACACGCATCTCGTGTGGTGATCTTCTTATGCTGATTCCCGAAAAGTCACAAATTGTAGATACACCGTTACTATTTGCGTATTTGAATGTTTCCTTAATTATTACAATCATATCGCTCATCATTTTAGGTGAGACACCTCCGCTTTTATCAAGTTTGCCATTTTCTAATTTAGTTTTTACAAACTTTTCCATAAGTGAGGTACTAATTTTCCTTATCGGATATTTGCCAAGAAATGGACTAATGTGTTTCTCTACAATATTGCGATATCGAATATATGTTGAGTCTTTAACAGCAAGTTTTTTCTTAGAAAGCCATTCGTAGAGCCAAAATTCGTATTTCGTATCATTATGATTTTTATTACCTAAATTCAATGAGGTAAGACTTGTTTTTGCTTGAAGCAATTTATCTTTTGCACCAGTATAAGTCTTGTCATAAATATAACCATATTTGGCCTTTCCATTTTCGTTATATGAGATGATATATCTTCCCTCATATCGTCCATCTTTTCGTTTGTAAATATTTTCACCTTTTCGTGCCATTTTTTATTTTTCCTTTCTTTTATTTGTGACGGTCAATTTGACGGAGAAAAGAGCAATAACTGCATAAGCAAGTCCTAAAATAACGCTGTAGCAGTATCACTTTTGACATTTTCCTAAAGTTTTCTTCTTTTTTCTCTTTTACACCTTGACAAATTTAACAACACTATGTAAAATTATAGATGAAAATCATAGAAATTGTCTTTCGTCAAGGAGAATACTCTACGAAAAGCAGATTTATAATTTACTTTCATTAACAATAGATAAATCAAAACCGACGCAGCATTTTGAACTGTATCGGTTTTTTATAATTTAAAGCGATTACTACAGAAAATAAAACGCCGTTGTTTAGATTTGAATTTTAATCAGTGTTAAAACTCAATAAATACTTTTCGTTAGCAATCTGTTCTTTCTGTTGTAGTATATTTTCAAGTGGGTAGTTCACTTTCTCCTTCCATCATGACAGGTGGCACCTGCCGCCCAGAAGGCATAGTCATTTCTTGGCGGCGGGTGTTTTTCATTTTGCAGTATTCTATTTATTTCGCATTTTGTAAAGCAAACTACTTTTTCCGCCTTTTTCACGATATCGCTGTTCAGTTGTTATAAGTCCTGCTTTTCTTAAATCTTTTAATGCTCTCCTGACAGTTGATTGGGAGAGCTTTAATTCCTTTGCGATTGTCGGAATCGCAGGCCAGCATTTACCGTCTTTGTTTGCTCGGTCGTAAAGATAGATATACACGGATACTGCCCGATGTGGCAGATCCATACGGTATAAAAAATCAAGTCTGCCCATTTTGATTAACCTCCTGATTTTTTTGCGGTAGTTTCCTTCGTCTGCTCGGCGGCGTTGAATTTATACGTGTACCGTTTTTCTTTTTGCTCACAGGATAGCGTTCGTGCGTATAGTTTTCTTCCTGATTTTCTGCATTGTCGGATTCGTCATTGTCTGCATTCTGTTTTTGAAGCCAGTCAGGATGATATTTTTTTACGATACCATCGATGATTTCTTTTTTATCGGCATATTTAACCTCTCTGTTGCCGTTGTCCGCTACTGTATATGGCTCATCCTCATCAAATTTAATGCCCCATTTGTAGAACAGTTTCAGTTTTACTCTCATAGGGTGTACGCCCGTTTTCATAACTACAAACTGACCTTTGGGCATAGATTTTAATTCTTCAGCCGTGAGCAACGGGCGTTCAATCATTTGTAAAGACTGTGACGGATCATTTTTGCTCCTTGACACAGAGCCTGACATCACTGTTCTGCTGCCGAGTGCTTTGGATAGTGTTTCGGCAGAAGAGCTATTCGGAGCAAATCCGCCGAACAAGGTTAACTGCGTATTATCAACAATAATCTCCGCACCTTCTTTCCCATAGTTCTTATCAAGCTGTGAGAAAGACTGGATAATTGGAACAATCTGTAATCTTCTTGAACGGGATGCACTGAACATCATTTCAGCAGATTCTATTTTCGGCAAGGTACCGAACTCATCGGCAAAGAATACACAACGATTTTTCAACTTTCCGCCTTGTTCATCTGCTACGGAAAGAATTTCTCGATAAAGCTGCTGTATGATCAACGAAATCATAAAATATGTCACAGGATTTTCTTCGGGCATAATTACAAATATCGCAGATTTTTCATTGCAGAACTTTTCAGCGTCAATTTCCGTATCAAAGCACAAAAGCTGCTCAAGTTCCGAATCAAGGAAAGCGTTAAGTCTTGACAATGCTGTTGACATCACAGATGCCATAGACTGTTCGGCAGTATTCAAAGCCGCACCTGCAAACCATTTTGCCTTGTGATCGTTCGGAAGCATTTCCATTAACTGCTGAAATTGATTTTTGCCCTTATGATTTGAAGGAGCGAGAAGTTCCTGAATGATTTTGAATATTGATACAATATGCCTTTTTTCAGGTTCGCAGAATTCTGCAACAAGCAGAATTGTAGCAGTTAATAATCCCTCGGCGGCATCATAAAAATATGCGTTCTGACCGAATGAGGCGGCATCCATACCTGAAAGAATGATAGTCTTAGAGATAATTTTTGCATATTTTTCAGCTTTGGCTTTGTAAACCAACTCTCCGTCTGCTTGATACAGATCCATATACTTATTGACAAGGTGAAGAAGATTATTGCCATTACTTCGTGTAGGATTTCGCAAATCAATAACCGAAACATTGTAACCGTATTGTTTTGCAATATTGCCGTAATTTCGACAGACGTCTCCCTTGGTATCGGTTGAGAGCCAACTCATACCGCTTGCACAGGCGTACTCGATACACGGATACAACCAAAAGGCGGTTTTACCTACACCAGCCGCACCAATCATTAAAACATGGACATCGCCTGTTTCAATCATAGCCGTTGTGCTTCCGGTACACCCTACAACAATGCCCTGAGGCAAAGGTTCTTCAATCATTTTATCGCTGTTTTTCTTGAATAAATTCTTTTTTACAATTCGTGTATATGTCGGAGTTTTATTATTCATAGCCTGATTACGCCATTTCTCAGGCGTAAACGGAATATGGCGATAAATTTTTCGTATTTCATATTTTGTTGCCCATCGAGCAGTGCCGTGCTGACCGTCACCGACAGTTTTTGATTTGATGCTGTTAAGGTTATAGATATGTGCAAGCAAAGAAATACCGCCGAGCACACAAAACATCACGGCAGCTGCTATTGCTAAAGTTGCAATACCGGACATAGGTTTTCATCTCCTATCTTTTCATTTTCATCAGTAGTTAACAGATCTTCATTCCAATCTTTGTGTATCGGAATAAGAATTTCTGATTCGATTCCAAGTGCGAATAACTTTGTGCTGATTCTGTCCGCAGCCGCTTGTCCCGGCTCATCGCTGTCTAAGCACAGATATACTTTTTCTATATGCGGATAATCTTTCAGACATTGAAAAAGCACCCTGTCCGAAACGGAACAAGATGCTGCGTAACTATGATTTTTCCAGTTTTCTTTGTGCATTGATATGAAGCTTAACATATCTATAGGGGCTTCAAACAGATAGAGCGATTTGCCTTTACCGATTCTATGAAACGCAAATTCATCCATACTGCTTTCGGCATTTCCTTTGAATGTACTGCCTCTGCCGATGCCACGCTTGTTGGCGTGTTGGGGAATACCGTTTTTATCAAAGCCGACAAATACCGCATTGTGGTAATCTGCCGATTCATAAATCATATTTTCATTTGCAAATATTTCAATAATATCTTCATCAATACCTCTGACATAATGCAAATAGTTTTTTACCCTATCCATATTACGATACGGTTTAGGCAATTCAAACGGTTTCTTTTTTTTAACGACAGGCGGAGCAGTTATAAGTACACCGTTGCAGTTGCCAAGCAGATATTCTATTGCTTCAGGATAAGATTTGTTATAGAATCTACGGACGAAGTCAATCGCGTCACCGCCGACTCGGTCATATTGGTGATACCACAGATTACCTCTGATGGTGACCTTCTGTGAGCCGTCCTTCCACTCATATTCAGAACCTGAGCGTTTGACGGTTTCGCCCTGTGATTTCAGCAGAGATATAATATCTGTCTTGCGAGCTTGTGCTTTTTGTTCCTCTGTAAAATGAATATATTTGGACATAGATACTCCTTTCAATGTAGTAGTTGAAAATCCTTTTCTGTTGCATTAAAAACTTTGCCGAACATTTTCCTGAGGTCAGGAAAATGTGAACACAAAATGATTGATAAAAGAAATTTTTTTCATTCGTTGACTTTTTCAATGCTTTTGGCTATAATAATATAGGATATTAAATTAGCCGTAACGGAGGTTTGTTATGAATTCGTATATTAAACGCCATGCAGAGGGAACTGTTGAAAAACTTTCCAAAATGTTTGGTGCAGTTTTAGTTGCCGGTCCACGTCAGGTAGGCAAAACCACAATGCTTCAAAAGGTAACACAAAATATTAACTATGCAACGCTTGATGACATTATCGTTAGAGCAGCTGCGCAAGAGCAAAGCGGAACTTTTTTTAAAGATAATCCACCGCCCGTCTTTATCGACGAAATTCAGAAAGCACCTGAACTGTTTCCGCAAATAAAAATGCACATTGACCGTGAACACAAAAAAGGTCAGTTTTTTATGTGCGGTTCACAGCAGTTTCAAATGATGAAAGGCGTCAGTGAGTCATTATCCGGTCGGATAGGTCTTCTGACCTTGCTTGGTTTTTCCATGCGTGAAAAATACGGTATTGAGGATGATACACCTTTTATTCCAAACGACGAATATTTTACTGAAAGAAAAAAACACATAGAAGATATTCCCTATGATGATGTGTGGAAAATGATTCATCGGGGCAGTATGCCTGAACTTTGCAAAAATCCCGATTACGACTGGCAGATGTTTTATGCTGCTTATGTGCGAACTTACATCGAGCGTGACGTCCGTGATTTAACAGAAATCGGAGACACAGTTAAATTTGCAAAATTTATGACTGCAACTGCGGCTTCCACAGGACAGCTTGTCAATCTTGCTTCTTTAGCGCGGGATGTGGGCATCAGCCAGCCCACTGCAGAGCGTTGGTTATCTATTCTTGTGGCATCCAACATTGTGTATTTGCTGAAACCGTATTCTAATAACATCACTAAAAGAGCAATTAAAACACCGAAACTGTATTTCCTTGATACCGGTCTTGCGGCATACCTTACTAAATGGAACACCGCAGATGTTTTAAAGAATGGTGCGATGGCAGGTGCTTTCTTTGAAAGCTTT
Organism: uncultured Eubacterium sp.; assembly: GCA_910577195.1. Lineage (GTDB taxonomy): Bacteria > Bacillota > Clostridia > Oscillospirales > Acutalibacteraceae > Eubacterium_R. The sequence goes on along the minus strand of CAJTLP010000006.1, from coordinate 113,624 downwards.
GTAATCTCAGAAATCATCAAAAGTTATTACAACAAAGGAATTGTCGAACCACCGCTTTATTTTTACCGTGATAAGGAAATGAATGAAATTGACCTTTTAATTGAAGACGGAGGCGTTCTCTATCCTCTTGAAATGAAAAAGCATGCCGATCCGCAAAAAAGCGATATGAATGCTTTTGATTTAATCGATAAAATTCCAAGTGTCAAACGAGGTTCCGGTGGCGTTATTTGCCTTTACGATAATCTCATAACACTGAAAGGAAACGACCGAGTTATACCGATTAAATATTTATAACGATTCTTTTGTACACCTAAAAGCCTGCGGACGAATTCCGCAGGTTTTTCTTATCCCTGTTTCAAACCATGTGCCTGCTTTTTTTCATCGATTTTCCTTTTTAGTTTTCGGTCAATTGAAACCTGATTTTCTCTGCGTTCATCTTCTAAACGGTTTTGTATGATACGGCTGATCTGACCGAGCAGACGAAGAGAACCGAGAGTCACAGACCAATTGCGATTGGATTTTATACTGTGCAATAACTGTTTTGCGTATTGATTGCCGTGTTCAGCTGATGCAGTAAGGTATACAATCGCTCTATCATAGTCACGCGGGGCATCTTTGCCGTAGAGATACATCTTGCTGAGCATATACTCTGCATAGTCGTTTCCGTTCTCAGCGGCGATTTCAAAGGTGTGGATTGCTTTTCTGATGTCCTTAACTGCATCCTCTGTAAGCCGCAATTTTCCTGCAAGGTAAGCGGCATAAGGATTTTTCTGCTCTGCCGCTTTTTCAAGATATTCTATTGCTTTCTTCAAATCCTGCGGTATCACTTCACCTTTGTATAATAATTTTCCGAGTAAATACTGTGCAGGAGCAAAGCCACTGTCCGCCGATTCCGTAATCAGTTTTATCGCTTCTGAAATGTTTTGCAAAAATAATTCGCCGTCAAGCAACGCCTTACCGAGAGTGTACTTTGCATATTTGTTACCCTGTGCGGAGGATTTTCGCAGCAAATCTTCCGCACGGATTAAATCCTGCTCTACATTCTCACCTTTAAGATAGGTTTTACCGAGGAGGTATTCTGCAAACTCATTGCCCTCACTGACCGATTCTTCAAGCCATCGCAGAGCGTAATCCACATTTTTCGGCACATCTTTGCCTTGCAAAAACATCTTACCGAGTCCGTATTTTGCAACACCGCATCCGAGTTTCGCAGATTCAATCAAAAACTCAACCGCCGTATTCGGGTCATAATTTTCATTATCACGATTAAGCAAGGTTTTTGCCTTTTTGTAATACTGCCACATCAAAGATATTTTTTCCTTATCGTTAAGCGGCGGTTCTGTTTCTTCATCGCTCGGCTCGGAATCAGATTCAGATTGTTCATCAGCATTTTCTTCATTGTCAGCCGTAATTATGCGGTCAGTAACAATATTCATTGCCTCTTGTATAACAGCATTTTTAATTGATTTGAATTCTTTGTTTTGCGACAGCGGTACACGCTCCGGCAACTCATCTGTATATGTTTTGATAACAGATTCTCTTTGTTCATACCATAAATCATATAACGCAGATATTCGTTCATCAGCGGCAAGCTCGTCTACAATAGAATCAATAATCGACTTGACATCCGCTTTCAGATATCCGTAAACTTTTTTACCTGATGTCTTGGACAATCTGTCAGCAAGAGTTAAAAGCATTTCTTCAAGCTTGGGATTATCATAAACACCGCTGTTGATTTTTGAAATGATTTCAGCAATGATCTCACGATTGTTCAGTTTCAACTCGTCACGGTATTCGGTTTGCTTTTCATATACGCATAGCAAATCCTGAGCAAAAATATCCTTTGCAAAAGAAGAACGCAGTTTCATTACGCCCTCTTTTGAAAGATATGCCTGCTTTTCTTCTGTGGAATAGACCATAAGATGCACATGAGGATGATGGCTTTCATTGTGAAACGCCGCATACCATTTCAAATTCTGCATCGGGATATGAAAGTTTTCGGATATTAAACTTGTCTGTGAGCGAAGCATATCCCTCCATCGTTCGCCTGTATTAAAACTTAATCGTTCAGCGTCCTCACGGCGAAGTGAGATAATAACCGTCCAGACATTACCGGCGTACTGATTTAAGTTTTTGGATACTTCGCTCAGTTTTACTTGTACACCGTGATCGGTGAACAGTCCGTGCATACCGAATCTCTGTGCTCTCGGACGGGTAGCAATATAATCTGCATAGGTTTTTGTCTGCATAACCTCATAGGCGTTGTCTTCCATTGTTCGTGTAATGAATTCAGAAGCATTGCCTATGGTCGGATTTTTTAGATAGTCCTCATACTCCAAACTATCTTTGCTGTCGGGAAAATCCTTGAGTATTTTTTGAATGAATTGCTGTTGCTTCACGGAAGAATGTGCAAATTTTAAAGACTCATCTATTTTGTCTACGCCTTCACGGGTAGCAATATATTTTGCATAGCCACCGACAGATTGCCGTGCATTCGGTTTCAGATATTTAAATTTTGTAATCAGTTTCGCCATAACTTATTCTTTCTGCCAATCAAAAGCGTCTTCAAACGAGAACCTGCCGTTGAGTCGTTTAACTTCTTCCACACATTCACCGCGCAAGCGTTCCAGCGATAACGGATCAATATCATTTGTTGCCGCAACAAGATTTTGCATAATCGCAATCTCAACTGAGAGCTTAAATAACATTTTGCTGTGTCGGTTATCACTCTCGGCAACAATACTTTTCATATTGGACAGAAATGCATTCGGCAGATATGAGGTATCATCGTCTGCCGTTACATGACCGACATAATACTGAATGGCTCGTTCAATAAATTCCGACTGGCTTTTGCATTTATCTTTTCGATAATTGTTCTTTACAAGCTCCAATGTGCTTGGATATGCCCATAGTAGAAACTTTTTCTTATCTTTCGGTGCAGGCATAACTTCACCTCCGTTCAAAAATTACAACCGCTGTCAATACTGCCGTAAACACGGTGGTTATCCGTATTGCAACCCATCTGTTTAGGCTGTATCTATATCAGCAACCCACCCGGAAAATATGCATATTAAATCTCCGAAAACGCCCTAACGGTCGGCGTTGCCGTCCGATGTGAACCGAGAGGTGGGAATATCCGCAACCCACCTCTCTTTCTCCTGCTTAATTTTCTACCCTGAAACATTTCAGAGAGCCCCTGCAGTTACATTTATTTTCGTTTCGCCTAAAATTGCCTGAATTTGCCGCAATGCTTTTCGATCTGTTACTTTCCCGACCTTACCGCTAAAATCGCCACACGGGGCGACACGGTGGCTCACAGGCAGTTACATCTGCATAATCGGTGACTCGTTTTCATCTTGTTCCAAACAAATCAGTTCATAAACATTGTAGACTTTTGCCGAAATATCATTACTCCAATCCCGTTCCATTTCAACTGCATCAATCAGTATTTCAATATGACTGTCAGTTAATAAATTGCAGATTGCATAGTTGGAATAAAATTCACCGAGTTTATTTACCATATTCAAATCAAAACTGTTTTCATCTTCAGCATCTTTTTCGTATTCAAGCAATACCTGATACATTTCATCGGTGTGATTATACACATTCATATAATCACTGTATGATGGTAAAAAACTGTATCTGTCAAAATGATAGAGCTTGTTTTGCAAGTCAATAATTTTCTTGAATTCATTGCTGTATTCAGCCATACCTAACTGAGCAATATCAATTTCCATTTCCATTTCAGCCATAAATACATCCACTGGTGTTGGGATGGGATAGTTTGTCATGAACTGCCATTTGTTATTCAGATCAACATATTCCTGTGTGGCATAATCAAAACTGAAATAGGTTTTACCCTCGGCATTTTCAAGATGACCTGAACCATCATCATAAATTTTCCATTGCCAGCCGTCCGCAAGCAATTTTGCTTGTTTTAGTTTTATACCATCATTACTCATTTTTCGTCACCCTGCTGTTTCGGTTGCGTATTTGCTTTAACCGAAGCTTTTCTTTCTGATTCCGCTTTCATGTCAAAAAAGTTTCTGACAGAAGCAGGGACTTGTTTTGTGTAAAGGCTGTCAATGAATTTTACAATTTCATCATGAATACTCAACCCCTTTTTCTCCATAAAAATTTTTACGGTAGATAGTTTCTCTTCATCATAAGAAATATTAATTGTTGCTTTCTTCAAATCTAACATCTCACATAGTATATTTTATTTTTTATCAGTATATTGTATATACGGCACTTTCAGCCAGTGCGTCCATCTGCCGTTTTTAAGCTGCGTTTTCACAACGCCGTACTGCGTACCCATTGCTTCAACAACTTCGCCGCCTCCGATATAAATACCGATATGACCTTCGTGCCATACAGCAAGACCCGGGATTTCGGGAATGGTATCAATCGTTCCTTTTTCTGTTGCGGCAGAGAACATTCCGTCAGCTGTTACATCCTGCATTCCGTTTGAGCCGACAGTGATTTTACCGCTTTCGGTATCATACCAGCCGTAGCCTTTGATTAAACCAACGCAGTCCGCCGTTCGCTTGCCAAACCAGTTATGACGGATAAAATCATCGTAATCGGTAACATGAGCGCCGAATACGGATTCAAGCCGCTCCAGCTCGGTTTTGTCAAGCAGATTTCCGTGTGAACCCCAAACATATCCCCAACCGTTTTCCTGTGCGTGCTTTGCCCATTTTACAAGATCAAGATTGTTTTTCGTTTTCGGATCGGTATAGTCTGAAGTATCAATATACAATGTTCGAATGTTACCCATAACTTTTTTGAAATCATTAGAGGTAAGCTGTGTACCGAATGCAGAATTAACGGCAACAATTAACTGCTCATCCGTCTGATTTTCCTGAAAACAACTGACCAACTTATCTACAAAATCGGGATCGTGAGAGGAATCGGAAAGTGAAAGTACATAAAGCACCTGCGCTTCTTTTGCTCTGCCGTCAAACCCTGCGGCTTTCATTTTTTCATTAATACTGTTCATTGTATCTTCAACGAATTGTAGTTTTAATTTTTCTTCAGCAGATAAATTCTGCACAACCATTGTTTGCAGTCGGTCAGTATCAATTTCGATATTGCCGTTGAAAATACTTACCACAGCCACAATCGGCATAACTATGATAATGATAATACCAAGTATGATTCCGCCGACGGTTTTCAACGCTTTTTTATCGGTGAGAATATATACCGCAACTTTTTTTAATGCCGCTCCTACAGCAGCAGACATAATGAATCACCCCTTTCGAAAATTGATAAACGCGGGCAAAAATTTATTGTTATATATTTTTTCATGCGCGAATTGCCAGCGGTGGCTCACCGCATTAGCGCCCGCCTGCCTTTCCGAACAGTGCAGATTTGTAATCGGGAGCAATGACCTGTAAGAGATACCGTTCGTTTCCGCATCGGTACAGGCAAGTACCTCTTTCGGGATATTTAATCAGTTCAAATTCCGACGGCTCAACTTGAAGAGCATCCATATATTCTTTGGGATTGATTTGCCCGGCATTAAATAAAAACTGATGCGTCGGAATTGAAAACAGTGGTTTTGTAAACTCACGGATGGACGGAATCAAAAAATCCTCAATATTCTGACTTGCCAGAATAATCGAGGAATCTTTTTTACGCACACGTTTCATAGCATTGCGGATATATTCAATTGCGGTCATGTTGGTGAGGAATAAATACAGCTCATCTATGCTTGCCGCTGTGTTTCCCTTACCGAGAAGCTGATTGCTCATAAAGGACAGGATATTAAATAGCATAGCGTCTTTTAATCGCTTGTTGGTATCCAATAAGCCTTTTACACCGAAAACAAGGAATGCGTCATCCGTAATATTGGTGTGACCGTTGAAATATTTGCTTTCCGCTCCAACGCACATTGAGTGAATGCCGAGACACACTTCTTGAAGCGTTTCTTCTGTGTAAAGATATTTTCGCTTATTGTCGTAGGTCATAAATTCTTCTTCGCACAGGTTATAGAAATCTTCCATAATAGGATAATCAGTCGGCTTCATTTTGCTGTAATCCGTGCTGTCGGTAATGCCGAATCGAGCATACAGCTTACTGAGCAGGATTTCAATTGTGTCAATCTGCGTATCGGAAAAATCCTTGTAGCTGCGAAAGAAATCTTTTAGAAATGCAATGTGTTGACTGAGTCGAGTAACTTTTCTAAAGGCTTCCGGTACAAATCCCTCTTGGTCGCGAGCGCTTTCATTCGGTTCTGTATCAATCTTAGTACGCGAATTGGGTGCAGGCTCAGCCTGCCCGTCTGACCATGCCTTTGGTTCAAGAGGATTTATGGTATACTCACCTGATAAAAAATTGATATAACAACCGCCGAGGTTAGCACAGATTTCCTCGTATTCCGACTCGGGATCAAGACATAAAACACTTTTACCTGATTCACGGATATTGGTGAGTATCAACTTTAACAGATAACTTTTGCCCTGACCGCTGTTGCCGAGAATCAAAATATTACTTGTAGTCTTGTCCTCAGCTCTGCGGTCAAAATCCACAAGCACATTACTGCCGAATTTATCTCTGCCGATATACACGCCCTGCGGATCGGTTTTACCCGAAAAGTTAAAGGGATACAAGTTTGCTACTGAACTTGCAGGCAATACACGCTCATACTGTGCGCCGAACTGATTTGCGCCCACAGGCAGAACAGAAAGGAATCCCTCTTTTTGTCGAAGCGTTAATCTATCCACAGAGATTTTGGAACGGGTAAGCTCCATTGCAATTTCACTCTGCAGTTCTTTCAATGCGTCCATATTTTTTGCTTTCAGTTCAATAAATACTGAGCAATGAAGCAGAGGTTCTTTGTTTTTTCGCAGATTGGCAAGAAGTTCCACAACATCCTGCAAGTTGCCCTCGGCTTCAATTGTTTCATTTACATCATTACCGCCCGATTTCAGCTTGTTTCGGCGAGTGGCATTTTGGATAATTTTGCGCTGTTCCATACTTTCTACAAGTCTGTGATAAATGCGAAGCGTAACACCGCTTCTGTCGCCGAACTGCGATAAAATCGCCTGTTCTTCGGTTGTCGGCGGATATTCTCTGATTACCCATACACAGCGGTAACTGTCGCCGATGATATAATGGTCGGAAAAGAATTTGACCGTACCGGGCAGAATCATATCAAAAAAATCTTTAGTACGGATTTCTTCGACCTGTTCGGGTGTCAATACCTTTGGCTTTCGTTTAAACATTACTGTATTTCCTCCTTTGCCGTAACTAAAATACGGTCGCTTTTTCGATTGCCGTAACAGGTGGAAAGGGTTAAAAGGCGACCGTCTGATGAATATATTTCATTGTATTTTTTATCTGCCGTATCCGTAATTTTTACATTGGTAACAGTGAAGCGGTGGACTCTGTCCGCTGTTTCAAATTCAATAATCGGATGTGCATTTCTGAAATCAGCATTCACATAATTTTTCAGCTCTGAAAACATGGTTCCGTTTCGCATATTGTGTCCATAGATAATTAAATTTGTATCTGTCAGATTGCATCTTGCATCTAAAAACGGCACGCCGCTTTGGCTGTAATTGCCGTAAAAATCTCGCCGAAGATATTTCTGCGGATTAGCAGGCGTATGCATTACAGGATAATTGACTGCTGTACCGGGGATGTATATCCAGCCGATACAATCATTGTTTTGATTGAATAATGCCTTAAGATTTCGTTTCTTTTCTGTCTGTGATTCGGCAGACGGCTGATTCTCAGATTCGCTGTCATCATTTTCATCCACGGTAACAAGGCCTACTATTTCATCAAAATTCTGTTTTTCACGGTTTCGGGCAGATAATTCGCTGTGAATTTTAACTCCGCATAAAACAATAACCGCCGATAGCAGAAAAATAAGAATTATTAAACTAATCTTCGATTTCTTCATCTGTATCCACCTCAAAGAACTGCTCGCCGTCTGTATCAGGCATTTGTTCACCGTTCATGCTCGCTTCAAAGTACAGAGCAAGAAATCGCTTGATTTCATTCTTATTCATACGGTGTGTTTCAAAGCCTTGTTCGGATATGACCTTCTCAATGCGGTTTGCCGTATCAAAGGTTTGTTTATCCTTAGTGTTTTTCATCCTTGCGATAAACAAAAACTGCCTTGCTGTCGCCATTTCCATTTGGATATGATCAAGAAAATCTATATCTTTTTTAATAATCTTTCTGACTTTCGGGTTGTGTTCTTCCGATAATCTCTCCTGTAAATATGATTTGTTATCATCAAAACACTCAGAAGAATCGGTACAGGTGATTTCAATATCGGGAACGGCGGACAGCACCATCATCAGATGGCGGATTTTAATTTCAATATTCACGTGGGACAATACCGAGATATTTGTCGGTGAAACAAGGTAAAATAAAAGCTCGCCTTTATTCGTGGCGAGCCCGTATTTCGTAAAAGTCTTGATGCCGATTAAATCCTGCACCGAGCGTCCTTTTTTCTTTTTCTGTTGTTTTTCGTTCTTTACCATAGCCTGCTCACCTCCAGTAGTATTCTTGTTGTGTGCTGATAAAATATCTGACAGCATATTTAATAAAATCAAGTACCGTTGTGTCATCCATACGAATAGTTAAAAAGCCGTAACACAAGGTCACGGCGGCAGGGATTACAATTCTTGTCTGTACTAAAATCACTATGGATAACAATGCGGCAATTCCTAAAATACAAAAATCTTTCAAACTCCAAAACCACAGATTTGCAGTTGCTTTTAAGTTTTGGGGATATAAATATTGTGTCATTCTGTTATCACCTCGCTAAAATAGAAAAGCCACCGCTGTGCAAAGCGATGGCTCGTATAAAATATTCTGTTAATATTAGTTTATTATTTATTTCCGAATAAATATTTTTGGCGCAGATAATCCGCGTGTTCGGGTGTAATAACGCCGTCTGTAATTTGCGCCATATTGATGCTCCCATACAATTCTCCCCACAGACAGTCAAGAATGGAAGATTTATTTTTTAATCCGTCTTTGTATGCGTCCAAATCATGTTGGAGATACTCCGGCAGACCGTATTCATACGACCTTTCCCGTTCGGTTTCTCTGATGCCGCTTTCAGTCAGCATTTCCATCGGTACGCCAAGAACACCCGCTAATTTATATACCGTTTCAGCAGAACATTTTTCGAGCTTTGTCTTTCCGCTGCAAATATCGTTGAGCGTAGCATGAGGAATGCCTGCTTCGACAGCCAATCGGTATTTTGTCATATTTTTCTTTTTCAGCAAGCTGTCTATTATCATACAAATCACACCTCTCCTTATTATTATATCGGTATGCCGAAATAATATCAAGAGGAAAATGCATATTTTACAGAAAGTTTGCTTTTGTTATTTACCTGTTGCTCTTGCGACCGAACGAGTAAGATTTACTGCTGTTGTAGTCGCATGAACAACGCTCATCATATTAACCTTTACACTTGAATCAAGACCGAACTGCTGTGCAATTCTTGGCACTTCATTGGCAGCAAGCATAATTCCTAATCCCAAGAGCATATTGCCGGGAAAGGTTAAAAGTCCTAAATATAAAAGTGTTGTCTGCATAAAGGCAGTAAGGCATATAGCCGCAACCTGTTTCATCCACTGATTGAATCCGTCCGCATATCCTCTCGGAACAGAAAACATATACAGACTGCCTACAGCCATTTGGATCAGCAATATGCCACCTCGCTTGATATTCGCAAAGAATATCTTGATTACACAGTAAGCAAAAGCAATCAGTGCAAGAAGATTAAAGAGATTAAAGTTTATCTGTGCAGAAACTGCAAAACTGCCTTGCAATACGCTCGTGCTTTGTCCTGCAAGATCCAGCGACTGAGTTCCTGCAAAAATTCGGGATAAATCATGCGAAAAAGTATTTTGCAAACTGATGCAGAATTTGTACAGTTCTACAGGTACAATACCGATAAGCGAGCAGGCAAAAAAGCCTTTTAAAATATTGATTGCGGTTGTTTTGATATTTGCTCTGCCGCACTGATATTCAATCGCCACATCGAATACGGCAACGACAACACCTGCGATAAAGAGTGCCCAGCCGAACAGCGTAAATAACTTTATCGTTGCCTTCACCCAATCAAGGTCAAAAATATCTGCACCCATATTTCCCATCAGCGTGAAAAAATCCGCAACCGCACCGTAAATGGTTTCATAAAACCACTGCAGCATTGTGTTCCAGATAACATTGGATATCTGCTGCCCGAGCGTGTCAAACACACTCCCGATTGCATCTCCTAAACCGGAAATTATGTCGCCTAACCAGTCAAAGATAGGTCATCACCTCCAATCACACCGTATGTTTTTATAAAATTGTCCATATATACAACGGTGCCGTAAGGGTAAAGATAAGGCAGGCAAAAAGGATTGCCGGTGCGGCAAATTCAAACTGTCCATGCTTGCGATACTCAAAATACGAGGTGCCGACCTTAACAAAAAACAAGATTGCCAAAATCATATCCACTACAGGAAAGATAACATTGTTTACAACTGTTTTAATCTGCGACTGTGCAGCTTTCCATGTGCTTTCAATTGCGCTTGCTACATCTCCGGCAGCAAACGCCGTTACCGAAAAGCAGGCAGTTATTACTGCGAATATCAGCACACATAGCAGAATACTGAATACTTTCTTCTTTTTCATAGAATATTTCCTCCGATCTTTTTTCTGATTTCACTGCTTTTAATCTTGCGGGTACGAATATTAAAGCTTTTACAAAACTGTATTTCGGACTTCATTCCCTCGGTTTCTTCATCGCCGAATATCCACATTTCATCACAGAACCATAAAAGCGATAAACCTGCCGTCATACCGATTTCACGCTCTTTAGGATTGCGGTCATTCAGGCAGAGGGCATAGAAATGCGGTACGACCGGAGCCGTACCGCATTTCAACGCATATCGTGTATAATCTTTGACCTTTTGCAGATTCTTATCTACATTACCGCCGAGAGGGGCACAGATATACACTTTACGCATCATTCGTCATCGTCATCCTTTTTCTTTTTGAGATAGATAATGAGGGCGGAAATAAGACCTCCGAGCGCTATTGCGCCGAGATCGATCCAAAATCCGAGATTGCTTTCATCACCGGTCTGCGGAACAGGCGGAGCAGGAGGGATGAGCGTTACTGTCTGACCTTCGTCATCAATATCTGCGTGTACTGCAATTTCAACATTATCTCTGTAGAGCGTTTCAAAAACTACAAGTTCGGTTGTTTCCTTGATTGCGCTTGCATCAAAGGTAAATGAAACAGTAACCGTTCCGTTAGATTTTTCGGGTGTAAATGTTACTTCACTTGTTACAGTTTTTCCGTCAATCTCAAAAGGCTTGCCTGTTGATTTATCCATAAGAACGCCTTTAATAACATATTTTTTACCGGGTGTAAGATTTTTGTAGGATACAACATCATCAATTGTAATCTCACCGTCTGTGGTGTTTTCTTTTTTACCGTCAACGGTCGCTTTAGTACCGATTTCAGGTACTTTCACGGTAACAGTCTGCCCCTCGTCCTCGATATCCGCATGAACGGCAAGTTCTTTACCCTCACGATACAGATTTTCAAAGACTACAATATCGGTATTCTGCTTGATAAATTTTGAATCAAAAGTAAACTTTACAGTTGCTTCACCTGACGGATTTTCGGGAGTAAATGCTGTTTGGCTGCGAATTTCTTCGCCGTCAATTATAAGCGGTTTGCCTGTGGTTTTATCCATCAACACACCTTTAAGAACATATTCCTTACCCGGAATCAAGTGCTTATACGATACCGTATCGGTAAGGGTGAACACTTCGGTTGCACAGATTTTCTTTTCACCGTCAACATCAGCTTTTGTGCCGATTTCGGGGATTTTATCATTTACGGCCGTAATTTCAATAACCTGCTCATTTTCATTGATTTGGATATGATGAATATCCGTATTTTCAAGATACCCATCCGCAGGCCTTAACTCACGAATGATAAAATTGCCATAGGGAATATTTTCAAAGGTGAAGATACCGTTTTCATCTGATTGGGCATTAAGGATTGCTTTTTCTGCTGTAAATTCGGTTTCATCCGCATGGAACAAACCGAAGAGAGCACCTTCGATTGTCTTTTCGGTTTCACGGTCGGTTTTTAAGCCTTTTACAGTGCCGTAAATCAAATCATTTTTAATAAATTCGCCGTTATTCGCCTTGATTTCTACAAGTGCAGTATCCTGACCCGCATATTCAAAAATCACAGGATATTTTTCATCTGAAAGGATATAGTGACTGTCTGTGCTGAGTTCCTTAACATACAGTTTTGCACCTATAGGAATATCTGTCATAAACATTGCTTTGCCGTTTTCATCGCAATTTACGATTTCAAGCAAACCGTCTTTCGAAATAACAGAACCGTCTGCAGCAATCAGATCCTCTGCGGCGAACAGTCCGAACTGCACCGAAAGTATCTCACCATTCATACCGATTCTGAATTTTTCATCCTGTGAGAGAACTTTCTCAAGGCTAATTTTTGCCTTTTGACGTTCGTTATATACCTCAGCTGATATTTCGGTAACGCTTACTTCCTGTCCTGCATAGGTCAATTCAACTGTATGAGTCTCATCGTTTACAACCATACCGTAAGGAGCTGTAGTTTCCGTTATATCATATTTTCCGAGATACAACTGTTTACTTGTTGCCTTACCATTCTTTCCTGTTGTGATTTCATCCACAACCGTGCCTTTTGCATAGCGGAGTGTGCCGTCAAGTGTATAAATATCCTCTGTGGCAGTAATTTCAAAAACTGCACCCTGTAAGTCTTTCACCTCATATACAGGCTGATAAATCCCATCAGATTCAGAAACGGAAGAAAACACTTCGCCCGATTTGCTGACGGTAATCATGCCTTTCTGCGGCGTATTGTGTTTTTCTACGGTAACAATCTTTTGACTGCCGTCAACCTTAAACGGAACAGGACTACTGTCGAGGACATATCCGTAACAGGTATTTTGCTCTATGATTTCATAATTTCCGTAAGCAAGCGTTTCAGGCAGCATAAGTTTACCTGTGCTGTCAGTGTAATAAATCTCAATATCTACAGGCGTCGGGTAGTTGATATGCTGAACGATATATTCGCCTGTATCCGTATTGCGGACTTTAAAGCCGATGCCTGATGCAGGAATGATTTTACCTGTTTCAGCGTCTTTCTTCACAATTTCAATCAGCGATTCAAAGGTTGCATTGTTAATGAGATAGCGGTAAGTTTCGCCGTTTTTGCATATAAAGACATCAAACAGCTTTATTAGTTCTTTTCCTTCCCAACCTTTTGTCTGTTTTACAGTATAAATACCATATGGCAGATCTTTACTCTCGGCAAAGCCGTTTTCATCGCATACAAGAATATCTCGCTCGGATTCCTTTGCTTTTGAATACGAACCTGACTTTTTGAGATACACTTCAAATTCAGCGCCTTTTTCGGGCGTTTCAATCTGCGTTGAGCCGTCGTCGCAATGCTTGATTATGGCGATTTTACCTTTTTGTACGGTTTCAAGGGCATCAAGCGGAGATGCAAGGTTATATTCCGCTGTATACAATTTTGCTTCTGCGCCGATATGCAAAGATTCGATGTTGAGAAGATATCCTTCGCTCGATGTGATTTCACGCAATGACCAATCATCGCCGCAAACATAATATTTTGTTGTAAACTGACCGTTTTCATCGGTCGTGTAAGTGTCAATCAGCTGCTCGCCTTTATATACACCGTACTTTGCACCTGCAAGAGAAGCGTCACCCTGCGGATTTCCTGTTTCTTTATCACTCTTGGTTACGGTAAGCTGCCATTTTTTAAGGATGTTATTAAAAGATTTATTCGTTACCTTATTCCACTCAATATCAGATGTCTGCTTTTCGGGGACAACATAACGGATTGCAGTATCAACTTCTTCAAGTGTATAACCAGAACCGATTAAAACATCTTTAAAGTATGCCTTACCGCTTTTGTCTGTAACAGCGTATTCATCAACTTGAATACCTGACAGCGATGTGCCGTACAAATGAAATTTTACACCTTCATTTAATCCGTCCTCACTTGTTTTCGTAACGGTAAGATTACCGCGTTTCAGTTTGTTATTAAAGTTAACCGTTGATGTTTGACCCGAAACAACCGTAACACGGCGTGTTTCCTGCGGTTCATATTTATTGTCCGTAAGCTCAGTCACGGTATAAACACCGGGCATAAGGTTTTCCACTTGAATCTGACCGCCGTTTGCTGTTTTAACTGTCTTATCAATTCCGTTACCCTGAACACGAAAAGTGATACCGTCAACTTTGCCGTCCTCGGAAATTTTCAAAATTTTTGCTGAGCCGTAGGATACTTTAATTTTTACATATCCTTTTACAGGATCGTTTACCGACTGCGTATAGGAAACGAGATCCTGCTGACCGTCACCGGGCGCATATTTCCCGTCAGACCATACAATAAGACCTTTTCTCTGCGAGCTTTTTCTTGAAGCGGTAATACTCACCGTATCGCTTGGTGCAGTGTTTGCTGTAATTGTCAGTTTGTTTCCTGATACAGAGAATTTAAGGTTAGTGTTATTTGAAGAAAAGTTGTAATCCCCCAAAACACCGTTTGAATCAGTCAATACAGTTATATACTGAGAGCCGTTCCATTCGAGTTCAATTTCTTTTGCCTTTCCTGTACTGCGACTGCAAAAGCTCGGCAGTTTGGAATGCTTTTGTACGCTCACAGCAATGCTGTTATAATGACTGAGAATGAGAGATTTCAACGGATGGCTATCTCTGACTATCTGTAAAATACGATCATACTTACCAGTATCAACATGAGCAAAATTTTCGTCACGTTCGCCGACAATCGTTTCCCAAATGAGGATCTGCGTAGCGTAAGCCTTTGCGATATTATTTGCGCCAGACTGATTTTGCGATACCCAATCAAGACTTACATCGCCGGTAAAGCCATACTGCAAAATACGTCCAACTAAAAGTTTAATTGTATCTGCGTCAATCGTTTTATTATATGTTGACGGATAGTTATCCCAAAAGCTTTCATCCTTTTGATTAAACTCGTTACCGTTTTCGGCAGGCGTTCCGGGTTCAATACAATAACAGATCTTTCCACCGTAATCATTCATTGTAAAAAAGGTGGTGTATTTTGTTGTATGACCGGACCAGCCGTTCATATAGTTGAGATCACCGTGTCCCCATGAACCGCTGTAATCTGCTTTTGCATCGTTTTCTCTCGGAAAGGACACCATATATGATTTGCCTTTTACACCGGCAGCAGAGGCGGTTATTCCCAAGCCCGAAAATGTGGAAAGACACATAAGGAACGCAAGTAAAAAAGAAATACCGCGTTTGAATTTGCTTTTTTTCATAAGATTCAATACCTCCTGAAATGAAAAAGCGCACCGCTTTGCTGCGATGCGCTGTAAGATTTGATTTTTTGTTTTAAGCATAACCAATATAGATTTCATAGGAATTGTCTGCGACCTTTTCAGCCCATATCCATACATCCGTGATATCCTCTGCTTTCGCATAGTAATTGAGTCTGCTCTTGATATCCCTTTCAAGATATTTGCATTTTGTATTTGCAGATATCGGATTGTCCCAACAGTCTACAGCCGAGCGTTCAAGCCGTAAGCCTACGCTTTCTGCATAATTTTCAGCGTAGGTTATCCAATAATTAATATCAAATGCCGGCTCGGCAGGTTTTGTAGGTTTTGGGTTTGATGTTGTTTCCTGACGGGCGTTTGTCTGTACCGGTTTTTCTACAGATGATGTTGGTACACCTGCATTTTCAAACGGTTCGGGTTGCTTTTTCTGTGTATCCTGTTTTGCGGAAACAGATGGCTGTGCAGTATTTTGTGTTGAGCCTTTGGCAGTGGATTCAGGCGCCGGCACAGTTGTTTCTTTTTCTGTTGTAATTTCAGAATCAACATCCGAGGAGGAACCTTCGACAGTGGCGTCATCGCTTGTTTCGGTGTCCGATATTACGCTTGCCGAAGAAGTATCTGCTGTTTTTGATTTCTCGCACTGAGCCGTTTGCTTTTGAGCACATCCCGCAAGGGTTATCAAAATTACTGCTGCAAGCACTGCAATTAAGATTGTATTTTTCATTGTAAATCACCTCAAGCACAAGGATACCGACAAATTTTCAAAAGTCCAGACAATTCTTTAAGAAACATAATTTTTTACATACTCGGTTGAATATCAGCCGTTTCTGCTTCATCCTCGGACATGTTATCCATGTTCTGTTCTTCGCTGAGCTTTGCTTCATACGCCTCAATAACTTTATCAATCAGCTCATTACGAGCCTCAGCTGTAATCGGATGACAGATATCGCTGTACTGCATTTTTCCGTCTTTTTTATAACTGTTTGACGGCATGGAAATAAATGTTCCTTTTACAGAATCAATCACTTTAATACCGTGAACAGCAAACGCACCGCCGATATTAACCGATGCATAAGCTTTTACGCTTGCATCGCCCTGTTCTGCAAGGCGGTCAATTCTTGCCGTAATATTCGGGACTGAATGTTTTTGTTCTTTTTTCTTTGCCATAATGATTTTCTCCTATCTTTAATTACATTGAATAAAAGGTGATACCCATATCGGATTCCACCTCGTCCTGACTGATATCTTCAGGTTCTGCGAACCTTTCCATATATTTAACCGTTTCGCTGTCTGTAAGCGAACGGAAATTTTCGCCGTCCTCACCGACAACGAAAAATGTGCCTGCAATAATGCTTGCACCGTCATGGATTCTGCGATTACCCTCTAAGCCTTTGAGTTTTCCTTCTTCGTTACAAATAATAATTGTACCGTCACCGTTTCCCACAACTTCAATATATCCGCCGACAGCCTTTTGCAGAGCAGAAAGCTCATCCTCAATTTCAGTTACATACGGTGCTTTATGCGGTTCGACCATAACAACCGTTAATTTTTTATCTGCGTTTAACTTTTCGGCAGCCCAATCAGGCAGGTATTTTTTATCAATTACGCCGATAAAATCTTCACGGTAAAAATGCGTATCTTCACCGTCTTTCAAAAACTGACCGAATACCTTTCGACCGCGGGAATTCGGATGACAGCCGAAACCGCCTTTTGCAAAAAACAGCTGGTCATCGGGTGTTTTGTATTCATCTTTCAGAACAGACGGATCAAGAATTAAAACCTTATCCGTGTAATCCGTTTCGCTGTCCTTTTCCGAAATGCAATGTGTGCGGTCAAAAAGACCAAGTTCCTGCCAAGCCTTGCGTGCCTGATTTATGAAAATATTTGTAAGACCGGGATGCGATTCCACTGAAAAATGCCAATTGACATCTTCATGGGGAATATGAAAACCTCTTGCCCAACGCTTGTTGTCTTCGGAAAATCTGCCGTCCTCTTTATTCTGCAAAACGGTATTGGCAAGCGCCCAATTTACACGGTTAAAGCCGTATTTTTCGATAATCGGCTGTGCACAGTCATTTAAGACATTATCACGGTAATTCTCAGCTATTGCTTTTTCAATCGCTCTTGCACAATCGCAGTTTTCCTTATAGCTCTCACGCCACAAATCTTTTTCATTGTTGCGGACAGCTTCGGAAAGCGAATAGATATACAGAGATTTATACTCAGACATTTAACTCACCGCCTTGTTGCAGATTTTGCTTTTCAGCCCAACGGACTGACAAATGCACCAAAGCAGCTCTTTGCTGTTCGGGCGAGAGATTATTCAGAAAATCAAAGAGCGTAACCTCGTCATTTCTGACAACAGGCTGCGCTCCTTTGCAGTTATCGCAGACTTTCTCCCGCCTTACAACAACCGACCTACCGTCAGCCGTTTCTGTAAATGACAGCACATCGTTATACTTAAATCCTACACGCTGTCTGATTTCATAAGGAATCGTAATCCTTCCTTTTTTTCCTAGAATACGAAGCATTTGCACCATTCAGAAAACCTCTCTTTCATCACAACTGTCATAGCAGGGACAGCCTTCACAATCGTCGTCACAGTCCATTTCGCTCATAGGACAGTGCCTGCAGTCGCCGTCGCAGATAAAATCTTCTGTTTCGTTTACTGTATTGATAATGATCTTGCCGTTGCCTGCACTCATCTGAACAACGCTTTCTTCTCCGATACCTGCTTCTTCAAGCATTTCTACAGGTACGGAAAATAAAACATATTCGCCTGAGTTCATTTTTGTATTTAGCATTGAATAATACACTCCTTTAAGATTTTTTCGTAATCAAAATTTTCATCATCATTTTGCAATTCAAAAATAGTAAGTTGTTTAGGTTTACCTTTTTCCCGTTCATATAAATCGTAATTGCCTATAAGCAGTTCCTTGAATTCTTTGCCAGCCTCATAACGCTGTGCCATAGAATGGGTACGGGAAAAGTCAAACATCGAAAATCCGTTGTACAGTTCACGGATTTCATCGCAATCGTTGTAGGACAGCAAAAATTTGCCTTTGATGTTTTTCAGCGTATCCCGAAGACGCACATGATCATCCCAACCGAAGCCTACCTCGTACATATCCTCTGTGGAGAAGTACGGCGGATCAAGATAGAAGAACGCATCGGGGCGGTCGTAATGCTTAATCAGCGTTTCAAAATCCTGATTTTCTACTACTACATTTGCCATTCGGTCCTGCAGCTGTGAAATCAAGCCAAACAGTTTTCGTATATCAAAAGGCTGTGAAGCGTAGGATTTTCCGCTGCTTGAATAACTGAAACGCAGGAGTTTTAAGAACATTGCTGCTCTGCGGACATCATAATCTGCCGTAATTCTTTTACGCATTTCCGTGAGTTCCTTCGCCTCAGGTGGTGGAAACAAAATTTTCGTCAGCCGTAATTCCTCTGACAGATACTTATCATCAAACTGCTCATTTTCAAAGAAACGGCGTATAGCAATAAAATCTTCACGGGAATTCAGATGGCAAAATCCGAGTTCACGAATGACCGCCATTGTTCTCTCTTTCATACAACGGAACAGATTGGCAAGATTGCGGTCAAAGTCGTTATACACCTCAAACGGACAGATTTCGGGATTGCCGAGCAGCACACTGCCCGAACCGCCGAACACATCAATAAACCGACCGTATCGGATTGGAAACAGTGCATATAAAATATGCAGGATGGCAGTTTTATTGCCAACCCTTGATACAGGAGTTTTAATAACAATCACCTCACTTTCTATGCGAGGTATCAATTGCCGTTAAAACAAAAAAGGCGGTACCAATTCTGTCTCAGACAACAATTGATACCGCCGATAAAATTCTATTCCTTATTCAGTTTTTCCAAAAGGTTTTGAATGGTTTGTTCATAGGAATTTATTCGATTTATTTGGACACAGCAAAGAAGTGCAGTTGATATGCAGCTGCCAAGCAACAAACCGATAATCAGCATTGCTATTTCCATTAATTCACATAGCCTTTCCGGCTACAAATCGTTTATTAAAATCCATTTACATACACCTTATTGTAGCCGGACAAGGCGTGAATGTGAATTTAGCCATCTCAAAATTATGCCTTGGGCAAATTTTGAGGGCAATATAATCGGAATAGTGTGATTTTTCACACTATATCCCTCCGAATTCCATACCGTCATCCATATCCTCATCGTAATTATCTTCACCTGTGATATTGACATAATCGCCTATGATGCAAAGAGCTTCATCATAACTACCCGAGGCACAGATACGGTCACGCATTTCTACCGCCTGTTCCGCCATACCGTTTTGGCGCAGTGTCTTTGAAGCAATGCCCATTAAATTGAAGATATTCCCGTCTTCATCGATCAGCTTGCAGTCAGGCTTTTTCTTTTCTGCCGTTTCTTCTCGAATAAAGCCTCCAAGCCTGTTATCCACATAATCTGACAGCCATTTGCCACCGAAATTTTCGTGTGTCTGTAACCGCCACATAGCGAGCTTACCCATATCAAGTTTAACATCCTCGGAAAACGGAAACATAAGGTTAGTGAGACCTTCGTTTTCAAAGACACAGCAATTTTCAGCCTTGAATTTTGTACTGTCAAGCAATATTCCTGATTCGGTCAGCATATCATTAATGCCGTCTACCCATTCATCAAGACTGCCGCCGCATCCTTGCAGGATAAGACCTTCCGTGCCTTTCATCTTGCGAAGATCATCTGTGGTAATTTGTTTAACACTCATAACCGCATACCTCCGATTTGCTGAGATTCATTTTCGCTCTGGTCAAACTCTCCACGCATATATTCACCGAAAGTCATATTTTCACTCATAAAATTCGGTTCTGTATCTTCGGTAAAGGCAATATATCCCTGTTCGCCGAAATCAATCGGTTCATCGGTGATAATGCTGCCGCCGTGATTGACTTTGACTTTCGGCTCAACAGTTGCAAAACTGCAGCCATCATCGCTATGGCGCAAATGATAGCAATACAGTCCTTTGGGAATATCCGCATCGGTCAGTCTTTCGTTTGTAAACAGAGCAGGCTTGCCGAAAAGCGAAATCAAATCATATTCATCATTTTCAATATTGATATATCCGTTTTCCGCTTTATTCTGCATTAAATCAAGCTCGGCAGGATCGTAGTCCCAGATACGGCAGGCAAATTCAATGGCTTCTTTTTGGCTTTCGGGATAATATTCCTCGGTGCATTCGCCGTTTTGATAGCATTTTCTGCCGCAGTTTGCCCCGATATCTTCATCAGCCCACTCATGTTCAAAGGTAATATCGGGATACATTTCGGATAGCTTTTGCAATATGGGATGCGGTGCTGACCATGCAGTCTGAAACCATAAATCTGTATTTTGGCTGTAATCTGCACTTTCATCATAACCGTAAGCATTCCATTTCGTACCCCAATTGTTGATGCTCCATTCGTACCAAGTGGGAGCACCGTAATTCTGAATATTATTCCAAGCGGTTTTTCCAAGTTCCCATTCATCGATTGTAACATCGGTTCTTTGCTTTAAAAATACATCTTCGCTTTCTTTCGGTATATTTTGAATTGCATTTAATGCATCTTCAGCATTTCTGCCGAAAACATAAACATCAATGAAATCGCTGTTTGCTTTAAGTCCTCTGTCCGTTCTGTTGCCTGCTTCAATGTTCAAGCTTTCAGGCATAGGGATAATCTTATTAAAATCTACTGTGCCCAAGCCGTAATCGTCATTTTTTATTGCTTCAAGCATTTCACGGATTTTCTTTTCATCGCCTTTTAAGGTAATGATATTTTCAACATGATTCGGCATTTATTTTTCCTCCTTCAAAATACTGTATTTTTGATTTACTTTTTTAATTCGGGATAATATATCCACTAAAATAGGCACCATAATGCTGTTGCCTGCCAATTTATACAACTTGGAATCGGCAAGTCCGAGTTTATTTATCAATTCAAAGAACTGTTCATCGGTAAAACCCATCAGGCGGAAACATTCCTGCGGAACTAATCTTCTTATTCTGCCTTTATGCATAATCCCGTGTCTGTCAACAACTGTAATGCAAAATGACGGAGCTCCGTTTTTTCTTACCCTCGGACCGTTCTGTCTGATTTTTTCTCTGTCAGGATTGATAACAGGATATACGCCGTCATCCTCAACAAAAGCACCCGAATGTTCACCTTTACGATTGCTCAAACCCGCATTATGCCTTGCAGTAATACACCGTGCCGTATCCGTTATTTTTGAATTTTCATTCATATCCACAAAATACATTCCGGTTTTACCGCCAAAGCCGCCGCAAGAGGCTGTAAGTGTTATGGCTGTGCCTTTTGCATCATAGACTCTGTTTCCCTGTGAAGCTCTGTCGGTGAGTTCGGAAAGAGGCGTTCCGCTTTTTCTTTCGAGAGGTAATATTTCTCCGGCACATCGAGAATCAAGATATCCGACAATGAACACCCGCTTTCTGCTTTGGGGAAGGTAAGCCGTGCCGTCAACACACTGCCATTCGCACACATACCCCAATCGAGATATTTCACTGAGGATGGCCGTAAAAACCTGCCCCTTTTGAATCGTTCGGATAGGGGGAACGTTTTCAAAGACGAAAAATGCAGGACGTTTTGCTTCAAGTATTCGGGCAAGTTCAAAGAACAAAGTCCCTCTTTCATCCTTGAACGCCAATCTTCGTCCTGCGGCTGAAAAGGCGACGCACGGAAAGCCTCCGACAAGAAGATCGAAATCAGGGATTTCATCTGTGTTGACGGTTCTTGCGTTATCATAATAAATCTCTCCTTCGGTGTTGTATAAAGTGCGATAGGCAGCTATGGCTGTAGGATCGTTATCGCAGTATCCCACAAACTCAAAGCCGCCTATTTTTTCTGCTGCACTGCGAAACGCACTCATTCCGCAGAACATATCCAATACTCGAATGGACATATGCATCAATCCAATATTTTGTCTTTTGCACCTCACATTCCGAGGACGGGAGCGTTACCTTCGTCCATATCTTCATTTTGTTCTTCCGCAAGTTCCTCATCGGTTAATTTTCTGAATGAATCCTCACCGGGAACAATAGCAAGAGTTCTTCCGTTATCCCATCTCATATGGATTTGAGCTGCATCATCAACATGGACAACTGTGCCTTTCATTCCACACTCTATTGGGGCATAAGGATCATCCATACTTAAAAGCAATAATCTCGTGCCCGGCGGATAACACCTTTTCATACGCTCGGCAAATCTTCTTTCTGATTCAAATTTGTTCATAATCTTACATCTCCTTTTTTTGATTTTAAAATGAAAAAAGCCAACCGTTATATTTCAAACGATTGGCTATGTATATATACAAAAAAGGCAGATAGTTTTTCAATTTCTATCTGCCTGATTTTAACAATATTCAATTGTACGAGAGTTCAAATCCAACAGGAATGGAATATTTGCTGTTTGGCATCTATAAAACTATCTTGGAAAAATTCCTCATAAAAAGCAAAAAAGCCTTGAAAAATCAAGGCTTTTCGCCGGGCATCTTTTTTGTTACCCTTTTATGGTTGCGGGGGTAGGACTCGAACCTACGACCTTCGGGTTATGAGCCCGACGAGCTACCAACTGCTCCACCCCGCGATGTATAATATCTGTTGGTGCTATATATTATAACAGAAAATATTGGTTTGTCAATAGATATTTATTATTTTTTTCAATTTGTATAATATTTAAAAATCCAAAGAAACTAAAAATAACAAATAATCAGGTGATCAGATGAAAAATGATGAAATCTTCTCTCTTTCTCTTGATATCGGTGAGGCAATCATAAAATGCGGCGGAGAGGTTCACAGGGCTGAAGACACAATAAAAAGAATCAATCAATCCTATGGAAACCGCTGTAATGTATTTGCCATACCGTCACTTATTATTGCACAAAGCGGAAAAAACATTCAGCTGAGAAAAATTGAATATGAGGATATTGATCTTTCCGAACTGGAAAGGCTCAACGAGCTTTCACGAAGATTGTGCAGTAAGCACAATGAAGAAATAAATGTTACAAGAAACAAACTCTATCCAAAGACTCTGAAGCTTTTCTGCGTATGCACTGCAACAGCTGCCTTCTGCCTGTTCTTCAAAGGTACAATAATTGATGCTTTATTCTCAGCGGCAATCGGCATTGTTATAACCTATGCACCCTACAAAAAAATCAGCTTCCCTCTATTCTCGGCGAACTTAATTGATTCATTCGTGGCAGGAGTTTTTGCCAACATACCCACATTATTCGGCATTACTGTACAGCCGGATAAAATCATTGTAGGAACAATTATGCTGCTTGTACCGGGACTAACGGTGGTGAATGCTATGAGAGATTTGATGAACGGCGACCTTGTGGCAGGATTATTTGAGCTGTTCAACGCAATCATATCCGCACTTGGGATTGCACTGGGTGTTGCCGGTTCCATACTGATTTTTACAAAAATATGATTCTTGAAATTCTATACTGCATAATAGGTACACTTGCATTTGCAATTACTATGAAAGCTCCTAAGAAAAGTCTGATTTTTATAACAATCGGTGCTGCAATATCCGCTTCGGTTGAAAGAATATTAAGCGGATTTTACGGCGATTTCATCTCCTGTCTTTTATCAATGGTATGCTTATCCTTTTTCTGTGAGCTTATGGCAAGAATCTTAAAAGTACCAACAACGGTTATGCTTATGCCGTCAACCATTCCGCTTTTACCCGGAAGCTCCATTTACTATGCAATGTTTTATGCCATTCAGTCTGACACACGGCAATTTGTTATTTACGCAAAAGCAACACTTTTTGCCGGTCTTGGAATCGCATTAGGTGCTGTTATAAGCTCGACCTTAATTAAAATGATAAACTATTATAAAATAAATTAATGCCTCGTATCATCTTCGTAGCATTCACAAAATCTTGCTGCAAAGGCAGGCTCCTCACCGCCTGCATAAAGATGACTGATATCACCGAACTGCTGACATCTGAATACGGCTGTCCCCTGTTCCCTTTCCTCTGTAATAAGCGTTGTAACGGATGTGGGCAAAGCAACAAAATTGTGCCACAATACCATAGGAGAACAAGAAAAAATATGTGAAAGTATTACACATTCAACAGCAAAATGGCAGAACAGAACAATCGTATCATGATTGGAATAATGAACCTTATAGCACCTGCCTGTATGCTCATAGCCATGCTTTTTCAAAAGCTCATCTATGCCATCGCAAACCTTTTTATATTCCTTTTCCGCATTTGCACTGCTCATCAGTTTTGTCTTATACCAGGTGTCATTCCTGTAATAGGCGTCTTCCCCAGTCCATTCTGAAGGCAGTCTGTCCCAGCAGGAAATTCTTTTAATACCCTTTCTGATTTTTCCTTTAAATTCTCTCAGCCAGGATAATTCAATAGCTGTTCTGTTCATTTTTTCCAGAGTAAGCGAGGCAGTATCCTTTGCTCTGCCAAGCGGAGAGCAATAGAATTCCTTTACGTCAAGCTTTGCTATTCTATCTGATAAAAGCTCCGCCTCACGCCAGCCTTTTTCCGTAAGAGAATCAATGGAATAATCCGGGTCTGCGTGTCTTATAATTATAAGCTTCATACAATCACCAGCCATATTATAATGTAACAATCTTATCACATTTGAAAAGTAAATACAATTATGGTAAAATATGTATATGAGAATTTTAATTGACGCCGACGGTTGTCCCGTAACCGGACTGACTGTCAGAATAGCAAATAAATATAACATCAAGATAATCATTGTCTGCGACAGAAGCTATATATTTGATTTTGAAAAAACTAAGAGGTATACTAAATGAAAATACTGATTGTACCTGACAGTTACAAAGGAACACTCACATCTAAAGAGGTGTGTGAATGTATAAAAAACGGAATACTGCAAAGCTGTGATGCAGAAATAACCACCCTTCCATTTGCTGACGGCGGTGAAGGTTTCGCAGAATGTTTAAGCAATATATGTAATGGTAAAGTGCTTTACACCGACTGTACTGACCTGTATGGAAAACATATGAAAGGACACGTATTTACATATGATAAAACTGCAGTAATTGAATGTGCCACTGCCAGCGGAATACAGCAAAAAAGAGATGTAATGAACGCTACCTCATATGGTACAGGTGAGCTGATAAAATTTGCTGTATCAAAGGGTTTTCGCAATATTATTCTCGGTCTCGGAGGCAGCGGATGCTGTGACGGAGGAGTAGGTGCACTATCCGCACTCGGCATTAAATTTCTTGACATTTACGGGGAAATAATTGAACACCCATGCGGAAAAGATATGGAGAATATTTACGGAATAAAATTCTCTGATTGCGTAAAGGATATTAACTTTACATATGCTTGTGATGTGACGAACCCTTACTTTGGAAAAAACGGTGCAGCATATATATTTGCACCTCAGAAGGGTGCTTCATCTAATGATGTTATCAAGCTCGATAACGGACTGAAAATGGTCAATGCTTTTCTTCCTAAGGATATAAGCAAAGTAAAAGGTGCCGGCGCTGCAGGAGGAATATGCGGCGGCCTATACTCAGTATACGGTGGCAAAATAAAAAGCGGATTTGAAATACTTTCGCAAGCATATGAGCTTGAGAAAAAAATATCGGAGGCTGACATCGTTATCACAGGTGAAGGAAAAACAGACAAGCAAACGCTGATGGGAAAGCTTCCTTTCAAAATTGATGAACTTTGCAGGAAATTCGACAAAAAATGCATAGTCATCAGTGGCACAATAGACAATGTCAGATTAGGAAATAAAATGATCAGCCTTGTAGATGAGGATATAACATTGGAATATGCACTGAAAAATCCACGTGAAATACTTACAAATAAATCCAAATATATCTTGCAATAATATTATTTTAAATATATAATGAATTAGAAACTATAAAAATATATGCGAGGAGATACAAAATGAAAGTAAGAATTCCTAAGCACAGAGAGTTTTTAATCAAATTCGAAGACGGTTATGCACAGGAGGCTGAGGCATGGGAAGCCCTGAACCAAATCGTCAAGGACTATTCTGTTGACGGCAAAAGTGTTTATACTGAAACCTTTATTGAGGATAACGAAGACAAAGTAAAGGCTCTTCAGGAAAAATATGAATTCACCTATGAAATAATTGAGAAATAAGGATTGTTATGATGGAAAAAAAGAAAGCTTATGTTGTTTCAACTGCCCACCTGGATACAGTGTGGAGATGGACAATTGCAGAAACCATTAATGAATACATACCCGATACTCTTTCAAAGAACTTTGATTTAATTGAAAAATACCCTCACTATCGTTTTAACTTTGAAGGTGCAAAACGATATGAGCTTATTGAAGAGTTTTATCCAAGAGCATTTGAAATCATAAAGAAATATGTTAAGGAAGGCAAGTGGTGCATCTCCGGCACAGGCTATGAAAGCGGCGATGTAAACATCCCTTCACCTGAAGCAATATTCAGAAATCTGCTTCTCGGTAATAACTATTTCAAGGAGAAATTCGGCACAACCTCAAAGGATATGTTTTTGCCGGACTGCTTTGGATTCGGATGGTCTCTTCCTTCTATTATCAATCACGCAGGTCTTAAAGGATTCACTACCCAGAAGCTTTCCTGGGGAAGTGCTTATGGTCTGCCTTTTGATCTCGGAGTATGGAAAGGTCCTGACAACAGCAGGATTTTTGTAAGTCTTAATGCGAAATCCTACAGATATAAATTTTTCGGTGATATCAGAGCGGATATCAGTGTCATTGACCGAATTGCCGATAACTATTCAAACGGTCATCTCCCTTGGGCAAACCACCTTTACGGAACAGGAGACTGGGGCGGTGCACCTACTGAAGAAAGTGTTCAGGCAGTTGAAGAAAGCATTGCAAAAAACAATGATGATTTTGAAATCATATCAGCAAGCTCTGACCAGATATTCATGGATATGGATAAGCTTTCAAAAGAGGAAAAGGAATTACTGCCTAAATGGAATAATGAGCTGATTATGACCAGTCACGGTGCAGGAACCTATACTTCGCGTGCAATGAGCAAATACCTTAACAGGCAATGTGAACGTATTGCGAACTGCACTGAAAAAGCCTGTGCCTTTTCAACCTCTATCGGCGCTTATAATTATCCGAAGTATAATCTGAATCAGGCATGGAAGAGAATGCTCCAGCATCAGTTCCACGATGATATTACAGGCACATCTGTAATGGATGTTTATAATACCGCTTGGTCCGATTATAATCTTTCTATTTCACAGTTTAAAGCTGAGTATGTCGGCGCAAGCAAAATGATTATCAACGAGCTTGATACAAGCTGGGTAGATGAAAAAAGCGGTATCCTTGTAATTAATAATCCTACACAGTATATGGTTAAGCGTACAGTGGAAGCGCACATCAAAATGACAAGAAACTGTACCAATGTTACCGTTTCAGATAAAAAAGGAAATTCCGTTCCTGTACAGGTTATTCACAAAAACGGTAAAAAGCTTACAATACTGCTGACTGTTGAAATTGAACCATTTGGCTATAAGGTATTTGAGGTCAAGAGATTCAATGCACCTTACTATGTCGGTCATACGAATCCTGAGCTCAAGGCTACAAATCATTCACTCGAAAATGAAAAATACAGATTGGTTTTCAACAAAAACGGTGATATTGCACGTCTTTACGATAAAAAATTAAAGAGAAATATAATTGACGCCCCAATCAAGATGGCACTCCTTCACGATACAGGATCGCTGGCATATCCAAGCTGGGAAATCACTAAAGAAGATATTGACAGAGAGCCTTACTGCTATGCCAACACACCGGAATTTACAGTAGTTGAGAGCGGACCTGTAAGAGCAACCATCAAGGTTGTACGTGAGGCAGAATATTCAACGATTACTCAGCTGGTATCCCTTTCAGCAGGCAGTGAATATGTTGAGGTAAAAAACATTGTGGACTGGAAAACAAGACGAACAATGTTAAAAGCAACCTTCCCTGTTGCAGCTCACAACAAAAAGGCAACATACGACTTAGGTCTCGGTGTTATTGAAAGAGAAACAAACACAGAGAACCTCTACGAGGTACCGGCACAGAAATGGGCTGACTTAACCGACGAAAGCGGTGAATTCGGTGTTTCCATCTTCTCTGACAGTAAATATGGCTGGGATAAGCCAAACAACAACACACTGAGATTAACCTGTATCCATACACCTGCAGGAGCCTTCACAAAAGAAACACGGCAGGACTTGCAGGATCTTGGAAGAAATGTATTCTCATTTGCTATTTACAGCCACGCAAACGGATTTGAAAACGGCACACAGAAATACAGTGAGATATATGAAAATCCTTATCTGAGTTTATGCACAGATTATAGAAATACACGCTCATTAAAGGACAGTGTTTCATTCTGTCAGATAAGCAATGAAAATGTAATTATCAGAGCAATCAAAATGGCTGAGGACGACGAAGACTGCTTTATCATAAGAGTGAATGAAACAATAGGCCAGGAGCAACACAATGTATCACTGAAGATGCTTGGTGAAATCGGTGAAGCACAAAAGTGCAACGCACTTGAGGAACCTATCGGTGAGCAAAAAGTAACAAACGGCAGAATCCGATTTAATATGAAGCCTTTTGAAGTTAAAACATTCAGAATCAAATATAAGGAGAAGGCTGAAAAAATTCCAAGTGAACGTTACGAAACAACAATTGAACTCCCATACAATGCACAGGGCTTTACTCCTGACAACAGTATGAGACATATTATTCTACAGGGCAGCGGATTCTCCCTTCCGGAAGAACTGCTACTTTCCTCATACTGTATCGGAGGAATAAAATTCAAATTTCAGGATGACCCCAATAACAGAAATGACGTACTGGTTTGCCGTGGTCAAAAAATCAAATTGCCTGAATGCACAAGAATTTATTTCATCGCAGGTTCAACATCAGAGGACCAGAACATTTACATTAAATACTGCAATAAAAATATTCCGTTTACAATTAAGGCAATTGATAAACCAATTAACAAGTGGGATATGGCAGGCTTGGAGCAGACAGCTGATATTGATGTAAATGCAGAGCTTGGATATGAATTTACTCACGTTCATCATCCTGAGGGAAATATTCCTAAGAAAGTTCAATTTTACTTGTACAGTATAAAAATACTTACCAATGAGCCTGTTACACTGAATCTGCCTGAGAACAATCGAGTAGTTATCCTCTCAATGACTGCTATAAAGGAAAGATCTGATAGTGAGCTTGCAACCAAAGTATTTGATGCTGTTGAACAGGAGTATGATTTCTATGAGGACATTCCTCCTATTGATAAAATCATTGATAAAAGCAGCTTTGTCACAATGAGAGCCGGTAAAATTCAGGAGCAGATGAATTCCGGAAAAGGCAAAGGCTTTAAACGTGATAATATCATTACAAATATTATCCGTTCGTATACCAAAAGTGAATGGTAATCAATAAATATACATAATATACAAGAAAACGCATATACAAAACTGTATATGCGTTTTTATTTTTCGTGTAAATGCAAACAGCTTTACAAATCAACTTTGTTAAAATCATTGTGGAAAACTGTGTTCAAAATGTTAAAAAGTCAACTTTTCATAAATTATTCCGCTGAAAACTCTGTTGAAAATGTTAAAAATGTAAAGGCTTTAACTTGCATTCAACAAATTATTAAACTTTTTTATTTTATGAAAAGAAATTCAGTTTTTTATCAAAATGAATAAATGTATAAAAATAACCCACACTTCATCTTTCAGAAATGCGGGTTATATGTAAATCTTTCAAATTATTTCTTAAAGAAATTAACGATATCTGAAAAAGCATCATCATCGCTGTTTGTAAAGCTTGATGCAGCAGCAGTTGTTGCAGCAGCAATTGGCTGCGGAGGAGCAACCTCATTATTAGCAGTTACAGACTTAATCTGTCCTGAAGGGCCATCCTCACCAAAGCGAGTAGCAATAACAGTTATAATCATTTCATCCTCAAGGTTCTCATCAAAGTTAGCACCCCAGATGATTTCACAATCAGGATGAACTGCGTCAGTAACAATCTGAGAAGCAATTGTGATTTCCTCAAGTCCGATATCGGTTGAAGCTGTAATGTTCAAAAGAACGCCGCGAGCACCGTCAATAGAGGTATTAAGAAGAGGAGAAGAAATAGCCTGCTGAGCAGCAGCCTCTGCCTTATCCTTACCCTTTGCACGACCAACACCCATATGAGCAAAGCCGGCATCCTTCATAATCTCTGTAACATCGGCAAAGTCTGAGTTTACAAGACCAGTTGCATTAACAAGGTCAGAAATGGACTGAACACCCTGACGGAGAACATCATTGGCAATCTCAAAAGCATTAAGAAGCGTAATCTTTTCTGTAGTAACTTCCTTGAGTCTTTCATTAGGAATAACCATAATTGAGTCAACATTCTTTGCAAGCTCTTCAATACCGGCAGAAGCCTGAGTCATACGGCGTCTTCCTTCAAATGCGAACGGTGTAGTAACAACACCAACAGTGAGAATACCCATATCCTTAGCGATTTTAGCAACATAAGGAGCAGCACCGGTACCTGTTCCGCCGCCCATACCTGCAGTAATAAATACCATATCTGCACCGGTAAGAACGTCTGTAAGAGCTTCCTTACTCTCCTCAGCGGCACGAGCACCAACCTCAGGCTTAGCACCTGCGCCCATACCCTTTGTTACCTTTTCACCAATAAGAATTTTATGTGTTGCTGTTGATTTTGCAAGAGCAGGCTTATCTGAGTTTACTGCTACAAATTCAACATCCTGAATATTACAATGTACCATGCGGTTTACGGCATTTCCACCGCCGCCGCCTACACCAACAACTTTAATCTGAACTACCTTTGAATCATCTGTATCAATTTCGTAACGTCCCATTATCTAATTCTCCTTGTTTTTAATCTAAATCGCTAATCGATTTGCTACATTTCCTATTGTAACAATATTGTAATCTTTTTGCAATACTTTTTTATAATATTTTTCAAGTTTTTTGACAATCTTTTTTTATAAAATTCAAATAGGTTTATACATAGTGCACAATTATACACAATAGTCTATAAAATCGACAAGTTATTTTCTTTACGGCTATTTTTCTGTAAAGTACAAAGACTTGCCACCTGTAATTGTCATAACGCCCTTTGCATTCGGATTTGACTGATTAAGCTTTTCACAAGCAGTAAGACCCTGATAAATCTTATTTTCAAGGTCATCACAGGTTCCCAGCTTGAACTCAATACGTTTGTCATAAACAACATAATTATCACTTATATTGTTACTGTATATGGATGTAATTTCATCAAACTTATTTTCTTTCACAACCTGTGAGAGCTGTGTGAGGCATTTCCCAATATCTTTATTTTTAAAAGCTATTGTTCTGCCGGGAACAGCATTTTCAATATCTGCTTTACTGATAGATATACCCTTTGCCTTTTTAGCCTTATTTTCAAGGACTTTAAAATTATCATCAAGCAGAATAAAGGTTTTATCCTTGTTTTTTATGGAATACGCCGGAGTTGCTTCTGTAATCTTAATTTCTATGGTGTATGGTAATTTTCTTGTTATTTCTGCATTATATATATAAGGGAGATTCTGTTCGAGCATCTGCTTTGCAGTATCGGTGTCAGACAAGAAAAGATTTTCGCCCTTATCTATTGTACACTGTGCAAGTATTTCATCTTTGTCGTAAATTTTATTTCCGCTGATATTTATGGTATCAATATGAAAAAATACGGTAAGAGATAAAACCGTACCAACTGCCACAAAGGAAATGATTACAGCAAGCCAGATCATTACTTTTCTGAAGGTATTTCTTTTCTTTCGCTTTTTATTATCCTTCTGTCTTTTCTCAGCGCGTGTCAGATTTTGTCTGCTATTTTTTGAACTGCGTTTAGTTCTTTGACCGCGATTTGTCTTGTCATATAAATCTGATTGCTGTCTTGACTCTCTGTAAATCTTTGGCGGTTCGAGACCAAGATCATATAAATTACGGTCTTCAGCTGACTCAGGTCGCTGTTTCCTTTTCGATGCACTTTTTTTCTGAGACTTCTTCATATTTTATCCTCTTAATATCAGCACCTAATTGCTCCAAATTGTTTTCCAGTTTTGCATATCCTCTGTCAATATGTTCAATTGAATGTATCGTTGTCGTTCCCTGTGCTGTCAGTCCAGCTATAACAAGAGCCGCTCCGCCGCGAAGATCCGTTGCATATACATCTGCACCGTGAAGTTCCTTTACTCCGTTTATCACTGCCATCTGCTCATCTACAGCTATATCAGCACCAAAGCGGTTGAGCTGGCTTACAAATCTGAATCTGTTTTTAAAAATATTTTCCTTTATAACCGATGTGCCCTTAGCCACAGACAAGGCTGCGGTTACAGGAGACTGTGAATCAGTAGGAAAAGCAGGAAACGGCATAGTCTTAATCATTTTTACACGTCTTAATCTTTTTGGTGCAGATATTCTCAGGCTGTTTCTGTCGAGATAAAGCCTGCATCCCATCTCATTGAACACAGGAAAAACAGGAGACAAATGCGTAGGTCTGACATCATTTATTACAATCTCACCGCCTGTAACAGCACAGGCACACATATAGGTTGAAGCAAGAATTCTGTCAGGAATTATCTTATGCTCGCAGGAATGAAGAGACTCAACACCTTCAATTTCAATTGTGCTTTCCCCTGCTCCGTAAATTCTTGCACCGCATTTGTTAAGAAATTCAGCAAGATCACATATTTCAGGCTCTCTTGCAGGATTAATAATCGTCGTTCTGCCCTTTGATATTGCAGCTGCTATCATAATATTTTCCGTTGCACCTACTGAAGCAAACGGCAGAATAATCTTTGCACCGGTAAGATGCTCTGCACAGCAGGTAATGGATGAGCCGTTTTCCTTAATAACAGCTCCAAGACTTTTAAGAGCTTTTATATGCATATCCACAGGACGTGTACCTATATCACACCCACCGGGAAGATAAATGGACGCACAGCCTGTTCTTGAAATAAGAGCACCTAAGAATAAAATAGATGAGCGCATTGTACGCATAACATTTTCATCTATCTTTGATGCTGTAATATTTTCAGCATGAATTACAACTGTATCTCCCTGACGATTTACGGTACAGCCTAAATCCTCAAGGATTTTCAGGGTCGTTTTTACATCACTTAAATCCGGACAATTATGTATTACACTTTCGCCTTTTACCAGAATTGCTGCACATAATATTGGCAAAGCCGAGTTTTTTGCACCGTGAAGTGTCACCTCACCGCTCAACTTATTCTGTCCGTTAATCTTTAATATTTCCATTCAATCACCTCTGCATCTTATGGAAATAAGGAAAATCCTTATCACCATATATCATATGCATTGGTGACTTTTTTGCTATTTATTTAAAATGCTATGATCATTTTCTCTTACTTGGCAAGCTCAAGAATAATAGACGCGATACGCTCACGTGAATCCGTAATTGCCATAGCCTTTGCATTTTTTTCAACTGCTTTAAGCTTTTCATTATCGGATAAAAGCTCATCTATTTTATTGCTGAGCACCTCTGAGGTTAAATCCTTTTCCTCAATAACAAAACCTGCATTTCTGTTCACCAGCGCCATAGCATTGTGGAACTGATGATTCTCGGCAACATAAGGAGACGGTATAAGAATAGAAGCTTTGCCCATTGCTTCTATTTCAGAAAGAGAGGAGGCACCTGCTCTGCCGATTACAAGGTCAGCAGCAGCCATACATACATCCATATTATCAATGTACTGTCTTACTTCAACTGTTCCCTTTTTTCCGTTGACAAAGCCCTTCTCTTCAAACTTAGTAAGGAATTCACTTCCGTTTGTACCGACTGAATGAATATGGCAGTATTTGCCGCTGTCAGCACTGCTTAAAAGTATATCAAACATTGCATCATTAAGCGGCTTTGCTCCCAGTGAACCGCCGAAGGAAAGCACGAGATACTTATCATCAGGTATACCGAGCTCTGCTCTTGCCATATCTCTGTCTGCCTTTAAAAGTGCACCACGAACAGGGAGGCCTGTTACTGTCACATCATTCTTAGGCTCAAGATGTTTTTTTGCATCCTCAACAGTCAGCATAACCCTGTCAACCTCTTTGGCAAGGGTTTTATTTGTAATGCCCGGAAAAGCATTCTGCTCGTGAATACAGGTTGGTATACCCATTTTTACTGCAGTCTGCAGCACAGGACCGGATACATATCCGCCAAAGCCGACAACCACATCCGGATTGAATTCACTGATGATTTTCTTGCTTTCACCTGAGGATTTCATAATTCTGAAAACAGTTTTAACATTATGTACAATGGACTTAGGTGACAAGGAACGCTTAAAACCTGAAATATCAATTGTCTTAAAATCAAACCCTGCGTCAGGAACAAGTCTTGACTCCATATGATCCGCTGTTCCTATGAAAAGAATTTGGACATCCTTTACAGTTTCTCTAATATAAGATGCTACGGCAAGCGCCGGATTAATATGTCCTGCCGTACCACCTGTTGCAAATAAAATTTTCATACTCTTTTTCCACCTAAATCTTTTTTTGACTCGCTTTGCGCGATACAGATAAAACGACTCCGATTTCAAATAACAGCATCATCATCGCTGTACCGCCGTAGGAGAAGAACGGAAGTGCAATACCTGTATTCGGAATGGTGTCTGTAACAACCATTATGTTGAATCCGACCTGAATACCAATCTGAGCAACAATACCGATAACCAGAAGTGCACCGAATTTATCGTGACATCTTGCTGCGATAATGAATCCTCTGACAACAAGTGCACCGAAAAGAAGAATGATTACCGCTGCTCCGATAAAGCCAAGCTCTTCACATACAATTGAAAAAATAAAGTCGTTCTGCGGCTCGGAAACATAAAGATATTTTTGCTTTGAATTACCGAGACCAACACCGAAGAATCCGCCGGAACCTATGGCATAGAGCGAGTTATTCGTCTGCCAGCGACTGCCTGTTGGCTCAAAATCTTTATCTAGCCACGCCTTAATTCGCGTTCCTGCATAATTTTCCAGCAAATCAGGGAAAGTAATTACCATAAACACCACAAGCACTAAAACGGCAACACCTAATGCAAACAGCTTCCAGTCACTGCCGCCTACCCACATCATCGTTGCACCTATAAGAAACATCAGTATTGTGCAGGACATATGATGCTCAAGGAAAATCAGACCGCAGAAAATGATAATGATTCCTAGCGGATAAACAATACCATACTTGAATTTTTTCATCTTGCCGTAATAGTCACTGATATATGCGGCAAAAAGAAGGATAAGCGAAAACTTTGCCAGGTCCGACGGCTGGAATGTAAATCCGCCGGGCAAAGGAATAAATCTTTTAAATGAACTGCCGTCTGCACCCGGTATATTTGTATGATAAAACAAAACAATTACAAGACAAAGCAAAGTAACAATTAACAATGGTACATTTGCAACCCTCAGCCATTTGTAGTTGATTTTCGACATAACGAACATGGCCACTAAGCCGACAGCAGAGAATATGAACTGTCTTGTAAAAAAGTAATAGGAATCGTGATTATATCTGTAGTATGCGTAAGGATATGTTGCAGAAAAGAGCATAACAAGTCCGATTGTCAGCAACGCAATTGTAAGTGCTAAAAACGGAATATCCATACTTCCTGTGATGAATATATCATCCTTGCTTATACCCTTTGATTTTTTTTTGTTTGTCCTGATAATTTTTGAATCACCATTAGACAATCTCTCAGGCATACTGAAACACTCCTTTCTGAGGTTATTAATGATTATTTATAATTGGGATGTCGAGGACGCCATCCCCTACAAATGAATTGGAACATTATTGATATTTCGTAGATGAGGGCTTGCTCTCACTGTAATAAAAAATCATATTCGGCAGGAGCAAGCCCCTGCCCTACAGAATATAAATTACATTTTTGATAAAACAAACTATAAGTTAGTTATTAAAATTTCCGAAAAAGAGCAACGCAACGCCGATAACACAGCCGATTGCATTGACTAAGGAAAAGACAACACAGATTTTCTTTTCCTTCCAGCCGCACATTTCAAAGTGATGATGTATCGGTGCCATTTTGAAGATACGCTTGCCGTGTGTGATTTTGAAATAACCAATCTGAATAATATCGCTCATCGTTTCACACACATAAACAATACCTATAGGTAAAAGCAGCAGAGGGCATTTGCAAAGATAGCCCATAGCCACAACCATACCGCCTAAAAACAGTGAGCCTGTATCACCCATAAAGGTTTTGGCAGGATTCCAGTTCCAGCATAGAAAACCGAGCACGCCACCGAGAAGTGCACCTGCAAATATTTTAAGACCTGTAAAATTCTGAATAAAGCCGATAACAATAAATGCAATTGCCACAGTCGTTGTAACTGAGGAGCAGAGACCGTCAATACCGTCAGTAAGGTTTACTGAATTTACACAGCCGTAAACTATGAAGAATGAAAGCACCCAGAATATAATTGCAGTAAAGATATTCTTTTCAAAATTAACTGTGCCGATAAAGGGAATATACCAGCTTGTATTATGAGAGAGCCAAAGGGTAAGAATGTATCCGACGGTCATAATAAGCTGACCTAAGGTTTTCTGCTTTGGTGAAAGACCTTCATTTCGCTTAAGCTTGATTTTCGTAAAATCGTCTGTAAAGCCTACTAAACCGCAACCGAGTGCAAGAACCAAGCCTGCTATTAAGAGTACCAGCTCACGTCCGTTGAGAAGTTCTGAATACTCACTTTCAAGGTTTCCGCCTGTAAGGTGAACAGTTATACAGGTCGCTGCAAAGGAAAGGATGATACCGATGATGAACATAAGACCGCCCATATTCGGTGTACCCTGCTTTGACTTATGCCATGAAGGGCCTATCTCTAAAATAGTTTGACCAAATTTAAGCTTTCTCAGCCAGGGGATTATGATAAATCCAAGACCTGCCGTGATTCCGAAAGCGATTACAACACTGATTATTAATGCAATTGTAGTATTCATTTATTTTCCCCACCTGTCATATACACTATGGATTACATCCTCAAGCTTCATTCCTCTTGATGCCTTGAAGGCTACTGTGTCTCCCACCTCAAGAATTTCAAGAAGCTTTTCTGTAAGCTCCTCTTTGCTGTCAAAATGGAAAACATTTTTCAAACCGTTTTCCTTTGCTCCGTTTACAATGAACCGACTCTTTTCTCCTGTTGCAAGGAGATAATCAATCCCTGTATCGGCTGCCATTCTGCCCACATCTGTGTGAGCCTGTTCT
Organism: uncultured Eubacterium sp.; assembly: GCA_910577195.1. GTDB lineage: Bacteria > Bacillota > Clostridia > Oscillospirales > Acutalibacteraceae > Eubacterium_R. The sequence goes on along the minus strand of CAJTLP010000006.1, from coordinate 75,916 downwards.
GAATAATCACCAAGCTCCAGCATATCGGAAAGCACTGCAATTTTTTTATTGCCCTTAGTATTGGCAAGCGTAGTCATTGCCGCTTTCATTGAATCAGGACTGGCATTATAGCAATCCTCAATAAAGGTAACTCCTCCGTGTGATACACTTTTCTGACGCATACCCTCAGGCACATATTCAGAAAGTGCATCGGCACAAAGCTGTGCATCAATGTCAAGATAATAGCCCACTGCAAAGGCTGCAAGTGCGTTATAAACATTATGTACACCGATTGTCGGAATAACCACTTTCTGACTGTTACCAAAATAGGAAATATCAAATTCTGTTTTTCCGTCTTTCTCTTCAATATTTTCAGCCTGAAAGCTGCCTTTCTCTATACCGTAAAAAACAATATTATAATCCTCGTTGACAACACCTGAAAGCATATCATTGTCGCCGTTTAAAAGCAAGGTTGCGCCCTTCTCAAGTCCGTCAAGTATTTCAAGCTTTGCCTTTCGTATGCCCTCACGTGAGCCAAGATTTTCAATATGTGATGAGCCTACATTGGTAATAAGGGCAATTGTCGGTTTAGCAGCTGTTGACAGTCTGTGTATCTCACCAAAGTGATTCATACCCATTTCAATAACTGCTGCCTGCGTACTGCGGTCAATCTGAAAAAGCATCTGCGGCAAACCGATTTCATTATTCAGATTACCGAGCGTTTTTATTGCATTATACTTGGCATTGACAACAAGATAAGTAAATTCCTTCGTTGTTGTTTTGCCGACTGACCCTGTAAGACCCACAAGATGCAGATTAAACTTTGAACGGTAATAACCGCTTAAATCAAGAAGCGCCTTTGAGGTATCATCAACCTTCACAAAGTTTCCGTCAATGCTCACATCACTGTGAATCATTACCGCTGCAGCGCCCTTATCAAGTGCCTCCTGTGCAAACTGATGCGCGTCAAATCTTTCACCCTTGATACAGATGAAAAGGCAGTCCTTTGTTATTTTTCTTGTATCTATGCAAATGCCTTTGATATCACAATCGTTATTGAATGTGCCGCCGCAGGCATCTGCTATTTCACTTAATCTTAAAAGTTCCATATAGAATTAATCAAGTTCACTGAGTATTTCAGCTACTACTTCTCTTTCATCAAAATGAATTGTGCCTGTCGGCAGAATCTGATAGGTTTCATGACCCTTGCCGGCAAGAAGAATAATATCATCCTTCTGTGCATTCTTTATCGCGTAGGAAATTGCTTCCTTACGGTTTTCAATAACCGTATAAGGGGTATTGATTCCCTCCATACCAACAAGAATATCCTTAATAATCTCAGCAGGATTTTCAGAACGCGGATTATCCGATGTGACTATACAGTAGTCTGAAAGCTCTGCAACAATCTTACCCATCTTAGGACGCTTTGTTTTATCTCTGTCACCGCCGCAGCCGAAAAGTGTAACAACTCTGCCTTTGGCAATTTCCTGAAGAGAGGTGATAATATTTTCAAGTCCGTCAGGTGAATGTGCATAGTCAATAATAATTGTAAAATCACGTCCACCGTTTGGAACAACCTCAATTCTGCCCTTAACACCGTTTGACTTGCTGATTGCATCAAGCACATCCGAAAAATCAATTCCAAGTGACAGTGCACAGCTTGCTGCACAAAGAGAATTATAAACTGAAAATCTTCCCGGTATCGGACAATTGCATCTTCCGATTGAATCACCCACAAGCTCATATTCAACTCCGCTTGGCTTAAAGGAAACGTTTTTTGCAACATAGCTTGCATCATTTGTGTTTACTGCGTAGGTTACAATCTTATCAAAATCAAGATCCTCAATAATCTTCATTCCGTGCTCATCATCTGCATTTGTAACAGCAATATCCGCATTTTCAAAAAGGATACGCTTTGAATTGAAATAATTCTCCCATGTTTTATGATAGTCAAGATGATCCTGTGTAAGGTTTGTGAAAGCGGCAAGAGCAAACCTGAGACCGTTTACTCTGCCCTGTGCAAGTGCCTGCGATGATACCTCCATAACACAGTATTCACAGCCGGCATCAACCATCATGGCAAAAAGCTTCTGAAGCTCATAGGGGTCAGGGGTAGTAAATTTTGCAGGATAGATTTTATCACCAATCATATTCTGTACTGTGCCGATAAGACCAACCTTTTTACCCACGTTCTCAAGAATCTGCTTAATAAGGAAGGTCGTTGTTGTCTTTCCGTTCGTTCCTGTCAAACCAATCAGCTTAAGCTTATCGGCAGGATTATTAAAAAAGTTTGAACAAATCGGAGAATAAACAGTTCTTGAATTGTCAACGATGATCTGCTTATCAAGACCTAAATCACGTTCAACAACGATTGCTGCAGCACCCTTTTCCAGCATTTCTGCTGCAACGTTATGTCCATCAAAGACAGCACCCTTGATACATACAAAAAGTGAGCCCTCTTTAACAAGTCTTGAATCCTGCGTTACATCAAGCACGTCAACATCGCTGTACGCACTTTTAACATCTATTCCTTTTAAGATTTCTGAGAGTTTCATTACCCTATCCCCTTTATGCCGTTTATAACGGCTTAATCTGTATTTTAAGCAAGCGAGACAAATCCGAATAAGTTTTTTATGAACGGATTTCCCGCTATGCTGTGTTAAAATACTCGTTAATCCGAAAGGATTAACTGCGTTTTGCGCCTTGCCTAACGAAAAATCCGTTTCATAACAAATCTGCGACCTAAAACGGTCTTGATTTTGAGCAGATTTTTGCTTTGAGAAAGAAGTTAGGCTGGCGCCTTACAATGACGAAAAGTGAAAATATATCGAAAGGAAGCCATTTTAGGCTTGCTCGGATTTATATCACTTGCTTAATCAAGCACACTTTCAGTGCTCTTGAATGTTACTGTAATTACCGAACCCTGTTCAACGGAAGCACCCTTTTCATCACTCTGACGTGATGCAACAACAGAAGCGCTGTTTATATCATTACCGCTGATTTCAATATTCAGATTGTTTGTTTTCGCAAGGCTTTTTGCTTCGCTTACTGTCAGTCCTGTAAAGTCTGGAACCTTTGTCATCTTTTTATCCGTGTTATCGGTATAAACATAAATTGTTCCGCCGTTTGGTATTGTACCTGCACTTGTCGGACACTGTCTTACAACCTTATCACCATTGCCCACAACAACGCAGTTAAGTGAATATTCACTGATTTCCTTTTTCGCCTCATCAAGTGATTTGCCTGCAACATTCGGTGTGTACTGTGAAAGATGTTTCATCTCATCCTCATCATACTTAGGCTCAATACCAAGAACACCCATGGATTCCTCAATAACGTGAGCTGCAATTGGGGCACATAAAGCACCGCCGCCTAAATCCTGATTCGGCTCATCAACAATAATCAGCATTGCAATTTCCGGATTATCACTTGGAGCAATAGCAGCAAAGGAAACAATATACTTGTCGCCCTCACCGGCCTTTGACTCACCGAGCTTTGTTGATGTACCGGTCTTACCGCCTACACGGTAGCCTGCCACATAGCCGTTTTTACCTGTTCCGTTATCAACAACACCCTTCATCATCTCTCTTACCGTTTCAGAGGTCTCACTGCTGATTGCCTGTCTTACAACCTTTGTTTCTGTCTTTTTTATTGTCTTTCCGTCAGGATCAACAATGGATGACACAAGATAAGGCTGAACAAGCTTTCCGCCGTTGGCAATTGCACAAAGTCCTGTGCACACCTGAATCGGGGTTAAGGAGTTTGTCTGACCGAAGGAAGCTGAGGACAGCTCAACAATACCGTATTTATCCTCAGGATAGTACTGCGGAGATGCCTCTCCGGGAAGGTCAATTCCTGTTGTCTGTGTAAATCCGAAAGCGTCAAAATATTTGAAATAGTTATGTACGCCAAGCTTCTGACCGACAGTGATAAAGAATGGATTGCAGGAATTTTCAAGTCCCTGTGCAAAGGTCTGATTTCCGTGTCCGGGATGATAATGGCATTTCATAGTGTACTTATCAACCTTGATTGAGCCTGTGCAGTTGAATGTGGTATTCGGAGTTACCACATTTTCCTCAAGCGCTGCTGAAGCAATAAAGGTTTTGAATACGGAACCCGGAACATAGGTATCATTCACAGTGAAGTTTCTCCACTGATTCTGAACGGCTGCACTTTCGGCAACCTCTTTTTCATTCTTGTCTTTTATTTTCTTAATCTCGTTTTTATTTTTGCTGTATGTGAGCTTATAAGGCTCGTTGCAATCGTAATCAGGAAGTGAGGACATTGCAAGCACTGCACCTGTATTACAGTTCATTACAACACCGTAAGCACCCTTTGCCTGATATTCTTCAAGGGTTTCTCTCAGACCCTTTTCCAGATAATACTGAATGGTCTGATTAATGGTAAGCACTACTGAATTACCGTCGGTAGCCTCAACCGATGTTTCATAATCGTCGGATATATCATTTGACACAGCGTCCTTTGCAGTAATCACTCTGCCGTTCGTTCCTGTAAGCTCCTCGTCATAATAAGCCTCAATTCCGCTGAGTCCCTGATCATCTGCACCTGTAAAGCCTAAGACCGATGATGCAAGTGAGCCATAGGGATAATACCTTTTTGAGGTCTGCTCCATACCGATACAGTTGAGCTTGTTTTCGGAAATAAATTCCGAAAGCTGCTCTTTAATATTATTCTCGACCTTTTTCTCAACGATCGTGTAATGATTTTCTGCCTTTGTTTTTTCAAGGAACTCTGCCTTTTCCTTTTCGTCGTATTCAAAGAGCTCAGCAAATTTATCTACGATAAGTGTTCGTCTTTTTTCGCTCTTCTCTTTTTTCTCAGCAATTTCAGCCGCCGTATCCTCATCACCGATTTCAAGGTCAATTGCCAGCGGATCAATGAAAATATTCCACACAGTAGCTGACTGAGCCAGCACATTTCCCTCTGAATCATAAATCGTTCCGCGCATTGCTGAAATTTCTGTATCCTTAAGCTGCTGTGAATCTGCCTTCTGTGAAAGCTCCTCTCCTCTTACAACCTGCAAATAAAAAATTCTTGCTGCGTTTGTGCAGAGAAGAAAGATAATCGCAACCGACAATATCAGCAATCTTTTGAGCATATTTTTGCTTGTATTCTTTTTCATCAACTTTCCTCCTCCGCAATTGTTATCTTATTTATAAAAACGATATGAGAGTTAGAAAACAAATGAAGACTAACTCTCAATATTTTACGCTGAATATATTTATATTATTACTTATCAAGCTTTTGATTTACATACTCAACCGCGTTGATATGCTCCTCTTTAAACTGAGAAACATCAATATAACTTATCTGCTGAGGCTGCATCTTTGTCATTCCCAGCTCTTCGACAGCATATTTATCAATCATACTCATAGACACAAGGGAATTAAGCTCGCTGTTGATACGTGTGTTTTCACTCTGTGCAACAGCCAGCTGAGATTCCAGATTTGATATCTCGTGATTCAGTTCATTTTTCTTGGCAAAGGTATTGAGAACACCGAAAAACATTGCCAGCATTAAAATGGATACAACAGCAATCACCACAACTCTGCCAAAGCCGATTCGCTGTTCCTGTAAAAGCTGATTTTTGCTTTTACGCTTTGCATTTTCCCTTACCTTAAGATTTCTTTCAGGCTCAGGCTTATATGCAGGTGCAGCAGATGACCTGCCGACATCAAAAGAATTAATCAAATATGAAGTGTCACCCAAATAGGAGTAACGTCTGAAATCACCTGTATTTGTCACCTAACTCACCTCTTTTAATAATAAATAGTTAAAATTTTTCGAATATGCGAAGACGCGATGAACGTGCTCTCGGATTAACCTCGAGCTCCTCGTTGCTCGGCGAAATTGCTTTAAAAGCCTTTCCCTTCGGCTTATTGCCGCATACGCAGACCGGAAATTCCTTCGGACAGGTACATCCCCTGCACCACTCGTTAAACTGTTCCTTAACGATTCTGTCCTCAAGGGAATGGAAGGTTATTACTGCGATTCTGCCCTTACTGTTCAGGCAGTCAAAAGCATCATTAAGAGTGGATTTTAACACATCAAGCTCGCCGTTAACCTCAATGCGTATTGCCTGAAAGGTGCGTCTTGCCGGATGACTGTCACGCATTGCTTTCTGCGGCATTGACATCTTTATAATATCCACCAGTTCAAACGTGGTTTCAATCGGCTTGTCCATTCTTGCTTTCACAATATTCGCAGCGATACGGCGTGAGAATTTTTCCTCACCGTACTTATAAATAATATTTGCAAGCTCCTGCTCACTGTAAGTGTTTACGACATCCCCTGCACTCAGTCCGGACTTGCTCATACGCATATCAAGGGGGGCATCCTTATGGAAAGAAAATCCCCTGTCTGCCGTATCAAGCTGAAAGGAGCTTACACCTAAATCAAGCAGAAGACCGTCAATTTTATCTATATTCAGTTCGCTTAATATATTTTTTATATTAGAAAAATTATTATGAACAATCGTAACATTGTCCATACTGCCCAGCCGTTCATTCAAAACGGCAATGGCATCCGGATCCTGGTCAACTGCAATCAGTCTTTTCGCTGTTTTTGCAATTTCTCCTGAATGTCCGCCGCCTCCGGCAGTGCCGTCCATAATAATTTTATTACTATCTAAATCCAGTGCCTTGACTGATTCGTCAAACAGCACACTTTTATGTACAAATTCCATCAGTCATTAAATTCCGTATTCATCAAGGATATCTTCAATCTCAGCCTCTTCAACGCTCTCAAGCTCTTTCTTAAACAGCTCGCAATTCCAGATTTCAATCCTTTTATTATTACCGAAAATCTCAGCCTGAGACTCACCTAAAAGGTCAACCTGACTGCGGAGATTCTCATTAAGAAGAAGACGTCCCTGTCCGTCAAGGCTCATTTTTTCAGCATTTGCAGAAAAGTGGAGCTCAAGTGCTCTTCTCTTTTTCTGACTTACCTTTTCTAAAATGTTATTAATCATTTCAACCCATACATCCATAGGATAAAGAGCAAGGCATTTATTTACACCGCGTGACACGATGAACTCCTGACCCAGTGCTGCACGCATATTTGCAGGTATGGAAATTCTGCCTTTAGCATCAATTTTATAGGTTTTATGTCCAACAAAATACTCTGTCACTTGCTCTCCTCCTCTCTCTGAAATATGGGATTTTCGTTTCAAATTAGTTTTGAATATGAATTTTTATGGGATTAATATGAATTTTTATAGGATTTCTCCCCACAAGAACATTATAAATAGACATATAAGCATTGTCAAGAAATTTTTTCAATGCTCGTAATATCTGTAATCTTTTTGTAACAATTAAGTATTTCAACCTGATATTGTTAAATAGGATATAATATGTTATAATAAGTAATATAATTAGACATTTGTTGGAAATCGAGGAAAAAGCTATGAATGATTACAAAACAACCTGGCGTGAAAAAATCGGTTATGGTGTCGGTGCTGTAGGACTTGATCTCAGCTACGGAATGTTCTATTCCTTTTTAAGCTATTATCTTTCCAGTGTTCTCGGACTCAAGGAAGCATTCCTGCTGCTGCTCACTCCCCTTGCAAGAATATGGGACGGCATCAACGACCCTATGATGGGAACCATTGTTGACAACACAAAAACAAAAATGGGCAAATACCGTCCGTGGATTATTATCGGTGCAGTCTGCAACGCAGCTGTTTTATTCCTGCTTTTCACAAGCTTCGGAATGAGCGGAACGAAGCTGTATATTTATATAGGTGTTATGTATATCCTCTGGGGTATGACAAACACAATGGCGGATATACCGTATTGGAGTATGGTACCGTCTTTCACAAGTGACCCGAGTGACAGAAATATGGTATCAACTGTAGCGAGAACCTTCAGCGGTCTCGGTCAGGGAATCATTACTGTTGCCACTCCTATCATTCTCCCTATGCTTTCAACCGGTATGACAACAGATAAGGGTTACAGTGCCAGCGGATTTTCACGCTGGGCAGGTATCTGTGCTTGTCTGCTTGTTTTATTCTCAGCAATCTGTGTTCTTACGACTAAGGAAAAACACGTTGTTTATAACAATAACTCAAAATTTTCACTGAAAAAGATTTTCAAGGTTATTGCAGGAAATGATCAGCTTGTTGTATTTATGATTTTTGCAATGCTTTCAAATGCAGGCTGGTATCTCACCTCAGGCACAGCAGTATATTATTTCTCAGATGTACTCGGTGAACCGAAAGCACAGTCGCTTTTCCAGACCATAGGTGCTGTCGGCTCCGTACTCGGTCTACTTGTCATTCCGATTCTTTCAAAATGGCTCAGCAAGAAAAAGATTTATCAGATTTCACTGATCGCCACAATCGTCGGCTATATACTGATGTACCTCTTCGGTCCTGTACTGAAAATCACCATTGCACTTGATATTGCATACATCATTTCATCAACAGGTATTGCGTCAATGTTCGTTGCACAGACTGTATTCCTTGCCGACATTGTTGACTACGGAGAATACAAAACAGGTGAACGAAATGAATCAATCACCTTCTCAATGAAAGGCTTCCTGCAGAAAATGGCATATACGATTCAGACTATCGTTCTCTTTGGCGGTCTTGGTATTATGAACTACAATGAGCAGATAACCAGCGTTACAAAAACGATTAACGATTCCACAAAGAGCGCTATCGGATTTATTTGCTTCGGTGTTCCGCCTATTCTTATACTTTGCTCCTTTATTGTATTCACAAAGAAATTCAAATTACACGGTGAGCTTGCTGACAAGGTACACAGCTACATTGTTGAAAAACGCTCAGCTGAGGATAAATAATCACAAAAGAAAAAGCGTACGGAAATGCGGTAAACATTTCCGTACGTTTTTTTCATCAACAAACATAAATAAAAAGGTGCAGATGTTAAAATCTGCACCTAATATTTTTGTAATTGAATTAGCCGTTATGCTTATTCTGGCTGTTCATAATGCCCTGACGGATACGTCTTACATCTGAAAGAGCCTTATAAAGTGAATCATCAATTGCAAGAAGCGTATCATCCGCATAGTTATTCACAGCAGTGAGCATTTCACGTGACTTATTCTGAGCGGTAGTAACCATCTCGTTTGCCTGATTTGTTGCATTGCCGAGAATCTCAGAAGCCTGATTCTGTGCATCAGTGATATATGCATCGCCCTGTTCCTTTGCCTTAGCAAGGATATCAGCAGCCTCAGCCTGAGCAGTCTGGGTAATCTGGTCTCTTGCAACAAGCTCTCTTGCCTGCTCCTGAGCCTTTGCGATAATATCAGCAGCCTGCTTATTTGCCTCTTCAAGAATATTGTTTCTTGAATCAACAATAGCCTTAGCCTGCTTTGTTTCCTGAGGAGTATTCAAACGGATATCCTCAATAATTGTTTTAATCTTATCAACATCAACAGCATATTTCTTACTGAGGGGAATGGAGGTAGCGTCATCAAGAACGTCCTCTAAATCTTCAAGTAAAATGTCAGTATTCGTCATCTTAATTTTCTCCTTTACACCTTAAATATATATCTTTTACAATTTCCTTGGGCACGTATGGTGAAATATCACCGTCAAGGCTGCAAACCTCTTTCACCATACTTGAAGAAAGAAACATATTCTCACCCCTTGCGGCAAGGAATACGGTTTCAATCTTTGGGTACAGACTTTTATTAATAAGTGCCTGCTGGAATTCATAGTCGAAATCAGACACGGCACGAAGTCCCTTAACAATAGATACGGCGTTTTTCTTTTTTGCGTAATCAACCAGCAATCCGCCATATGTATCAATTTCAATCTTAGGATTGTGAACACATTTTTTTAAAAGTTCAATTCTTTCCTCAACAGTAAAAGCACAATGCTTTGCACTGTTGCTCATAACAAGAACAACAACCTTGTCAAAAAGCTCAGTTGCTCTTTCAATTATGTCAAGATGTCCCAGCGTTACCGGATCAAAGCTGCCGGGACAGACAGCAATTTTCATTTTAATTTTAGTCCTTTCGATAAAGGGTAAGCTTTGTCTTGCCGTATTTTCTCACTCTGTCTGCACTCCAGCCGTTAATACTTTCAGGCAGATTTTCGTCGGCAGCCGTTTCACAAACAACCACTCCGTCAGCAGACATCATAGGCAAAAGCAACGGAAGACATTTTTCAACAAGTCCCTGATGATACGGCGGATCAAGAAATGCAATATCAAAATTATCCTTTCTCATTAAAAAGGATACTGCATCACTGAGAACCACCTTTGCTCCGCTTTCAAGACGGCAATGTGACAGGTTGTCCTCTATCACTTTAAACGCCTGTCTGTTGCCCTCAACAAAGGTGCAATGCCTTGCTCCGCGTGACAGTGCCTCAATACCCAGCTGACCTGAGCCTGCAAAAAGGTCAATCACCTTTCTGTCCTCAAGTTCAAACTGAATCATTGAAAACAGTGCTTCCTTAACGGATTCAGTTGTAGGTCTTGTGACATCCTCACCGGGCAGAGTTTCAAGTCTTCTGCCTCTGGCAATGCCTGTAATCACACGCATCATTTACAGTTCTTCCTTAAAAATCCGGAATAAACCAAATAAAATACAAGGATATTCCAGCCATTACTACTCTCCATTATACAAACAAGAGTTTTATTAGTCAAGACGATTAACACTATTTTTACAAATTTCTGTTTTACTGATGATAGAATTCAAATATCCTTTCTGCATTCCTTTTGCTGATTCCATCGGTTTCGGCAAGCTCCTCAACAGATGCATTTTTTATCGCAGTCACGGTTTTAAAATGCTTAAGAAGCGCCTTTGCTTTGGCATCACCTATGCCCTCAATTTTTGTAAGCAAGGTTGAAAGGGTACTTTTTTTATGCTTATTATGGTGATAGGTAATTGCGAAGCGGTGCACCTCCTCCTGTATGGAGGACACAAGGGTAAACACCTTTCTGTGGGAATTGATTTCAATCTCACCGCCGTTTACGGCAATCGCTCTTGTTCTGTGCTTATTATCCTTAACCATACCAAAAATCGGCACATTCAGTCCCATTGACCTTACAACAGGAAGCACGGCATTGACCTGAGGCTCACCACCGTCAAGCAGAATCAGGTCAGGCAGAATCTTAAAGGTACTGCCCTCCTCATCGTTATAATAATGATTGAATCTGCGAGTCAGCACCTCACGCATGGAGCCCACATCATTCTGTCCGTCAAAGCCTTTAATCGCAAAGCGTTTATATGCACTTTTCATCGGTCTGCCATTATGGAACACGACCATACCTGCAACATTATCTGCACCGAAGGTATGGGAAATATCATAGGACTCAATATATTCGGGCAGTTTTTCAAGACCTAAAAGTCCTCTTAACTCCTCAAGGGTTGCAAGCTCCTTTCCGAGTCTGCCCTGCTGCTGAGCCAAGTGCTCATTAGCATTACTAATACACATATTGACAATAGAGAGGTGCTCGCCTTTCTGCGGATGAATGAATTCAAGCTTTTTTCCCCTTTTACTTTCAAGGAAGCTTTTTAAAAGCTCCTCATCTGCAATTTCCCCGTCAACGGCGATACGTGACGGAATACGGTCACGCATGGAATAGTAACGTTCAATCAGCTCAAAACGTGACTGCGCCAAATCATCAACGGAGTCAATCAGCCAGAATTCCGTATCTGTCAGCTTGCCGTGTTCAAAGCGTATAACCTCAAAGCAAGCCTTTTTCTTTGAATTGACTAAAGCAAAAACGTCTTCCTCAGGAACATTGATAGATACAACCTTCTGCTTTTCCTCAAGATTCTTTATTGCCCTGATTCTGTCACGGAGCTTTGCAGCCTCTTCAAACTGCAGATTTTCCGAAAGCTCCTGCATCTGCTCCTGCATCTGACGGACAGCCTTAACACTTCCGCCCTTTAAAAATGCAATCGCATCTTCAACATTATTGGCATATTCCTCCTGTTTTATACGTCCGGCGCAGGGAGCTGAACATATACCCATAAAGCCGTTAAGACAAGGTCTGCTTTTTCCGTAATCCTTTGGGAATTTTTTATTGCATCGCGGCAGCTTGAAAATTTTAAGCGTTTCCTCCACAGCCTGCTTGACTGAAAAATTTGATGTATACGGTCCGATATAGGTTGCATTATCATCAAGCATCTGCTTGCATTCACGGATACGCGGAAACTGCTCTTTCGTAATTTTAATATAGTTATAGCCCTTATCGTCCTTAAGGAGAATATTATATTTCGGCTGGTGCTGTTTAATAAGTGAGCATTCAAGCACCAGTGCCTCGAACTCACTGTCGCAGAGAATGTAATCAAAATCATCAACGTTCTCAACCATTCTGATTACTTTTAAGGAATGATTGGAATGAGAACCGAAATAGGATGATACACGGTTTTTCAGTTTTTTTGCCTTGCCGATATATATTATTTTTCTGTCCTTGTTCTTCATAATATATACACCCGGCTGCAGCGGCAGAGCCATAGCCTTTTTTCTGAGTTCCTTCTCGGTCACAATATCACTCCTTTACTGAATTATTGTTTAGCATATCAACAATGTTCTTGATATTCTGTAGGGGCGACCAATGGTCGTCCGTAGGAATTATATAATTTTATTCGAACGTGCGATGCACGCCACTACGATATTACAAGAACGTTCCTGTTAATTTGTAGGGGCAGGTTTCCACGCCTGCCCATTTCATGATTTTTCAGGAGGGCACAGAGACCCTCCCCTACAATAAGCAAAATATCTAACATTTAGATTATACCACAACAAACGAAAAAAATAAAGCACAGTACAGCACTGTGCTTTTAATCTGAAAAAGTTTTAAGTAAAATTACTCAGTGAAACCGCTCTTTACAAGTGATACAAGACCTTCAACTGCAGCCTCTTCATCTGAACCGTCAGCGATGATACGGATATCAGTACCGCCCATAATTCCAAGTGAAAGTACACCGAGAAGACTCTTAGCATTTACTCTTCTCTCTTCCTTCTCAACCCAGATAGATGATTTGAACTCATTCGCTTTCTGGATAAAGAAAGTTGCAGGACGAGCATGAAGACCAACCTGATTTTCAACCTTTACATCTTTAACGAACATAATAATAACCTCTCATTCCTTAAAAATACAATATGTTGTATAAAATAAACTTATTATCTTCTTCTTTACATATTATACCACTAATTTGAAATCGGTCAATAAGTTAAGCTCAAGTTCGTTTGACTTGTTAATTACAAACAAAATACAACTGCGTTATTTGTGCAATTTTCACATAATTTTTTCATCTTTTTTTTGTTTCGACAAAAAGGCTCTGTCCTCATCAGAAAGTGATGCATGATCAAGCATATCAGGTCGCCGTTCAAATGTTCTTTTAAGGGACTGCTCACGTCTCCACTGCTCCACCTTGGCATGATGACCTGAAAGTAAAATTTCAGGGACCTCTCTTCCCTGCCATGCACTGGGATGTGTGTACTGAGGATACTCCAGGAGTGAATGATAGTGGCTCTCCTCTTCAAAGCATTCATCATCGCTGAGCACACCGGGCAGCATACGTGATACGGAATCAGCCACAATCAGTGCAGGCAGCTCCCCACCGGTAAGAACATAATCACCGACCGATATCTCTTCAGGCTCCAGTGCTTCAATAACACGCTCATCTATTCCCTCATAGTGACCGCAGAGCAGAGCAATATGATCAAGTCTTGACAATTCCTTAACTCTTTCCTGTGTCAGAGTTTTACCCTGAGGGGTAAGATAAATTAAATGCGGTCTTGTACCGATTTCATCACACAGCGCCTGAAAGCAGTCATATATAGGCTGAGGTGCCATAACCATTCCCATTCCGCCGCCGTATGGCTTGTCGTCAACACGCCTGTGTTTATCAAGCGTATAATCACGGATATCTATACAGTTTATCTCAACCTTTCCGGCTTGTCTCGCCCTGCCGATAATCGACTCACTCATAACGGTATCACACATATCCGGAAACAATGTTAAAATATCAATCCTCATTGAAAAGCCCTTTCATCTTCTTAATTCTGATAACCTGATACTCGGTATTGATTTCCTTGATAATATCAGGAATTGCAGGTATGAGTGTATGCTTTCCCCATGATTCAATATCATAGATATCACAGGAACCGTAATTCACCACGTCAACAACCTTTCCGTATTCCTCTTCCGTATCAACATCAACCACATAGCAGCCGATAATATCCACAATATAGTTTGCGTCCTCATCAATCTGTGCATCATCACGATTGCAGTAAAGCACCTTGCCCTTTAGCATTTCAGCCTTTTCGATTGTATCAATACCATCAAGTCTTATAATAGCAATATCCTTCTGTGGACGGACAGAAAGAAGCTTAACGGATTTCAAACCATTTTCATCAAGATACAGTGTATCAAGCTGCTTAAGATAATTTATATCATCACACCAGAGCTGCATTTTCAGCTCGCCCTTAACTCCGTGTGTATTATTCAGTTTACCGATTTCCAAATACTGTTTCATATCATCACCGAGTACATTATATATTTTTTTTACCCTTTTGGCAATAAAATAATGAAACTGAATTTTTAAAATAAAAAATACAGGACTGATGCCCTGCATTTCTTAAAATGGATTATAAATTAATCTCCGTTATTTTTCTTCACTCTTTTGGCAATAAGTTCATCCAGCATTCTCACGTGGTCCTTATCCGTTAATGCATATTTTAAAGTAGGCAGTGCCGAAAGCAGCATTCCGATTGCCGGCGGAATTGAAATCAGAAAGAACATTGTAGCAGCATACTTGCCTGCACCTGATCCACCGTCATATGTCAGGAAATCTGCTCCGTTCTTAAGTGCATCATTCATAGCAGCAATATTATTATCACTGTAACCCACCATATTATAAACAAATGCAGAAAGGATAGATGCTATACCGGCTGAAAGTTTGGTAATAAAGCTCTGACCTGAGAAAAATACACCGTCTGTACGCACACCGTTATTATATTCCTCATAATCAACACAGTCAGCAATCATAACCGACTGAAGAACATTAATACCACCCATTGCTGCACCTGCAAGCAGGAAGCAAAAGCCGGAAAGAATGACCCATACAAGGTTTGTTTTAAGGTCTCCGCCTGAAAGCTTAAAGAACACATAAAGAAGTGCAAACGGAACAGCACCTGCAATGGAGTAAAAATTATAAAGCGTTTTCTTTTCAGATTTTTTAATAAGATACGGTGTAATTCCCATAGCGATAAACTGGCCGAGAAATACAGATGCTGCAATAATAACAAGTCTTACGGCAATATACCAGTCAAGACCGTTATCTGTAATAATATTAAGGAAATCGCCGTTTGCGTAGTAATACGTTATTAACGGCATAGCAATAAGCATAAGAAGCTGAATCGGACTTCTTAAAATACCTGAAACAAGAATTTGTCTGAATGGCTTATTTCTGAACATAATCTGAAAATTCTCTTTAAAGGTATATTTCTTTTCACTCTGTTCAACCTTTTCTCGTGCAAAAAGACCGGCAAATTCAAAAAGAGCTGATGCGATAACCGTTACAACAATAACCGTGGCAATAAAGCCGTACTGAGATGCTTTGGCATTGCTATAGCCTTTATCGGCAAATATGCCTGCAGCAAGCTGTGCTATCTGTACCACCAGCACACCGATACCGCCCACGCCTGCCGCAATTCGTGCAAGACCGAGTATTTTGCTTCTGTCGTTCTCATCCTCTGTCATAAGAGATGTAATACCCCAAAGCGGAATATCGCATACCGTAAAGCACATACCCCAAACCACATAAGAAACTGCCGCCCATGCAATAATCAGTGCCTTCTGTGAAGCACTTGAGGCCTCTGCATAGTTTCCATTAATAAAAGTTAATATGGTAGCAATCCCGATAATTGCAGGGAAAATAATTAGATACGGTCTGCATTTACCCCACTTTGTTCTTGTTTTATCAACTATTGTTCCCATCATCGGATCATTTACTGCGTCCCATACTCTGGCAATAGCCATTATCCAGCCAAGTGCCATAGCCGGCAGACAGATAACATTCTGAAAATAGAAGTAAAGACCTGTTGCGACAATGTTGTATATCAGATTCTGTCCGAACATTCCTACAAGATATCCTCGCAGCTCTCTGCCCGAATAGGTACGTACTTTGTCTCCCATTGTATTCTCTCCTTAATATTCTATTATCAATATATAATAACACTTATCAATTAAGATTGTCAAAGAATATAACTATTATATATTGCACAATATTACTAATATCCCCAATTCACTTAATAATAGACAAAATTGTATGAATATGATAAAATATTAAAATGAAAAGCAATAAGGAGAAAACGATGCCGAAGGTTAATTCACCGCTGTTTTCCGATCCGATTTATAACGGAGCAGCTGACCCTATGATAATCAGAAATGAGCAAAACGGAAAATATTATATGTTTTACACCCAGCGCCGTGCCTCCTGCACATTTCCAAACAGTGTGGCATACTGCTACGGTTCAAAAATAGGCGTGGCAGAGGCGGAGGACAATGGTGCATACTGGCACTATCTGGGTGCTCTTGACCTGGAATTTGAATTCGGAACAAACACCTTCTGGGCACCTGAAATCATATGGGACAAAAGTACTCAGCTTTACCATATGTATGTTTCCTATATAAAGGGAATCCACAGTCAGTGGCGTGGTGAGGCGAACATACTTCACTACACCTCTGATGATTTATTCCACTGGGATTTGGCAGGCAGACTTGAACTCGACTCTGACAAAATCATTGACCCCTGCATTTTCAAAATAAATGATACCACATACAGAATGTGGTATAAATGTGAGCAGGACAAGGCATACATCTGCTACGCAGACAGTACAGACCTTTATAAATGGGAATACAAGGGTTATGCCACAACAGACTGTTCAAAGGAAGGACCGAATGTATTTGAATTTGGCGGTGCGTACTGGCTCATAGCCGATGAATGGAACGGACTGAGCGTTTACCGTTCAGATGATCTGACAAATTTTGTACGTCAGGACAGTGAACGTTTGCTGACAGGAAACGGGACCAGAGCCTTTGACAGAGGTGTAGGCAGGCACGCAGATGTTTTCGTGCACAACGGAAAAGCATATATTGTGTACTTTGTTCACTATAATGATGACGGAAATCAGGAAAGTGAAAGCAATCATGAGCCAAGTGTGGTACAGCTTGCCGAGCTTGAAATAAAAAACGGCATACTACGCTGTGACAGAAACAGGGAAATAAATATAGATTTATCATAACAAATCAATGGGCAGTCTGGAAATAAATTCAGACTGCTTTTCCTTTTCACAAAACAACAAATTCTTCATACGATAAACAGATAGATTGGAGAGATTTTATGGCTGGTATCAGTTTATGTATGATTGTAAAGAATGAGGAAAAGGTTCTGGCGCGCTGTCTTGACAGCATATGCAATGCAGTGGATGAAATTATAATAACAGACACAGGCAGTACCGACCGCACTAAGGAAATTGCCAAAAAGTATACAGACCTGGTTTACGATTTCAAGTGGGCAGACGATTTTTCACTTGCCAGAAATTTTTCATTTTCCAAAGCAAGCAAGGATTATCTTATGTGGCTTGATGCCGATGATATAATCACTGAAGAAAACAGAAAAGCACTGCTGGAGCTGAAGGACAATCTTCATAATGAAGATGCAGTGATGATGAAATACAACACGCAGTTTAATGAAAATGATAATCCCACCTTTTCATTTTACAGAGAAAGATTAATCCGCAGAGACTCGTTTATTTCCTGGCGAGGAAGAGTACACGAAACGATTGAATACATTGGTCAGGCAATTTACAGTGACATTGCCGTTAATCACAAATCCGTAAAAACGCAGTACAGCACGCGTAATCTGGATATTTACGAAAAACAACTTGAAGAAGAAAAGATGCTTAATCCGAGAGATACTTTTTATTTTGCAAGAGAACTGTATTATCATAAACAATACAACAGAGCAATTAAAATACTTTCCGAGTTTCTTGACAGTAATCAGGGATGGTATGAAAACAAAATAGAGGCGTGCAAAATACTCTCCTTCTGCTATAACGAAACAGGTAAAAAAGACCATGCTCTTACATCACTGTTCAAATCCTTTGCTTATGATGTACCGCGAGCGGAAATATGCTGTCTTATCGGCAATATTTTTATGGAAAAAGCTGAATATGAAAAAGCCGTATTTTGGTTTGAAACAGCGCTGACACTTCCTGCAAAAGACAAAAACGGCGGATTTATTGATATAGATTCTTATGGATATCTGCCGTGTATTCAGCTTTGCGTTTGCTACTATAAATTAAAGGATTACAAAGCATCGGAAAAATACAACCAACGAGCGGGAGCTTATCGGCCTGATGCAGAAGCATATATCTATAATAAAAAGTATTTCCGCTCACTTCACCAAAAGGGCATAATTGAATAAAATAATATAGATGTAACTATACACATCTATATCATGTAGAGGAGATAAATTATGCATTTGAATACGAACATCTATAATGGCGGTGGCTGCCCATGTTCATCTGACGATTCAGAGCGCCGTTGTGTTTGTTGTTGTCGAGGTGCAACAGGAGCAACAGGCTCTACAGGTCTAAAGGGTGACACTGGTCCAAAGGGTGACACTGGTCCAAAGGGTGACACTGGTCCTAAGGGTGATACAGGTCCTAAGGGTGATACAGGTCCGAAAGGTTCTACTGGTCATGACGGCTTAACACCCACTCTGAAAATCGGAACAGTTACAATCTGTGCTCCGGGAGAATCGCCGGATGCATCCATTACCGGCACTGCACCGAATTTTGTATTAAATCTCACACTTCCCGGTATTTCTACTGATTCTTGAGCAGAGTAGCATTTACACTTAAAGCTGCCTTTGGGTAGCTTTAAGTATTATTAAAGCCGACTGATGCAAAATAAATTTACATTATCTTAATTGATAAAAGCAAATTGCTATGATAAAATAATGCCGATGTCAGATATCTGAATTTATATAAAGGACAGTATGATATGTACAGAATTTTAATTATTGAAGATGATATTGGTATTGCACAGGCAATTCAGAAACAGGCTCAGATGTGGGATTTACAGGCTGAATATGTACGCAATTTCCGAGATGTTATAACGGAATTCAATGAATACAATCCGCATCTTGTTTTGCTTGATATTTCTCTGCCTTTTTTCAATGGTTATCACTGGTGCAGTGAAATACGCAAGCTGTCAAAGGTGCCTATCATATTTATATCATCTGCCGGTGATAATATGAACATCGTTATGGCAATGAATATGGGTGCCGATGATTTTATTGCCAAGCCCTTTGATCAGGGTGTTCTTATGGCAAAAATTCAGGCAATGCTCAGACGCACCTATGATTTTGCACCGTCTGTACCGATTTTAGAGCATCGCGGTGCTATGCTCAACACAGGCGATAACACCTTAACCTTCAACGAGCAAAAAATTGACCTGACAAAAAACGAATACCGCATACTGCTTACCCTTATGGAAAACAAGGGAAAAATTGTCAGCCGTGAAAAGCTGATGCAAAGGCTATGGGAAACCGACAGCTTTGTTGACGAAAACACACTGACCGTTAACGTCAACCGACTCAGAAAGAAGCTTGACGGCGCAGGACTTACGGATTTTATAACAACTAAGGTTAAAGTGGGATATGCAATTTTATAATTATAAGAGGACAGTTTAATGAAATTTCTCGGCAAATACTTAAAAGACAGATTAAAAATAATAATTGTTTTTCTTGTTTTCTGTTTGATATTCATATCAGCCTTAGTGCTTTACAAGATGCCGGCAGGCGTGGTTCTCTATCCCACTGCGGTGTGCATATCACTCGGCATTGTATTTATAATATTTGACTGCAGAAAGGCATACAAAAAGCATAAATTACTGGAAAGCAATAAGCGTCTTTCAGGTGATTTAATGGAGTATTTTCCTGAAATCAAAACAATTGATGATGCAGACTATCAGCAAATTATTGACCTGCTGCTGCAGGAACAGAAAAAGCGTTCAACACAGCATAACATCCAATACACTGAAATGGTTGAATATTATACTGTATGGGCACATCAGATAAAAACACCTATTGCCGCAATGAGCCTGAAACTGCAGAATGAGGACAGTGAACTCTCGCGCAGTATAGCCGAGGATTTGTCACGCATTGAACAATATGTTGAAATGGTGCTGATGTTCCTGCGTCTGGATTCCGATTACACAGACTATGTGATTCAGAAATACAGCCTTGACTTGATTATGAAAGACTGTGTTAAAAAATTTGCTCCCCAGTTTATACGAAAGAAAATAAGGCTTGATTATAATATAACAGACACTGCGGTGCTGACCGATGAAAAATGGCTTTCCTTTGTAATTGAGCAGGTGCTCTCCAATGCACTGAAATATACGACCTCAGGAACGATATCCCTGTACCTTGAAAACGGTAAAACACTGTGCATAAAGGACACTGGTATAGGAATTGCGCAGGAGGATCTGCCCAGAATATTTGACAAAGGATATACAGGCTATAACGGACGCAGTGACAAAAGGGCAAGCGGTATAGGACTGTATCTCTGCAAGCGAATATGCAATAATCTCGGACATACTATAACGGCTGAATCTGTATTAGATGAAGGCACAACAATAAAAATCAACCTTGAAAAGAATAAACTTGAGGTTGAATAAAAATATGAAGCATATAAAAAATACATTATAATACAACAAACTTACAAAAGTGTAAGAAAGACGAAGGGAAATGTAAGCCGATTCTATGGCAGAGCATTTTCCCTTTTTGCTATAATAATTGCAGCAAGGCAACGAAAATACGATTGCCTAAAAGGAGGAACACAAATGAGAATCTTAGAGGTTAATGCACTTCAGAAGGTTTACACAACACGCTTGGGAGGAAACAAGGTTGAGGCACTGAAGAATGTAAGCTTCGGCGTGGATTCAGGTGAGTATGTTGCAATTATGGGTGAATCAGGAAGCGGCAAAACCACACTGCTGAACATCCTGGCCGCATTGGATAAGCCTACGCACGGCAATGTTTATCTTGACGGTCAGAGTCTTTCTGACATCAAGGAGTCAAAAATCGCAGCCTTTCGCCGTGATAATCTCGGCTTCGTTTTCCAGGATTTTAATCTGCTTGATACTTTTTCACTCAAGGACAATATCTTTTTGCCTTTAGTCCTTGCAGGCAGGCATCATACTGAAATGGAAGAACGCATTGAGCCCATAGCAGCACAGCTGGGAATAACAGATTTATTGAAAAAATATCCGTACGAGGTATCAGGCGGACAAAAGCAGAGAGCCGCAGTTGCAAGAGCACTGATTACAAATCCAAAGTTGGTATTGGCAGACGAGCCGACAGGTGCACTGGACTCAAAGGCAACAGACGAGCTGCTAAGGCTTTTCAGCAAAATCAATAAAAACGGACAAACCATTCTTATGGTTACACATTCTGTCAAAGCGGCAAGCCATGCGTCAAGAGTGTTATTCATCAAGGACGGTGAGGTATTCCACCAGATTTATCGCGGTGACTGTACAAATGAACAGCTGTATCAGAAAATATCCGATACACTCACATTACTTGCAACAGGCGGTGACAACAGATGAAACTGAGTATTTACCCCCAGCTTGCAATCAATTCTATCCGCAAAAACAAGAAGCTTTACGCCCCATATATTCTCACCTGCTCCGGAATGATTATGATGTTTTATATTATGGCATTCCTTGCCAAGGGCAAAGCAGTTGAAAATATGGCAGGTGCAAATTTCATTTATCTGATACTGAATTTAGGGTGTATTGTAATCGGTGTATTCTCGCTCATCTTTTTGTTTTACACCAATTCCTTTTTAATCAAACGAAGAAAAAAGGAATTCGGCCTTTACAATATACTCGGTATGGGAAAGCCGAATCTTGCCCTAGTGCTGATATGCGAAAGTATAACAATCGCCGTTATATCCCTTGCAATCGGCTTATTTTTCGGCATTCTCTTTTCAAAATTTGCAGAGCTTGTAATGGTTAATGTTTTAAGGCTTGATGCTGACTATTCCTTCACAATTGAATGGAATGCAATCGGAATCACGGTTATTCTTTTCGCCGTAATTTTTCTTTTACTGCTGCTTAACACACTTCGCCAGATCAGACTTTCAGAGCCTATTGAACTGCTCAGGAGTGAAAACGCAGGTGAAAAACCGCCTAAGTCAAATATTCTTCTTGCCGTTTTAGGTGCTGCAATACTCGGCTTTGCATACTTTATAGCGGTTACCATCAAAGATCCAATAAATGCGCTGCTGCTTTTCTTTGTTGCAGTAATTATGGTAATTATTTCGACCTATATGCTTTTCATTGCCGGCTCGGTTTCAGTCTGCAAAGCACTACAGAAGAATAAAAACTATTACTACAAAACAAACCATTTTGTTTCAACCTCATCTATGATTTATCGTATGAAGCGAAACGGAGCAGGACTTGCATCCATATGCATTCTCTGTACTATGGTACTTGTTATGTTATCATCAACCATCTGCTTATACACAGGTGCTGAAAACAGCATCAACAACAGTTATCCCAGAGACATACTGGTAGAAACCATATCTCAGGAAATGAACAAAATTGAAAACACACAGCCTATCGCAAAAAAAGCTGCTCTTCAGGCAGCCGAAAACGCGAAGCAGACTCCGCAGAATATACTCGATTATCTCTGTGTTCAATACACTGTAAAAATGGACGGCAATAAAATAAATGCACACAATGATTATACTGACTGTGAGCTTGCTTTTATTATCAGCATTGAAGATTATAACAAATTAACAAATAGTCATGAATCAATGTCCGACGATGAAGTGATGATATACAGAAGCAAAAAGAAGAAATTCAAAGAATCAAAAATTATAATTGAAAATACGAATACCTATAAAGTTAAAAAGGTTCTTCCTGAATTTATCACGAATAATGTTGACGGAACAAATATAATATCTTCGCTATATATCGTTGTAAATGATATCGACAATTTTATAAAGCCCATTGAAAAGCTTGCCGATGCTAAGGGTGACAGAGCCATCACCTTCCATCAGTATTACGGCTATAATCTTGCATGTGAAGAAAGCGAGCAGATTGAAATTTTCAATCAGCTTTCGGATAACCTGAATTCCGCTGTTGGTGATAATGATAATCTCGGCACTGCACGCTGCCACAGCAGAGCAGACGAGCGCGCAGGCTTTTATGATATATTCGGCAGTCTGTTCTTTCTCGGTATACTTCTCGGAATCGTATTTATATTTGCAGCAGTGCTGATTATTTACTACAAACAGATATCAGAGGGATATGAGGACCAGTCACGCTTTGAAATCATGCAGAAGGTCGGAATGAATGAAAAGGAAATCAGAAAGAGCATAAATTCACAGGTACTCACCGTATTCTTTTTACCGCTGGCAATGTCAGCCATTCATCTCGGTTTTGCTTTTCCGATGATATATAAAATGCTGATTCTGTTTGCAATAACAGATCTTAAATTCCTTATATCAGTCACCCTCGCCTGCTTCGCAGTGTTCTCATTATTCTATATTTTAGTATATAAAATCACTTCAAAAGCATACTACTCAATAGTAACAAATGCAAAGCAGTAATTATAAAAACAATCCGAACATCATCAAAGATGATGTTCGGATTGTTCTCGTTTGGTCGGAGTGACAAGACTTGAACTTGCGGCCCCCAGACCCCCAGTCTGGTGCGCTACCACCTGCGCTACACCCCGATTCTATATCAAATGCAAATGCATTATTTTTTTATGGTGCGGGTAACAGGACTTGAACCTGCACGGTCTCCCACAAGATCCTAATGCTATCGTCACCTTGGTGATTTATTTTATAATATAATATATTAAAATTGTTGTCAAGTTATTGTTTCATTTTATAAAAAAGACAATAACAGCTGCAATTGCATTTATTATGGTTGCAATCATTGCAAGAATTGATATAATGTAAGCCCTTTTTGATAGTTTTTGGTTATTTTCTTCATCAATATGCTTTTCTATTTCAGCAAGTCCACTTTCGGTAAGATATAATATACTACCATTTTTAAAGCCATCAGAAGTTCTTATGTAATTCCAAGCAGGAAACAATGTCTCATTTAAGCACTCATCAATTTCTTCTTTTGATAATGTGCATTCTCGAACTACTTCTTCATATTTAATTCCTTTTCCAAGTTTCTTAGGAAAACAAGATAAAACACTATACATTTCTTTACTTAACATCATAATCACCTAATTTGTTTTATTTTCATAACTGGTTAGTATAATTTGCTATTTTTTAATTATAACACATATGTTGAAAAATCTCAATTTTTAACTGCTATAAAATTAATACGATATTATCATTTAACATTATTATGTAAAAAATATCCGAAGACTCTGATAACAGAAATCTTCGGATATTTTTGTAATGGATTAGTCCCAATCCGGAGGAGTTACAATCGGCTCATCTCCACCGCCTGATGTTGTAATAACATCAACAGTTGCAAATGTTTCTACCTCTGCAATTGGCTTTTTGTATGCTTCTTTCATTTTTTCACCTCCCATAGTTTTTTCATATCAAAAATCAATATGTCTTATTATTTGCCGGAATAGAATTTTGATGAATTGCCATAACGCATCATAGCATCTGTTACTTTCTTTAATTTAGAATCTGTAACAGTTGCAGCATAAGATTCAACACTATATTTAAGTGTATAACTTACCTGCTCATCTCCTCGGTAAGCGGTTATAAACACTTCATCACTCATCTGATTAGCATATACTCCGTCGAAATAAAAGTACCAATATCCATCTTTTCCTTTTTCAAAATTCTCGGGATTATCAGAATATGTATATGTTAAATCTCTCGAACCAATTTTAACTTTAAAAGTAAGTTCTTCCAACGTAACATTTGTCATATTCAGCGGTATGGCAATTTCAACGGCATTGTTGAGTCTGAGAGCCGTACCAAATCTGACTAATCTGTTTTCACAGGTCGCATATGAGGAATCCTTAATATTTGTCAGATTCAGTTCATCTGTACTTCTAAAATTCTTTTGTTCATCGGTAAGTATATTTGTCATTAATGAATCTGTTTTGTAATTTTGATAAATCTGACACGCTTCACCGTAATACATTAAATCAACCAGCATTGTCTTTAACTTAGCCGAAGTAGTGCTCTTTGAAAGCGTTGAGGTTACGTATGTGGTTACACTGTATGTATAAGTTTCTCCCCAATACTTAACACCGTCTTTGATTCCGTAAAATTTAATCTCAATATCATCACCCATTGCCTGAGGTGAAATACCTGCATAATCAAATATGTTATAAACCGTTGAACCTGATTTAAATGTTTTGTCAGAAGCATAAACAGTTTCCGTTTTTCCGTTACGAGTAAACTCTGCATAAACTTCATCATAGTAATCGACAATATCTTTGGTAATATATGTGGTTAAAGTTATGCTACTTTCAAGAGCGAGGGCATTACCTCTTCTTCTAAGCAATGCAGTATTCGGTGCTTCAACTGTTTCTTCTGCACCGCAAACAGAACAAGTTCTTGTTTGCGTTCCGTTTTTATAGTTGCTTGAAGAAATATACTCTGCATCGCCATTATATGTCCATTCTCCATATGTATGTATATGTTCGTCAATTGCTTTAAATGGTATGGAATTATTATTAGCAAATACTTCCGCTGTTGAATTTGAATATCCTCTAATAGTGTTGCTGCTTGTAAATGAACCCTCTTGAATAGTACAATTTGGATTAAGTATTGTAATTTCAGTAGCAGCATCAATGCTCACAAAATTGCCTGTTCCTATTTCTTGAACTGTATCTGGAAATTCTATGCATTTTATACCTGAACAATAATAAAATGCTTTATCACCTATTTTGCTCACACCATCTTCTATTGTAACAACAGCATTCTCGACATATTTCCAAGGTCCAAAAGCACCTGTTTTTGTTGTAAATAAGAACATTTGCTCAGCGGTAACATTTGCAACAGGCATTACTCCGTCAATACCATAAGTAATATGTATTTCATTGATAGCTTTATCTTTGTCAAAACAATATGAACAATATGTTGTTGATGCAGGAACAGTAACTTTTTTCAAATTTGTCATATTGGCAAAAGTGCCATAACCTATTTGATTAACAGTATCAGGAATTATCAATTCTTCCACAGAAGAGCAATATTCGAATGCTCTTTCATTAATCGTTGTGAGAGTATCAGGTAAAGAAATTTTTTGTACATTTTCTGCTTTATAAAAAGCGTATTTTCCTATTGTGGTTATTCCATCAGAAACATCAATCTCAGTAGCGTAATTTATAACATCATACCAAGGCATTGTTACGAATTTAGAATCGCTATTAGTGTTTTCATAACTTAAATCCGCAATCAACGCTCCAACTATACGTAATCCACTACCAATACCTATTGGTTTGATATTGGCAAACATTTCACAGTTTGAGATTTTGAGTGAATTTGGCGAAGCAAATCCTATAAAACCACCCAATGTAATCCAACCAGCTTTAGCTTGAATATTTCCATCTACTAAACATTGAGAAAATATAATATTTCCACTAACAACTTGTCCTAGTAACCCACCGCATGTAACGCCTGCAGATTGGTATCTAGAATCACTTTTTACGAATCCTGTATTCGCACATTGAATAAATGATAAGTTATCTGATGCTGTAGCATTATAAGAGCCAACAAGTCCACCTGTAACGTTATCTCCATATGCTGAAAAACTTTCAATATGTCCTTTATTGATACATTTTTTTAAAACGACATTTGAATTTCCATTTGAAGATATTTCTCCAACAATGCCACCTTTATGGTATCCATATATTCCAGAATCATTTAAATTAATTGAAATATTAGAAATTGACAACTTGCCATCAGTTACATTAGTCCTTGCAATCAATCCTGCACCATATGAATCTCGCTCATTAAGCTTACCATCAATATCCACATTTTTAAATTGGGAATTTCTCGAAATAACATATCCAAACAGAGCATTTAAATTATTTGTTGTCGTAATATTTAAGTTATTAATCGTGTAATTATTTCCATCAAATGAACCTTTATATGGGCATTTTTCGGATGTTCCTATTGGCATAATTGGATTTGAATCCATATCGATGTCGTTTTCTAATATAATTATATAATCATTTAAATCAGTACCACCGTCAACTACTCTAGATAAATATGCCAACTCAGAACCAATATGAATATGATATTCTCCATCTAACGGTGCAACCTTCCAAAGATTTATTCCGTCATAATTTAGTGGTTGATAATCAAATCCTTCATTTTTTTCACAAAAATCCTTTCCTGAGGAATTATTATTACAATAAATTATTATTTCTGGAGTTTTAATCGTATTATTAAAAGAAGAACCATCCAGTTTTATATTGTCATTAATTAAAACTATTTTTCTTAATTTATTACATCCTTCAAAGACATATTCTTCAATTTCTAATACAGTTATTGGAATGATGACACTTTCTATTGTAGAATACTTAAACGCATTAGTAGCAATTTTTGTAACAGGGTATCCTTCAATTTTTGACGGAATTGAAATATGTCTATATTTTCCATCATATGCAGTGAATCTTTGAATAGTAACTTTTCCATTTGTAATACTATAGTCAAAGTCAAATTCTTCAACCTGATGAGTTCTATCATCGGCATTTGTTATAATACCAGCAGTACCTAATAGAGCGAATATTTTATCAAAATCCAGACAATATACTTTTTTATACGAATCTAAGCATTTATTTTCAAATGTTGAATAAATTTTTTGCTTATTTTTCTTAAAAGTTCTAATTTGTTCAATAAGATTCATATATTCATCATACTGACTTGTATATTTTACAGTAGGTGTTTCGGCAGAACTTTGTAGCAGTCCAATTGAATAATCAAAACCTAACAAAATAGTTTTTTGAAATGCATCTACAGCGCTATTGTATATAATTGAATTTTCTAAATTATTAGAAATATTGCCTTGACTGTTTAATTTACCTATGACTCGCTTCATTGCATCTTCGCATACTACGCCAGCTTTAATCTGATAAAAAGATTCAACATCCTTATCTACATTAAAAAGAAAATTTGAAAAAACTCTTACACCCTTTGCCCCGAGTAGAACAGCCGAACCTATTGTACCACCTGTAGCTGTTGTGATTGAAGCAATAATCATTCCCCAAGCCCAATCAAGAGCAACATGCTTGCAAATTTCGGAAACATTCAATTTGCTAATCTTGACGAGAGCACTTCTGCTCTCCTTGAAGTAAACAAATCCATTCAGAAGATAATTAAGAGGACAAGTCAATGGCAACCTTAAATTTTATCAAACGAAAAGATGTTAAGAATATTGAATCACTCGGCAATGTAATTGCTTATTGTGCTCAGGAATACAAAACGCAATATAAGAACTCAAGATTGATTTCAGGCATTAACTGTTTGCCTGAAACTGCAATGAAAGAATTCATTGCAACCAAGAAAAAGTTTAATAAAACGGATGGTATGCAATACTACTATGCTGTTCAATCCTTTGAAGATAACTTAAATATATCTCCGTTTCTTGCTCATCAGATGGCAAGAGAATGGGCAGAAAAATGTTATCCAAATCATGAAATATATATTGCAACACACCTTGATACAGACAATATTCATTCGCACATTGTTATCAATTCTGTGAATATGAAGACAGGAAGAAAGATACACCAAAGCACAAAAGAACTGAATCAAATACGAAAAATTAATGATGAACTCTGTATCAAATATGGTTTGCCTGTTTGTATTCCAAAGCCAAAGCAGAAAGTAAAGCCAATGAAAGCGAAGGAATATTATGTTGCAGATGCAGGCAAAAGCTGGAAGATGCAAATGATACTTTCTATTGAATATGCAATGAAAAGAGCAAAAACAAAACAGCAATTCATTGATGAAATGGACAAGTTGGGTTATGAAATGAGGTGGATACCGACACGAAAGAACATAACCTATATTGAAAAAACAAACCCAAATCACAAGTGCAGAGATAATAATATGCACCAAGAAAAATTTTTAAAAGAAAAAATGGAGGAAGAATTTGAAATACGAGAAAGACTTTCAAGCCTTGAAAGAGAAGAACAGGAATATGATTTCAACTATGGAGAAAGCCACATCGGTAACGATAGTCGAGAGCGATTACTGGAAAGCTTTGATAAACTTGAACAGCAATCAGAATCAACAATTAGATTTAATAACACAAAATCAAGTGGACGAAGATATAATCAATCACTATTCAGCACAGATAATTCTTCAACTGAAAAAGAGGATAACGGAACAAGAGAACTCAATTCAGAAAGAGCTGAAGAATCAGGAAACGATACTAACCGAACAGGCTGGGAAAATGAACGAGAGTATGCTTTCGGTTACAGAACAGACGAACAGTTTACTGAATCAGTTGAAGAAGAAATGGATCCCGATATTCTTTGGAACGATGATAGGAGTTCAAATACTCTTTCAGATAGTTTCTATTTTGCTGGAAATCTATTTAAACTGATTAACAATCAGACAAAATATCACAGAAAACGAATCAAATTATCTCGAAAAGAAATTGAGAAAAGGCTTGCTCATGGTCAGAAAACGGATGGCTATGAGGAGTATGAAGATTATAACAATAATGAATTAAGTATGTAAAATAATAAGTCCTGCCGATTACTCGGCAGGCAGAAAGGAATTTATGAATATCAAAATTAACAAAACAAACGCGGTCAACACTGCAACAAATAACTGAATGGAAGGAGTGATATAAAAAATATTTAAAATCTGTGTTGCCGTATGGCAGCAAAACAAATTAAGAATAACATTAACAGTGTTACAATTTCCTACAACGGAAAACAAAATGAATTTAATAAATTTTTAGAATCAATCATTAAAAATTATGTGTTCAATAACGATATTTCAGTTTATGAAAATAATATTTCATATAAGCTGGACATTGAAAAAGAGTTGTGATAATGTGTGCTTGCGAAAGGAGTGATAATATGCGAGTATGGTTATATGCACGACTCTCAAGAGATGAAGATGACGAGCTGAACTCATTGACCAATCAACAGAACATTATCAGAGAATATGCCGAGAAAAACAACTACATAGTTGTCGGTGAATCCTTTGATGACAATGTCAGCGGTATGCACTTTAATCGTGAAGGCATCAACAAAATCTATGAAACTGTTGAAAACAAGCAAATTGATGCAGTTATCGTTAAGGATATGTCAAGGCTTGGCAGACACAAAACACAGACAGCATTATTCATTGATTATCTGCGTGAGAACGATGTTAAAGTATTATCCGTTACCGAAAATCTCGATACGAGCAATGAAAACGATGACTTAATTATCGGTTTCAAAGGCTTATTCAATGATATGTACGCAAGAGATATCAGCCGAAAAGTCCGTGCAGGCTTTCTCCAAAAGCAAAAGGAAGGCTTGGTTATGATACCGCCTATGGGATATTTCAAGGATAAAAATACTGGTGAAGTCATCATAATGGATGAGCCTGCAAATATTGTAAGAAGAATATTTCAAATGTATCTTGACGGATATGGATTGAAAAATATTGCACACAAACTGAATGATGAAGGTCATAAGACTCCTGCATATTACCAATTAAAATATCTTGATAAACACCAAGGCTATAACAAGCCTGAAATAACAACAAGGTATTTATGGAATGGCACAGCAGTTAAACGAGTTTTAACAAATGAATTCTATTGTGGCAATCTTGTGAATCACAAATATATGCTTGATAAGATAAACAGACAAAGAAAAACATATTCTGTAGACGAGCAAATCAGACATGATAATGCAGTTCCTGCAATTGTTAGTAAAGAGGATTTTGATAAGGTTCAGATGTTGCTTGAAAGTAAGAAAAAAAATAATGTAAGAGCTACATTCAGTAAACCATATCATAGGTATACGGGATTAATTAAATGCGCTGATTGTGGTTCATCATTTTCCTGTAAAATCAGAAAATGGAAAGACAAACCTGACAGAATTGAATATGTTTGCAACAGTTATCATCGGTATGGAAAAGAACATTGTTCACCACATCGGATTAATGAAATCGTACTCGATGAGATAATCTATGCAGAACTGTTAAATATCAGAGAACAGGCAAAAGCAAATTTCAAACAGATTGATGCGAAATTGAATCTTTGGAAACAAAATAAAAGCCTAAGTCAAAACAATATAAAATTATTGAACGAACAATTATCTCAAAGAAAATCAGATCAGCAAGATATCTTACTTGAACGATTGAGAGATAAAGAAAGGGCTGATGTTTATACTCAAATGCTTGAGAAATGCGAAAGTGATATTGAAACATTATCAAAACGAATCGCAGAACTTGAAGATATGGATAACACCATCAAAAAGCGTAAGACTGAAATATCAAACAGTATTGAAATATTCAATAAAATCATTGATGAGGGTACAATTTCCGATTCAGACCTAAGAATGTTAATTGATAAGATTGAAATATCTGAACAAGACAGTAAGTTAGATATTAACATTATTCTCAACGGAAAATTTAAAGAACACACATTGAATTTTAATGAAGTAAAAACATTAAATTTAGTATCTTGATTCTAAAAAGAATACAACTAAAAGCAAAACAGCAAGCCGAAAAGCTTGCTGTTTTGTGGTGCAGGTAACAGGACTTGAACCTGCAAGGATCGCTCCACTGGATCCTAAATCCAGCGTGTTTGCCAGTTTCACCATACCTGCATTTATATAAATCAGCCTCTCTTGAGTCTGATTTTTTCATTATTAAATTTTACACCGAGGTATCATCAGCGAAATCTTGCGTGTCTGCCAATTCCACCATACCCGCATATCGACTTTAGTATATTATCATTAATTTAATAATATTTCAATAGTTTTTTATCATTTTCAATTTATTTTCATAGTATGAATCAGGTTGTTATAACCAGTGTATGCAATGGTATATTCATTGCACAATTTTAATAAACAGGTAATCAGAACAGCATAACCCTGCATTTTCTCATTATCTAACCAATGGCGGCGGCAGGAGCAACAGCTACTGCCGTTTATGATTTGTGATTGCTGCTGCGGCACAGTAAACACGCTTGGCACCGTATATCTTAAGCATCTTTGCACATTCATTAAGAGTTGCGCCTGTCGTTTTGACATCATCAATCAGAAGTATATTTATACCATCCAGCTTATTTTTATATTCATCTGAAACATCATATGAACCGAAGGTATCAGCAATTCTCTCTTTAGCAGATTTTTTGTGCTGAACACCTGTGTAGCGAACCTTTTTCAGCATTGGAAGGACAGGCAAATTCATCTTTTCTGCTATATTTTCCGCCAGAAGCTCGGACTGATTAAAGCCCCTCACCCTTTCGTGAAAATCACGAAGAGGAACATAAGTAACCGCATCAAATATAATATCAGAATAATTTTCACTGATACAATGATACATATCACTGCCTAATCTGTTTACAAGAAAAGGCATATCATTATTTTTAAATCTGTGTATTGCCGTTACCATAGAATCCTTATAGTAATAAGGGGCAAGAATCTGCTTATACTCATTTTTATGTTTTTTGCAGCGGCACTCTGATTTTTCAACACCGCAATATTCACATATCGGTGCTTTGATAACAGGCGGATTTTTACACTGTGAACACAGGCGTTCACTCAGCTCAATAACCTCACCGCAGAGCTCACAGCGTTTGGGGAACAGGGATTTTGAAAAAGTATAAAGAGCCGACTTTAAAATATTCATACTGTTAAATAAGGGGAAACCTTTTCATAAACGCCGTCCCCTATTCCCTTTATATTTTTTATCTGTTCCACACTTGTATAACCGCCGAGATATTCGCGATACTCAATAATATGATTCGCCTTAACCTCACCTATACCGCTTATCGACATAAGCTCTTCTGCTGTACAGCTATTCAGATTCAGCGGATAATTTATCGAGCCGCTTGTGTCATTCTCCGTACTGCTCTGTGACGTTTCCGTTTGCGGTGACGCGTTACCTGCTGAGGATGAATTTTCCGATATATCTTCAGAGCTGATATGTACGGAAGATACCTGCGGAACAGAAATTTTAGGCATAGAAAGTGCGTAGTACAATATTACTGCGGAAAGAATAATCAGTCCGAAGCCGATTACGATTATACTTTGTCTTTTTCCTCTGCTCATTTTCTTCTCGTCTTACCCTTACTGTTTTTCTTATACGGCTTAAAGTGGTTTTGATTTTTCCTCTGCTGAGAATTACCGCTCGGTCTGATCAGGCATTTACTATCGTAGCCGATAAGATCATAACGCTTTGCACGCTTGAGTGCCTCCTCAACAAGATGCTGATTTTTAGGATTAAAATACTGGAGAAGTGCTCTCTGCATTGCCTTGTCGTGCTCAGACTTGGCAACGTAAACCTTTTCCATCGTATATGGGTCAAGCTCAGTATAGAACATACAAGTGGAAATTGTACCCGGAGTAGGATAAAAATCCTGAACTTGCTCAGGTCTTATATGATTTTTCTTAAGGAAAAGAGCCAGCTCTATTGCATCCTCAATGGTTGAACCGGGATGTGAGGACATAAGATAAGGCACAAGATACTGCTCCTTATTGACCTCCCCTGTGTACTGAAAATATCTGCGTGAGAAATCAATATACGCCTCAATATGAGGCTTTCCCATTTTGTCAAGGACGGATGCCGAACAGTGCTCAGGGGCAACCTTAAGCTGACCTGAGACATGATTTTCCACAAGCTCTCTGAAAAAGGTATCGTCCTTATCCTTAAGCAGATAATCGTATCGGATACCGCTTCTGATAAATACTTTTTTTACACCGCTGATATTCCTTACACTGCGGAGTATATCCAAATACTCGCTATGGTCAACGGAAAGATTACCGCAGGGCTTAGGTGCAAGACATTTCTTACCCTTGCAGAGTCCGTGCTCCTCCTGATATTCGCAGGACGGCTTTCTGAAATTGGCGGTAGGACCACCCACATCGTGAATATATCCTTTGAAATTCGGCATATGTGTCAGCTTTTCCGCCTCAATCATAATGCTCTTCTTTGAGCGAGAGGTAACGTATCTTCCCTGATGAAAAGCGATTGAACAGAAATTGCAGGCACCGAAGCAGCCGCGATTATGCGTTATGGAAAACTCAACCTCACGTATGCCGGGAACACCGCCAAGCTTTTCATAGGACGGATGATAAGCTCTCATATACGGCAGAGAATAAACCCAGTCCAGCTCCTTCTGTGTTAAAGGCGGCATAGGCTGATTCTGCACAATCATCATTTTGCCGTGCTTTTGCTTAATCACACGTCCGCGAATATGGTCCTGTTCGTCCTGCTGAATACGGCAGGATTTTGCATATTCCTTTTTACTGTTCAGCACGTTTTCATAGGACGGACACTCCACACCGACATACGGTGTTTCAGTGGTGGGACAAGCATAGCAGGTACCGAGAATATCCCTCATATCCTGAATACTTTCGCCGTTATCAAGTCGTTGAGCTATCTCAATCGTCTGATTTTCGCCCATACCGAAGGAGAGCAAATCCGCACCTGAATCAATCAGAATACTCGGTCTGATTTTATCGTCCCAGTAATCATAATGCGCAAAACGTCTCAGAGATGCTTCAAGTCCTCCGATAATAAGCGGTGAATCCGGATAAAGCTCTTTGATTATCTTTGAATATACAATAACTGCCCTGTCAGGTCTTTTGCCTGCCACACCGCCTGCAGTATAGGCATCATCGTGGCGGATTCTTTTGGCAGCAGTGTAATGCGCAACCATTGAATCAATATTACCGCTTGTTACCAAAAAGCCGAGACGCGGCTTGCCGAACTGAACAAAGTCAGCCGTGCTTCTCCAGTCAGGCTGGCTAAGTACGGCTACTTTAAATCCTTTGCTTTCAAGGACTCGTGTTATAATCGCTGCTCCAAAGGAGGGGTGGTCAACATAGCTGTCACCTGTGACATAGACAAAGTCAACACTGTCCCATCCCCTGTCGAGCATTTCTTTTTTATTAATAGGTAAAAATCCGTTCATAGTTCAAAATTAATTATAATCATTTATTTGCTTATTCAAATTATTCATCATCTGAATATTTCTCAACAATTTCAAATGATGGAGGGTCATCCTCCGCATTGACAGGCGGTGCTTCGTCAAAAGACATCTGCTCTGTATTGTCTGCGGTGAATTCACCGTTTGCTGAATATGCCTGCATCTCAAGCCACTGCTGACGTGTAATCAGTATCTCTCTCGGCTTTGAGCCGTTGGCAGGACCTATGATTCCCTTTTCCTGCAGCTGGTCAATTATCTTTGCACCACGTGCATAACCGACAGACAGCTTACGCTGAAGGAAGGATGTGGAGGCTGTACCTGTTTCAAGCACAACATCAACTGCTTTATCAAAAAGAACATCCAGCTGTTCAGCATCGCCGTCATCTTCAAAGGGTGATGATTTTTTATCCTGAACTGCCTTTGCCTCAATCTCTTTGGCAATGCTTTCATCGTACTGGCTTTCGCCCTGATTTTTAACAAAATCACAAAGCTCCTCAACCTCATCATCGGAAATAAAACAGCCCTGAACACGAATCGGCTTTGACGCACCGATAGGTGAATAAAGCATATCACCGTGACCGAGAAGCTTTTCAGCACCTGCTGCATCGAGGATTGTTCTTGAGTCAATCTGTGATGAAACTGTAAGGGCAATACGTGATGAAATATTCGCCTTAATCAGACCTGTGATAACGTCTACTGACGGACGCTGCGTTGCAATAACAAGGTGCATACCTACGGCACGAGCCATCTGTGCAAGACGGCACACAGAATCCTCAACCTCTTTCGGAGCAGCCATCATCAAATCTGCAAACTCGTCAATGAAAATACAGATTTTCGGCATAAGCTCCATATCCTCATGCTTTTTAACGTATTTATTATAGCCCTCAATATCACGCACACCAATCTGTGACAATCTCTGATAACGCTGCAGCATTTCGGAAACGGCCCAGCCAAGTGCACCTGCTGCCTTTCTCGGATCGGTTACAACAGGGACAAGAAGATGCGGAATACCTGCATACTTTGAAAATTCAACCTGCTTTGGGTCAATCATAAGGAATTTGACCTCATCAGGCTTTGCACGGTAAAGAATGGATGTAATAATGGAGTTCATACATACAGATTTACCTGAGCCTGTTGTACCTGCAACAAGGAGATGCGGCATCTTTGAAATATCGCAGTAAACACATTTACCTGCAATATCCTTGCCAAGACCTGCAGAGAGCTTTGAATTCTGCTCATAAAATTCAGGTGTATCAATAAGCTCACGCATAGATACTGAATTTTTTATAGTGTTAGGTACTTCGATGCCCACAGCGGCTTTACCCGGAATAGGAGCTTCAATACGAACATGGGTTGCAGCAAGATTCAGTGCAATATCATCTGCAAGATTTGTAATTTTTGAAATACGTATACCTGCTGCCGGCTTAAGCTCATATCGTGTTACGGTCGGACCGCGTGAAATATCCGTAATCGTTGCATCCACATTAAAGGAATGGAGCGTTTCAATCAGCATCTGTGCATTCTCTTTAAGCTCACCGCTGATATCCTTTGTTGATTTTTTAACACCCTCTTTAAGCAAATCAACTGTAGGCAGCTTGTAATCATTGACAGAGGATTCCATTGCCTCCTTCGACACCTTGAATTCAGCAGGCTTGTCCTCAGCCTTCTTTTCCTCAGATGCATCCTTTACAATTTCATCAATGGATTTTGCTTTCTTAGGAGGATTTTTCTTTTCACGTTCACGTCTGTTACGCTCGGTTGTTTCATTGATTTCATCAATAATATCCTTTGGTACAGAGGTTTCCTCCTCTTCAGGGTCAAATACCTCTTTTTTCGCTTTCTTCCTGCGCTTAGGCTTTTCCTCCTCCGACGGAGGGAGCTCATCAAGAGGTACATCAATATTATTCTTATTCATTCGTCTTTTTTCAATATGCTCTGAAATCACAGGTGCAACCTTTTTGTAGGTTTCGGTTGCAGGCTTTGCAGCACCTGAGAAAAACTGTATTACCGTAATACCTGTAAGAAGCATAAAATCAACAAGAAACAGCACAATGGAAACGACAATGGCAGGCGCCTTACCCATTGAAAGCAGCAGCCAGCCGAGAACCGCACCGATAAAGCCGCCGTTGAAAGTAGAAGGCGCTGCATGATAGCTTTCAATAATAACGTCCTTGAACACCTCTCCTGTGCTATGGCTCACAACATGAACAAAGGCTGCAATCAGCAGCACCATAATGATTGTTTCAATGGACTTTGCAATCAGCCTTGACGGATTGGACTTATTAAAGGAATAAAACAGCATTACAACTATGGAAATAAGCGGAAATACACAAGCAGCAAACACGCCGAAAATCCCCACATAAACATTATGTAATACATTCCATACACCTGCACCGCTGATTACGGCAATACAGAAAAAGATAACTGAAAATGCAAAGACGGCAATGCCTGCAATACGCATTGCGTCCTCCTGCTTCTGATTGACCTGCACCTGAGCCTGTTTTTGTGCAGCCGTCTTTTTTGCAGGCTTATTTTGTTTTGACTTAGTCTGTGTTTTTTTATTCGCCATCATTTACCTCATTTTATCACAATTTCAAAAATACCTATAATAAAGCAGATAAATCCAAGTGCAATATCATACCATGCAAAGAATTTAAGTGACTTGTTCTTAATAACATACAAAAGGAGCTTAACTGCAAAGAAAGAAACCACAGCAGAAACAACAACTCCTATAATAGCTGAAATTATATTAATCTTAGTTACACCGATGCAAATCTCAATAACACCCATTACAAGCAGTACCATTGATGAAAGCACCATAGAATACCTTATTGCATATTTATCGCTCATACCGAGTAAAAATGCAACGCAGAATACGCCTGCAATAAGCGAGCAGCCTGCCGACGGTATGGCAAGAAAAGCAATCACACCGATAATCAGCGCCTGTAAAATCGGCGGCAGGGATTTGCTTTTTTTATTAAGCATACTCTCCGTAACAATCAACAGCACACCTGTAAGCGCTATACAGATACCCTCACCAAGAAGTGTATTATCATAGGATGTCCTGTGGAACACCTGATAAACATTGCCGTATTTCCCTGCAGGAATAAGATAAAAAAGCATCGGCACAAAGGAAAGAATGGTCATATACATAAAATTCCTTTGCGGTGATGATTTTTTTATATCAAGCCGTTTATGGAACAAATCATTCCATGCTGTGAAAAAGTTTTTTCCAAGATGAAGAAACAGCTTGTAAAAAGCGGCAATAATTCCGATTGCAATACCAATATGTACAACGCCTGTCAGCTGTGAGCAGGCGCCGGAAAATCTCCCTGAAAAGTTATGAAATATTGCACTGTGTCCGCTTTCAGATATCGGCAGCACCCATGTGAGAGCCTGTCCTATTGCCTGAAAAATTGCAGTTAAAATCCACATTGTTTTTACCTCCGTAAAGAGAAGCGTTATCAAGATAGTAGCCCGAGCGGATATAGTCATACGGGTTACTGGAACGAATACTGTTTATAGCTGGGGCAGGCGTAAAAAATATATCATTTTCCGATACAATTGAATAAATCAATTTTCGCCCTCCTCAATGGTTTTATTGAGAAAATCGAGTGCATCACTGAGTCCGCCCATTTCATCAATGAGACCTGACTGAACAGCACCCTCACCGTCAAGAACTGTACCGACATCCATAACAAGCTCACCTGTTTTAAGCATCAGCTTGCGGAAATCCTCGTCGCTTATTTTGGAATTATTGGCAACAAAATTCACAATTCTGTCCTGCATCTTCTCAAAATAGGAAAGAGTCTGAGGAACACCCAGCACAAGTCCGTTCATCCTGACAGGATGAACCGTCATTGTGGCACTTGGCACAATAAAGCTTTTCTGACAGCTGACTGCCAAAGGCACGCCGATAGAATGCCCTCCGCCGAGCACCAGCGATGCTGTGGGAGTTTTCATAGTTGACAAAAGCTCTGCGATTGCAAGACCTGCCTCCACATCTCCGCCCACAGTGTTAAGAATAATGAGCAGTCCCTCAATCTCCTTGCTTTCCTCAATGGCAACAAGCTGGGGAATCACGTGCTCGTACTTCGTGGTCTTATTCTGACTGGGGAGAATATAATGCCCCTCAATCTGACCGATAATCGTAAGGCAGTGAATGAAATGACCGTCCTTTGATACGGTTATAGATCCTGTTTCAAAATCAGATGTACTGCTTACCTGTGCATCCTCATTCTGATTATCATTATTTTCCTGCTCCTGATTATTCGTCAGCTTTGTATTTTCACGGTTATGATTGGACATAAAAAACACCTCATTAGTTATTTATGCCCATAAAACCACAATATAATGTATTATTTTATCACAAAATCCAAACCATTTCAATATTGCTGATAAATTTGCTTGCAAAATGTATTAATAACTATTTAATAATATATTAATTATATTACATTTCTGTAACCGCCATTGACAGTTAAAGTGAATTGTAATAAAATAGACTTTGTTAATTTTATAAACAAATAGGAGGATTTTTTATCAATGGGACTTACTTTAGCACAAAAACTTATTAAATCCCACCTTGTAGAAGGCGAAATGATTGCAGGCACTGAAATCGGTCTGAGAATCGACCAGACTCTTACACAGGATGCAACAGGCACAATGGCTTATCTTGAATTTGAGGCAATGGGCGTTGACCGCGTTAAGACTGAAAAATCAGTGGCTTATATCGACCACAACACACTCCAGACAGGCTTTGAGAATGCGGACGATCATCGTTACATACAGAGTGTTACAAAAAAGCACGGCATATATTTCAGCCGTCCGGGTAACGGAATCTGCCACCAGGTACATCTTGAGAGATTCGGCATTCCGGGTAAAACCTTAATCGGCTCAGACAGCCACACACCTACAGGCGGCGGTATCGGTATGCTTGCAATGGGTGCAGGCGGACTTGACGTTGCTGTTGCAATGGGCGGCGGCACATACTATATCCCAATGCCGAAAATGACAAGAATCAATCTTACAGGCTATCTCAAGCCTTGGGTATCCGCTAAGGACGTTATTCTTGAGGTTCTCAGAATTATGAGCGTTAAAGGCGGCGTAGGCAAAATCATTGAATACGGCGGTGAAGGTGTTAAAACACTTTCTGTTCCGGAAAGAGCAACTATCACAAATATGGGAGCTGAGCTTGGTGCAACCACCTCTATCTTCCCATCAGATGAAATCACACTTGCTTTCCTGAAAGCTCAGGGACGTGAGGCTGACTGGACTGAAATACTTCCTGACGCTGACGCAGTTTATGATGAGGTGATTGATATTGACCTCTGTGCACTGACACCAATGGCTGCTTGTCCTCATATGCCGGACAGAGTTAAGACCACTGACGAAATCGGTAAAATCAAGGTTGACCAGGTTGCTATCGGCTCCTGCACAAACTCATCCTATGTTGATATGATGAAGGTTGCCGCTATTCTTAAGGGCAAAACTGTTGATCCATCTGTTTCCCTCTGCATTGCTCCGGGTTCAAAGCAGGTTCTGAATATGCTTGCGCTCAACGGTGCACTTTCAGATATGATTAATGCAGGTGCAAGAATTCTTGAATCAGCCTGCGGTCCATGTATCGGTATGGGTCAGTCACCAAATTCAGCAGGTGTATCACTCAGAACCTTTAACAGAAACTTTGAAGGCCGTTCAGGCACAAAGGATGCAGGCATTTACCTTGTATCACCTGAGGTTGCAGCAGCATCTGCACTCACAGGCTATCTTACCGACCCTCGTGAGCTCGGTGACGCTCCTGAAATCACAATGCCTGAGGCATTCATTGTAAACGATAATATGATTGAGGCTCCTGCTTCACCTGAAGAGGC
The DNA here is from genome assembly GCA_910577195.1 of uncultured Eubacterium sp. Taxonomy (GTDB): domain Bacteria; phylum Bacillota; class Clostridia; order Oscillospirales; family Acutalibacteraceae; genus Eubacterium_R. The sequence continues at coordinate 34,932 of CAJTLP010000006.1, read as the reverse complement.
TGACAGCGTTGAGGTACTCAGAGGTCCTAACATCAAGCCTTTCCCTCACACAGAGCCATTGCCTGAAAGCATCACAGCAAAGGCTGTGCTTAAGGTTGGCGACAACATTACAACCGACCACATTATGCCTGCAGGCGCTAAGATTCTTCCATACCGTTCAAACATTCCTCACCTTTCACAGTATTGCTTCGGTGTATGTGATGAGACATTCCCTGAGAGAATCAAGGCTGAAGGCAAGGGTATCATCATCGGCGGCTCAAACTACGGTCAGGGCTCATCAAGAGAGCACGCTGCACTTGTTCCGCTTTACTTAGGTGTTAAGGCAGTTATCACAAAATCCTTTGCGAGAATTCACGTTGCTAACCTTGTTAATGCAGGTATTCTCCCATTCACATTTATGAATGAAGAGGACTACGATAAAATTGACCAGATGGATGAGCTTGCTCTCCCTGACATCAAGAACTGCATTGAAAACAAAAAGCAGATTGTTCTTAAGAATATAACAAAGGGTGAAGAGTATGAGCTGGATTCCTCTCACCTTTCAGACCGTCAGAGAGCTATGCTCGCTTGCGGCGGACTTCTTGACTACACAAGAGAAATGAATAAATAATTCACAATCGGCAGGCGGAGTGCCCCTCCCCTGCCGTATAAATAAACGAACAAGGAGATATATATTAATGGCTGACGAAAAGCAGATTATTGACGAAGCTGTTGAAAAATTCCGTTCACTTATGGAAGCACAGCTTGCACGTGCAAAAAAAATTAAAGAGGACAAGGATTTCACTGACTATGATGCGCTTGATACAATCGTTATCGGTATCTGCGGCGGTGACGGTATCGGTCCTGTAATCACAAAGGAAAGTGAAAGAGTTCTTGCATTCTTACTTAAGGATGAAGTAGCAAGAGGCAAGGTTGCGTTCAAGGAGATTGACGGTCTTACAATCGAAAACCGTGCTGCCTGCAACAAGGCAATCCCTGACGATGTGCTTGAGGAACTCAAATCCTGCCACGTTATTCTGAAAGGCCCTACAACGACCCCAAGAGCAGGCGACCCATGGCCAAACGTTGAATCAGCAAACGTTGCTATGAGAAAGGCTCTTGACCTTTTCGCAAATATGAGACCTGTAAAGGTGCCTGAGGAGGGCATCGACTGGACCTTCTTCAGAGAAAATACTGAGGGCGGCTACGCTGTAGGCTCTCACGGTGTAAACATTACAGATGATCTTGCAGTTGACTTTACTGTTGCAACACAGGAGGGCTGTGAAAGAATCGCTCGCCTTGCTTATGAGTATGCAAAGAAAAACAACAAGGGCAAGGTTTCTATCATCACAAAAGCAAATATCATCAAGACAACTGACGGTAAATTCCTTAAGACTGCTCAAAAAATCGGTGAAGAATATCCGGATATCGTAACGGACGACTGGTATGTTGACATCACAACAGCAAAGCTGATTGATCCGATGAGAAGAAAAGATTTCAAGGTATTTGTTCTTCCTAACCTTTACGGTGATATCATCACTGACGAAGCTGCTGAATTTCAGGGCGGCGTAGGAACTGCCGGCTCAGCAAACATCGGTAAAAAATATGCAATGTTCGAGGCGATTCACGGCTCAGCTCCGCGTATGATTAAGGAAGGCAGAGGCCAGTATGCTGACCCTTGCTCAATGCTTCGTGCATCTGTTATGCTCCTTTCACACATCGGTTATCAGAAAGAGGCTGACGCTCTTGAGGCTGCACTTGACAAGTGTATGTTTGAGGAGAAGAAACTCACAATAACAGGCAGAGACACAGGCTGTACCTGCAGTGAATTCGGTGACTATGTAATGGAAACCATCACCGAAATGACAAAATAATGATCAGAGAGGGAAAATAAAATGTCGCCTAAGGAAGATATTTCAATATCCGTCATCAAACGGCTTCCCCGTTATTATCGTTTTCTGCAGTCACTGAAAGAAAACGGTATTGTTCGTATAAGCTCCAAAGAGCTTGCAGCACGAATGGGATTAACAGCGTCACAGATCAGGCATGATTTTAACTGCTTCGGCGGTTTCGGTCAGCAGGGATACGGATATAATGTACCCGAGCTTCACAGCAAAATCGGTGAAATTCTTTGCGTAAACAAGGAAATAAAGACCATTCTTATCGGTGCAGGTAATCTGGGTAAGGCTGTTACAAACAAGCTTTTCAATAAGAAGAGCGGTTTCAAGCTGATTGGTATTTTCGATAAAAATGAAGCGCTTTGCGGTAATATGATTAAAGGAATACCTGTAAGACATATTAATTATATTGAAAATTTCTGCATTGATAATGAGCCTGTCTGTGCAGTCACCTGTATTCCGTCAAACGATATGAGCGAAATTACGGATTTGCTTGTAAAGGTCGGTATCAAAAGCTTCTGGAACTTTTCAAATTTTGACATTGCTATGGCGCACCCTGATGTGCTTGTTGAAAATGTACATCTTACGGACAGCCTTATGACTCTTGGATATCTGACAAACACAACCTTTGAGGAAACGGAGGAATAACCTTGCAGCTAATCAGTACAAAGGAAATTGTTGATATAGTAAAATACAGCGATGATTCCGTTATACTTGTTGAAAAAATTCCTCTTACGAATCCAAATCAGTACAAGGTCCAGTATTCCGTAGTTGATTTTAAAAACAAGAGTATAGACGTATCCACCAAAAGCGCTTATCTCTTAAAAAAATTCGGTGCCAACTTCAAGCGGATAAGTGAAATTATACCGAACTTCGTTCAGTGTGAGGCAGCAGTGCTTTACGACAGGCGTGTGCTCGCTATCTACCCTAACGGTGAGGCAGGCATATTTGACCGCGAAGGCGAGCTTGACTGGAGCGGCTCATTTGACTATCACGAAAAGCCTGTAAAGTGTCTGTCACTTGAGGGAAAATATTTCTGGAGTGTGTGTCCGGAGGAAAACTGTGTTATCCGTTATTCCTGCCAGAATATGAAGGTTGATTTGCGTATCGGCGGTAAGGATGCAAAAACCTTTATAAACCCTACGTACATCTGTTATGATGACGGCAATTTCTATGTCTGCTGTGATAATAACAAGGTCCGCAGAATCGACGGCAGTAACTACACGGTTTCCGATTACATAAACTTTAATAATATGGTTAAGCGTTTTTACAAATATGGTGATTATTCCATTGCCGTAATGGCAGACGGCACATATGTAATGGAAAATAATGAATAATAAAAAGAGATGTCAGAAATCTAAGTTTCCGGCATCTCTTTTTCTATGCTTGCTATTCTATTTTACCTATGCTTGGATAATACCTGAACATAACCTTGCCGAGTATTTTATCCTTGCTTACAAATGGATTGTTCCAGAAGCGTGAATCCTTACTGCTGTTTCTGTTATCGCCCAGCATAAAATAACTGTTTTCAGGGACAACATACGGACCAAAATCCCCCTCAGGAACACACGCAGTCACAAAGCTGTCATCAAGCTGTACTGTTTCACCATTCACTTTTGTGACATACACAACGCCATTGACAATCTCAACCGTTTCGCCGGGCAGACCGATCACTCTTTTAACAAAAATCTGCTCTTCATCATCAGGAAAATTGAAGATAACCACATCATATCTTTCAGGATCATCCTTATTGTAAGCAAGGCGGCTGGCAATGATTCTATCCTTTTCCTGAATGGTATTGAGCATTGAGCCTGTGGGCACAACAGCATTTGCAAAAACATAGGTTCTCAGCAGCAATGCAGCAATAACAGCAAGCACCACCGGTACGATAAAGGTGATAATATCGCGCAGTAAAGTCTTTGGTTCTTTTTCACTTGTTTCTTTTTGATTATTAGACATATCCCATTCTCCGACTATTTTTTTATATTATAGCATATAATCAGAGAAATATATAGTAAAAAATTTATGAACAAAAATAAAGATAAATATTGTTTTATCGTAGGGGCGGATTCAATATCCGCCCTCTATTATATATTTTGGGACGATATAGAATCGTCCCCTACGGAATATCAATAACATTATTGATAAACAAAACGGTTATATTCCTATCTCTTCCTTCATCTCTTTTAAAATATCACACGATTCTTTAAACTTCCTCTGCTCCTCATCATTTAATTTCATTTTCAGGACCTCACGGACACCGTTATGATTCACTACTGAGGGCACACCGGCATATATCCCCTGCTCTCCATACTCACCTTTCAGATAAGCAGATACTGTAAAAATAGAATTTTCATCAAAGAGAATTGCTCTTGTAAGTCTCGCAAGCACCATACCTATACCGTAATACGTTGCACGCTTCGCCTTAATGATTTCATAGGCGGACTCCCTGACGTCAACAGCAATCTTCTGCATATCCTCCATTAAGTGCGGATATCTTTCCTCCAGCTCACTCAGTGGATTAACTGAAATAGCTGCATTGCTCCAGGCAACAAATTCCGAATCGCCGTGCTCACCGATTACGTATGCGTGCACATTTCGCGGATTGACCTTGAAATAATCACTCATCATATGGCGCAGACGTGCAGAATCAAGAGTTGTACCGGAGCCAAGAACTCTGTTGGCCGGAAAGCCTGAAAGATGATATACGAGCTGCGTCATAATATCCACAGGGTTTGAGGCAACAAGAAAGACACCGTTAAATCCGCTTTCAACAATTGGATCAACAATGGACTTGAATACCTTGAAATTTTTCTGCAGAAGGTCACGTCTGCTCTCACCCTCCTCCTGCGGAGCACCTGCACATATAACAACCAAATCCGCATCAGAACAGCAATGATAATCACCAGAACTAATTTTCATTGAGCTTGGTGCAAAGGGCAGACCGTGTGACAGGTCCATAACCTCTCCTCTTGCACGCTCCTTATTGATATCAATAAGCACCAGCTCATCACAGATATTCTGATTTAAAAGAGCATAAGCGTAGCTCATACCCACCATACCGACACCGACAATAACGACCTTTTTATTATCCTTAAACATAAAATCACCCAAGAGTATTATTACCAACTCTTGGGTGATAATTCTTATAAGTATTAATCTGCAAGCGTAAAAGCTGTTCCAAATAAATTGCCATCAAATGCATTGATATAAACAACACGCCAACCCGCAGGTAATTCTTCATCACCAAAATAATAAACAATACACCAACAAAAATCAGGAACATCTCCCCAAAAGCGTTCAAAATTTGGTGAATTAAAATCCGGAAATAGTAATAAATCACTGGCTAATACATCTAAAACAGGCTCATATTCATCAAGCGGATAATCAATACTGCCATTATGTGCTCTGCTTTTCACATAATCATCAGCAATTTTAATTGCCTTATCAGGTGTTATTTTAACTTGGTCACGATATATTTCAGGCACTCTGCTTTCAAGATAATCTGTTGTTTCGCCGTTCAAAGTATTAAAGGAAATGTAACCCTCTTCTGTTTCAAGCACAATGTTATCAGCCTCCGAATGTATTGGCAACGCATTTCCACGATATACTATGGTAGGTTCCTGTGCAGTAACAGTATCATTGAAATCAACAACCATTCTGTAAAAAATACCATTGTCGGTATCTTTGAAAAAGAGAGCACTGTTTTCCTCATCAAATCCATAAAACTCGATATTGTAATCAGGCTCATAGAGGACGTAGGTACCTTTTTTGCTATTGTCACCATAAACTTTGTACTCTCCGCTATCAGCACCATAGTTGTTATAAACTATCTTGCCGTTGAAAATAAATTCAGCATTATCAAATATAAGGTAATAGTCTGACTTACTATTGGAAAACACACACGAATTTGAACAATTGAACGGAACAAATCCGTCAATATTTATACTTTTTTTATCGGCTGAGCAAGAGCATACTGTCAACATAACAACAATTGAGAGCAACAATGAGAATATTTTTTTCATAAGAAACTCACCTTATACAACAATAGCCACTATTTACACAGTGGCTATAATAAAATATTATTTAAAAAACAGCGGAAGCTTTTCAAGGAAAACGATATCTGTTCTGTCAGCAGCGTCACCCTCTGCCAGAGGTGCTGCACTGGCTACGATATTACCACCGAATGCCTCAACAAGTCCGATAACCGCCTTAAGGCTTTCACCTGTTGAAATCACGTCATCAAGTATCAGAACTCTTTTATCCTTAAGCAAATCGCCGTCCTCGTGACCGAGATAGAGTGTCTGCTCCTTCTGTGTGGTTATACTTCTTACAGTATATTCAACAGGATGATCCATATACACCTTAACACCCTTACGTGCTACTATGTATTTCTTGCCGCTGATTTTACTCATCTCATAGGCAAGAGGGATTGACTTCGCCTCCGGTGTGACAATATAGTCAAAATCAGGACACTTATCAAGCAGTGCCTTTGCACAGGCCTCAGTAAGCTCCACATCACCAAACAGGATAAAAGCCGCAATGTCCAGGCTGTCTGAAACGGCAAAGCGCTTGAGCTGACGTTCAACGCCTGCAATTTTCAGAGTATAGTATTCTTCACTCATATGATTTTCTCTCCCATTTTCACTCCGCCGATAATATGGAAATGAAGGTGCTTAACAGTCTGTCCTGCATCCTCACCGCAGTTATTGATAATTCTGTAAGAGTCAATACCCTGAGACTTTGCAATCTCAGGAATTTTCTCAAATATAGCTGCAACATATTTACTGTTCTCCGCTGTAACATCATTTGCAGATTCAATATGAGCCTTCGGTACAACGATAATATGAACAGGTGCAACAGGCGCAATATCCTTGAATGCAAGAATAGTATCATCCTCATAAACCTTAGTTGACGGAATATTTCCTGCAATTATTTCACAAAATAAGCACATATTTTTTACCTCACTTCAACATACCCTTTACGGTTTCCTCAACTGCTGCAACAGCACTGTCAAGCTTTGACAAATCCTTTGCGCCTGCCATTGCCGAATCAGGACGACCGCCACCGCCGCCGCCTGCAAGCTTAGCAATTTCACGCACAAGGTCACCGGCTTTAACACCCTTAGCAATTGCATTTTTACCGCATACGGCAACAAGGTTTGCCTTTTCGCCGTTAACACCTGCAATAACAGCCACAACGTTATCACTCTTTGCCTTAAGATCATCACCCATTGAACGAAGAGCATCAGGCGTTGTACCGTCAACCTTTGCAGTGTAAAGCTCAAGACCGTCAATCATAACAGGCTTGGAGAACATATCCGCACTCTTCAGCTTTGTGAGTTCAGCATTCAGCTTCTGAATTTCCTTATCCTTATCCTTAAGCTCAGTTATAATAGCTGAAGCTCTTTCATTGATTTCATTGTCAGAGGTCTTAAAGGCTGCTGCTACCAGCTTAACCATAGCCTCATTATGATTGAGATAAGCAAGAAGATTCATACCTGTAAGGGCTGTAATTCTTCTTACACCGGCAGCAACGGATGATTCTGAAACGATTTTGAAAAGACCCAGCTCGCCGCTGTTTGCAACGTGGGTACCGCCGCAGAATTCAGTTGAGAAATCCCCTGCCTTAACGACACGTACAATATCGCCGTACTTCTCACCGAAGAGCATCATTGCACCCATTTTCTTAGCCTCTTCAATCGGCATCTCCTGCATTACAACCGGCTGAGCCTGCATAATAAACTGATTTACAAGCATCTCAACCTTAACAAGTTCATCAGCAGTCATAGGATTAAAGTGAGTAAAGTCAAAACGAACTTCCTTTTCATTAACAAGCTGACCTGCCTGCTCAACGTGTGTGCCAAGCACCTGACGAAGTGCAGCCTGAAGAAGATGAGCTGCTGTATGGTTTTTCATAATAGATGCACGTCTGAACTCATTCAGGCTTGCATTTACGCTGTCACCGACACTGATAACGCCCTTTGAAACATTACCGCTGTGGAGGTAAATACCGTCAGCATTTTTTGATGTGTCCGCAACAAGGAACACATTGCCGTCGCTGTTTTTAACAACACCGCTGTCACCAACCTGACCGCCTGACTCGGCATAAAACGGAGTTTTATCAAGCACGATTACACCCTGCTCACCGGAGCCGAGCATATCAACAAGCTCGCCGTCTGCATTCACAATGGCAGTGATTTTTGCATCACATTCAAAATCGGTGTAGCCTACAAACTCTGTCTTATCTGTATCAATTTTAACGGAATTACCCTTCCAGGCATCTGCACCTGCATCCTTGCGAGCAGCACGTGCAGTTGACTTCTGATTCGCAAGAAGTGCGTTGAACTTGTCCTCGTCAACGGTAATTCCCTTTTCCTCAAGTATATCCTTAGTCAGATCAAGCGGGAAGCCGTATGTGTCATTAAGCTTGAATGCATCCTCACCTGAGAACACATTGCCATCCATCTTTGAAATATACTCATCAAGAAGTGCGAGACCAGCGTCAATGGTTTTGCCGAAGGACTCCTCCTCAGAAAGAATAACCTTTGTGATAAGCTCTTCCTTATCTGCAAGCTCAGGATAAGCCCCTGCATTCTCCTGGATTACGGTTTTACATACTTTATAAAGGAATGGCTCATTAACACCCAAAAGTCTTCCGTGACGGCACGCACGGCGTATGAGACGTCTTAAAACATAGCCTCTGCCGTTGTTTGAAGGAATAACACCGTCACCAATCATAAAGGTTGATGAACGGACATGGTCGGTTATTACACGAAGAGAAACATCGTTCTTTTCATCATCGTGGTAAGTTGCACCTGAAATTTCAGAAATCTTTTTCATAATGTTCTGAACGGTGTCAACCTCAAAAATGTTATCTACATCCTGCATAATGCACGCAAGTCTTTCAAGACCCATACCCGTATCAATATTCGGATGATCAAGAGGCGTGTAGTTATTGTTTCCGTCGTTATCAAACTGAGTGAAAACATTGTTCCAGAACTCAACATATCTGTCACACTCACAGCCCGGACCGCAGTCAGGCTTTCCGCAGCCGTATTTTTCACCGCGGTCAAAATGAATCTCGGAACAAGGACCGCAGGGACCTGAGCCATGCTCCCAGAAATTGTCAGCCTTACCGAGTCTTACAATATGGTCAGGGGCAACACCGTTCTGCTTCGTCCAGATATCAAAGGCTTCATCATCATTTTCATAAATGGTGATATAAAGCTTGTCCACAGGCATTTCAAGCACCTGCGTACAGAACTCCCACGCCCAAGCAGTAGCCTCTTTCTTGAAATAATCACCGAAAGAGAAGTTACCGAGCATTTCAAAGAAAGTGCCATGACGTGCTGTTTTACCAACATTTTCAATGTCAGGTGTACGTATACATTTCTGACAGGTTGTAACCCTCTTGCGCGGAGGAGTAACCTCGCCGGTAAAATACTTTTTCATCGGTGCCATACCTGAGTTAATGAGAAGCAGACTCTTATCTCCGTTTGGCACAAGCGAAAAGCTCGGAAGCCTTAAATGCCCCTTGCTTTCAAAGAAAGACAAATATTTCTCTCTTAAATCATTTAATGATGTCCATTCCATAATTCTATACCTCAAATTTTACTCAATCCAAAAAGCAGTAAATCAAGTAAAATGTATTTTCTTCATAATAAAACGTCAAGGGCAACAATATTTTTGAATACTGTTACCCTTTGAAATTAATCGAGCTTTTCAACAATCTTAGTAAGTTCCTTAACTTCATCAGCTGTGAAGGTAAGACCCTTGCTCATTTTTGAATGATCAGGTGACCAGTCCCTGACATCAATCTTAGGCTCACGTCCGTTCCATGAAATCAGATTAACTTCTCTTGTCCAGCCCCTTGCTGTTTCAGAAATAACGCCAAGATGCTCTGTGATTTCATACTTAATTTCAGGCATTTGTTTCTCCTCCTTTACAGTTTATTTTAAATCAAATTAATTTACTTAATATAATTTATATTCTTAAAGAGTTTTAACAATTTCCGCAGTATCACGTGCGATTGTAAGCTCCTCATCAGTAGCAAGAATAAATACTCTTACCTTGTCAGTAGGATTGGTAAGCTCAGCCTCTGCACCCTTCTGTGTTTTCTCGTTAACAGCCTCATTGATATGAACACCCATATAACCAAGATATGAGCATACCTTTGAACGAAGCCAAACACCGTTTTCACCGATACCGCCGGTAAATACAATGGCGTCAACACCGTTCATTGCTGCGATATATGATCCTATGTATTTAGCAATTTCATAAGCCTGCATCTCGTGAGCGAGGATTGCTCTTTCATTACCCTGAGCCTGTGCAGCACAGATATCACGGTCATCTGAAGATATACCGGAAATTGCATTCACACCGGATTCCTTGTTAAGCACCTTATCCATTGCATCAGGATCAAGACCAAGCTTCTTCATAATAAATGTAACAACTGAAGGATCAACTCCGCCGGAGCGTGTACCCATCATAAAGCCGTCAAGAGGAGTAAAGCCCATTGATGTATCAACAACCTTGCCGTGATTAACAGCAGCGATTGAAGAGCCGTTGCCGAGATGGCAGGTAATAATCTTAAGATCATTTATGCTCTTGCCGATTTTGTCAGCCACTCTGTGGGAAACAAACTTATGTGATGTACCGTGAAAACCGTAACGGCGGACACCGTACTTTTCATAATACTCATAAGGAACAGCATACATATACGCCTTAGCTGGCATTGTGCTGTGGAAAGCTGTATCAAATACTGCAACCTGAGGAACGTCAGGACCGACAACCTCAAGACAAGCCTTATAGCCCTGAAGGTTTGCAGGATTGTGAAGCGGAGCAAGAGGTGAAAGCTCTTCAAGCGTCTTTACAACTTCGTCGTCAATAAGTGTGCTCTGTGTATACTTGTCACCACCCTGAACAACACGATGACCGATTGCATCAATTTCATTGAATGAGCTGATAACCTTGTACTCACCCTCAGAAAGAATATACTTAACCTCATTAAAAGCATCTGTATGTGTAGGAAGCTCCTTATCGTAGGTATGCTTTTCACCATTCACCTTAACGATAACATTTTCCTCACCGCCATTGATTTTCATACCGATTCTTTCAATAGCACCTTTGCAGAGAACAGATTCATCTGACATATCCATTAACTGATACTTGAGTGATGAACTGCCGCAGTTAATAACAAGAATTTTCAAAATATTTCCTCCAACTGTTGAAATAGTTATTTTTATTTAGTATTATAATAATATATAATATATTATTATGTCAAGGACTTTATAGGTAATTTTTATGATAACAGGCATTATTTGCGAATTTAATCCGTTTCATGACGGTCATAAGCATCTGATTGACTCCGTAAAGAAAAGCTCTGACGGTGTTGTTTGCGTTATGAGCGGCAGCCTTGTGCAGCGCGGTGAGTTTGCAGTTTATGATAAATTCACAAGAGCTGAGACTGCCTTAAAAAATGGTGCTGATTTAATTATAGAGCTGCCCTGTGCTTACTCGGTAATGTCTGCCAACGGCTTTGCAAAATATGCTGTGCAGATTCTGGAGGCAATAGGTGTTGTTGACGAAATTGCTTTCGGTGCTGAGTGTGATAACATTGATGAGTTAACAGCTGTCAGCAAAAAAATTAAGGCGTGTGAAAATGAAATAAGAAGCAAAATGAAGGAGGGCCTGTCCTATCCTGCTGCACGTCAGGAAATTATAAAAAGTGATATCCTTGACACACCGAATAATATTCTCGCAATTGAATATATCAGCGAAACCTCGCTCCCATGCAGAGCGGTAAAGCGTATCGGAAAGGGTCACGATACCGACGATAAAAAATACAGTGCATCGGCGATAAGGAAAGAACTGAGCCTTGACAATATCTGCTCAATAAAAAACTGCGAGACTGCAATCCTTTCAAAGCTCAGAACAATGAGCAAAGAGGATTTTTTACAGATTGAAGATGTCAGCGAGGGACTTGAAAACAGAATCATTGATGCTGTCAGAACCTCAGTAAGCCTTGAGGAAATATACGATAAAATCAAAACCAAGCGCTACACGCACTCAAGAATACGCAGAATAATGCTGAAAGCATATATGGGCATAACGAAAGAATACAGCCGTGACGTGCCATATATACGCGTTTTAGGCTTTAATGAAAAGGGACGAGAAATTCTGAGCAAAATGAAAGAAACGTCGAATCTGCCAATCATAAGCCGATATAACGATGTGAAAGATTTAAGCGAATCAGGTCAAAAACTGTTTGAGCTTGAATGCAGGTGCACAGACCTTTATAATCTGGGATACAAAAATCCCCTGCCCTGCGGAACAGATCAAAGAGCACAAATCGTAATACTATAGAAAAAGGAGTGTTAGCAAACACTCCTTTTATTTAATACCATTGGGCAGATATTGAATCCGCCCCTACGATATTTCAATAGTATTCCTGTTCATTTGTAGGGGCAGGTTTCCACGCCTGCCCTTTTCATATTTTTGGGGAGGGCACGGAGACTCTCCCCTACACTCAACAATAATTTATTTACTTAACTTTTTCTTCAATTCTTCAACAGACAGGCATTTTGCGTTTTTGAGCAGTTCTCTATATCTGTCCATATTATACTGAGAATGTTCGGTTTCCTTGCTCCACAGGTGAATGGTCCAGCTGTCCTCACCGAAATATGTAACAATAAGCACACCTATAACCGCCATTTTGATTTTGGACAGAACATCGTAATCATTAACAGCAGTCAGAAAATATCTGAAAATAAAATATGATGCAATATTTTCATTAAATATTTCGTCGGACACAGGCTTGACTTTTCCGCTGTTCACCTTGTCAATCCACTGCGGATTAATCAGCTCAGGATTTCTGAAAACATTAAAAAAGTCGATATCATCACTGCCCTCTTTGTATTCTTCCAAATCCTTTTGAATTTCAACACCGAAATCAAGCAGACGGATAAGCCTCTGATGAATGGGATGTGTTCTGTCCTGCACGATTGAAAAGGCTTTTTCACGTGCTTTTACAAGATAAAAATAGGTCTGTGCATCAATCTCATTCAGTTCAGGAGGAAGCTCATTCAGCTCACTCACGAAGCGCATCGGCTCGGTTAATCCGAACATCATATCCGACGCAACAGGGCAGGAAAAGGATACACCCATTTCCCTTGTACCGCCGAAATCGTTAATAAATCTTGGGAACATACGGCAGGTATACGGTGTATGCTCACCGCCGATTGCAATATGCATATCACAAAGATTTTCATCATTCAAGAAAGGACAGCGTTTTTTATCGGCAAGCCGAAAAATCGTATTGCCGAATTCATCATGGTCAAGAACGCTGTCAATCCGATTGCGTATATCCCCTGTTAATGTTTTATAAAATTCAAGTGATGCATCGTCTGCATCAACCTCCCAGCCCTGACAACAGGAATCAGGACAGTCGCCTGCAATACATTTAAAATCCTTATAGAAAGACGGAGTTTTTAAAATCATTTTATTATACCCCTGTTATCGCGTTAATCATTTTCAAATAACGGCGTTGAGAAATAGCGTTCGGCAGTATCCGGCAGAACGGTTACAACCGTCTTACCCTTGCCGAGCTTTTTTGCCAGCTTTTTTGCAGCCGCAACATTTGTACCGCTGCTGATTCCGCACATAATTCCCTCAAGTCTCGCCAGATCCTTTGAGGTGTTGATTGCTTCCTCATCTGTGATGATGCAGATATCCTCATAAATATTCTGATTCAGAATGTCAGGAATAACGCCGTCACCGATACCCATCTGATTATGCGTACCGACTGTACCGCCTGCAAGAATGGCTGCATTCTTCGGCTCAACCGCCCAGATTGTGATATCAGGGTTCTGTGCCTTAAGCACCTCACCTATACCTGTAATGGTTCCGCCTGTGCCTATACCTGAGCAGAAACCGTCAATAGGTCCTGCAACCTGTTCAAGAATTTCCAGTCCGGTATGGTGACGATGCACCATAGGATTGGCAGGGTTTTCAAACTGCTGAGGTATATAAACATTCGGGTCCTCATCACGCATTCTCAGTGCTGTATTTAAGCATTCCTCAATACAGTCGCCGATATTACCTGCATCGTGAATCAGTATAACCTTAGCACCGTAGTGTTCAACAAGCATTCTTCTTTCACGGCTTACTGAATCAGGCATAATGATAATCGTCTTATAGCCGCGAACAGCACCGACCAGAGCAAGACCTATACCCTGATTACCGCTTGTCGGTTCAACAATGATTGTATTTTCATTGATAAGCCCCTTTGCCTCAGCATCACAAATCATATTGTAAGCCGTTCTTGTTTTGATTGAGCCGCCTACATTCAGTCCCTCAAATTTTACAAGAATATCAGCTGAATCCTCGTCTGTCATTTTATTAAGCCTTACCATAGGTGTATGCCCTATAGCCTCAAGCACATTATTATATACCATTTAAAATTATCCTCTCTAAATATATCTAATCTATTTTACACATTTAATCTCTAAATATATCTAATCTATTTTACACATTTAAAGTAAAAAAGGCAACATATAAATAAAATAATTGATAAAAGTAATTAAAAAACACAAATATATTTTATTGCTCAACAGATATATGTATGCTATAATTTAAAATATAAGAATATCCATAATATAGAAATATAGGAGAAAGCGTATGAAAAAGATACTCAGCATTCTGTTATCCGCCCTGCTTGTTGTTACTATGTTTTCAGGCTGTTCAGACAATAAAACCGCTGACAGTTCCGCAGCACAAGAAACAATCAGCATTTCCGACAATGATGTTAAACCGATAAACATTCATACCAAAAAGCAGGAAAGCTATCTGAATTCATCAAGCAGTCTTACTTTCCTTTACACCAACGGCAAGAAGGAAAACAGCAAGCCTGTATCCGTCGAATTTCTGTTGAGTGATAATGAAAACGCAAAAGGTGAATATGTACTGAATATCAGCGAAAACAGTGATATGTCTGACGCAGTTTCCTATTCCTCGTCAAGCAGCGGTATTTCCGTAAGCAATTTTAAAATTGACACAACATATTACTGGACTGTAACCGAAAACGGTGTTACAGGAAAGGTAATGCAATTTGAAACAGAGGGTGACTGCCCAAGAAATATGGATGTGGACGGCGTTACCAATGTACGTGATCTCGGCGGCTGGGAAACAGAAAGCGGAGCAAGAACAAAACAGGGACTGATTTACCGCTGCGGCCGTCTGAACGAAAGCAGTGCACCGTCTGTAAATATTGAAATCACCGACAAAGGTATAAAAACCATGCGTGATGAACTTGGTATAAAATCTGAAATTGATTTACGCAAGGTTGACGACAGAGAAACAGGCCAGATTACATCCAGTCCGTTAGGTACTGACATAAATTATTACAACTGTCCTATGGAATGGGACGGCAATATGTTTGAGGACAATAAAGAACAGATACTCAGCGTTTTTTCAATCCTTTCAAAGCCCGAAAATTATCCTCTGATTTTCCACTGCAATATCGGTACTGACAGAACCGGTATGATTTCCTTTTTGGTCAATGCTCTGCTTGGTGTTTCTGAGGAGGATTTATATAAGGACTATCTGTTCTCCAATCTGGGAACAATCGGCGGAACAAGAAAAAAATCAGGCATTACAGACAGCGGATATTATAAGGCAATTATGGAGGCAGAAGGAAATACTTTAAGCGAAAAGACATATAACTGCCTTTTGAATTTCGGTGTACCAAAGGCACAGCTCGACTCCATAATTGAAATTTTATCCGAAAAATAAAAAGCAGCAAAAATGACAAAAGCCACAAACAAGTATGTTTGTGGCTTTATTCATTTCATTATGTATTTATCAATAAAGCTTTTCGCCCTGTTCAATTGCCATAATCTGGTCAACACGCGTTGCGTGGCGTCCGCCTTCAAATTCAGTGTTCAGAAACACGTCAACAAGCTCGCAGGCAAGTCCTGCACCGATTACCCTGTCGCCCATACAAAGTACATTTGCATCATTATGAGCTCTTGTATATTTCGCACTGAAATAATCAGAGCAGCAGCAGGCACGAATACCCTTCACCTTATTCGCTGCCATTGAAATACCTACACCTGTACCGCAGCAGAGGATTGCTTTATCGCATTCGCCTGACACAACCTTGTCGCAAGCCTTCTGAGCGGAAATGGCATAATCAAAACGTTCAGGTGAATAGCATCCTACATCAACATATTCAACTTTATTCTCATCCAGGAATTTTTTAATTTCCTCCTTAAGCGGAAAACCTGCGTGGTCACTTCCTATAGCTATCATATTTATTCTCCTTCATCACAATTGTTTTAACTCTTTTTCAGTTTCAGCTCACGCTCTGCCTGGCTCAATCTGAGATAAACAGGCATAAGCTGTGCGGCTGAAATTTTTTCTTTATTCAAAGCTGATTTTGAAACACTGACACCGTCAGGATATCTGCTTTTCTCATCAGCAAGTGTAACATTATCAAGTCCGATATGATTGTAACAAAGCTCTGCTCCGTCACCGGAAAGTATTACATTTTCATATGTTTTAAGCTCTTCCTTTAATTCCTCAAGCGCAATGGCTCTGTCACTGCAAAGCCTTGTCACAACACCATTTTCAATCTGAAACAGTGCGTTATAAAACTGCATACGCCTTGCATCCATAAGAGCGCATACAACAGCATTTTTATCAATATGCTTATACGCAATTGCCTCCAGCGTTGAAACACTGATACAGGGAATACCGGCGTCAAATGCCAACCCTTTAGCAGTTGCAACACCGATTCTCACCCCTGTAAAGGAGCCCGGTCCTGCTGTAATTGCAATGGCATCAAGCTCTTTAAAATCATATCCCTGCATAACGCTTTTAATCATAGGCAAAAGGGTTTCACTATGGGTCAGACCTGCATTTATAAATTCACTTTTTATTACATTTTCACCATCGGTCAGAGCGGCAGAAGCCGTAACCGATGCCGAATCAATTGATAAAATCATTCCTCGACCTCTGATTTTTTATATATTTTAAAGGTCCTTGTGTTCTCATCTGCTTTAGCTATTTCAACCATACAGGTATCGTCAGGCAGTGCACCGTAAATGTTTTCACTCCACTCCACTGCCATATATGCATCTGTATCAAGGAAATCAAAAAAGCCTGTTGAATACAAGTCATCCCAGCCGTCAACACGGTACATATCAAAATGGTAAAGGGTATTCGCACTGCCGATATACGTATTACAGATTGCAAATGTCGGCGACGACACGTCAGCATCAATACCGAGCCCTTTGGCAACTCCTGTTGTAAAAGCAGTTTTGCCCATACCGAGGCCGCCGAGATAAGCAATCACAGAGCCCTTAGGCAGCTCCTTAGCAATCTGCTCGCCCAGTGCTACTGTCTCATCATAGCTATCCGTTTTATATTCCTTCATCAGAAAAGTCCTACCGTATTACCGTTTTCGTCAATATCAATACTGTATGCTGCAGGATTTTTGGACAGTCCCGGCATCGTCATAATGGAGCCTGTCTGACACACAATGAAGCCTGCACCGTTTGAAAGACTTGCAGATGAAACAGTGATTCTGAAATTCTTTGGCCTGCCGAGTGCTGCAGGGTTATCCGAAAGGCTGTACTGGGTTTTTGCCATACAAACAGGCATTTTATCTGCACCCAGAGCAATAAACTCGTCAATGCTCTTCTTAGCCTCTTTCGTATAATCTACACCGTCTGCGCCGTAAATTTCCTTAGCTATCGTTTCAATCTTATCGTAAAGCGGCATATCCACATCATAAAGATGATGGAAATTATTTTCCTTTTCGCAGGCGTCAACGACCTTCTGTGCAAGCTCGGTTGAACCTTCACCACCCTGTGCAAAGCATTTGGTTACGGAGAAATCAGCACCCTTGCTCTCACAGAAACGCTTTACAAACTCAATTTCCTTATCCGTATCGGCATAAAAGTGGTTGATTGCCACAACGACAGGCACACCGAACTTTTTAAGATTATCAATATGCGCACCGAGATTTACGCTGCCATTTTCAAGAGCCTCCATATTTTCCTGCGCAAGCTCAGTCTTTGGAACACCGCCGTTATATTTCATGGAACGTACTGTAGAAACAAGAACAATACAGGACGGTTTAATACCTGCAAAACGGCACTTGATATCAAGGAATTTTTCAGCACCTAAGTCAGAGCCGAAGCCTGCCTCAGTAATACAATAATCGCCAAGCTTCATTGCCGTTTTTGTAGCACGGATTGAATTACAGCCGTGTGCAATATTTGCAAAGGGACCGCCGTGCATAATAACAGGTGTATTTTCAAGAGTCTGCACAAGATTCGGCTTGATTGCATCCTTCAGAAGAACGGTCATAGCACCGTCAGCCTTGATATCGCGGCAGTAAACAGGCTTACCGTCGTAGGTATATGCCACAAGGATATTACCGAGTCTTTTCTTTAAATCAAACAAATCCTCAGCAAGACAGAGGATTGCCATAACCTCAGATGCAACGGTAATAATAAAATGATCCTCACGCGGAATACCGTTCAGCTTACCGCCAAGTGAGCATACAATATTTCTCAGAGCACGGTCATTCATATCAAGGCAACGCTTAACGAGGACACGTCTCTGGTCAATACCGAGCACATTGCCCTGCTGGATATGATTATCAAGAATAGCACACATAAGATTGTTTGCACTTGTAATAGCGTGCATATCACCTGTGAAATGAAGATTGATATCCTCCATAGGCACAACCTGAGAATATCCGCCTCCGGCAGCACCGCCCTTAATTCCGAAAACAGGACCGAGTGACGGCTCACGAAGTGCGATTACTGCATTTTTGCCGATCTTGGCCATACCCTGACCGAGACCGATGGATACAGTTGTCTTACCCTCACCTGCAGGTGTCGGATTAACTGCGGTAACAAGTATCAGCTTACCGTCCTCTTTATCTGCCATTCTCTTTAACACACTGTCTGAAATCTTTGCTTTATAATGGCCGTACGGCTCAAGCTCATCCTCTGAAATACCGATCGACTCAGCAATTTCAGTAATTTTTTTCATTTTAGCCTGCTGTGCAATTTCAATATCTGTTAACATAGCAAATGCCCCTTTTATATTTATAATAAGATTAATATATTATAGCATAGTAAATAAAATATTCCAATACTAAATTTAACAAAGTAGACATAATTTTATTATTGACTTGAAAGCATGAATGTATTTTAATATAATATATATGTCAGAGATGTATCCACATTATTTACAACAATAACATAACTACACCGATTGGAGGCGATAACCGATTATGAAAGAAAACAGAATAGGCTTTTTCGGCGGACTTGACTTTGTTACTCTTTTCACCTCGCTCATCGCTTCTATGTATGGTCTTATACTCGTATACAGCGCCACATATTCAAGCCTGAAAGACGGCGGAATCATCTCAGGCGGTGTAAAATCAATGCTTGTATCCGTTTTCGGCGGAATTGTTATCGCACTGATTGTGTGCAACATTGACTATGAAATCATATCAAAGCTATGGCCGCTAATTGCAGCCGGTTGCATAGGTCTTATGATTATCACGATGCTGTTCGGTAAGGCGGCCAACCCTGACCGTCCTGATGCAAAGTCTTGGCTTGATTTAGGTGTATTCACCTTTCAGACCTCTGAGCTTTTAAAGGTAGGATTCATCATCTCCTTCTCCTATCACCTTGATATGGTTAAGGATAAAATCAACAGGCTGAAAACAATCATACCGCTGGTCATTCACGGAATGATACCTGTGGCACTGGTTGTTGCAACAGGTGATGCCGGCTCAGCACTGATTTTCCTGATTATGTTCATCGGTATGCTTTTCTTTGCAAAGATAAACATCGGCTATTTTGTGGCAGGCATATGTGCCATAATCGTAGCCTTTGCCGCAGCCTGGAAGCTGAACATCATCGACGGACTTCAGCGTGAAAGAATAACCGCATTATTCTATCCCGAGCAGTATGCCGATACGCTTTATCAGCAGACAAACGGCAAAATTGCTATGGGATCAGGCGGTTGGTTCGGACAAGGCTTTCTTAACGGAAGTATGACGCAGAGCGGCGCCGTTCCCGTAAACGACAATGATATGATTTTATCGGTTGCAGGCGAAGAATTCGGATACGTCGGCACACTTGCAGTCATCCTGCTTCTGCTTATACTGATTGTAAGGGTAATGCTTACCGGTCTTAAGGCGAGAGATAATGTTGGATACCTGATGTGCAGCGGAATTGCGGTTATGCTTTTTGCACAGATATTCATTAACATAGGTATGGAGCTTTCTTTATTGCCTTGTATCGGTATCACCCTGCCGTTATTCTCTGCCGGAGGTTCATCGTCACTTTGTATATATCTTGCGCTGGGAATTGAAATGAGCGTTTACAGATATTCCAAATCGCAAAACAAAGCATTATTTTATACTACATAGTTTAAACAACAAAGACAGACATTGAGTGAGATATACATCTCATATTCAATGTCTGTCTTTTCATTTTATTTCTTTGTTATATTAACCTCTGCCGTATAATCGCCGTAAATCCAACAGGTATCGGAATTACCCAGTGCCGTTGTGGTTTTATAGGAATGTGTACCGACATTCATTTTATCAGCATCAGCCCATGATAAATCAACGACAAGGCTGACATTTGCACTTGTAATACTTTCCAAAATATTCTCGTGTCCTATGGCTGTAACCTCTCCTGCACTTATTCCCACAACCGAAGCATTATAACCTTCAGGAACATTGATAATCTTGATATTATCAGAATTTACCGATACATTTTTAGCAACATAATCTGACGGAACATTTACCGTCACTTCAATTTCCTTGATATTATCAAGAATAACAAAGCCGTCCAGTGACTCAACATTAAAGGTGAACTTATTTTCCCCTGCTCTTAATTTTGAAAAATCAATGCTACCGATTGTTGCTTTGGTTATGTTTGCATCCTCCAGCACACCTGCATTGACACGGTTTACACTGTACGATACATTAAAATCATCAATATTCAGCCTGCTCGGTTTGCCTGCAAAATTCACAGCCACATCAAGCTCCATTTCCTTAAGAACAGGTATTGTAACCGTAAGATTTTCTCCGCCCGTTTCAATCGTCACATAATTAACCTTCGTACCGTTGTTGTCAAAAGCAGTTACCAGCAAATCCATAGAGGTCGTCGTCTTAAGCTTATTGTCAACATTGATTATAGCGGAAACAGATGCCACCTGAGAGACATATGAACGCGGTCCTTTTACAGTAACCGTACTCTCACTGAGCAAAGGCTGACCCATTGTGTAACCTTCCTCAATAAAATCATTTTTTGAAAATTTGACATCGACATCCATTGTCTTTTCATCTTCAACATCAAAGTAACCCTTATATACTGTAGGGTAAAAGCTTGTAACCTTGAAATCTGCATTTTCAGATGTATCCACCTTAATCGGAACATCATAATTACCGCTGGAGGTTACAACATTTGTCTGAAGATACACATTCAGATCATCGGCTGTGATATCCTTAGCAAGGTATTTTTTACAGCTTATTGTTACATCAACATCAACCTTTTCATCACCAAAGCACTTTATGCCAAGCTGTTCAGCAGCTGAATCGGAAAAATCAACCGTTACGGGAACCGTTATGGTCTTTGAGGTTTCAGGTGACAGATTCATAGATGTAACAATCCATATAATCACCGCTAAAATAATTGAAATAATAATCAGATATTTATCATTGTAAATTAATTTTCTGATAGAAAATTTACCATTTTTCTCTTTAGGCATTATTTTTTTATCCTCCTTACAAGTCTTGTTATTATCTTGTCATCGGAGGAGGAGCCTGACGGAACAAAAGCAGTCATAAGAATATCTCTCAGATCACCGTCTGAAATATCTCTCTGAAGTGTTCCGTTCTGAACAACGGAAATAAATCCTGTTTCTTCACTGACGATAACAACAATTGCATCGCTCTGCTCAGTAAGACCTATGCCGGCTCTGTGCCTTGTACCAAGTGCAGTGGAAACCGTTTTCTTTGTCAGGGGAAGAATACAGCCGGCAGCATAAATCTCACCGTCACGAATCACCATAGCACCATCGTGAAGCGGTGATTTGGGGAAGAATATATTTTCAACAAGCTCTTTGGAAACTTTAGCGTGAAGCTCTGTTCCTGTAGCAATAACATCTCCGAGAAGGGTATTATTCTCAAAGCATATGAGTGCGCCTATTTTCTGGTCACTCATATCCGAACAGGCTTTGCAGACGGACTCAATAGCGTTTGATATCTCTGCAATTTCCACCGCGACACCCGGATGAATAATTGCTTTCAGATTTTTCGCTGTTGCACCATGTCCGACCTGTTCAAGAATTTTCCTGACCTCAGGTGCAAACAGAATAACAAGAATAATGAGAATATTTGAAAAAATTGCCTTAAAAATAAAGCTCGACGCTTCCATATTGAGAAGTCTTACTACTCCGTATACTACAGCAAGATAAATAAGACCTTTTACAAGTTGTATGGCTCTTGTCTCTCTTATAATGCGTATACATATATAGATAACAATGGAAACCATAACAATATCTAAAAAGTCTGTTATTGAAAATGTGGAAAACACACTCAGTATTTTATTTAAAGTATCTGTCATTCGTTCTAACATATTATACTTCCTTAGAAACTTTTTTAGCAATCGAGACAAATCCAAATAAGTTTTTTACGAACGGATTTATCTCATTTCTTTATAGAAATATTTTAACACACAATATGCGAGAAATAAAGGGAATATCAAAGTTTTTTTAAAGTATTCAAAAAAATTTCACATTCACGTTGGGTTGTAAATACGGACAGACTTATTCTTACTGTTCCCCTGTCCATCGTGTTTAACGACCGATGAGCCAATGGTGCACAGTGAAGACCTGCACGCACTGCAATTCCCCTGTCAGCTAACAGCGTCGCGGTTTTTTCCGAAGGGTAATCAGCGTAGTTAAAGGAAAGTATCGGAGCAAAGCTGCCTTTCTCAGGGAATGGTGTATAAAGTACTGCATTACTGTTTTTCTCCAGTGCTTTATGAAGCATCTGCACAATACTTAATTCATGACTGTAAATATGATCAATTCTCTTTGCTTTAACGAAATCAATTCCTGCACCAAGCCCTATAACTCCGCTGTTGTTCAGCGTTCCTGATTCAAAGCGGTCAGGAAGAAAATCAGGCTGACTGAGTGACATGGATGAAGAACCTGTACCGCCCTCAACAATCGTCTCAAGCTCAACATCATCACCTACTGCCATGAAGCCTGTACCCATAGGTCCGTACAGTCCCTTATGTCCCGGTGCACAGAGTATATCAATATTACAATCATTCCCATTCACATTTAATACACCTAAGCTCTGGGCAGCATCCACAATAAAGCGTATTCCGTTTTCACGGCACAGAGCACCGATTTCCTTGATAGGAAATACATAACCGAATACATTTGATGCGTGCATACAGATAATCAGAGAGGTTTCTTTTTTGATAAGCCTTCTGAAATGATTTACCGTTTCCTCTGCACTGCTTCCAAGTGCCGCAACATCATACGTTATGATTCCCTTTTTTGCCAGAGCATCAACAGGTCTTGAAACAGCATTATGCTCCATACAGGAAATAATTACGTGATCTCCTTTTTTCACACTGCCCTTTATTGCCATATTCAGTGCCAGTGTACAGTTCGGAGTAAAAGCTATATTCTGCGGTGAAAACGAAATCAAGCCGCCTATTTTTTCACGTACATCATATATTTTTTCAGCGGCCAGGACCGACTGCCTGTAACCTCCCCTGCCGCTGTTATAACTGAAATTTTTCATTGCATAGCCTACAGAGGCTAAAACAGGATTTGGTTTCGGATTAGTGGTGGCACTATTATCCAGGTAAATCATAGCATCTCAACACCCCTGATCTTTATTTTATTTTTTTCCAGTATTTTCACCGGTGTATCATCATCTGATGATACCTCAAGTGCATATCCGCATCCGTCCGTTTTAGAAGGATTCTCAATTTTCTTTATTTGAGCTTTATATCCCTTTGAGCGCAGAATACGCTGTCCGCGCTGTGCATTAGTGATTGAACCCACCTTTATATATAAATTCATTACCATACCTCTTTTCGTTAGTATCGAAAAACCGAACAGGAACTCACCTAAAAAACAACGATTTTATTTAATTTATCACGTTCGGCATTCATGCTTCAATATACTTTATTGTATGCAAAAACTGAAATAATGGCAGTGAAACTCCTTTCACGCTATTTGGACTACATATTTCCACACATTGTCCATTAAAGCTGTTACTATTGAAATTCACCCTAAAACAATATATAATCTATATTAAATAAAATAGAATTTGAGAGGTTTTTATGGCAGAGAGAGAAAAATTTGCATCAAGGCTGGGCTTCATACTTGTCTCAGCAGGATGTGCGGTTGGTATCGGCAACGTGTGGAAGTTCCCTTACATATGCGGAATGTACGGCGGTGCTGCATTTATTGTAATGTATCTTATATTCCTTATTATTCTTGGTCTACCGATTCTTGTGTGCGAGTTCAGTGTCGGCAGAGCAAGTCAGCTGGGAATGGGCAGGGCTTTTGAAAAGCTTGAACCGAAGGGCACAAAATGGCACACCTTTAAATGGATTAGTATTCTCGGCAGTATTCTGCTGATGATGTTTTACACAATGGTCGGCGGCTGGATGCTGTACTACGCCTATCTTGAACTTACAGGAAAAATGACAGGGCTTGACGCCGACGGTGTTGCAAACGTATTTTCAACCATGCTTTCGCAGCCTGTGACAATGGGATTCTGGGCATTGATTGCAATCATCGTTTCCTTCGGCATTTGTGCACTCGGTGTTAAAAACGGTGTTGAGAAAGTTACCAAAGTAATGATGTCCTGTCTGATTATATTGATGATTGCACTGGCAGTAAACTCCGTATTTCTTCCGAATGCATCTGAGGGCATTAAGTTTTATCTTGTACCTGATTTCAACACAGTTGTGCAAAACGGTATCGGCACATCGGTATTCGCCGCAATGAGCCATGCATTTTTCACACTCAGCATCGGTATCGGCGCTATGGAAATTTTCGGAAGCTATCTTGATAAGAAAAAGAGAATTACCGGTGAGGCAGTAAATATTATTTTTCTTGATACTTTAGTCGCATTAACAGCCGGATTTATCATTATTCCTGCCTGCTTTTCATTCGGTGTTGAACCGGGTGCAGGTCCGTCACTGCTGTTCATAACCCTGCCGAACCTTTTCAACAATATGGCAGGCGGCAGAATCTGGGGAACGATGTTTTTCATATTTATGTCCTTTGCGGCACTGTCAACAATCGTTGCTGTATTTGAAAATATCATTGCAGCCTTTATTGATATGAAAGGCTGGAGCAGAAAAAAATCAGTCGGAATCAATTTTGTTTTAATCACAGTGCTTTCAATCCCTGCAATTATCGGCTTTAATCTGCTGTCAAAAATTGAACCTCTTGGCAGCGGAACAACAATTATGGACCTTGAGGACTTCCTGGTTTCATATAATCTTCTTCCGCTCGGTTCACTTGTATTCGTAATGTTCTGTGTAAGAAAGAACGGCTGGGGCTTTGAAAACTTCCTGCACGAAGCAAACACCGGCGAGGGTGCAAAATTCCCAAAATGGATAAGACTTTATATGCAGTACATTCTGCCGCTGATTGTCTGTGTTATATATCTTAAAGGATATTACGACACCTTTGCTCAGCAGAGCAAAGCAACACTGATTTTCTGGATGTGCTTTGCCTGTGCAATGCTGATTGCAATCTTCGGTATTTCAATATTTACAGGAAGAAAAAAATCAAATAAAGTATAAATATATAAGCAAAACAGACGCAGAGTAAGTTGAGCTGTTGCAACAAAGTAAACCGCGAACATTTTGTTCGCGGTTTTTTATTTTATAAACTATGTATGTCAAAATCCGATGCTCGCCATAATATTACATTTATGGTTGGCTCAATAAACCGGAATAATTCATCGCCGAATCAAAACACCTTTCATATATTCTGTTTCATTATGAGTCTGATATATGATTTGTTTTTCTTCTTCTGTACAGCCAATTAAAATTTTGATTTCTGAATCTCTCTTTATCAAATCAACAATACACATTATTGCATCAATCTTTTTTTCACCTGTTCCAATCCAAACATCAATTCCACCACCATCCATGGATGTTGTTTCTTTCAAATAACCATAATCAATTTTATAAATGAAATCAGGATACTTGGGATGTGCAGTTCCTTTTGGTCTGTCAATTACAATTATCGAATCGGCTACCAATTCATCTAACGTTTTCCAGAATTCTCTATTATTTTGCCTTTTATCACTCCCTCCCCAAACAGTTATTATAATTCTTTAGCATACAAACGGTCAATATCGTTACCATAATTCTCAATATCCTTAATATAGCAATAACCATATTTTTCGTATAAGCCAACAAATTCCGTCGGAATATATGTCCTGTCAAAACCAATTTCTTTTGCATATTTATTTGCAAAATCAATGAGTTTTCCGCTAATTCTTTGACCACGATATTCTTCAGTTACAAACAAAGTTGATATCCATGGATATATCTCAGGTAATGGATAATAGTCAGATTTCATGATAGTTACCATTCCTACAATGTGTCCATATATCGTTGCTACAAACGGAGTTTCCCATTCCTCAAATACCCAATTTTTAATCGTCCGCAAAGTATGTTCTTTAACTTCTAACCATGAAAAATTTTCAATGAAATCCAACAATCTATCCACCATTTCTGTATCTTTGTCAACTTTTTGAATCTCTAATAATTCGATTATTGTTCTTTCCATTCACTCGTCACCCCTTGCAAGTTCTGATTTATCTGTTAAGAAAATAAAAACATAGAATAAACCAAAGAACAATATCGTCCTTTAATTTAAAAACTTCGTTATAATACCTGTTCATAATCCACGTCTGTTTTATTCATAAGACACATTATTTCAACTTATAAACATTGCCCTCAAATGCTCTCAGCTTATCTGCTGTTTTTCCTTTTGTAGACAGAACGAGTTCCATTTCGCTTGTATCTACAGGATGCTCCATAGGTGCTCTGCCCAAGTTAAGCTCAATATAATAGCTCTCATCACCATATTCTCTGAAATAGCAATAGAGCGGTGACGGAATATCCTCAATTTTAATAAACTCACCATAGACAAGTGCCTTATTCTCGCGTCTGAGAGAAATGGCTTTTTTATAGAAATTGAGAACACTATCCTCTCTTCTCGATTCATCCTCAGCATTAAAACGACGGTAATCGCCTGTAATTTTCATCCAGGGGGTACCTGTGGTAAAGCCTGCATTCTCACTGTCACTCCAATGGAAAGGTGTTCTTGCATTATCACGTGTACCTGTTTTGGCACGCTTAAAGGCCTTATCGGCAGATCTGCCTTTTTTAATCAGTTCACTATATACACCCTTAGCCTCAGCATCATCTATCTGCTCAATGCAGTCAAAATCGCCATTACCCATAGAGATTTCCTGACCCTGATATATGTAAGGTGTACCGCGCAGTGTCATTTCTATCACTGCACAAACCTTTGATATATCCTCACGATAAGCATCCGTCTTATCCACCTTTGAAACAATACGCGGATTATCGTGATTTTCAAAGAATACGGCCGGCCAGCAATGATTTGTGTACTGCGTCTGAAACTTCTCAAACTCCTGCATTACCTTATAAAGACTGTAATCATAGCCGTCATAATTTGTATGTCCCTGATTAATAAGGAAATCAAAATTAAATACGGTATCAAGCTCACCCCTGAAATCAGCCGTAAGCATTTTATCCATTTCAATACCTGCGCCGCCGCATTCGCCTACAGTATAAACATCATAGTCTCCAAAGGTTTTCTCTCTCATTTCGTGCAGGAATTCATGAAGTCTCGGGCCATAGAAATAGTATTCCGCACCCTTGTAGCCTGTCATCACACCGAGAAAAGCATTTGCATCAGGCAAACCTTCTGTCTTGCTGATAAAGTTGATAACGTCCATTCTGAAGCCGTCAATACCCTTATCCAGCCACCAGAGCATCATCTCATAAACGCTTTCTCTTACCTTTTCATTCTCCCAGTTCAGGTCCATCTGCTTTTTAGAAAACAGGTGCATTGCCCACTGATCAAGGTGCTCATAATAATTCCATGCACTGCCCTTGAACAATGATATCCAGTTATTCGGCGGCGTTTTGCCTGCGTCTGTGGCATCACGCCAGATATAATAATCGTGATAAGGATTATCCTTTGACTTAAGTGCCTCTTTGAACCACTCATGCTCATCACTGGTATGATTCACAACCAGGTCCACAATCAGCTTCATATCACGCTTATGAATCTCATCAAGGAGCTCGTCAAAATCCTCCATTGTACCGAACTCAGCCATAATCTTTTTATAATCACGGATATCATAGCCATTATCATCGTTCGGAGAATCATAAAAAGGTGAACACCAGATTGCGGTGATACCTAAGTCCTTAAGGTAATCAAGCTTTTCAATAATACCTCTTAAATCACCGATACCATCGCCATTACTATCTTTGAAAGAACGTGGATAAATCTGATAAATTACAGCCTCTTTCCACCACTTTTCCGTCAGCTCTCCCTTGTCAGTGATAACCTCGTTTTTCTCAAGATTAAACATATCACAGACCAATTGAATTGTTTTTTTATCAAGCAGTCCTGCAGTAGCTTTTGTAAGCGTTTTTAATTTCAGCTTACTCATAATCCTGCTTTCCAGCATTGAGGAAGGAAGTCTTAAAGCCATCATCAGCTTTTCCAGTACGTCCTTCGCCATCGGGTTGACCATTGCGTCTTTCAGTGTGGTATCCGGTGTAATCTTTATCATATTGCTATCCCCTTCATATTATCTCTCTATAACCATATTAACATTATTTGAACCATCAGGCAAGCACAAAACGAATAAAGCATTAAAATGAGTCAAATATTGAATTAATTTTATATTATGATATATTTAAATTGTTAAAACAAATGGATAATATTTATTTAGATTTACAGGTGATTATATTGAAGTATAATATAAGCAGTGATTTCAAATATATTCGATTTATGACATTTCCGATTGTTAAGGCTTTTGCACCGATTGCCGAAAAGGTTTTGGGAATTTTTATGAAAGTTGAACATTCAGACGAACAGGTCAAGGTGACTAAGCATACGATAGATACTGCAAATGGACAAATAGATGCTTTGTTTTATGAGCCTAAAAACTGCGGCACAACTGTTCCTGCAATGATATATTATCATGGCGGCGGCTTTATTTATAAGGCAGCGCCGTATCATTACAGGTTTGTTAAACAGTATTGTGTACAAACACCGTGTAAAGTACTTATGGTGGATTATCGTTTAACTCCGAAACATTCATATCCTGTTCCTGTTAATGATTGCTACAGCGGATTAGAATGGCTTGTAAAAAATGCAGATGAACTGGGTATTGATAAAGAAAAAATTATGATTGCAGGTGACAGTGCAGGAGGTAATCTTGCAGCTGCAGTAACACTTATGGCAAGAGATAACAAGTTGTTTAGACCATGCGGACAGATGCTTATTTACCCTGTTATTGACCGGCGGATGAAAACCCTGTCAATGAGAAAATATACGGATACACCTGTATGGAACAGCAGATTGTCTGAAAAAATGTGGAATTTATATTTGCAGGGCAGTGATGACAAAACGATTCAGTATGCTTCACCGATTGAAGCATCAAATTTATCAGGCTTGCCTGAAACCTATATTGAAACGGCAGAATTAGATTGTCTGCATGATGAGGGTGTTGAATACGCAAATGCTTTGAGAACGGCAGGAAATAGAGTTATACTGAATGAAACCAAAAATACGATTCATGGTTTTGAAATGGCTTCAAAAAGCAATATTGTCAACAAAAGTATGAAAACGAGAATCCGTTTTTTGCAAAATAAATTTTACAATATTGATGTCCTTAAAGACAATGCAATAAAATAGTAATTTTAAAGAGGTTATCGCGAGAAACGATAACCTCTTTTTTGGAGCTGGTGGCGTGACTCGAACACGTGACCTCGGGTTGTATTTAAGGATGTAATTCATATAACATTTAAGAATTATCTGTGATTATTCTCGGATATTCCTTAAATCCGTTCTCCTTACTATAGCAAATAAAATGCGTACAAGTAATAAAAAAGATTTTATTAAAAAGGTATTTATCCAATTCGGTAAATGCCAATTCAAAACTATATTTATCAAACAAACCGCCGTCATTAATACATAAACATAAGTCAACGCAATTATATTGTTTTTCTTTTAACCTCTTTAATGCTTTATTTTGCTTTTTATCTATACTTTTTATTATTGCAACTTTTATTTCGCTCATTGATCCGCCATAATAAGACTCAATATTACCATCATCCTTTAAATTCAAGTCCCTAATCATACTATGTTTTAAATTCTGTTTCCCTTTTGCTTTGCTCTTTTCATATATATAAACCTGCATCTCATTTTTTGATATTATAGAAGTTATTTCCAATGCACTGTTCCTATCTAAAGATATATAATCAAAATTGTCGCTGTTTGTTGGAGCATAGTATTCACCATAGGAAGAATCAAACGAAAGTGATAAAACTTTTAATGCAAATGGTTCCATTATATCTTTAGAATACCTTTCAAAAAAATCCACTATTATAACTCCCTTTCTTTTATTTTTATATAATATTATATCACTATTACTTATAAATCAACAATAGATATCAAACCAATCCGACAAATTTATAATATATCTCAACAGTCTGATATTTTTTGCCGTTGATGATTTCTTTTTCATGAACTACAATTTTCTCAATCAGTTCGTTAAGGATTCGGGCATTGAGTTCTGTAATATTGATTTTTGTTTTGAAAAGATAGGGGTTTGGGCTTGCCCACAGGCTTTGTTTCGCTGCCATTTGGCGAGCGTAATACAAAACCGAAACTCGCAGATACCAAAGCATCTATTACCATAGCTGCTTTGGATAGAATAGTAAAAAACATTACTTGTTTTATTTGTTCTTGTGACCTTGACAAATGCTTACAAATCGAGTTTTATATCTGTTTCGATTAGTTTGTTGTCCATTTCCTTTTCTTGTCAAGAAGCCTTTTATATTGTTTGCCTCCCAAAATTGATGTCAGGCAGCGATTTTGTGTACTCTGTATAAGTTGGTTCTTTGCTTGCCGTCAAGGAATGATTTTTTAATTTCAATATATCCCCATTCCTCAAGCCAGTGCAATGCTCGGCGTGCAGTATTTACACTGATGTTGCAGTATTCTGCAATGTGTTCAACAGAATACCAACATTCACCGACGCTGTCTTTTCTGCTGACAAGAAAACTATACACAGCAAAATCTCTTGGTTTCATATCTTCATCGAAAATGCTGTTCGGCAGAAGAAAGAAATTACCTTTTGATTTTTTGTTCTGATAAATAGTCAAGACCTCCTTTCCAAAATTTATATAGATTTCAAATGCAAAATGGCAAAGCAAAAGTCGGGCACTGAAACCTACACATACTTTTACACAGACTACTCCCTTGTGTGAGGAATGCTATGTAAATATGTATTCGTTTCAATGCCCGACTTAATATCCGTATCGTTCATTAAACTTAAAGAATTGGGTTTAACTATAATGTTAAACTATAAGTAAAAAAATATTCAATTGTATTGTATAATATTGACTTCCTCCGCCAACACTATTTAGTCTAACATAAAAATATATATGTGTCAATATTTCAAATTACAAACACAAAATTTAATTTTCAGGTTGTTCTACAAAAAATATTGTTTGATTCTGTCCCTTTGTCCTCAAAGAAGCTTCTTTCATTTCAATTGTTTTAATTAGATTACAAATTGTCTTATCATAATCTTTTTTATAATAATATATCGTTGTAGTGACATTATCATTTAAAATTAAATCCCGTAAAATATCCTTATCATTAACATCCAAAGAATGTCCAATTATGTATAAATTATGCTGTTCTTTATTTAATTGCGGTAATGGCAAATTATGTTCAATATCCCTAAATTTTTCTTTTAAAATCCAAATACATAACTTAATTTTTTCTTTAAATGATAATTTTTTATGATACTCCTCCTGTTCTTTTTGGATATCACTAATCCAATCATAATATTTACTATCTGTATTCTTTCTAATTCTTTGATAATACTTTTTAAACGAAACAAATTCCAAGTATCTATTCTGTTCTTCCCCATTAAAATATTCTTCTATACCAAGTACTATATCTGATTTACTTATGTAATTATCTTCGCTTACTTTTCCGTGAATATAATTATATTCAGCACATCCAGAAGGATCGTATAATCTTTTATATGTGTCAGTATAATTGAAAGAAATAACCTTATCTACATTAAGATTTTTAACAAAGTTTTTATCTTCAACATCTTTTATTTTATTAACAAAATGAGATAAGTAAATTTGCAATGCTATTATTAAATCATCTAAATCTTCATTTAACTTTCTAATAAAACTATCTGTTTTTGCTGCATTCGGTTCGTTAAGTTTTTTGAATAGTTTTAATAAATTTGTCGAATCTCTATTTGTTTTTTTACAAAAATCTTTTACCTTTTTTGCATCTAAAAATATTTTCTCGGTAAAACAATCACGTTGTAAACTTTCCTCGATTATCCTTATAATAACAGATATTTCTGATTCAAAATCAATCCAATTTTTTCCAATATTATTTTTATTATCATTGAAATATTTTATCCATATATTTTCCTTTGTACATTCATACAAATGATTTTCTTTTAGAAAATTACTGCTTTCAAAATCATTTTTTAATATACTTACTATTTTTGAATTTAATTTTTCTGCTTCTTTAGCAAGCCAAGCATTAACATCCATAAATTTACCATTATATTCTTCAAACTTATTAATCACTTCAATAAATTCTAAAAAATCACTATATCTTGTTGGTAATCCGTGTGCTAAATCAAATCCATTTCCGATAAGTAAAATATTCATATAAATGCCTCTTTCATAAAATAGTTTAAATAGTATTTTAATTTTATAAATCAATCAATAATCTGTCAACACAAAATACAAAACTACACATTTTTTCGACAAAAATGTATAATTTATATACATTGCTTTAACAGCTGCAAACTCAGTTCTATAATATAAGTGTCGAAAAACATAAAAAGTAACAAATTTTTTTATATCTAAAAAGAACTAATTAGCATAAAAAAATGAGCAGACTGCTGTTGCAATCTACTCATTTTCTAATTAATAACAAATTTAAAATTTACTTATTATCGCATAATCCTTTGCATTGATAATATTATCATTATTCAAATCAAGATATGAACTATTGTCAACATCGGTTGGCTGCGGAGGTTTATTAACATACTCAATATTCCACATTATAATAATTTCGCTCTTTGGAATATTTACTGCATCCCCACAATCATCACAAACATAAGTAACATCATTATCATTGATGCTTAATACAGTATACTTATGACTTTCTTCAGGTTCGGTAATATTAATCTCGGAAGCATATGCAAATATGCTCAAACCGCATAACATAATTGCAAGTAGTAAAATAGATATTAAATTTTTAATTTTTTTCATATTACACCTGCTCTCTGTTTACAATATTCACCTGATTTGAATATACAGTTTTTAAATTACCATCTGCATCATAATAAGTTACATATCCTCTTACTGCCCAATTATATGTTGATGTGAGTTTATTCATATTCACAATATAAATATCCTCAATCTCTTCTGTATTAAACCTACTAACCAGCATCTTATTATTAAGCAGCAATTCAAATTTTGTCGGATCAAAATCGTTTGCTTTTTTGTAGTAGAACGCTACTCCGACAGATTCAATATGACAACCATCAGGTATTCCTGCCGCCATTACAAATGAACCGACATTGGCTTCATCATCAAGTTTGTAATATAAATCAAGTGCAGGAGTATCTCCCTTTGGTGACGGTGGAGTAGGTAATGATGTATCATCCTCATCATATTCAGGAATCAAATATACATTTTCTCCTGTCTGCAATTTTGCAAGAACAGTTTCATTATCATATACCCATCTGCCGTTACTGTAACCGTATTTATACGGAACTTGTGGCAATAAATCATCAATGCTTGTTATACTGTTCCACTCGTCAATGGTCTTGGTAACAGTTGATTGCACCCAATTACTATAGGTAGTAAATACTAATGAAGTAGACTGTTCTTTTACAAATACTGCTTTAAGATTTGTATTTGAAGTTAGCTTGAATGAATATTCAGCATTTTTACTGAAATACAGATTATTGGTTACATCATACCATCCAATAAATTCATAACCCTCGTTTGCAGTAGCAGTTAGCGTTATATCCGTTCCAAACAATAATGAATGCTTAGTATTACTGTTCACTCCATTGTTATAAGAAACAGTAAATGTACCGTTAGGTGCTTGAACGTTTAAATATAAATATGGCTTAAGAGCAGATATTGCAGTCAGCAAATCAAATATTGCATTATCAATTTCAATCTGAGAAATATTCTGATTTCTCAAATCGGAATAAGAATCATAAACAGACATCAACGCAGCAAAAGATTCATTTGAATAATCTTCAGCAGAATATGATTCAATTTGTTCGAGTGCCGCAATCAAAACACTATTATCCGATGCATAATCTGTAATATTATCTATGTAAGAATATCCACAAACTGAACAAATATATTTTAGGACACCCTTGATAAAGAGAGTGTCCTAAAACTTTGTAAACAGCTAAATGATTTGATTGTAGGTTAAATAATTAAAATGAAATCGGAGAATTTACAATGAAATCATTATATGAAGAAATAAATGGAAGTTATATAGAGGTTGGAGATGTTAATGTTCCTACGGTTGTATCAATAGATACAAATTATGGAATAGGCTTTTGGGGACAAAGGCATAAGGAGTATTTGAAAGAAAATCATAGACTT
>CAJTLP010000005.1 GCA_910577195.1 uncultured Eubacterium sp. | reverse complement strand
AAATTGTGGTTATGGCATCTGCTCGGCTGTTGCTGTATCTGAATCTTTCTCCGCTGGCTGTCGGCAGGGTTTCATAATAGCTTTGTCCGTTGTTATATCTTTTTACAACAGCACCGTTTTCATCCACAATCTGCAAATCGGTATTACCGTATGCATAGGTTACTCTGTTCAGGGTCTGCCCATTTTCAATGGTAACACTTTCGTCTGTGGTGTCGTAATCATAGTCGACAATCGTTTTACCTGATACCTCTACCTTATCGCACTTTCCGTCAGGGAGGTAATAGTAATCATAGATATCAAAATGCTTTTTACTGATTGCACCTGTATCTGAATAGGTATACTCCGTTTCAATGCCGAACTTGTTCACCTCGCTGACAAGGTTGCCGTTCTGCGCATAGGTATCTTCAACGATTCCGATACTTTCCGTACCGTCTTCATTTTCAATCTTAGTTGTTGATTTTATGTTGTTGCCGTAGTCATTGTAAAGATATGTGGTTATGGTGTTGTTATCCACATCCTCTGATTTTATCAGAAAACCGTTTTCGTACGTATATTTTGAAACGGATTTATATTTGAATGTTTCATCATACTGCTCAGGTGCGTTGCTGATTTCGTCATCATATTCCGCCTGGAGTATTACTTTTGCGTTTTCATCATAAACATAATAGGTGATTACATCGCTTTTTTCGGTATCGGAAAAAGTTTGCTTTGTCCTGATTATATTATTATTTTCATCATAGTAATAATATATTGTGCCTGATGAATCCTTTTTGCTGAGCAATACATCGTTGGAATCATAGGTGCACTCGGTCAGAATTTCATCCGCTTTTTCAGCTTTTACAAGATTCTGCCCGTTGTCATAGGTATATGTTGTTGTTTCACCTGATGTATCGGTTGATGATGAGATATTGCCGTATATGTTATAACTGATTTTGGAAGTCTGATTATCCGATGTGGTAATGGTAACGTCTCTTGTACCATATTCCATTTTAGTTGAATAGCCATTATCTTTCAGATACTCAACAACACGTCCTTCGGTATCGTAAAGTATGGTTATATCATTGCTGTCAAGCAGTTTTTCCTATTATATTCCAAAAATCCCATCTGATGGGAGGACAATTATCTCGTGTCCAATGACCCTCTTCTATCCAAAGAATGCTATAATATTCCTTATTAGCATACATTACAGATATCAATGCTATACTTATTATCAAAATACCGAAAGATATAATCAAAGTATTAATATTCCAACATTCTTTGCGATACTTTTTAGCAAAAAAAGGAACGATAAGTATCATTAAAGGAATAAATATACCTACCATTTCCATTCGACTAAATCTTCCACCTGAATAATGAGGATAAGTACCAAATCTTTCCGATATTACATTAACTATTACAGTAATAAAAGCTATAAAATTCATTGATTGAACAGAAATTTTAAAAGGTTGATCATTGTTATTTTTCATATTTTCTCCAATCTATATAACTAAAAAATAATACCAATTATATGCAATAAATTCTGCCTTTTTTCTGGTTGCATCTATATTATATAATTCATCAGCAATGAACGAAAACAAAACAGCTACTATAGGTGAAACAAAAAAATCAAGTGCGTTACTTCCGCCATCAACTATGCCTCCTATAGTTATATCAAATAATGCCATAAAAGTCGCACCAGGATTGGTAACATATCTTCCTGAATAATCATTAATTAAATTAGTAAAATATGGCAATGCGTCGATTGCTGTACTTTTCTCAATAGATAAATTTGGTAGCATACCTAAAATTGTAGATATAAAACCAGAAGATTCAGCGGCATATTTTTTTGATGCCGTTTCAATAATACTGTCAAAATACTTTCTGTAAATATCAACTTTATCTTGCATATAATTTTCTAAATCTGTGAAGGAGAAATCAATATGTAGTTTTTTCGCAATTACCTGTAAATCCCAACAAGTAAAAATTTCGGTAATTACTATGCCAATAATTTTTCCTTCCTCAGTTACAGCACCAGATTTTTTAGCCTTGCGGACAGAGGTGTTTTGTTCATCATTTTCATCATTATGAATTGTTTTTATAATAAACTCAACAATTTTGAAAATATTGAGGTCTCTGCCTGTTATTTCTTTGAAAGCTTTATTGATTGATATATTGAAATTATGAATTTTGAATTTTATTTTTTCACCAAGTGCAATGAATTTACACTTGATTTTTTCATTCAGCTGTTTGCATCGGTCAATAGTATCCTGCAATGAAGCTAATATGCGATTTCCAAATTCTGTTAATTTATCTTTTCCATTTGATATAAATACTTGTAATTTTATAACAAATGCCTGTATTTTGGATATATCAATCGAAATCTTCGGCGTTGTGCCCTCTGCATCCTCAAATATTATAGGACAATCCCAGCAATATATGTATGCGTTCAGGCTGAAGCTGTTCTGTGTGTCCAGATATGCAAAGCTGTCAGCAGAAATAAATCTGCCCCACTCAGGGTTGTAATAACGGCTTTGCAGGTAGTAGTAACCTGTCTCGTTATCGTAGTAATATCCGCGATAACGAAGCGGGTTAGCATTTGCAAGGGAAAGCTGTTCTTCGTTGCTTTCCTCTGCAGTTGTTATGTCTAACAGCTTGCCCCAAGCATCATAGGTGTATTCCGCAAGCGGATTGCCCTGTGCATCTGTAATGCCTATAATGTCTCCGCTGATGTTGGTTATGTACAGATACTGAATATCGTTGTACACAAAGCCAATCGGTGCACCTGCACTGTCGTACTGGAAATACATAATGCCTGTGCTGTCACTCTGTGCAAGAACAACTCCGCCCAGTGTGTTAAACCTTGTTGTTACACCGTTTACGGTTTTTGATGTTCGGATTCCGTTTTCATCATAAGTATAACTGTATTGATTATCACCGTCAACTATGCTTTCAAGATTTCTGCCGGTATTCCAAGTGAATTCCTTATCACCGTATGTTAAAACATTGCCTACCTCATCATAAGTGAGTTCAACATCATTTACTGCCACAAGCAAATCTTTCCAGCCAAAGTTTGCATAAGTGAAGTTAATTGTTTTTTTGGTAACAAGGGCTGAGTTTTACCTCAGCCCTGTCACAAGGAAATATCTCAGTATTATTGTAAATTATCTAATATTTCAACATGTTCAGCATTTATATACCAACAACTACAACAACTATCAATTAAATAATTATATTGAAATTCTTCAAAAATCTTTTTATGTTTTTTTTCTATTAATTGAAATTCTTTGTTTTTTGTAATATCTTTTTCTATTATGTCTTCAATGGAAAAAAATCTAATAGAATCATCAAAAGTATTTGATTTACTTTGAATAAACATATATTTTGATACACCAGTAAATTTTAATACTATATTATTGTTTTCCGTGTTTAAAATAAAATCAGCAATACCATTTATAGCATCATAATTGCATTTTATTATTTCCATAAAATACAGAGTACTAAAATCAATATTATTCAAAAGATTCACCTCACTTCAATTTGAAAATCAAACTAACTAATTTTACTAAGTTACTGATAGTAATAGGTATATGAGTAAGAGAACGATTACTGTTAAATGTTCCATTTAAAAGCATTGCACCTTTTGTAATATGAGAGATTCTTATATAATTGTTCACTCTTTTACTACTTGTCATTATCCTTATTACATATTTTCCAAAAGTTAGCTTGTATCCTTCTCCTTTGGCAACAGAAAATGATACTCGTGTTATTTTGGCAATTGATTTTGCGATAGCTTTATTAAGTGTATCTGCAAAAACTTTTCCTTTACTATATAATGCAATAAGTGCTTTGCCAATATAATGTCCTAATACACCACCTATAACAGTAGTTACTGCTGTTCCTAATCCTATAAACCATTTTCTTTTACTTCCTTTATATCCTTTGTAATCAGCAAAAAGAGGTAGTAAAATTGCTCCTGCACCAAAGCCTATAAGAGCACCAATTATTGCTGATATTGATATAGACCCTGTAGGATCACTATCATTTACTGGATTATTGTTGCAATAAGCAAAAAGATTTGTACCGGAAGAAATACCTTTGGACATTTGTGCAATTTCAGGAATATCAGCATTAATAA
Source organism: uncultured Eubacterium sp. (assembly GCA_910577195.1). GTDB lineage: Bacteria > Bacillota > Clostridia > Oscillospirales > Acutalibacteraceae > Eubacterium_R. The sequence goes on along the minus strand of CAJTLP010000005.1, from coordinate 232,257 downwards.
ATCTGCAAATTGATGCATCGTAGTAACGGGACTGGAGATAATAGTAGCCTGTTTCGGTATCATAATAATAACCACGATAACGCAGTGGGTTGGCATTTGCTACTTCAATTTGCTCCGCATTATCTTCATTCATGGTATAAATATTTAAAAGTTTGCCCCATTCATCATAAACATACTGAATAATAATATCGCCATTTGAATCAGTGATAGCAATAATATCACCCATCTGATTGGTCATGTAGAAATACTGTGTGCCGTTGTAAATGAAGCCAAGCGGTGTACCGTTGGTATCATACTGGAAATACATTGTGTTTGTTCCGTCAGTTTGTGATAGAATAACACCGTCTTTTGTATTGTAGTATGTTTTAACACCGTTTACAGTTTTAGATGTTCTAATACCATTCTCATCATAAGTATAACTATAATTATTATCACCGTCAACTATACTTTCAAGATTTCTGCCGGTATTCCAAGTAAATTCTTTATCACCATAGGATAAAACATTACCAACTTCATCATAAGTAAGTTCAACATCATTTACTGCAATCAGCAAATCCTTCCAACCAAAGTTTGCGTATGTGAATGATGTAGTTTCATTATTTACTGTTTTAGAGGTTATATTACCTCTGCTGTCATAAACATAGTTTGCAGTGTAATTGTCGCCGTTAACATTGGTTAACTGACTGTCATTATCATAAGTATAGTTGTATGCTTTACCTGCATAGGATGATGAGATTATACGGCTCTTGTCATCATAGGTGTTAACAAATGCGTTGTTTTCACCATACGATTTCGTCAGGATATTACCATTGTCATCATAAGTGTATGCCGATGATAGAATATCACTATTGTTATACTTAATAGAATCAGATGAAACTTTTTCATTTTCATCACTGCTTGTAGTTTGATAACTATACTCAATAGTATTGTTTCCTGTTGTGTAGCTTATAGATTTATCCTTAACAATGGAAGAATAAGCTGTGCCGAAATGATTTTCTGTAATATCCGTTTTTGCTGTGATGTTGTTTGCTTCATCTGCTTCGGTTTCTGTTTCAGTATAAGACTGCACAAGTGTATTGTCAGATATTTTGTAAACATCAACCTTGTTATCTGAACCATATACATACTTCAAGCCTGTATCTGTATTAACCTTTTCAGTTAATTCATTATCGGCATTATAAGTATATGATACATAAGGTTTAGCATTGCTGTTATGATATTGTGCAGTAACATCACCGTTATCGTTATAGGTATAACGAATCACTTCATCATTTGCATAGGTTTCAGAAAGCAATAAATGCTTGCCGTCTGTAGAGTAAGAATATGAAACAGTTGTTGTATTGGCAACCTTTACCTGATATAGTTCGCCGTGGTTGAGATAGTAGAACTTGTAAATATCAAATTCTTCTCTTATTTTTGAGCCGATGTCATTGTAGAAATACTTTGTTGTTTTGCCAAGACGGTTGGTTTCACTTGTGAGCGTACCATTGGCAGCATATTTATATGTCTGTCCTGCACTTGCATCTGCATAGGTGTTTTCAGAAGGCAAACCGTCTTTTGTGCTGTCATAATCCTCAGGGCTGATTTCCTGTATTGTTCTGCCGAGAGAATCGTAGATAGTACGGGTGCACTCTCCCTTTTCATTAGCAAGTAATGTTCTGCTCGCTTTATCGTAGATGTATGACGAAGTGTCCTCACCGCTGACAGAAGTCAGGAGATTGCCCATAATATCGTAGGTGTTGTCAACAACGCCGACTGTTGATTCACCATCTTTTTCTGTAACAGTAGATACTTTAATGCTGTTACCAGATTCATCATAAGTATTTGTTATGGTTTCTTTTTCTTTATTGTCAACAGTTTTAACAAGTATGCCATTATCATAAGTATAACTTACAGAATCAAAACAAGTCAAGTCAGAATTGTAAACATTTGGAATTTCACCGCTATAACCATCTTTCAGTGTTGCAGTTAATGATAACTCACCGCTTTCATCATATAAATAATAGGTATAATTCGTACCTGTCTGCTGACGAATTACATTACCGTTATTATCATATGTATAATATGTATTTTCAGCATCTTCATCATCTGATACTTCGGATAAAACATTGCCTTTATTATCGTAATTATACGTAATTGTTTGACCATTCTTTGTATCGGTAAGGGTACGATAATATTCATCATAGGTATACTCTGTTGTGTTTCCTTCTTCATCTGTTGACGAAACAATCATCAGTGCATCGTTGTAAGTTTGTGAGGTTGTGGTTTCTACAGAGCTTTCCGTTAAAATTGTTTTGTTCTCATCATCATAAGAATAATTAAGATATGCACCGCTGTCGTACTCGTATGATGCTACTCTTCCGTCAGAATTGTAGCGGATTGATTTATCCATACTTTTGGTGAGGACACCATTTGTATAGGAATACTGACCAAGAGTAACACCTGCCTGGTCTGAAACCTTTGTCAAAAGATTATCAGCATATGTATAAGTAATAACATTGCCTGCAGGATCGGTTGCAGAAATAATATTGCCGTTTGAATCAAGGGCAAGAGTGTATGCTCTGCCTGCATTTTCTGAAATTGTGATTGAGGATGAGATCCTTGCAATCGTGATTGTATCATCATACTTATTGCTGACTGATATTAATTTACCATCAGTATCGTAAGAATAGCTGACGCCGTCAGTCAGAATTATATAACCATTATCATTTCTTGTTAAAGTATAGCCATTAATCTCGTTAGTGTAAATATTGTCAGCAGTTTTGACAAAAGTTAATTTTGTACTGTCAGGAAGAATAGCAGAAATAACATTATCGTTTACAACTGTTACGTTACTGTCTGTTGCAAAGAACCACTTTTTATCAGTACTATCATAGGTTCGCACAAAATCAAAAGATACATTTTTATATGCAAGAGAAAAATCTGTGTTAGATTCTGTATATGCACCAATTAAAGCAGGCATTGAAGAAAATGTACTGCTTATATCAGGATTTTGTGAAGATTCAAATTTAGCATATACTGTAACATTTTGGTGTAATGGTAAAGCAAACGGAACAGTGTAATTTATCCATTCACCATCTTCACCAATTTTATACTGTATATTTTCTTTGCCGCTTCTCGGATTATATATTCCTACGAGCTGATTGTCTTTATAGAATATCGGTTCAATCAGATATTCTGGATCAGAAGTAATTTTATCAATAACAACTTTTGTTGCAGCAGAAATGTTGCCTGCATTGTCTTTAGCGTAAACATAAACTGTTGTGTTTTCGGAATATGTTTTATTTTTTTCAGTCTGCCAGGAATAGGAACCTTCCGTTGTAGAAAAGCTGTATGCGGCAATACCGGACTGACTGTCCGAAGAAGATGCTGACAGGGTGACATTACTGTTTGTCCACTCTGCTGCGTTGCCTGTAACAGTTGGTGCAGACGGCTTTGTTTTGTCAATCTTATTGATTGTCTGTGTTGAGACAAGGCGGATTCGTTGACGAATCGGTTGATGCACTGTTAATATTCCTTGCCGTAATTTGCGTACCGTTATAGGTTGGTCTTGTTGACCATAGGTTATTCTCATTCCACGATGATGTGATTTTATAGATACCGCAGGTGAAATTTGAAGTTCTGCCTGTTAATTCTCTTGTCCAATAATAAGCACTGTTTATTTTTGCATAGGCTTTAATTTCCGACGGTTTCTGGAATTTAACGAGAGTACGGCTTGTACCTAATTCGGTGGAAGTTCCCACCGCATTATTATCCACTGTAGCACCTGTAGTCGTTCTTTTTGTATGAATCGGCAAATCATACATATTGCTTATATGACTTGTGGTAGGGTCAATAATAACAGGATAGCTTGTTGTATCTGCATTCAGCCAGTCTGAATCCACAGTAATTGAAAGCAGATAATTGCCTTGACTGATTTCTTTCAAATCATATTTGCATAAAGAATAGTGCTCATCGTTGACACCGGATATATACTCACAATCATATGCAAAAGGTGCCTGAAAGGATTGAACCTCGTTATTATCTTTATCTATAAGCGAAATTGTACCGCTATCATTTAATACCGCTGTGCAGTTCTCTGTCTTAAGCTCAAATGAAAATATATTCTGACCGATATTTGAATTCAGAACAATCTCATCCTTAACACCGTTAAGCTGAGGATAGAATTTAAGATTCGTTCCTTCGCCGTAAATATTTTCATATTCAAACACATCGAAATTCTCATTCAAAAAAGCAGAAGTGTTTTTCTGTCCCTCTGAATGAGATTTGCCCTGAGGAATGATTGAATATGTATAATCTTCAAAGCTTATAAGCAAACCCTTATCAGAATCTGCGGAAAAATTAATTCTGTAATCATTCTGACCGTTGGTATATTCATAGCCCTTATTCTTAAGGGCCTTATCAGCCTGCTTTTCAACAGATATATCTTTTGTTTTCAGATTGCCGTTTTCATCCGTATATGAAATAGGCTCTGAGAAAAGATAAACGGTATTGGAACCGTCACGATTCTCCAAGTCAATAATATGATGATCCGCAAGCATAGATTCCTCATCTACGGCAACAGCACTTTTTGTATCAACAATTTCCGCCGCATAAGCAGACAGCATTGACTGAATACCAAGCCAATCCTGCAGTCTGCTGGAGCCGACTGTTAATGCAACAAATGTGCCGAATGCAATAATGATTGACAGAAAAACGCATAATACTTTTTTCCACAATTTATGCTTTGTTAGATTCTTTTCATTAAAATTGTCCATAATCATCCTCCTAAAATATTGTTTTTCATATAGTTAGTGAAAAAACTGAAAAAGGTAACGAAAAAATCCGGCAGAAATTTTTCTGCCGGATGAATGGATTTGGTTTAAGCAAGCATGATTGTAAGCTTGTATTCGCCATATTAAATGATTTGTATTAATTACTTTCCCTGTATTTTTTCGGTGTGGTTTTATATTTCTTCTTGAAGGCGGAAACGAAGGAGGAGGCAGAGGCGTAACCGCATTGTGCAGCACATTCCTCAATAGATATTTTTTTCTGTTCAAGCAAGGTTGCTGCCATTGCCATTTTAGCCTCATAGCGGAGCTTTTTGAAGGAAGAGCCATAATAGTCTTTAATGATTCTTTCTGCCTGCCTTTTGCATACGCCCATTTGATTTGCCAGATCGTTAAGCGTTGTATGTATATCGTCATCAGTGAGAAGCTGATCAAGAATCCACGATCGGCTTTCATTCAAATCATCATAGGGCAGAGAAACCTGCGATGATGTATTTTTCGGTGAATACAGTCTTGCCATTTCAGTAATCAGTCCTATTGCCAGTGAAGATAAAATGTTATCCTTCCATAGCTGGTTTTTCTCATTTTCTTCGATTATTTTTTTAAATATATTTCGCACATGACTGTTGCTTTTTCCAATCCAGAATGGCTGCGAAGTAAAAAAAGCTATAGCATCATCTTTATCGTGTGTTGAAATTTTTAAATAAATGCAAAGCTCATGCATAGGGTTTTCTAAATCGGATATCTGCTTGTGCGGTATATTAGGCCCCGTGATATAAAGCACATTTTTAGATAATTTGTACTGAGTATTCGGCATTTCCAGTGTACCGCTTCCGCTGTCAATAAGGTGAATTTCATATCCGTTTTTTGCGTGAGAATGCATATGAATAACACCTCTGAGCGTGTCTGAAAATATTTTGAAAATCTGTATTTTACTGTTGTTATAATAAAAGGTTATGGCCATTGTTCAATTCACCCTTTTTGTTTTGAAAATATTGTAGCATTGATGGATTTATTTATCAAGATAAAATGTATATAAAACGACATAAAACAGTTTATTATGTCGTTTAAATATCTTTTCAAAACGACGAAAAAATTTTATACTGATGTTATAGGGGGAGAGGAAAATGAATATTTACAGGCAGGAACATCCTAATCCACAGTTTGAACGTTCTCAGTGGCAGAACTTAAATGGTGAATGGGATTTCGGATTTAAAAAAGCAGCAGTTGGTTTTAAGCTTTCTGCTGATGAAAGAAGAGCAGTTAAATATCATAATGAAAATCATTATCCGTATAAAATAAATGTACCCTTTTGTGTTGAAAGTAAGCTTTCAGGAATAGGGAATACCGATTTTGTGAATTTGGCCTGGTACAGAAAAAAGATTAATATACATAAAAACGGCGGCAGGATTTTTCTTCATATTGGTGCTGCTGATTATCTGACTACTGTTCTTGTGAACGGAAAGTCAGCAGGACGGCACAGCGGAGGCTATACCTCTTTTAAATTTGATATAACCGACCTTGCCGTTGACGGTGAAAATGAAATATTCATTCTATGTGAGGATGATGTCAAAAATCCTCTTGTATGTCGAGGCAAACAGAGTGAGCAGAAGAAGAGCCACGACTGTGATTATACCAGAACAACAGGAATCTGGCAGACCGTATATATTGAATATACACCGCAGGAATATATTGAAAACTTCAGAATTTACCCTGATGCCGAAAATTGCAGTGTTACCATTTCAGTGGATTTTAAAGGCACAGCTGATTTTACCTGTGATGTAAAATATAACGGCAATTCTGTTGGAAAAGTTCAGCAGCAAAATGCAAATGGTATTCGCTTTTTCCATATTCCATTAAGTGAAAAGCATCTTTGGGAGCCGGGTAAGGGTCGACTTTATGAACTTGAATTTGCTTTCGGTGACGATAAAGTTAAAAGCTATTTCGGTCTGAGGAGTCTTCGTCTGGACGGATATCAATTCCTTATCAATGAAAAGAGTGTTTTCCAAAGACTTGTACTTGATCAGGGCTTTTATAAGGACGGAATTTATACTGCTAAGGATGAGGCTGAATTTGTTAAGGATATTGAGCTTTCCTTTGCACTCGGCTTCAACGGTGCACGTCTGCATCAGAAGGTGTTTGAGCCGAGATTTTTATATCACTGTGATAAAATGGGTTATCTTGTATGGGGTGAATATGCCAACTGGGGACTTGATTATTCCTCCGATAAGGCTCTTGCCGTATTTTTGTCTGAATGGGCAGAGGCGGTGAGCCGTGATTTCAATCATCCGTCCATTGTTGGCTGGTGTCCGTTTAACGAAACCTGGAATTACAGAGGCAGACGTCAGAAAAATGAATTGATATCAACGGTTTACGATTATACAAAGGCTGTGGATTCAACACGTCCGTGCATTGATACAAGCGGTAATTTTCACGTGAAGACCGACATTTACGATGTTCACGATTATAATTATGATACTGAACTGTTCAGAAAGAATTTTGATATGCTTGTAAAAGATAATATTCTCTATGAGCACGTTCTTAAGGATAATCCGAACCGTCAGAAATACGGCGGTGAGCCTGTTTTTGTCAGTGAGTACGGCGGAATAAAATGGGCAGGTGACGATACGGTTAAATCTTGGGGTTACGGTAAAAATGTTACCACGCCTGAAGCATTTGCAAAGCGTTACTGCGGTCTTACGAATGCACTGATTTCAAACAAAAAGATGTTTGGTTTCTGTTATACGCAGCTTTATGATATCGAGCAGGAGCAAAACGGACTTTATACCTATGAAAGAGAAAAGAAATTTTCAGACCGTATTTATGATGAAATCATCCGCGTAAATACAAAGCTTGCTGAAATTGAAAAAGAATAGTTGAAGGAGGGGATTGTATTATGAAAATAACGGTAATCGGAGGCGGCGGAGTCCGCTCCATGTTCCTTGCAAAAAGCATTGCACAAAAGGCACGCAGACTGCATATTGACGAGCTTTGCTTTATGGACAACAATGAAAAAAAGCTGAATATCTATGGCGGTATGGCATCTCACGTGGCACGCCTTTTATGCCCTGAGCTTAAGTTCAGCTTAACAACGGATAAGATTGAAGCGGTGACAGATGCAGATTATGTCATTACCACAATTCGTGTGGGCGAGGACGATATGCGTGCAAAGGATGAGCGTATCGCACTGAATAAAGGTGTTCTCGGTCAGGAGACCACAGGTGCAGCAGGCTTTTCCTTTGCAATGCGCAGTGTGCCTGCTCTGGCAGAATACTGCGAGTTTATCAAAAAATACGCAAAACCTGATGTTAAGGTGTTCAACTTTACAAATCCTGCAGGTGTAGTATCACAAACCCTTCGCGATATGGGTTATGATTTTACCTATGGTATTTGTGATGCACCGTCAGGTATGCTGCGTTCCTTTGCACTTTTATATAACGAAAATCCCGACAATATTTCAGGCGAGGTTTACGGTCTGAATCATCTGTCTTATTTCAAAAGCATTATTCTTAACGGAAAAGAGATTATGCCTGAGCTGATAGAAAATGATGAGGCTTATGCAAAAACGGATATGCGTTATTTCGACAAGGCTCTTCTTAGGGACAGAAAGGCTGTTTTAAACGAATATCTTTATTATTTCTATTATAGAGAGCAGGCAGTTGAAAATATTCTTAAGGCAGATAAAACAAGGGGAGAGCAGATCAGGGACATCAATAAATATATGACGGAAGAGCTTTCCGAAATGGATGTTGAAAATGATTTTGAAGGCTGTCTTAAGGTTTTCAATAAATGGTATGGTATGCGTGAGGGCAGCTATATGGCAAGTGAAACAGGTGTTAAGCGTACTGCCCAGTGGAAATTCAATATTTATGAAGAGGACGACGGCGGTTACGCAGGTGTTGCACTGAAGTTCATTGAAAATGCACAGAGCGGCACAACAGGTACAATGATTATGTGTATTCCGAATAACGGTGCAATCAACGGACTCAGAGATGATGATGTTGTTGAAATCACCTGTGATGTGAATGAAAAGGAATGCACACCGCATATCATCGGTGATGTTGATGAGCAGAATCTTGAAATTATACGCCGTGTGAAAATTTATGAGCGTCTTTCCTCACAGGCGATCAGAAATAAGGACAGGAGAGCTGCCATTCAGGCGCTTACACTGCATCCGCTTGTAAATTCCTATTCACTTGCCTGTGAATTGGTAGATGAATATATTGAACATAATAAGGAGTATAGCAATGGCTGGAAATAAGAAAAAGATTTATACAGTTGCAACTGCACATCTTGATACGGTGTGGAGCTGGGATTTTGAAGAAACAGTAAGCAAGTACATATATAATACATTGGTTGAGAATTTCAAACTGTTTGAAAAATATCCGACTTATACCTTCTCCTTTGAGGGTACATACCGTTATGAGCTGATGCAGGAATATTATCCTGAGCTGTTTGAAAAGATGAAGGAATATGTCAGAGCAGGCAGATGGAATGTCTGCGGCTCTGCCTATGAAAACGGTGATGTTAATATTCCTTCACCTGAGGCACTTTTCAGAAATATTCTTTTCGGCAATTCCTATTTTGACAAAACCTTCGGCAAGCGTTCGGCAGATATCTATCTGCCTGACTGCTTCGGCTTCGGCTGGGCACTGCCGAGTATCATGCACCACGCAAACCTTATGGGCTTTACCACGCAGAAGCTGGCTTGGGGCAGTGCATACGGCATCCCATTTGACATCGGCAAGTGGCAGGGTGTTGATGGTGAGCAGGTGTATGCAAGTGTGAATCCGCACGATTATTATTTCACTCTTAAGAAACTGCGTGACTGGGATTTTGTTCTGAACAAGTTCAAGGAAAATGAAAAGTATGACCTTGACTGGACCTATATTTTTCACGGTATCGGTGACAGAGGCGGTGCACCTAAGGAGGCAACCGTTGCATTTGTTGAACAGGAAATCAAGAAAAATAACAGCAGTGATATTGAGGTTGTTGCCGCGTCTGCCGACGAAATCTATCACGATATTGACGAGCAGTTCACACAGGAGCAGAAGGATAAACTCCCTGTCTGGAATAACGAGCTTGTTATGCAGAATCACGCAGTAGGCGGATATACCTCACGTGCAATCGGCAAGCGCTGGAACAGACGATGTGAAGAACTTGCAGATATAACAGAACGCGGTTCGGTTATGGCATCCTATCTTGGCACTGCTGATTATAATCAGGAGGTGATTAACCGTTCGTGGAAAAGAGCAATTGCGCATCAGTTCCACGATGATATGCCGGGTACCTCCTGCCAGCGCGTTTACAGACGTTCATGGAATGACCTTGCTATGTCAATGAATCAGTTCACAGGCGAGCTTGATGCTGCCGTTACCTCCGTTGCCGGACTTATGAAAACAGATTTCTGCACAGGAATTCCTGTAATGGTATATAATCCTGTGGAGTGCGACAGAAGAGGTGCAGTAAAGGTAAGACTGGAACAGGTGTCGCAGCCGTATATACGTGTTTATGATGACAGCGGCAAAGAGGTTAAATCACAGGTAAATGCGATTAACGGCAATGTGTTTGAGGTTGTATTTATTGCTGAGGTAAAAAGTCTCGGTACAAGAATTTACGATTTCAGACCGAGTGACAGACCCTGCTGCGTGAAGAGCGATATCTCTATCAATACGGACAACGTAATGGAAAATCAGAAGTATATTGTAACGCTGAACAAGAGGGGAAATATAACCTCAATTATTGATAAGGAGCTCGACGAAAAAGAAATTCTGAAAGAGCCTATCTCACTCGGATTGTTCCATTATACAGGCTCTAAGAGCTGGCCTGCGTGGGAAATGAATTATAAAGAGGCAAATAAGGAAGCGGACAGAACTGCGAATATAGATACAATCACAGTGCTTGAACAGGGGCCTGCAAGAGTTGCCTTCAAAGTAATACAGAGTGACGGAAGAAGTACATTTACAAATATTATCGCACTGACTGACGGCTCAAATGTTGTTGAGGTTTATTCTGAAATTGAGTGGCAGTCCATGCGTACATTGGCTAAAAATAAGTTTGCATTCACCTGTGCAAATGATAAGGCTACCTTTGATCTTGGACTCGGTGCAATTGAACGCGGTAATATGAGTGAAAAGCTCTTTGAAGTGCCTGCACAGAAATGGGCAGATATTACAGATAAGAGCGGTGAATTCGGCGTTTCTGTTATCAGTGAGTGTAAGTACGGCTGGGATAAATTCAAGGATAATACTCTTAGAATGACCGTTCTTCATACTCCGAAGAGGAATTACAGAATTGACTCTATGCAGTCCTTTATGGATTTGGGACTGAACCGATATTCCTATGCCATTTTCAGCCACAGAGGTAATGTCGGTGCTGATACCCAGCTGGAGGCAAGGCAGTTTGTTACCCCTATGACAGCCTATTTAACTGAGAAGCATCAGGGCTTGCTTAAAAGCAGCTATTCATTTGGAAATGTGTCAGATAATGATGTAATTATCAGAGCAATAAAGAAGGCTGAGGACAGTGACGAAATTATTGTCCGTCTTAATGAGGGTGCGAAAAAGAATGTTGAAGATTTCACATTAACTCTGGGTGAGGGTATAGAATCCGCACGTGAAATCTATGCCAGTGAGGAATACAAGGCTGATGCACAGATTATTGACGGAAAGCTTGTGACCTCCTTTAAACCTTATGAAATCAAAAGCTTTGCACTAAAATTGAAGCCATCATCCATACTTGGTGAAAAGGCTGTATGTACCCCTGTCTCACTTGATTTTGATAAAAACATCATTACCAAGCAGGGCGAAAAGGGAGACTTTGATTTCACCTTGCCATATGAGATTATTTCCGATAAAATCATAACAAACGGTAAAGAATTTGTTATCCATAAGGATGGCAAAAATGCTCTTGTTGCCAACGGTCAGAGCATTGCAGTTGCGGATAATGCAGATACCATTTCCTTCCTTTGTGCATCTCTTGACGGTGACAGAAATGCGGAGTTTATGGTTGACGATCATACAGTAACGGAAAAGGTACATTCCTGCTTTGAAAACTTTGCGGGCTGGGATTTATACGATTTCGGTGAAACCGCTTATATAAGAACAGGCAGACTCGGTTATTCCGCAACCCATAGCCACAAGGACGGCAGGGACGCTGTTGCAAAGGGAATGAATTTCTATATTGTAAATCTGAATGTCAAAGGTGCAAAAACAGTTATGCTCCCTGTCGATGAAAATATTGTTATTCTTTCAGCAACCGCAGTATCAGGTGCTGATTTGGGACTTGCAACTCCGACTTATGATGAGATTGTTAACAACCGACCGTTTGCTTTTTATCTAACATTTAAAGAAAAACTGCAGTATATCTGGAATAAATGTGTATGCAATTTGGGAGATAAGGATGATTTCCTCCGTCACAACAATAATGGTAAGAATGGAAAACGAGTGGAAACAAAACACGCAAAGAGAAGCTTATGAAAAATAATTTTAACAATAACTGGACAACAAATAATAACGGATATCCGCTTAACGGCAGTGAGGTTGAGCGGTATATATCCGTAACGCCTGATGAAAATCAGCTCAGACTTGCCTGCAAGCCGTACTACTGCTTTATGCATTTCGGTATGAATACTGCTACTGCAAGGGAGTGGGGTGCAGGCAACGAAACGCCGGATGATTTCACAATTAAATCTATCAATGCAAAGCAGTGGGTATCAGCCATTAAAGCAAGCGGTGCAACAGGTATCATACTTACCTGTAAGCATCACGACGGTTTTTGCCTATGGGAAAGTGCGTATACAGATTTCTCTGTTAAAAATTCTGCGTTTCAGGGCGATATCGTAAAAATGGTATCGGATGAATGCAGACGTCAGAATATGGATTTCGGCGTTTATCTTTCCCCTTGGGATATGCACGATAAACGATATGGTACAGATGCGTATAATGATTATTTCTGTAATCAGCTTACGGAACTCCTTACAAATTACGGTGAGGTGTTCGAGGTATGGTTTGACGGTGCTAAGGGCTCGAATGCTGTCAAGTTTGAATATGACTGGGACAGGTATTTTGAGCTTGTGCACAGGCTTCAGCCGAATGCCAATATTGCCATATGCGGACCTGATATCCGCTGGGTAGGTAATGAGGGCGGTAAGACACGAAAGAGTGAATACTCCGTTGTTCCGTCTGCCCTGCGTGATACTGAGAAAACGATGAAGGAAAGTCAGCAGAGTGAGGAACAGGCATCTGCCCTTCAGAAGTACAGCTCTACCGATGAGGATTTGGGCTCACGCAGTGTGCTGGAAAAGAATGCCCATCTTTGCTGGTATCCTGCAGAGGTTGATGTTTCCATACGTCGCGGCTGGTTCTATTCCAAAAATGAAAATATAACCGTCAAGTCAGCGAAAAAGCTTTTCAATATCTACATCGATTCCGTTGGTAACAACTGTACTTTGCTTTTAAATGTTCCGCCGTCTGACAAGGGCGTGATTCATCATAAGGATGTAAAAGCACTGGAAAAATTAGGCCGACTGATCAGCTCCGTTACAGAAAAGCCGATTATGATTCAGAAGCTCGGTGAGCTGACAGAGGATAACGGATATATTGAATACCGCTTTGACAGTGTTAAGAAAATGAGATATGTCGTTATTGAGGAGGACATCAGATACAGTCAGAGGGTTGAGGCATTTGACCTTTATATCAAAAAGCCTGACGGTAAATATAAGCAGGTTTATAAAGGTACTGTTATCGGCTCAAAGAAGATAATTCCGATAAAAGGTAAAAAATGTATCGGTGCCTGTTTTGTTATCCGCCAGTCCAGAAGCAACCCTGTGATTAAGTCAATCGGATTTTATGAATAATATAAGCCGTCTGTTTTCAAATGAAAACGGACGGCTTTGTTTATTTTGTATTCATTTCAATTCAGTAACAAAGCACAAAAAGTCAGGACTTTTAGGGATAATACTGTTATAATGATTATGGAAATACTGTTTACTTTCTTAGTGTGTTTACAAAGTTCTGAAACAAAATGTTTGCTAAAACGTAATCACAAGGATTTTATTATAAACTGATTATAGGACAAATGGAAAGGAGAAGAGGATGAAAGAGAATTTTAAATATATGCTTGCCAACTGGATTAAGTGGGACAGAAAAAGCCTTGTATACTTTTTTATCAGAGTGCCTGCAATGGTACTGCAGCCGATTATTACAGCCTACATACCTAAAGCGATGATTGACTGCATTAACGAGGGCGTAACCGTTGGAAGGTTAACACTGGTTGTTGCACTGCTCAGCATTCTTGTTGCGCTTACAACCTGGCTAACCCCATTTATGCAGGAACTTTTAAACGGCAGTGCAAGAATAATCCGTATGCGGTATGCCATTATGGCTTTCAATAAAAATCTGAATACGCCTTACATTAACATTGAAAGCCTTGAGGGCAGAGAAAAGAATAAGCGTGCAATGGAATTTTACAGGAGCTATTATTCTTCCTCCGCAGATTTTGTTGAAACCTGCAATCAGATGCTTGTCTGTCTTGTGGGTGTTGTTACTTCTCTTGCCCTTATTTATAAAATCAACATCATAATGATTCTGATTATCCTTGCAACCTGTGTCGGAGAATTTTTCCTTTTAAAATTTCTGAATAAAAAGGAAAAGGGCGTCAAGGATTCAAGAAGCAGTATCTTTGTTAAATTTGACTATTACTATTCCCTCAGCAAGGATATAACCGCTGCAAAGGATATCAGGCTTTACGGCTTTGCGGATTACTTTGTGTTTTCTATTGCAAGGCTGATTGCAGGCTTAGAGAAAATCACATCAAAATATATGCACCAGAGTGTTAAGGTCGGCGGTACAAGGGCATTGTTAAACCTTATGCGCGAGCTCGTTGCATATGCATATCTGACCTATCTTGTATGTCAGAACAAGCTATCCGTTTCTGATTTTATATTTTACTTTGGTATCATCACAGGGTTTTCAAACTGGATAATGAATTTGGTTTATTTGTATTCCAATATGGAACGCTGCTGCAATGATTGTGCTGCTTTTCGTGAGTTTGTTGAAAGCAGTGAGGAAAATGAAAACAAGCCGGATATTGATTTTGAAGATGTTCATTCAATAGAATTTAAAAATGTGCATTTTACTTATCCCTCTGCACAGAAAAGTACAATCAACAATATGTCCTTTAAAGTGAACAGTGGCGAGAATATTGCAATAGTAGGCGAAAACGGTGCAGGCAAAACAACTGCAATCAAGCTGCTGTGCGGCCTTTATTATCCTACTGACGGTGATATTCTGGTGAACGGAAAAAGCAGCAGTGATTTTTCAAGCGACAGCTATTTTAACCTGTTTTCAGCCGTGTTTCAGGATTATAATTTTCTGCCGATGAGTATTGCCGAGAATATCTGCGCAGCCTCTGATTACGATAAAGAAAAGCTTTATTCTTCCTTTGAAAAAGCAGGAATAATGGACAAAATAAACAGCCTTGAAAACAAAGAAAATTCACTTATGGTTAAGGATGTTTACAAGGGTGCTGTTGATTTTTCAGGCGGTGAAAAGCAGAAGTTGCTGCTTGCTAAGGCAATTTACAAAAATGCTCCTGTTCTGATTCTTGATGAGCCGACGGCAGCACTTGACCCCATTGCAGAGAATGAGCTGTATCTCAAATATAACGAGATGACGGATAATAAAATATCCTTTTTCATTTCTCACAGGCTTTCATCAACTCGTTTCTGCGACAGGATTCTGTTCATCAAGGATGGCACGATTGCTGAAAGCGGTACCCACGAAGAGCTTATGGCATTAAAAGGCTCATACTATAAAATGTATCAGGTTCAGAGCTACTATTATAAAGAGATGGGAGGCGATGCAGTATGAAAAAATTCAAAGTGATCTTTTCAGCGTTTAAGGAAATGCACCGTCTTGAAAAAGGTTGATACCAACATCAATAGCGGTTTCAATTGTTATGGCAGTTATGCCGTTTGTGAATGTTTGGTTCACATCAAAAATTATTGACCTGCTGGATACAGGTGCAGAAATGAATGAGCTTTTTCTATACATAGGACTGGCAGTCGGCATAAATCTGATCCTGTTTTTTGTGAATTACTTTTTAAGCGATATGTATTATATGTACCGTTCGCTTATGTATAATAAAGAGCTGCAGAATATATCTGTAAAGCTGTTTAAAATGGAATATCAGAGGCTTGAAAACGGTGATTTTAAAGAGCTTGTGCATAAGCATTCGGAGGCGCAGGACAGAGTATTTTCATCCTTTGTTCAGCTCAGCTGGATGATGCGTGATTTTCTGTCAGGTCTGATAACCCTTGTGATATCTGTCATTATCATTTTTCCGCTTTTGAAAATCGGTTTTAAAACAACAGGTAATACATTCTTTGAAAAGCCTGTGTTCCTGCTGACGATTTTCGGTGCAATTGCAGTGATGACCGGTATTATCCTTGTCATTGCTCTGAAGATGAATAAAATGTGGTTCAAAGCATCTGATGAATATTCACGTCTGGACAGGATTTTTTATTATTTTCTCAATATGTTTTCCGACTATAACACAGGCAAGGAAATCAGATTGTACAAGGAACAGAAACTCATTGAGCATAACGCGACGGATAAATTATTAACCGATGGTGAAAGGGTGCTTAAAAAGGCATCCATGAACAGTGCAAAGTCAAGCTCATTTATTGCCGTTCTCGGTGCAGTTGTAGGTTTTGGTATTTACCTCTTCATTGGTGTAAAGGGACTTTACGGTTTGTTTGGTATCGGCTCGCTGGTGCTTTACTGCGGCTCGTTTATGCAGATCATAAACGGTATTATGAAAATGGCGGCAACCTTTGGAAAAACGGAAGAAATGGTGCCTCTTGTAAATTATTATTTTGATATAATGAACACAAAGGATGATATGACCTATGGCAGTAAGGTACTTGATTTAACGGATAAATTTGAAATTGAGTTTAAGAATGTTTCTTTCAGATATCCGGGTGCTGAGAACGATTCGCTGAAAAATGTAAATCTCACTATACATAATGGAGAACACCTCGCGGTTGTGGGCAGAAACGGCAGCGGAAAAACAACATTCATTAAACTGATGTGCAGGCTTTATGATGTAACAGAGGGAGAAATCCTGATTAATGGTGAAAATATCAAGGAATATACTGCTGAAAGTCTTATGAGCTTGTATTCCGTTGTATTTCAGGATTTCAAAATCTTTTCAACCACACTTGCTCAGAATATTTCAGCAGGCTCGGATTATAACAGTGAAAAGCTGTTTGATGCACTTGATAAATCGAATATCAAGGAGCGTGTGCAGAAAATGGAAAATGAGGAAAATACCTATCTTTATAAGGATTTGGATAAAGCTGGTGTTGAAATATCAGGCGGTGAGGCACAAAAGCTTGCCCTTGCCAGAGCACTCTATAAGGATAGTCCGATTGTTATTCTTGATGAGCCGACGGCTGCACTTGACCCTGTTGCGGAAAATGAAATCTATAACCGCTTTAATTCTTTTGTGAATCATAAAACAGCGATTTATATTTCACACCGCCTTTCAAGCTGTATATTCTGCAGCCGCATAGCTGTTTTTGACAAGGCAGAGCTGGTGCAGAACGGAACGCACGAAGAGCTTTTGGAGAATAAAGAGGGTAAGTATTACGAGCTCTGGAACGCACAGGCACAATATTATATCTGATTGATTTAAGAAGAATTGTAAAAAAATCTTACAATTCTTCTTTCTTTTTTTGTGCAAATGCACTATAATGAAATTATTAAATTGAGAGGGTGTGGGTTTTATGGAAACTGCACAGGAAAAAAAGTATATCCCCAAGAAAGAAGCAAGCGATTTTATTTTTGGCTTATGCGGTCAGAATATGGTGTATTCTCTTATCGGTGCATCATTTTTTACTTATTTTATGACGGATATTGCATTGTTTCCGGCGGCAATTGTATCTGTTCTGCTGATTGTGATGAAGGTGTGGGACGGTGTCAATGACCCTATTGTAGGCTCTTTTATTGATAAGCATTCCTTTAAAAACGGCGAAAAGCTCAGACCTTTTTTGAAATATACGCCGCTTCCTGTTGGTGTTTTTACAGTGCTTTTATTCCTCGTATTTTCCACAGCTGAGGAACTCCTCTGGCTCAGGGTTGCATATTTTGTAATCATATATATTTGCTGGGATTTAACCTACACTGTTCAGGATGTATCGGTTTGGGGTATTACTGCGATGATATCACCGAACTCCAATGAACGTGATAAGTTTGTTCAGTGGGCAAGAACAATCGGCAGCTGCGTTTACAGTGCACTGAGCGTGGGCATTCCTATGGTGCTTGAAATGATAGCCAATGCTAAGGGTGTCAGTATGTCATTTGTCACTCTTGTGTTTGCAATTATTTTTGGACTGGGCGGTGCTATGATAAGCTACCGCTGCTCCAAAGCACAGGAGCGTATACGAATCAATAAGGCTGAGCAGCAGGCATCTCTTGCGGAAAGCTTTTCATTGCTGTTCAAGAATAAGATGATGCTTCTTGTAACGCTTGCAAATCTTTGCGGTGCACTGGGCTTTGGCGCTAACCTTGTTACATATTTCTTTAAATATGAGATACCGAGTGATTTTTTGGGCAGCAATGGTATTATCGGTGCACTCGGACTTACCACAATTTATTTTATTATGACAGGTTTACCCGGATTTATCGGAATGGTATTTGCCGATAAGCTGAAGCAAAAGCTCGGTGGTTATGTGAATGTTCTTATACTGATTCAGGTTGTAAATATTATAGTTCGTGTAATTGCTTATTTTGTAGGCTTTGAGGGTAAAAGGCTATGGGTGGCAATGGCGCTTATCGGTCTCGGCAGTATACCGAGCGGTGCTGCATCCATTGCACAGACATCTATTTTCTGTGACAGTATTGACTATATGGAATGGAAAACAGGCAAGAGGACAGAGGGCATTACCTTTTCAATGCAGACCTCGTTTACAAAGATTTCCAGCGGCATAACAGCAGGACTGGCTACACTGGCATTATCCATTCTGGGATACAAGGCGATTGATAATGCTGCGGTTTATGTGGGTACACAGTCAGCTATGTTTGATAAATGGATATGGCCGCTTGTCATTCTTACCCCTGCGGTTGCAAGTGTTTTGTTTATCATACCGCTCCTGTTTATTAACTACACTAAGGAAAAGAGAGCTCTGGTTGAAAGTGATCTTATGGCACGCAGACGCGGTGAAAAAGAATCGGGACTTTCTCCCTATGTTACAGAAAAAGCAGATAAAAATAAAATTTAATCGAATTTTCATAATTCTTGTTAAAACTCTTGACTTTTGGTTTGTTTTTGTATATAATCTTGCTCGGATATTAAAGAAGTATCAAATACCCCCGAAAGCGGTCGGAGGGAGGGAATTGAATGAGCCAGGTTAAAGTTAAAGAAAATGAATCTCTTGACAGCGCGCTTAGACGTTTTAAGCGTCAGACTTCTCGTGATGGTATTATCCAGGAAGTTCGTAAGAGAGAACATTATGAAAAGCCTTCAGTAGCTCGTAAAAAGAAGAGCGAGGCTGCTCGTAAAAGAAAGTATAAATAATACATACAAGGAAAAGACAGCATCTTATGATGCTGTCTTTCTTTTTTGTGTTTATTATTTGTTTATTGCATTGAGGACTCTTTTTTTATCTGCTGACCACAATGGTGCAATCAGGTCTTTTTTTGCGCCGTCTCCTGTAAGCCTGTGTATTACGATATTCTGCGGAATAAGGTCAACGCAGGCTTTTATGATATCCAGATATTCATCAAATTCAAGGACTTTGAATTTGCCAGCATTGTAATCTTTTTCAAGGTCGGTATTTTTCAGTACGTGCAAAAGCTGTAATTTTATGCCGTTTATACCGCCATCACATACATATTTTACGCTTTCAAGCATATCTGATTTTGTCTCATTCGGCAGTCCCAAAATGATATGAACAACAATATTTACACCTGTTTTCTTTAAATTTTCCACTGCCGTATCATATACATCGAGATTGTATCCGCGTCTTATGTACTTCGCACCTTCCTCGTGAATGGTCTGCAGACCAAGCTCTACGAACACAGGTTTTATACTGTTAAGCTCAGCTAATAATTTCAGTACATCCTCACCAAGACAGTCAGGTCTTGTGGCAATGGAAAGAGCAACAATGTCCTTATGATGAATTGCTTCACAAAATTTTTCTCTCAGAATATCAAGGGGTGCATAGGTGTTTGTAAACGCCTGAAAGTAGGCGATGTATTTTCCGTTTTTGATTTTCTTCTCCACTCTTTTTTTGCCGCTTTCAATCTGCTCAGTTATTGAAAGAGAAGCGCTTTCGGCAAAATCACCGCTGCCGCCTTTTGAACAGAAAATGCAGCCTCTTGTGTCAATTGTTCCGTCACGGTTCGGACAGGTAAAGCCTGCGTTTAAGCTGAGCTTGTAAACCTTTTCGCCGAAGGTATCGCGAAGGTAATTATTCAGACTGTAATATTTCATAAAAGTCCCTCAGGCTGTTTTTATTGCCGCATACAAGTGAAGATATTTTATTTGCATCAAGCGGCTCTTTTTCAAAGGTATAAGCTTCACCGCCTGCCTCCCTGAGTATTAATGATGCACCTGCCCAGTCCCATGGACGCAGTATAAATTCATAATAAAGGTCGGCCTTGCCGCTGGCAACATAGCAGATGTCAAGTGCTGCCGAGCCGCCTCGCCTTACTTCAATAGCCTTGTAGAAAACCTTTTCCGTAAGTGCAAAGGTCTTGTGTGCCAGTTCGTGATCATATGGCGAAGTGCCGAACAGAACAAGACTCTGTTCAATGGAACAGTCCGATACGTGAATCGGCTTGCCGTTGAGGAATGCACCCTTACCTTTTTGGGCATAAAACATATTGTTTAAATCAGGGTCGAGCACAACTCCGATTATCATTTCCTTATCCTTTGCAAGACCAACACTGATAGCACTGTGCTGAAAACCTTTTATGAAATTCGTAGTGCCGTCAATCGGGTCGATAATAAAGCAGTATCCGTCAGTAAGCTCTTTGTTGCCCTCTCCCTCTTCGCCGAGAAATTTGCAGCCGGGCACAAGCTTTTCTAATTCAGTGAAAAGAAAATCCTGTATCATTTTATCATATTTTGTTACAAGATTAACGGCTGAGCCTTTATCCTCAATGCCTAAATCTTCGCCGGCATTTTTGTAAATTTCACCGGCTCTTTTAACAATATCCATTATTTTTTGTATCATAATATCATCTCCGATTTCATATTGTAACATAAGTTAAGAAAAAAACAATATTTTCATATTATTATTGTTGACTTAAATGTTTGCTTCGTTTAAAATTATTATAGATTTTTTAAGGGCGTGATTTCGTGAAAGTTATTTTAAGCTGTCTTGTCTGCAGATTGGTAACCTTTATTCTGCAGAAGATGGGCAGAGGAGCAACTACCCTTCCGGGCAGAGTTGCACTGAAGGTTAAACGTAATATTTTGTCTGACCTTTCAAAGAATGTTAAGGTTATTATTGTTACAGGTACAAACGGCAAAACGACCTCCTGCCGTATTATTGAGGAGGGGCTGAAAACAGCCGGCAAAACCTATTTTATTAATAAATCCGGTGCTAACCTTATTACAGGTATCACCGCATCCTTTATTATGAATTCAACCATTACAGGCAGAAATAAATATGAGTATGCCATTGTTGAGTGTGACGAAAATGCATTCCGTGAGGTATCAAGATATATCCGTGCGGATGTTGTGCTTGTTACAAATGTATTCCGTGATCAGCTTGACAGATATGGAGAGGTTACCCATACCCTCAATGCAATCAAGGAGTCAATCAAAAATCTGCCTGATGCTGTGGTTTGTCTTAATGCGGACTGCTCTTTGACCTATTCTATGTCAAAGGAAATACCGAATAAAATTGTAACCTACGGTGTGAATACGCCTTTTGACAAGGATGCAAAGGAGCCTGAAATCTCTGACGCAAAATACTGTATTTTCTGCAAGCACGAGTATAAATA
Organism: uncultured Eubacterium sp.; assembly: GCA_910577195.1. Taxonomy (GTDB): domain Bacteria; phylum Bacillota; class Clostridia; order Oscillospirales; family Acutalibacteraceae; genus Eubacterium_R. The sequence continues at coordinate 210,470 of CAJTLP010000005.1, read as the reverse complement.
TTCCTATCATACCTACGGACATCTCGGCGGATTTGAATGCGTGAACTGCGGATACAAAAGGGTATCTCCTGATTTCTCCGTAACCTCCGTTGAGGAACTTAAGCCGAACAGTTCTCTTGTTGTTACCGATTTTAACGGCGATAAAAATATCACAAAAATAAATATTGGCGGTACCTATAACATATACAATGCAATCGGCTGTTCATCAGCTCTGTCTGCACTTGGACTTGATAACGATACCATTTATACAGCACTTGAGAAATTCAATGGTGCTTTCGGCAGAATGGAGCAGTTTGAAAGCGGTGATAATAAGATTAATGTCATTCTTGTTAAAAACCCTGCAGGCTTCAGCCAGACAATGAGCTTTCTCAAGTCCATTGAAGATGATTACACCTTGATTTTATCTCTGAATGATAACGCTGCAGACGGACGTGACATAAGCTGGATATGGGACGTTGACTTCAATGATATTTTCAAAAAGAGCAATGTCAAGGATATCTATGTCACAGGCAAGCGCTGTTACGATATGGCGATACGTGTTAAGTATGAGGGCGTCGGCAACAGGGAAATCAAGGTCATTGAGAATGAAGATTACGATAAATTAGTTGATATAGCAACTGCTCAGGGCAGAGATGTTTATATTGTTCCGACATATACATCAATGATGACAATGCGTCCTGTTATTGCAAAGAGACTGGGAGGTAAGGACTTTTGGGAATGATAATTAGAATTGCACATCTTTACCCGGATATGCTGAATCTTTACGGCGACAGGGGAAATATAATCGCTCTTACCGAAAGAATGAAGGCGAGGCAGATTGATGTCCATACCGACGCAATTACAATGGGAAAAAGCTTTAATGCCGATGATTATGATATACTCTTTATCGGCGGCGGTCAGGATTTTGAGCAGGATGTTCTTCTTGACGATCTGAAAAAGGGAAAGGATACTGAAATTAATAAAGCAATCCATAACGGCATGGTTATGCTGGCTATCTGCGGCGGTTACCAGATGCTTGGTAAATATTATAAAACCTACGACGGTAAAATGCTGGAATATATGGGCGCTCTTGATTTTTATACTGAGGGTAAGGAAGAGCGTATGATCGGCAACTATGCTTATAAAACAAAAGAGGGCATTGAGGTTGTGGGCTTTGAAAATCATAGCGGCAGAACGTATCTCGGAAAAGGTGTTGAACCTCTCGGTAAAATGATTAAAGGTTTTGGCAATAATGGTGAGGACGGCACGGAGGGTGTGAGATTCAAAAACACCTTCGGCACATATTCTCACGGTCCTGTTCTGCCGAAAAATCCTGACTTCGCAGATTTGCTGATTTCAAAGGCAATTGAAAATAAGTACGGCAAATCAGACCTTGCACCGCTTGATGATTCTCTCGAGGCAAAAGCAAGAGCACAGGTTATGAAGTTGTATATCAAATAAATTAAATTATTCTTAAGTGTAGGGGAGGGTCTCCGTGCCCTCCCAAAAAATATGAAACGGGCAGGCGTGGAAACCTGCCCCTACAAATCAAAAGGAATACTATTGAAACATTGTAGGGTGAGGGCTTGCTCTCCCGTAATATAAAAAATCATATTCGGCAGGAGACAAGCCTCTGCCCTACGGAATAACAAATACATTATTGATTAACTAAACAATAATGTAATCAAATGAAAGGTAACTTATGAAAATAGTAGTTTTAGCAGGGGGATTAAGTCCGGAAAGAGATGTATCTCTTTCCTCAGGTGCTTTAATCTCGAATGCGCTAATAGAAAACGGACATGATGTAATGCTCCTTGATTTATATATCGGAGAGAATAATAAGGACATTGAGCCTGTTTATAGAAATAATAAATCCGATTTCAGATATTCCTATACTGTCTCTGAACAGGAGCCTGATTTGGAAAAGATTAAATCATCTGTCAAAAATGATTACGGTATGATCGGCAATGGAGTGATAGAACTCTGCAAGCAGGCGGATATGGTTTTTCTGGCTCTTCACGGTGCGGCAGGTGAGAACGGTCAGCTGCAGGCTGTGTTTGATTTGAATGAAATAAAATATACAGGTACAGGTTATGCAGGCAGCCTCCTTGCTATGGACAAGGATTTGTCCAAACGAATGATGCGTGATAACGGAATTTTAACAGCGGACTGGAAGTATATTGATATTACCAATAATGATAATTTCAGTGATGTGAAATTTCCTTGCGTTGTTAAGCCTTGCAGCTGTGGTTCAAGCGTAGGTGTAACTATTGTTGAAAATGAAACGCAGCTTAATACTGCGATTGATTCAGCGAGAAAATATGAGAACTTTGTTGTAATTGAAGATAAAATAGACGGCAGGGAATTTTCTGTAGGAATACTTGACGGTAAGGCTTTGCCTCCTATAGAAATCAGACCGCTGAATGGCTTTTATGATTACAAAAATAAATATCAGTCCGGTATGACTGAAGAAATCTGCCCTGCTGAGATAAGTGACGATGTATGCAGGATTTTGCAGGAAAGTGCGTTAAAGGTGCACAGGGCACTGCGTCTCGGCTTTTATTCAAGGGTTGATTTTATTCTTGATAAAGCCAATAATGCCTATTGTCTTGAGGCAAATACTCTGCCCGGTATGACGCCTACAAGCCTTCTTCCGCAGGAGGCGGCAGCAGTCGGTATTACATATAATGAGCTCTGTGATATAATTGCAGCAGGCAAAAGATTGTGAGACTGTAAATTAACTGTTTTGTGAATCATTCATAAAAAGGAGTTTGAATTGTATTTTTCGGAATTGGGTGCGTTAGCCTATATATGCTTGATTTTTTCAATAGTAATAACAGCAATGTGGCTAATCTTGTTGATATTCTTGTTTTTGGATAAGAAGAATTTTTCAAACAAGAAAAATGAAACAGAAAAAAGACAAGAAATCAGTACTTTCCGTATAACGTTTTCGTATTCTCTACTAATAATTATCTGGCTGCTTTTTTGTACAATGACAACAATCCAGCACAGCAATAATACTTTGTGGTTTTCACTAATAGAGTTAATACTTTCCTTAATAATTTCTGCAGGTATGCTTTATTGTTTAATCACCAAAAACAAGATAAAATCTAATTGTTGCCGCAATGCGGATAAGTACTTGAGATGCATTAGCATAATTACTTCGGTATTCATTTTTGCATTAGATATCTATAACTATATTACGATTTCACGCTGATAATCAATAGCTGTTCATCATGGCTGTAAAATAATTCCGCAAAAGGCTTGATTTTTCAGGCCTTTTTTGTTATAATGCTAACGCATTCGTGAAAATGAACGCGAATACGCACGCATATCAGCTAAGCCTGAGGTTATAAACAACGGCTTTTGCCAAGCTGAATGCGGAGGATTTAACCTTAAAGGAGGAAATTATAATGGCAAATGTAGTTTCAATGAAACAGCTTTTAGAAGCAGGTGTTCACTTTGGACATCAGACAAGAAGATGGAACCCTAAAATGGCTGAATACATCTTCACAGAGCGTAACGGCATCTACATCATCGACCTTCAGAAGACAGTTAAGAAGCTTGATGAGGCTTATATGTTCGTTCGTGACCTTGCAGCAGACGGTGGTTCAATCATCTTCGTTGGTACAAAGAAGCAGGCTCAGGAGTCTGTAAAGGAAGAGGCAGAGCGCTGTGCAATGCCATATGTTAACGCAAGATGGCTCGGCGGTATGCTCACAAACTTCAAGACAATTCGCGGCAGAGTAGCTCGTCTCGCTCAGCTTAAGGCTATGCGTGAGGATGGTACTTTTGATCTTCTTCCTAAGAAAGAAGTTGTTGGTCTTGAGCTTGAAATCGAAAAGCTTGAGAAGTATCTCGGCGGTATCACAGAGATGAAGAAGATTCCTAATGCTATGTTCATCGTTGATCCTCGCAAAGAGAGAATCGCTGTATCAGAGGCTATGAAGTTAGGTCTTCCTATCGTTGCTATCGTTGATACAAACTGTGACCCTGATGAAATCGACTATGTAATTCCTGGTAACGATGACGCTATCCGTGCAGTTAAGCTTATTGCAGGTGCAATGGCTGATGCTGTTATTGAGGGTCGTGACGGTAAGGACACAGCTGATGAGGCTCCTGCTGAAGAGACAGCAGAGGAAGCTGCTGAGTAATTTAATCATTTATACTACTATAAACAGGAGGATAATATAATGGCATTTACAGCTCAGGACGTAAAGGCTCTTCGTGAGAAGACCGGCGTTGGTATGATGGAATGTAAAAAGGCTCTCGTTGAGTCTGACGGTGATATGGATAAGGCAATTGACTATCTTCGTGAAAGAGGTCTTGCTGCTGCACAGAAGAAGGCTGCAAGAATTGCTGCTGAGGGTGTAGTTCTTCCTTATTATGATAAGGCTGCAAAGAAGGGTGTAGTTGTTGAGGTTAACTCAGAGACTGACTTCGTTGCAAAAAATGAAAAGTTTATGGACTTTGTAACAGGTGTTGCAAAGACAATTATTGCTACAAATCCTGCTGATGTTGAGGCTCTCTGTGCAACAGAGTTCAACGGCACAGGCAGAACAGTAACTGAAACTCTTAACGACCTCGTTCTTGCTATCGGTGAGAATATGAAGGTTCGCCGTTTTGAGCTTATGGACGGTATCGTTTCAACCTATATTCACGGCGGCGGCGCAGTTGGCGTTATGATTGGCTTTGATGTTGCTGATGAGTCAAAGGCTGACACAGCTGAGTTCGAGGCTATGGGTAAGAATGTTGCTATGCAGATTGCAGCTATGAACCCAAGCTACCTTGATCAGGCTTCAGTTCCTGCTGAGGTTGTTGAGCACGAGCAGGGTATCCTTGCTGCTCAGATGAAGGAAGATCCTAAAATGGCTTCCAAGCCTGAGGCAGTTCTTGCTAAGATTGCTGCAGGTAAGATGGGCAAGTATTATAAAGAAAACTGTCTCGTTGAGCAGGAGTTCGTTCGCGGCGACCTGTTCCAGGGTTCAGTTAAGGGCTACATTGATTCAGTTGCTAAGGAGCTTGGCACAGAAATCACAGCTACAGGCTTTATCCGTATGATGAAGGGCGACGGCCTTGAGAAGAGAGAAGAAAACTTCGCAGAGGAAATCGCAAAGCAGATTAACGGTTGATGAAACTTTGCATAAGTTGTTTATAATTTAATAAATGCTCTAAAGGCTTGAAAACAGTGGTTTTCAAGCCTTTTTTATATATTATTTTAATTTGGGTAAAGTTTTAATATTTATAAATTAATAAGTCCAATTTATTGCGTTTTGGGTAATTTTGGGTAAAAATTTGGGTACTGTTTTGGGTAGAGTCTCTTCTGCTAAGTTCGATATATTTTATTTTTATTCAGTTATGTATATAAAAGCATTCTAATGTTTTAATAAAATAGGTATAATCTTATTGACAATATGTTATCATATATGATAACATAAATAATGCAATAATAGTGAGGTGTTTTTGTGGAAAAAGATAATGAAATAATTAAGTCAAGGAAAGATATTATTTCACAGCTTACACAGGCAAGACTTGAAAAGGGATTATCGCAGGAACAGCTTGCCACATTAATTGGTACAAAACGTTCAAATATATGCAGAATTGAAAGCGGGGCACAAAATCTTTCGCTTGATTTAATGATTAAAATTTTAAAAGCATTAGGCAAAGATATTAAGCTGTCTTTTGAAGAGAGGAGCATACCGATGAATATATATAGCTTAAAACTCTATGATGAAGAGCTTATCACATTTTCTCTTGAAGAAAAAGGCTTAGAGGGTTTGCAGGTATCAATTCTTAATACCAATACACAGATGAATAAGTTATTTCCGCTTGACCTTGAATTAACCGAAAGCGGCATTTTGAAATGGCTTGAGCGCAGAGTAATTCCAAAAAACAGACAGTTTGTTGATGAAATACTTAAAACACTCGGATTAAGTGTAAATAACACAAAAGGCATTATTGATGTCTGCAAGGGCTTATCTCTTAATGACAGTTATTGGGTAGTTCCTGTTGATTTTGATGGAACATATGCAGATTATAATTTATATGAAAACAGATTTTCAGAGGCACTCTCATTAGTTGCTTATACCGGTGCCGGAGCAAGTGAACAGGCATTTTCAACATCACCTGAGCTTACAACGAATGGGATGCTCCGCAAGGCATGGAGGTATATTGAAGATGACGGAATATATTTGTATAAAGGCGGAACAGAGGGCGCAGCCAACACAGGAAAAGAGCCTTATAGTGAATATTATGCCTGTCAGATTGCAGAGCAAATGGGGCTTAATGCAGTACATTATGAGTTAGAAAATTGGAAAGGCATTCTTGCTTCTAAGTGCAGGTTGTTTACCGATATAGATACCTCATATATAGCTATCGGCAGAATAGTAAAATCAGGCGGCATAAAGGCTTGTCTTGATTATTATGATAAGCTTGGAAATGATTTTTCAGAACAAATCAGAAGTATGCTTGTGTTTGATGCGTTGATATATAATGAGGACAGACATTTTGGTAATTTCGGTGTGTTGAGAGATAATCACACTGGGCAGATTATTGCTCCTGCACCGATATTTGATAATGGTTTATCTTTATTCAACTTTGCAATGGAAGATGATTTTAAGAATTTGAAAAAATATGCAAAATCTCGTTCTAATCCTTATGGTGTTGCTTTTGAAAGTATATGCAAGGAAATTATGGGCGCAAAGCAAAAGGCTCAGCTTCGCAGATTAATAGGTTTTAAATTCAAAAGGCATCCTTCAATTAATCTTCCGGAAGAGAGATTAAAGGCAATTGAAAATCATATTAATGACAGAGCAAGGGAACTCCTTGCGATTCCTATAACTAAAAGTGTAAAGAAAAAAGATGATTATGTAAGGTGATATGAATAATAAATAAGTCGATTGCTTTGTTGACAGTTTATGATAATATTATGTGGCAAAAGAAATTTTGTGGCGATGAACAAGAGACATTTTTATCTATATTTCAAAATGCATAAAGTTAAAATTGAGGCAACCGACTAATGAGATGTTGCAGAAATGCTGAATTTAAGCCGAATTTGAAATCTTTTTTGCAATTCAGATTAACGGTTAATTAAATAACTAAATTATTAACAGCTCACAGAAATGTGAGCTGTCAGTCTGTAGAAAAACCCTAAATTCGCAACGGATTTAGGGTTTTTCTACAGACTGGGAGCATCTCGTCTGAGATGCTCTTTTTCTTTACACAACTATTTTGTTATGTTAAAATATAGTTATAAATTTGAGGAGATAGCTTATGAATATGATTGGTTTCGGCAATATTGCGCTTTCTATGCTCAGTGTACTGCTTGGACTGGCTTTCAGAATATTATTTGTTTTTGCAGTATATTATAATGCCGAGTCAAGGGGCAGTGATAAAACAAGCAATTATGTAGGTTTTTCTATATTCTTCCCTGTTATTACAGGTATAGTATGCTTGTTCAATCAGAAAAACTTTAAGGATAAGAAGATGCTGAAAAACAGTATATTGCTATTTGTTTTATCATTACTGATGTTTGCAGGCTCGTGTTTAAGCTTTTCCTTGATTGATAATGACAGATATTTCGATGCTAAAGGCAATGGATATGTATATGCCTTTGAAGTCGTTTTTTATGACAGGGACGGCAATACATACCGATATGATTTTGATAAAAGCGGTTATGATGCGTTATATAAAAACGGCACGGATGAATTTTTGGATTCCAACCTTTGTTATGTGGATACTGACGGTATGCTGTATTATGATAAAGAGATGAATATCGTTGCAAAGGACAGAACCTGCTGCGTTGATAAAAACGGCAATGTTTATTATCCTGCAAATTATGTGGATTTTAATAAAGACGGTACAATCAGCTATGATTATAAGCTGCTTCATTATGATGCCTTAGGCAATGCATACACCTATAAAAACATTCCGTATTTTGATGCTGACGGCAATAAGTATTGCTATTCCTTTAATTCAGACACTTTGAAAGGTTCGTACACAAATTTGGCTACAGGAGAATCCTTTGATAATGATTACTCCTTTGTGGATGAAAATGGATATCTTGTATATGACAGTAAGCAGGAATTTGTGAAGCAGGAAAATGCAGAGTATTCTTCACAGTATAAAGACAGTGACGGTAAAATATATTATTGGGCATCAAGTGTAACTTGGGATGAGAATGGTAAAATGCACGATTCCTATGATAAGGTTATACAGTAATTAAAATTGAGGAGCTTTGGTATGATTGAAATTAAGGACGGCTATCGTATTCTGTTTATAGGGGACAGTATTACGGATATAAAATTCAACAGACAGTTTTCATATAAAATTCATGGTGCAAAGATTTATGCTTTGCAGGCAGCTAAGAAGCTGAAAAAGAGGCATAAAAAGCTTAAATTTTTCTATAAGGGTATTGCATCAGACAGGACTTATCTTGTATATGACCGTCTTACAAGGGACTGTATAAGCCTTCATCCTGATATTATTGTTATGCTTATCGGTGTTAATGATGCTTGGGAGCATTATGTGCCTGAGCAGTATCCGCCGCTGTTAAGATCGATGGAACCGCATATGAATGAGATATACAGACGGTTGAAAACGGAACTGCCGGATGCACAGCTACTTGTTCTTTTGCCGTTTCTGATTGATACAATGCCTGAAAAAGCACCGTTCCACAGAATTCTTGATGAATACAGACAGGTGCTTCATAATATGGCAGAGCAAAACGGAGCTGAAATTATTGATTTGCAGGCTGTATTTTATGATGCACAGAAAAAGATTCCATCGGTTCAGCTTGCTGTTGACGGAATTCATCCAACCAATTTAGGACATAAAATTATTGCCGATGAGGTATTAAAGTTTATAAATTGATATTATGGAGAATATGCTATGAATGAATTTATGATTTTCGGACTTGTTTTCATAGCCTTTGGGCTTTATGCCGTCTGGATTTATATTAAGGATTCAAGGAAAAGCTATCAGATTGTTCCAGGTAAAATTGTTGATTTCAAGGCACATATGGGACATAAAGGAACTAAGGGCTTTACCACAATATTTGAGTATTATTATCAGGGTGTTACCTATACTGCCGAGCGTAATATCAATGGTGCAAAATACAGTAAAAACAGTGATATTGAAGAGGGTACGCCTAAAATTTATTATACGAAAAACAGAAGTATTGTTCCGAATTCAAAGTATAAAATCGGTGACAGTGTTGAGGTAAGAGTGTATGAGAATGAACCTGAAAGAGCAGTTATCAATACGAAATCGGATGTTTTTCTGCCATTGATTATGGGCAGTGTATTTATTTTAATTGGTGTGTTGATTTTGACAATAAGTTATATTGTATAAGGAGTATTTATGGATAATGTTATTGTAGGCTTTCTGGAAAGAAATCTTTTTGATGTTAAGGACAATATTAATGTTGCCATTACAGATGCTGAGCAGGACAGCTACTGCATAACGGCTGAAAATGGTACTTTGTACGTAAAGGCAAATAATTATATTTCTGCTTGTATGGGAATCTATGATTATCTGAAAAAATACTGTGGTGTTCAGCTTTCCTGGTGCGGCAACAGAGCAATCAATATTACAGAGCTGACTATGTTTGACGGTGTATTCAGCCGCGAAATTGAACAAAAATTCAGAGTTTATATGAACTACTGCACGCTTGATTACTCAATGTGCTGGTGGGATTTTTCGCGCTGGGAAAAAGAAATTGATTTTATGGCAATGAACGGAATAAATATGCCCCTTGCCGTTATAGGCAGTGAGGCAGTGCTCTATGAAACCTTGCTGGAGTATGGCTTTTCCGAGCGTGAGGCTCTTGATTCAATCTCAGGACCTGCTTTCTGGGCGTGGCAGCTTATGACCAATATTGAGGGGTATATTCCACCAAAGGATAAAAGCTATGTATACCGTCGTGCCGAACTTGGAAAAAAGATACTTGAGCGTTATATTGAATTTGGAATGCAGCCGATTCAGCAGGGCTTTTCAGGTCACGTTCCTATGCTCTTCAAATCAAAATTCCCTGATGCTAAAATATTAGAGCAAAGGGGTTGGTGCGGCTTTCCAAAGACTGCACAGCTTGATCCGCTTGACACTCTTTTCCTTGATTTCGGCAAGTCCTATCTGAATAATCTTGAAAGAATATTCGGTAATTATCATTATCTTGCCTGTGACCCTTTCCACGAGGGAACACCGCCAAAACGATGGAGCTGGTATTTGAAGGCGGTCGGCAAAACAATCAATCATATGTATGAAAGCTTTGACAGTAATTCAGTGTGGGTGATGCAGACCTGGTCAATGCGCAAGCATATTGTAAAGGCTGTTCCTAAGGAGCGATTGCTTCTTCTTGATATCAATTCAGAGAAAACACTCAGCAATAAAAATCTTTGGGGTTATCCGGTAGTTGCCGGTATGCTTCATAATTTCGGCGGTAAAAATGCAATGCAGGGCAAATTGAAACTCCATTGCAGCAACAGGTACTTAAAGCTGAAATCAAACGGTGCCAATGTTGTGGGAACAGGAATGTTTATGGAGGGGATTGAACAGAATCCTGTAATATACGATTTGCAGCTTGAGCTTTTAACCTCATCAAAGCAGATTGACTGTTCACAATGGCTTGATGATTACATGAAACGCAGGTATGGCAAGTACAGCGAAACGCTTCGCAAGGCTTGGGATATTCTTCTGGAAACCTGCTACAGCAGTAGCCATGATTATCAGGAAAATGAGGTGGGTTCAGCACTTGCTGCACGTCCTCAGCTTATGCCAATCAGAACAGGTCCGTGCTGTTATACAAAAATTTATTATGATACCAAGCTTTTTGAAAAAGCGGTTAGTCTTTTTAAATCCGTTTCAGACGAGTTCGGAGAATCTGATGGATATCAATATGATTTGTGTGATTTGGTGCGTCAGGCACTCAGCAACAGATTTTATACCAATCAATCCGATTTTGCAGATGCTTACAGCAGAAAGGACATTGAAGCATTAAAAATACTTTCTGAAAAGCAGCTGAACCTGCTTCAGGATATGGACCGCTTTCTTGCAAACAGGAGCGAGTTTTCACTGTCACGATGGATTGAGGACAGTCACAGACTTGCAGGAGATGAACAGGAGAAAAAGTATTTTGACTTTAATGCCCGTACACTCATAACGCTTTGGGGCGATGTGTATGGTGAAAATATGCTCTATGATTATTCATGGAGAGAGTGGAGCGGTCTGATAGGTGAATTCTATTTTGTCAGATGGAAAATGTTCTATGATGAGGTGATTTCACAGCTTGAAAAGGGCAGGCACGTTGATGTTTTATGCACTGCAGATTTTGTGAAAAGAAAGAATTATATCAAATCTGATTTTGGTAAAAGACTGAATGATTTTGAAAATAAGTGGATAAATACATACAGCGAATATCCGTATCCGTCGGATAAAAATGTTGTTTCAGACGCACAAATGCTGATAAAAAAGTGGGATATAGGCGCATAACTATATATTTTTATTGTTAATATGTTGAAAAAAATATGAATATGTGTTATAATTTTTGTGTAACTTTGTGAGTGTTCAGAGGTGGGATTATGAAACGCAGATTGATTTCAATGATTTTGGCATTGGCAATTATTGTCTCTGCATTATTCTGTTTTAATATTTCTATTGTATATGGTGCAAACAGCGGAAACTGCGGTGCGTCAACATTGGGCAGACCGGCAGCCGGTAATGCTACATTCAATTATGATACGGCAAGCAAAACGCTGACTATTTCCGGTACCGGTGCAACAAAGGATTACGGAGATACTGCACTGAACAGAACCCCTTGGTACAGTTACAGGACTGATATTACCAAGGTTGTTATTGAAGAGGGTATTGAAACAATCGGAAAGCTGAACTTTTATGGATGTACGGCTTTGACGGAAGTAAGTCTTCCAAGTACATTGAAAACCATTTCCGGCAGTTCTTCCATATCATTGGGCGAGGATAGCGTTTCCGCAGTAAGCTACGGTGCTTTCAGAGAGTGTACTGCTCTTAAGAAAATCAACCTGCCTTCAGGACTTGAAACCATTGAGCCGAGAGCCTTTCAGGGCTGTACTGCGTTGACAAGTATTACTTTTCCTGATTCACTTACAACACTGGGTGACGGTGCATTTATGGACTGTACCAATCTGATTACCGTTACATACGGCACAGGTCTGACCTCTACAGGTACAAGAGCCTTTTATAATGCAGGCGTAAAAAGCGATAACATTAAATTTTCACCGACAATTAAAAGAATTGACGGTTGGTCTTTCTATGGCTGTAAGATGACCAGTATTGAAATACCGTATGAGATTGAAAGCATCGGTACCCGTGCGTTTGCTACTTGTTCTTTCCTGAACAAGGTTACGGTGAACAATCCGAATACGGTATTTGAAGGTGTAATTAACAAAGAGCCTTTCGACGGCTCAAGCCAGAAGATTACCTTCTACGGACACAGAGGCTCAACGACTGAGGTTTATGTTACCGATCATCCGAATGCAAACTATGAATTTGTTTCTATTGATCCGTGTGACCATACCTCGACACATGATGTTGTAACGCTTGAACCAACCTGCACTGAAAAAGGAAAGCTTACACAGGTATGTGATGAGTGCGGTGTGAATGTAAGAGTTACGGATATCAATGCACTGGGTCATAAATGGGAAATCTCTGAAGAGTATGATGAGACAGCGGAAAACGGACATGTAATCAGAATATCCGTATGTGCGAATGAAAATTGTCCGCAAAAGACAAAGCAGGAAATTGAACATAAAGAATATGTTGAAGGCTTTTATACCTATGAAAGAACAGGCACCTGTAAATTAGGTTCTGAAAAATACACCTGTACCTTTGAGGGTTGCGGCAAGTCTAAAACAGTTCCTTTTGCAAATAAGCACGTTGTTGATGAATTTACGGTTACAAAAGAGCCTACCTGTACCGAAAAGGGTACAAAGGAGGGTGTTTGTTCAGTCTGCAATGAGGCTGTAACACAGGAAATTCCTGCACTCGGTCATACAAATGTCCTTGCAGAAGAGCTTGACAATACAGCGAATGACGGACATATCTATGAGATTTATAATTGTTCGGTCTGTGGTGTGGATACTACTGTGCCAAAGCATGTTGAATGGGTGGATAATTGTTATGAATCTACTGTTCTGAGCATTTCCAACTGTTCTGTTCCGGGTACGCGTGTTGATACCTGTACAATCTGCTCGGAGAGAAGAACGGTTACGCTTGAAACCCAGCCTCACGAATTGACTGAGACATCCAGAACTGAGCCGACCTGTACATCTAATGGCTATATTCACTATAAGTGTAACAATTGCAATCATGAATCAAGAGAAACAATCCTTAAGCTTGGACACGATAATGTTCTGATTGAATCAGTTGAACCTACCTGTACTGCTGCAGGCAAGAATGTCTGGAATTGTCAGAGATGCGGAAATAATTCAACAGAAATAATTGATAAAAAGCCACATGTGTTCCTTGAATATACACCTGTTGAGGGGGCAACGGCAACCTGTACTACTGACGGCAAACAGAAAGCCGTGTGCACACAGTGCAATATTGAGTATGAGCTTACAATTGCCGCACTCGGCCACAACTATGAGGATGTGTTAGTTCCTGTTGCGGATAAGCCCGGTCACAGTCTTGCGACGCCTACCTGTACACGCTGCGGTGATAAGTCAACACAAAGAACCGTACATGATGAATGGATAGAGGGACACTATAAGACTACTCTTGTAACAAAGGGTAATTGTACTACCCCTGCGGAAAGCTATGATACCTGTAATGACTGCGGTGAAAGAAGGAATCATTATACGCCTGCACCCGGACACAAGTATGATTATACAGGTCTTGACAGCAATGGCAGACTGACCTATAAATGCTCCGTATGCGGCGGTAATGCTGTTCCGCTCGGTCCTGCATCTGTTCTTGCACTCTGGAATGTAAGATATGCCAATACGGCACCCGGTGATACAGAGCTCGGCTACAGATTTGAGCTTGTAAACGACGGTATCATCAATGCAAAGGATTACAGCTATCTTGTCAGACTGAATCCTAAGCAAGCTCCTGACGAGCCAACGACTGAAGAAAATAATCAATGATATGAAAAGCAGATTGCCTATTAAAACGGCAATCTGCTTTTGTTATGTTATAACCATAAAATCAGTAGTTTTTGCGGCTTATATATAAAATAATATTTAATTTTTATTCTAACTATTTACTTTAAGAATAATTTATATTATTATATAGTAGATAATAAACGTGGGAGGACTTTTGTATGAGTATCGCATATAAAAGAATTTTGTTAAAATTAAGCGGTGAGGTGCTTGCCGGTGAAAAGGGCAGCGGTATTGACACCCCTACTGTTTTGAAAATTTGTGAATCAGTTAAGAGGATTGCTGATTTAGGTGTTGAGGTCGGCATTGTTGTCGGCGGCGGAAATTTCTGGAGAGGAAGAACAAGTGAGCATATGGACAGAACAAGAGCTGACCATATCGGTATGCTGGCAACAGCAATGAATTCACTTGCACTTTGTGATGCACTTGAACAGCTTGGTGCTGATGTAAGAGTACAGACAGCAATTGAGATGCGCCAGATTGCTGAACCGTATATCCGCAATAAGGCTATCCGTCATTTTGAAAAGGGCAGAATTGTTATCTTCGGCTGCGGAACAGGTTCACCGTTCTTTTCTACAGATACAGCTGCTGCACTCAGAGCTGTTGAGATTAATGCGGATGTGCTTCTGAAAGCAACAAATGTTGACGGTGTTTATGATAAAGACCCTAACAAATACGATGATGCCGTTAAGTTTGACGAGGTTCAGTTCAGAGAAGTTCTTGCACGTGATATTAAGGTTATGGACTCAACGGCATTCTCGCTCTGCAAGGATAATGATTTATCCATTCTTGTGTTTGATCTTACAAATCCTGAAAATGTTGTTAAAGCAGTTCAGGGCGAAAAAATCGGTACTTTGGTTAGAAACTAAGACAGAATTATAGAATAAAGAGAGGTTATATTTATGGAAACAGTTTACGCAAAAGCGAATGAAAAAATGGAAAAGTGTCTTACTTCACTTGAAAGAGATTTTTCAGCAATAAGAGCAGGAAGAGCAAATCCTGCTGTGCTTGATAAGGTTATGGTTGATTATTACGGTGTACCTACTGCTATTAATCAGATGGCCGCTGTCAGTGTACCTGAGGCAAGACTTCTTGTTATTCAGCCTTGGGATGCATCAACACTTAAGGATATTGAAAAGGCAATCAATACTTCAGATATCGGTATTAATCCTCAGAATGACGGCAAGGTGATCAGACTTACATTCCCTCAGCTTACTGAGGAGCACCGTAAGAATCTGCAGAAGGATATTTCAAAGCGCGGTGAGGAAGCAAAGGTTGCTATCCGTAATGTACGCCGTGATGCAATGGACGATATCAAAAAGCTCAAGAAGGATAACGAAATTACTGAGGATCAGCAGAAGGATGGCGAGAAAAAGCTCCAGGATATTACAGACGGCTTTATAAAGCAGGCTGAGACGATTACTAAGAAAAAGGAAGAGGAAATCCTTTCAATCTAACTTTATTTAAATACTTGGGGCGGCTGAAATACGTCGCCCTATAACTGTATTAAGGAGGTGCTGGGATTTGGCACTGTTCGGTAAAAAAAATAATACGGATTGTGAATTTTCAGTTCTGCCGAAGCATATAGGAATTATAATGGACGGCAACGGCAGGTGGGCAAAAAAACGTGCTCTTCCGCGTTCGGCAGGTCATAAAGCCGGTGCAAATGTTTTTCGTACAATCAGCAAGGAATGTGAAAGGCTGGGTATTGAATACGTAACCTTTTATGCCTTTTCCACTGAAAACTGGAAAAGACCTAAGGAAGAGGTTGATGCTCTGATGAAGCTTTTTATGGAGTATCTTCTTGAAGCGAAAAGCGATATGGCACAGGCAGGAAACAGTAGAATCAAGTTCATCGGTGAACGTGAGGGCATCTCTCAGGATCTGCTTGATTTAATGGATGAAGCGGAGGCCGAGACTGCATCCCATACAGGTACGACTGTTTATCTTGCAATCAATTACGGCGGCAGGCAGGAAATTGTTTCAGCTGTCAATAAGCTGATTAAAGAGGGCAGAACGGAAATTACGGAAAATGATATTTCAAATAATATTTATACCACTCCGGACTGTGATTTGATTATAAGACCAAGCGGTGAGGAAAGGCTTTCAAACTTTTTGCTGTGGCAGGCAGCCTACAGTGAATTCTGGTACAGCGACGTGCTGTGGCCTGATTTTAAAATCGGTGATTTACATTCAGCTCTTCGTGAGTTTGAAAACAGGAACCGACGTTTCGGAGCTTAATGCAAACGTTTTGAGTGATAAAAAGGAGATAAATATGAAACAGAGAGTTATTACTGCAATATGCCTTTTAGCAGTTCTTGCAGTTGTTGTGTGGCAGATAGATACCTTTGCCCTTGTAATTGTTGTTGCATTCCTTTCAGCAGTTGCCAGCGGCGAAATTATGAGATGTGCCAATGTTCAGAATACTTTTATCAAGGTTACAGGTATCATTTTTTCAGCCTGTGTTCCGTTTTTTGCAAGCGAAAAGGTTTTAATGCCTTTGGTTGATGCTCAGGTATGGGGCAAGGTAATCGGCCTGATTCCAAACATCGTTTTTGTCATTGCACTTTGTCTGATATTCCTTCTTGCAATGCTCAGGGGATACGCCTATACAACCTTTGAGGATGTTGCGGTTTCCGTGTTTGCAAGTGTGATTGTTCCGTTTGGTTTCAGCATTTTTATCCGTTTAAGAGATATGTTTGACAATATGCAGTTCGGTGTGTATCTCATTTTCTACGCTCTTATCTGTGCCCTTGCTACAGATACCGGAGCTCAGCTTACAGGTATGGCGATAGGCAAGCATAAAATGGCACCGAACATTTCACCTAAAAAAACAGTTGAGGGTGCAGTCGGCGGACTTGTTGTAAGCCTTATTTTCAACGCAGCTGCTATGATGATTTATAACAAGGTAGCTGTTGTTCCGCTTGATAAGAGCATGGCAACGATTCTTCTTGTATGCTGTATTCCTGTTTCATTTATGGGAATGATGGGAGACCTTTCAGCGTCCGTGCTTAAAAGGAATTTTGAGGTTAAGGATTTCGGTAAGATTTTTCCCGGTCACGGCGGTGTAATGGACAGACTGGATTCATCACTGTTTACACTTCCATGTGCATATGTGATCGCTTTGGTTACACAAAATATTTTATAATTTTAAGGTAATACTATGAAAAATATTTCACTTTTAGGTTCAACAGGCTCAATCGGTACACAGAGTCTTGATGTATGCCGTATGCACGGCTATAACGTAAAATGCCTTACTGCCAATTCACGTGTTGATATCATTGAGCAGCAGGTGAGAGAGTTCAGACCTGAGCTTGTTTGTATGATGAATGAAGGCTCTGCAAAGGAGCTTAAGGATAGAATTAAAGATACCGATACGAAGGTTACCTGCGGTATGGAGGGACTGATTGAATGTGCTGTTTATGATGGTGCAGATACGGTTCTGAATTCCGTTGTGGGTATGGTAGGACTTCAGCCTACGCTTGAGGCAATTAAGGCGAAAAAGACAATTGCTCTGGCGAACAAGGAAACGCTTGTTGCAGGCGGTCATCTTGTTACAAATCTTGCAAAGGAAATGGGTGTTGACATTCTTCCGGTTGACAGTGAGCATTCTGCAATTTTCCAATCCATGCAGGGTATGCCGAGTAAAAAGGCGATAAAGAAAATTATTCTTACAGCCTCAGGCGGTCCGTTCTTCGGCAGGAAATTATCAGAGCTTGAGAATGTTACCGCGGCAGATGCACTCAAGCACCCTAACTGGGATATGGGCGCAAAAATAACCATTGACTCTGCTACAATGATGAACAAGGGTCTGGAGTTCATTGAGGCAAAATGGCTCTTTGATATGCCAAATGAGGATATTGAAATTGTTGTTCACAGGGAGTCTGTTGTGCATTCTGCGATTGTTTATCAGGATAATTCAATGATTGCTCAGCTTGGTGTACCGGATATGAGAATTCCGATTCAGTATGCACTGACCTATCCTGAGCGTGAGCCCAGTCCTGTTAAGGAATTATCCCTTGCAGACTATGGCAAACTCACATTTTTTGAGCCTGATTATGAAACCTTTAAATGTATTGATGTTTGTAAAAACGCTATTGAAATGGGTGGGCTTCATCCTGCGGCAGCAAACGGTGCGAATGAGGAGAGTGTAAAGCTTTTCTTAAATGGTAAAATTAAATTTACCGATATTGCATATCTTAATAATGAGGCAATGTTGAATGCATCAGATAAAAAAGATTTTACTCTCGATGATGTTCTTGAAACAGACAGAATAGCACGTGAGTATGTTATTGAGGCGGTTAAGTGAGTATTAGTTCTATTTGGCATACGGTTTATCCGATATTGATTGCAATTTTATTTTTTGAATTTATTATTATTATCCACGAGGGCGGACATTATTTTGCTGCCAGAATGATGAAAATAAAGGTCAACGAATTTTCAATCGGTATGGGACCTAAGATTTTTCAGATAACACGGGGGGATACAAAGTACACTCTGCGTCTGATTCTGTTCGGCGGTTACTGCTCTATGGAGGGTGAGGACTCCGACAGTGAGGACGATAATGCTTTTATCAAAAAGAAGGTTTGGCAGAGGATTTTTGTTGTCGTTGCCGGTGCAGTTATGAATCTTATACTTGGATTTGTAATTATGCTTATCATTGTAGGCTCGCAGAATCTTGTGGGCACTACGCAGGTAGCTAAGTTTGAGGATACGGCTTTATCTGCACAAAGCGGTCTGCAGCTTGGTGACACAATCAAGAGCATTGACGGTATGCGTGTTTATACTACAAACGATGTTCAGACAGGTTTGTCACGAAGTGCCGACAGTACAGTCGATATGATTGTTAACCGTGACGGAAAAGACGTTAATCTGCAGGTTGAGTTCGAGATGGATGATTACGAGGGCACGAAGTACCTTAAAATGGACTTCTGGCTCAAGGGTGTTGAGAAGACCTTTGGAAATGTGATTGTTCAGAGCGTCAAGGAATTTGCCTCGTATGCACGTATGGTATTTCTGTCTATTCACGATTTGCTTGTAGGACGCTACGGCTTGTCCGATTTGAGCGGTCCTGTGGGTGCAGTATCGGTTGTATCGGATGCAGTTAAAACCTCTGTCAATTCTATGCTGCGAATTATGGCACTGCTGACAATCAATGTAGGACTGTTCAATTTATTCCCGATTCCTGCTCTTGACGGCTGGAGATTATTCGTTTTAATTGCAGAGGGAATTACAAGAAAGAAGCTGCCGTCAAAGGCAGAATATATTATTAATGCTGTTGGTCTTGTACTCCTTTTAGGACTTATGTGTGTTGTGACCTTCAGCGATATAACAAAATTATTTTAGTTTGATTTGTTCTGCGGTATTGCAGGGCGGATTTAATGTTTGGCTAGAGAATATATAATCATTTGAAATCCTATAAGGAAGTAAAGTTATGGAAAGAAGAAAAAGTAAGAAAGTAAAGCTCGGTAATACCTATATCGGTGGTGACAGTGATATCCTTGTTCAGAGCATGCTCAATATCCCTGCAAGTGATATTGAAGGCTCTGTTGCACAGGCTAAGGAACTTGCGGCGGCAGGCTGTCAGGTTATTCGTTTTGCTATTCCCAATGAAGAGGCACTGGCACTTATTGAGCCGATAAAAAGTGCGGTTGATGTTCCGCTTGTTGCTGATATTCATTTTGACTATCGTCTGGCACTCGGTGCTGCTGAAAGAGGGATTGATAAAATCCGTATCAATCCCGGCAATATAGGTGATGATTCACGTGTTAAGGCAGTTGCTGATTCCTGTAAAGCAAAGAATATTCCGATAAGAATCGGTGTGAATTCCGGCTCTCTTGAAAAGGAAATTCTTGCTAAGTACGGTTCACCCACGCCGCAGGCAATGGTTGAGTCAGCTCTGTATCACGCAAGACTTCTTGAAAAATTTGACTTTGATGATATCATTATTTCAATCAAATCTTCAAATGTGGAGACGATGATTAATGCTTATGAGCTTGCAGCAGAGCAGTGTGACTATCCGCTTCATCTCGGTGTAACAGAGGCAGGCACGGAAAGAATGGGTATTATTAAATCATCAATTGGTATAGGCTCACTGCTTACGCATGGTATAGGTGACACAATCCGTGTAAGCCTTACGGATGCACCGGTTAAAGAGGTGTTTGCTGCATTTGATATCTTAAAAGCAATAGGACTTAAAAAGGACAGTCCGTATCTTATTTCCTGCCCTACCTGCGGCAGAACAAAGATTGACCTTGTATCTCTTGCAAAGCAGGTTGAAGAAAAGCTCAGAGACTGTAAAAAACCAATCAAGGTTGCGGTTATGGGTTGTGTTGTAAACGGACCCGGTGAAGCCAAAGAGGCAGATATCGGTATTGCAGGCGGAGACGGCAATGGTCTTATTTTTAAAAAGGGTGAGATACTGCGCAAGGTCGACGAAAAGGATTTACTTGAAGAATTAATGAAAGAAATTGAGAAATTGTAATGAATAGATTTTCAGATTATTTTTCAAATTACATAGACGGCGATATCCTATCGCTTATCGGAAACGGTGAAATTTCTTCTTTTACTGTATCAAGGGAAAAAAGAATGCTGACAATCGGTCTTTACCTTGACAGATTTATGAGCTTTTCCGAGCTTTCGCGTGCGGAAAAGGCGATTGAAAAGGCAATGGATTTGCACAGGGCAGTTATTAATCCTGTTTTTCCTAAGGCGGAATTTTCGCTTTCCGATATTGAAAGAATACTTGAATATGTTAAGCGTGATACTCCTGCGGCTAACGGCTTTTTTGACGGAGCTGAAGCAGAGCTGGAGGATAATATAATAACCATTTTTCTGAAAAAAGGCGGCAAAGAGGTTCTTGAATCTCAGAAGGTTGATATTGCTGTTTCAAAATTGCTTTTAAGCCTGTTCAATGTTGATTATGATATCAGCTTTATGGAAGTGCAGGCATTTGATATTGAAAAGGCAGTGAAAGAGGCTGTTGAGAAAAAGCACCACGAGGAAGAACTGCTGAAAGAGGAGGCTCAGAAAAATATTGTCCACGAGCAGTGGGGAGAGCTTCCGCTTTATAAGGATACTGTTAAAAATATTTTTGGTAAAAATCTTCGTGAAGCACCGACACCAATTAAGGATATTTTTACGGATGACGGCTATATTACCGTATGGGGTGATGTAATCAAAACGGAGGTAAGAGATACCAAGCGCGGTACAAACAGAATCTTTAATTTTGATATTACGGATTACACCTCATCCATCACTGTCAAAATGTTTGAGGACAAGCATATCATTGACCCCCTGATTGAAAAGCTCGGTCAGTGCGGTACGGTTGTTATCAACGGTGCATATCAGTTTGATACATTTTCAAATCAGTATGTGCTTCGTCCGTTTTCCATTTCAAGTGTAGTCAAGATTGAAAAGATGGATAACGCAGAGGAAAAAAGAGTTGAACTTCATCTGCATACCTCCTTGTCTGAGATGGATGGTATTACAGCACCTAAGGCACTGATTAACCGTGCAATCAAATGGGGGCATAAGGCAATTGCAGTTACCGATCACGGTGTTGTACAGGCTCTGCCTGAGGCATATAATACCGCTAAAGGCAAGATTAAGCTGATTTTAGGTATGGAGGGATATCTGGTTGATGATGAAAAATATCCTGACTTTATGAACTTAAAGCTGAAGCAGTTTAAAAGACATCATATCATTCTGCTTGTTAAGGAGGATACCTCCCTTGACGAGTCCATTCCTAAGGAGGAACGCAAGTACGGCAGAAAAAATCTGTACGAGCTTATTTCCGCATCTAATATCAAAACATATAAATCACGTCCGCTGATTCCAAAAAGTATGCTGGCAAAAAAGCGTGACGGACTTATTATCGGCTCTGCCTGTGAGCAGGGTGAGCTTTATCAGGCAATTTTAAATCACGAGCCTGAGGAAAAGATTGAAGAGATTGCCTCTTTCTATGATTATCTTGAAATTCAGCCGAATGGCAACAATGCGTTTATGCTGAAATCCACAAGAGAAATTCACGAGCATATCAATACTGAAGAGGATTTAATTCAGATAAATAAAAAAATTATTGCCCTTGCCGATAAACTGGGCAAGCTTGTTGTGGCAACAGGTGACGTGCATTTCCTGGATGAAAAGGATGCAAAATTCCGTGCTATCATTATGGCATCAAAAGGCTTTGATGATGCCGACAGCCAGGCACCACTCTACTTTAAAACAACGGATGAAATGCTGGAGGATTTTGCTTGGGCAGGTGACAGGGCAAAGGAATTTGTAATTGACAATCCGAACAAGATTGCCGATTCCGTAATGGATAATATTCCGCCGATTCCGCCCGGTACATTCCAACCGCATATTGACGGAGCGAATGAAGAGCTTACGGAAAAATGCTGGTCAATGGCTAAGGAGCTTTACGGTGACCCTGTTCCGCAGTATGTTGCCGACAGACTTCAGAGAGAGCTGGATTCCATTATCGGTCACGGCTTCGGTGTGCTTTATGTTATTGCCAAGCGTCTGGTTGAGGAAAGTGAGCGAAACGGCTATCTTGTCGGCTCAAGAGGCTCGGTAGGCTCTTCACTGGCTGCACATATGGGCGGTATATCTGAGGTTAATCCTCTTGCTCCTCATTACTATTGTAAAAAATGTAAGCACAGTGAATTCTTCCTTCACGGTGAATACGGTTCAGGTTTCGACCTTCCTGCAAAGGACTGTCCGAACTGCGGTATTCCGATGAAAAAGGACGGACACGAAATTCCGTTTGAAACCTTCTTGGGCTTTGACGGTGATAAAGAGCCTGATATTGACCTGAATTTCTCAGGTGAGTATCAGTCACGTTCACACAGATACACGGAAAAGCTGTTCGGTAAGGAATACGTGTTCAAGGCGGGAACAATGGCAACCGTTGCTGACAAGACTGCATACGGTTATGTTATGAAATACCTTGATGAACGCGGACTCGTTTCCACTACGCCGCGAGCTGAGATTGACAGACTGACTGTCGGCTGTACAGGTATCAAGCGTACCACCGGTCAGCATCCGGGTGGTATGGTTGTTGTGCCGGATAAATATACTGTTGAGGATTTCACTCCTATTCAGTATCCGTCAAATGATGAAAAGAAGGGTACATACACAACCCACTTTGACTTTAAAAATTCACTTCACGATACACTCCTTAAGCTGGACGAGCTTGGACATGATAATCCAACCTTATATAAGTATCTTGAGGATTCAACAGGTATTCCTGTAATGGACGTTGATTTGTCTGACCCTAAGCTTTATCAGCTTATCACGTCAACAGAGCCGATCGGTGTTTCACCTGAGGATATTGACTGCCAGACAGGAACACTGGCAATCCCTGAAATGGGTACGCCGTTTGTTATCGGTATGCTTCTTGAGGCTCAGCCTAAAACCTTTGCCGATCTCTTACAGATTTCAGGACTGTCACACGGTACAGACGTATGGCTCGGCAATGCCCGTGATCTGATTCAGGATGGAGTTTGTACAATTTCTGAGGTTATCGGCTGCCGTGATGATATTATGACGCATCTGATTCACGTGGCTGAAAAATATGAACAGGAAACAGGAAAGGAATCACCGCTTTCAAAAAAGGATTGCTTTAAAATTATGGAGTATACCCGTAAGGGTAAAGCACCTAAGGAGCTTCCGCCTTACGTGGAAGCAATGAAAACAATCGGCGTTGAGCAGTGGTATATTGATTCCTGCTATAAGATAAAATACATGTTCCCTAAGGCACACGCTGCTGCTTATGTTATTGCGGCACTCCGCCTTGCGTGGTATAAGATTTATTATCCGATTCATTTTTATTCCGCTTATTTCACAGTTCGCGGCGGTGCAATTGATGCCGTTGCTGCTGTTGAGGGTAAGGCTGCTGTAAAAAAGAAGATGGAGGAAATCAAACTGAAAGGCAATGACAAAACTGCTAAGGATGAAAGTACATACATTGTTTTGCAGATTGTTATCGAAATGCTTGCAAGAGGAATAGAATTCCTACCTGTTGATATTTACAAATCAGATGCAAGAATTTATAGGATTGAGGATGGAAAAATCAGGCTTCCGTTCGGTGCGATTGACGGTATTGGCGAAAATGCGGCCATTGCGCTTGCCAACGCAAAAAATGACGGAAACGGTGAATTTATGAGCTATGATGATCTTATGGCTCGTGCAGGTATAGGCAAGAGTGTTGTGGACTCCTTAAAGGAAGCAGGCGCACTGGGCGATATGCCGGAGTCTAATCAAATATCATTGTTTTAGTGTATTAACAATGTCCTTGATATTTTGTAGGGGCGACCATTGGTCGTCCGTAGGAAGTATATAATTTTATGTGGACGTGCAATGCACGCCCCTACGATATTGCAAGAATGTTCCTGTTGATTTGTAGGGGTAGGTTTCGTAATTTTTTGGGAGGGCACAGAGACCCTCTCCTACACTAAACAAAATTTAAATAGTACTTGACATTGACGTGTTATCATGTTAACATATTAGCACTCTACCATACTAAAGCGAAATTTATTATATAACCGTCAAGGAGAAATAGATGAAAAGATATTCAAAATTAACGCCTCAAGGCAGCAGGGATTTGCTTTTTGAGGAATGTGACGACAGAAGAAGAGTTGAAACGATTCTTTCTGATTTATTTAAAGAGAATAAGTACCGCAAGGTTATGACACCGACGATTGAATTTTTTGATGTATTCAATCGTGATAATCTCGGCATTGAAGCTGAGGAGATGTATAAGCTATCGGATAATCAGGGAAGAACAACTGTTCTTCGCCCTGATAATACTGCACCGATTGCGCGTCTTGTTGCCACAAGACTTTCCGATGAGGATTTTCCTGTAAGATTATATTACAATCAGAATGTATATGTCCGCAATAAGCAGCTTGCAGGCAGAACCGATGAGATTGAGCAAAGCGGTATCGAGTTTATAGGCGATGGCAGTATGGATGCTGATATTGAGGTTATTTCAATGGCCTATGAGGCACTGAAAAGAAATGATGTTCATTCCTTTAAGCTTGAGCTTTGCCACGCAGGATTCTTTAATGCAATACTGGATAAGATGAATTTGTCACCGTCTCAGAAGGCTGATATATGCAGTTATATTGAGGGAAAGAATTATTCAGCTCTCGGTGACTTGCTTGATAGAATCGGCAGCAGCACAGAATCTGAAGTTATTAAAAAGCTGCCAAGACTTTTTGGCGATGTAAATGTAATCCATGAGGCTAAGGCACTCTATGATGATGCCGATGCCAATAAAGCACTGGATTACCTTAAAGATGTTTATGAAAAGCTGTGTGCTCTCGGCTTTAAAGATAACATACTGATTGATCTCAGCCTTGTGAACAGGAGCAGCTATTACACCGGTGTTATATTCAGAGGTTATGCACAGGGCAGCGGTGTGACGATTCTTTCAGGCGGACGTTATGATAATCTGATCGGTGAGTTTGGTTTGGATGCACCTGCTATCGGATTTGGTGTGAATGTTAATGCACTTTGCGATGTTATGCGTGAGGAAATTAATATTTCCAGACCTCTGAGGATTGCTCTTACCAAAGGCAGACTTGAAAAGAATTCTGTTGCCTTGTTCAAAACTATGGGGCTTGATACCTCTGAGCTTGAAAACAAGGGCAGACGACTGATACTCCCTGTCGGTGATTATGAGGCTGTGCTTTCCAAAGCACCTGATGTTATTACATACGTTGAGCACGGTGTGTGCGATATTGGTGTGGTCGGCAAGGATACGATTGTTGAGCACGGAAATTCGTTTTATGAGGTAATTGACCTGAATATCGGTAAATGCCGTTTTGCACTTGCCTGTCCTAAGGGCACTGATTTCTTTTCAGGCTATAAGAGAAAGGTTGTTGCGAGCAAGTACCCTAAGGTTGCTAAGGAATATTTCAAATCAAAGGGTATGGACGTTGATATCATCAAGATTGAGGGCAGTGTGGAGCTTGCTCCTCTGCTGGGTCTTGCCGACGGTATTGTGGACATTGTTGAAACAGGCTCAACCCTGAAGGAAAACGGACTTGAGGTAGTCGATGAAATTATGCCTATTTCAGCAAGAGTCATTGTAAATATGGCATCTATGAAATTAAGAAAAGATGAAATTGAAAGCTTTTTACAGGATCTGGAATTAGCATCAAAGGTATGATATCACTCTTGTTTTATTGGAGGTTGGAATATGAAAATAACAAAAGCAAACGGCAAAGCAAAATATGCTTTAATTGAAAATCTGAAAAAACGTGCCGGTGAAACAGATGAAAAAATCACCCGGATTGTAACGAATATCATCAACTCTGTTAAAGAACAGGGTGATACTGCCGTAAGGGAATTTACGGTACGTTTTGACGGCTCTGTGCCAAAGAAAACCGTTATCGAAAAGGATGAACTGCAGAGTTATCTTGATATGGTTGATGATGATTTTAAATCAGCGATCATTAATGCTAAGAATAATATTTACGATTTTCACAGCCGTCAGGCACAGCAGTCCTGGTTAACAACACAGGAAAACGGTGTTATTATGGGTCAGCGTGTTCGCGGACTGAAAAGGGTCGGTATTTATGTACCTGGCGGTACGGCTGCTTATCCGTCCTCTGTGCTTATGAATGCAGTTCCTGCTAAAATTGCAGGTGTTGAAGAAATTATTATGGTTACGCCTCCTGGTAAGGACGGCAGCCCTAATCCGGATATTATGGCTGCTGCCGCTGTGGCAGGTGTGGATAAGGTATTCCTTGTAGGCGGTGCACAGGCTGTTGCCGCACTTGCTTACGGTACTGAAAAAATACCGAAGGTTGATAAGATTGTGGGACCCGGCAATATTTTTGTAGCCACTGCAAAAAAGCTTCTTTACGGAGTAGTGGATATTGATATGGTTGCCGGTCCTTCTGAAATACTTATCGTTGCTGACAAGACTGCAAAGCCTGCTTTTCTTGCAGCTGATTTAATGAGTCAGGCTGAACACGATAAGCTTGCCTCTGCCATTCTCCTTACCACATCATCTGATATTGCAAAGGCAACTGCACGTGAAATTGATAAGCAGATTAAGCACCTTGCAAGACAGGAGATTATAGAGGCTTCCTTGAACGATTTCGGTGAAATTATTGTGTGCGAAAACCTTGACCAGGCAATTGAGTTTGCAAACGAGCTTGCACCTGAGCATCTTGAGATGTGTGTTGAAGAGTCGCTTAAGTATATAGGTAAGATTGACAATGCAGGCTCTGTATTTCTCGGTAACTTTTCACCTGAGCCTCTCGGTGATTATTATGCAGGACCTAACCACGTTCTGCCGACAAGCGGTACAGCGAGATTTTTCTCACCGCTTTCTGTTGACAGCTTTATTAAGAAAAGCTCCTTTATTTATTACACTGAGGACGAGCTCAGAAAGGCTAAGGACGATATTGTTAAGCTGGCTGATACAGAGGGTCTGACTGCTCACGCGAATTCAATCAAGGTCAGATTTGAATGAGTAATAAACGAAATAAAAAGAAAACACCGGTTCCTGTAATCATTGTTTTGCTTCTGATTATAATTCCGTCGGTTCTGTCTGCTGTTAACAGTCAGAATCATAGTGATAAGCCTGTAAATCAGATTAAGACGAACGGTGAAAATATTGTAGTTCATTATCTTGATGTGGGGCAGGGTGACAGTGAGTTCATTGAACTGCCGAATGGTGAATGTATGCTCATTGATGCAGGCACGGCTGAGTATTCACAGACAATCATTGACGATATAGAAGCCTATGGATATTCCGAGCTTGATTACGTTGTTGCCACTCACCCTCACGCTGACCATATCGGCGGTATGCGTGATGTGATAAACAGCTTTGATGTCGGCGAAGTCTATATGCCCAAAGCCTCAACAGATACCAAGACATTTGAAAATTTGCTCAGTACCATTTCAGAAAAGGGACTTTCCATAAATACGGCTAAGGCAGGTACTGAGGTCTATTCGGATAGTGAGCTGAAAATAGAATTCCTTGCACCTGTTAACAGCTCCTATGAAGACTTGAATAATTATTCTGCCGTTGTTAAAATAAGCTATGGCAGTAATTCCTTTTTGTTTACTGGCGATGCTGAGGAGCTTTCCGAAAGTGAAATGCTTGAAAAGGATTATGAATCCCTTTCCTGTGATGTGCTCAAAACAGGACATCACGGCTCGGAATCTTCATCAAGTGCAGAATTCTTAAATGCAGTTTGTCCAAAATATGCTGTGATTTCCTGCGGTGCAGGCAATTCCTATGGTCACCCGCACAGTGAAACGGTTGAGCGTTTTGAATCTGCAGGTGTTCAGATTTACCGCACGGATGAAAACGGAACGATTACCATTGCCTGTGACGGAAATAACGGCTTTGACATTCAATGCGAGGTTGAATAAATGAAGTGGATAATTGACAGAATTGAAAATAATATTGCTGTTTGCGAGCTTGAAAACGGTGAAATGCTTGATGTAAAAATATCTGCTCTCCCAAAAGGAATTAAAGAGGGCGATGTGATAAAGCTTTCTGTTGATGAAACAGAAACAAATGAAAGAAAAGAAAGAATAGATAAGCTGATGAATAGTTTGTTTAAAGATGAATAGTAAGAGGGTAGTTGTATGAGAACGGCTGTAATTGAAAGAAATACAAAAGAAACGCAGATTTGTGTGGAGCTTGATCTGGACGGCGGAGCTGTTGAAATTTCAACAGGTATCGGCTTTTTTGACCATATGCTCACTGCTTTCGGTGTTCACGGCGGCTTTGGCTTAAAGGTTAAGGTTACAGGTGATTTGGAGGTTGATACGCACCATACGGTTGAGGACACCGGTATTGCACTGGGTATGGCATTTAAAAAAGCACTTGGTGATATGAGCGGTATTGTACGCTACGGCTCCTTTTCAATCCCTATGGACGAGGCGCTTGCCAACTGTGTTCTTGATATTTCAAACAGACCTTTCCTTGTATTCAAAGCTTCCTTTGAGCAGGAGCTTTGCGGTGATTATGAAACCTGTGTTACTGAGGAATTTTTCAGAGCCTTTGCAATGAATGCCTGCATAACACTTCATATCAGCGTACCATACGGTGCCAATGCACATCATGAGATTGAGGCAATATTCAAGGCTGTTGCTCACGCAATGAAAATTGCCACACGCAAAAATCAGGACGGCTCAGTCCTTTCAACAAAAGGAGTTCTTTAATGATTATTTTTCCTGCGATTGATATTATAGGCGGTAAGCCTGTAAGACTTTATAAGGGCGATTTTTCAACTGCTGCACAGGTTGCGGCCGATGCACTTGAAACTGCGGACAGCTTTGTCAAGGCAGGCTGTGAATGGATACATATGGTTGACCTTGACGGCTCTCTCAAAAAAGAGCCTGTGAATGCAGATACCTTTATTTCCGTTACGAAAGAAACCTCGCTTAAGGTTGAGCTTGGTGGTGGTATCCGTACAATGAAGGATATTGATTTTTATGTCAACAACGGTATCAGCAGGATTATTCTCGGTTCTGTTGCACTGAAAAATCCTCAGCTTGTTAAAGAGGCTGTTAAGGAGTTTGGTGATATCATTGCAGCTGGAATTGACGCAAAAAACGGATATGCTGCCACAGAGGGCTGGATGGAAAGCAGTGATGTTTATTTTACCGACCTGGCAAAACAGATGGAGGCAGTGGGCGTGAAAACAATTATCTTTACGGATATCAGCAAGGACGGTACACTTTCAGGTCCTAACCTGGAACAGCTTAATGAAATCAACAATGCCGTGTCCTGTGATATAACGGCCTCAGGCGGTGTTACAAATATCAATGATATAATCAATCTGCGTGACAGTGGATTGTATGGCGCTATATGCGGCAAAAGCCTTTATGAAGGCACACTTAATCTTGCTGACGCAGTGGAGGCTTGTAAATGATTGATGTAGAAAAGTATTTTAAAAAGGCTGATTTAATTCCTGCCATTGTGCAGGAGGAGTCAACAGGCGAGGTGCTTATGCTCGCCTATATGAACAGGGAATCCATGCAGAAAACACTGGAAACAGGCTATACCTGGTTCTGGTCGCGTTCAAGGCAGGAGCTCTGGAACAAGGGGGCTACCTCAGGACATCTGCAGAAAATCGTTTCCATTCATGGTGACTGCGATGATGATACGCTTTTAATTAAAGTGGTTCAGACAGGTGCTGCCTGCCATACAGGTAATCATTCGTGTTTCTTTAATAAAATTGAAGGAGATTTTTAATGGATTATATTAAGAATGAATATCAGACCATTCTGGACAGAAAGGCTGATCAGCAGGAGGGTTCTTATACCTGCTATCTTTTTGAAAAGGGAATTGACAAGATTTTAAAAAAGGTCGGCGAGGAATGTACTGAAATGGTAATCGCCGCTAAAAATAATGATAAAGAGGAAACCGTATATGAAATTACAGACCTTATTTATCATACACTTGTTATGATGGCGAATCAGGGTATCACGCCTGAGGATATTGAGGCTGAGCTTGAAAAAAGAGCAGCCAAAGCAGGAAACCTGAAAAAATTTCACGTGGTAGATAAGAATACATAATGTCGCATAAAAGATGGATAGTTGCCGATGCCGATAAGGAAAAGGCATCGCTTTTAAGTGAAAAACTGAATATTGATCCGTTCATTGCCTTTCTTCTTGTTTCAAGGGGAATTGATGATGAACTTTCAGCCTCTGATTTTATCAATTCAGGCTGTACCTTTACATCGCCTTATTCATTGAAAGATATGGATAAGGCTGTTTCCCGTATTAATGAGGCTCTTGAAAAGGATGAGAAAATCTGTATATACGGCGACTACGATTGCGACGGTGTAACATCAACTGCACTGCTTTATACTTTTTTTGAGAGCATAGGTGCTGATGTAATCTATTTTATTCCGAATCGTCTTACGGACGGATATGGTATGAATATGTCCGCCATTGACAAAATAAAGGAACAGGGTACGGATTTGATTATTACTGTCGATAACGGTATATCCGCTATTGATGAGGCGGAGTATATCTATTCTCTCGGTATGGAACTGGTGGTTACTGACCATCATCAAATTGGTGATGCACTGCCGAGAGCCTGTGCAGTGGTCAATCCGCATCGTGAGGATAATGATATCAAGTTCAGGGAGTTTGCAGGTGTGGGTGTTGCTTTCAAGCTCGCCTGTGCACTCTATGACGGTGATGTAAGCGAAATGCTTGAACAGTATGCTGACCTTGTTGCTATCGGTACAATCGGCGATGTTGTTCCGCTTAAGAGTGAAAACAGAGCCTTTGTCAAATATGGTCTTGAGCTGATCAACAACGATTCAAGAATCGGTATTGCTGCACTTCGTCAGGCAGCAGGTAATTCTGAGGATGATATAAGTTCGGTTGATGTGGCATTTCAGCTTTGTCCTCGTATCAATGCGGCAGGCAGAATGGATCATGCGTCAAAAGCAGTTGAACTGCTTATCAGTGATGATTATGAGGATGCTCGTTTTAAGGCAGAGCAGCTGAATCTTGAAAATAATCACAGGCATGAGGTTGAGTCAAATATCCTTGATGATATTAAGCAGAGAATTGCAGATTATCCTGAGCTTGTGGAGAATCGTGTAATCGTTATCGCCGGTGAAAATTATCATCACGGCGTTATCGGTATCGTAGCCTCTCATATCGTTTCAGCTTACGGAAAGCCGGCAATTATTATCGGAATGGATGAGGACGGAAAGTGTACCGGTTCAGCACGAAGTGTTGACGGCTTTAATATTTTTGATGCTATTTCCTCTTGCTCGGATTTGCTCACCCATTTTGGCGGACATCCGCTTGCTGCAGGACTTGGCATTGTAAAAGAAAATATAGATGCTTTCAGAGAATGCATCAATGATTATGCTGTCAGAAAATACGAGGTAATGCCTGCCTGCTCGCTGCGTCTTGACTGCAAGCTGTCACCGTTTTATCTGAATACGGACCTTGTGGATAACCTTTCAAGTCTTGAGCCTTACGGTGCGGATAATGCTCAGCCTGTTTTCGGCTTGTTCAATGTTACACTGGTCTCTGTAACTCCGATTGGTGAGGGCAAGCATATTCGGCTTGAAGTGCAGAAAAAGGGGAAAAACTTTAAAATTGTTAAGTTCAAAACAACCGTTGACGAGTTCCCATATAAGGCAGGAGATTCCATTGATGTGGCAATCAAGGTGTCTAAAAATTATTTTAAAGGAAGATATTATCTTTCCATACGTGCTGAGGACATCAGACCGAACGGAATAGATGATGATCAATATTTTAAAGAAAAAAATGAGCTTGAACTTTTTAAACTCGGACACAATGGTGATGTATCGTTATATCCCAACAGGGATATCTGCGGCGATATATACAGATTTTTAAAACAGAACAAGGGCTGGCAGTACAGCTTTGATGATTTGTATTTTGCTGTAAAGCAGTCGGTTACATACGGTCAGCTCTTTTTTGCACTTGAGGCTTTTTGTGAAGCAGGGCTGATAAGCCGTGACGGCGAAAAGGTAATACTTAATCAGACAGAGGGGAAGGTTTCCCTCAATGAAACAAATATAATGAAAACCCTGAAGGGAAGGCTTAAAATTGATTGATACAGTTTATGATCAGGAATACAACGACGGCTTTCAGACTTTTTTCGAAAAGGTAAAAAGCAGTTCACAGTATGACTGTGCTAAAATTGAAAAGGCATATAACCTTGCCCGCGATGCCCATAAAAATCAGCGCAGGCGTTCAGGTGAGCCTTATATTATGCACCCTGTTGCTGTTGCGGAAATTCTTTTTGCACTGGGTATGGATAATGAGTGTATAATCGGTGCTCTTCTTCACGATGTTGTGGAGGACACGGAATATGATCTGGATTATATCAAAAAGGAATTCGGTGACGAAATTGCACTGCTCGTTGACGGTGTAACCAAGCTTGGTCAGATTCCTCTTTCCACACGTGAGGAGGTACAGGCAGAGAATATCCGTAAAATGTTTATTGCAATGAATGAGGATATCAGGGTTATTATCATCAAGCTTTGCGACCGCCTTCATAATATGCGTACGGCAAAATTCTGGCCGGAATACAAGCAGCGTGAAAAAAGTCTGGAAACGCTGGAGATTTATGCTCCCATTGCGCACCGTCTCGGTATCCGTCCTATAAAGGAAGAGCTTGAAGATTTAGCAATTTATTATCTTGACCCCATTGCCTATAAGGAAATAGAAAAAAATCTTTCTATGAAAAAGGAACAGGGCGAGAAATTTTTAAACGATATTAAAAATCAGATAAGTGATAAAATTATGCCTGTTATGGATAACGCTATGATTACCTCGCGTGTGAAATCCGTACACGGTATTTTCCGTAAGGTTTATATCAAGGGTAAAAATTTTGAACAGATTTTTGATATCTACGCAGTCAGAATTATTGTTGATTCTATGATTGACTGTTATAATGCACTTGGTATAGTGCACGATATGTTCAAGCCGCTTCCCGGCAGATTTAAGGACTATATCTCTATGCCCAAGCCAAACAGATATCAGTCGCTCCATACAACTGTTCTGAGCAAATCAGGAATACCGTTTGAAATTCAGATTCGTACATGGGATATGCACAAAACGGCTGAATACGGTATTGCTGCCCACTGGAAATATAAGCTGGGCAAGGGCGGAAATGATAAAATGGACAGCCAGCTTGAATGGGTTCACAGAATCCTTGAAACCGGCAATGAAACCGAAAATGCCGAAGAGCTTGTTGCCAATATCAAGGGTGACCTTTCCATTGAGGAAATTTATGTGTTCACACCAAGAGGCGATGTAAAGGCTCTGCCAAAGGGTGCAACGGTTATTGACTTTGCCTATGCTATTCATTCGGCAGTTGGCAACAAAATGGTCGGCGCTAAGGTTAACGGTAAAATTGTCAATCTGGATTATAAGGTTAAAACAGGTGAGATAGTTGAAATTCTTACATCCAATCAGCAGGGTAAAGGACCGAGCCGTGACTGGCTGAATATCGTGAAAACAGGTGAATCAAGGAGTAAAATCCGCTCCTGGTTTAAAAAAGAAAAGCGTGACGAAAATATTGTCAACGGCAAGGCTGAGGTAGAACGCGAGTTCAAACGTAACTTTATCCGTCTTGATAGTGAGCAGTATGAAAAGTTTATTGAAAAGATTGCTGAGCGTCAGCATTTTGCAGAGCTGGATGATTTTTATGCTGCAGTCGGCTACGGCGGTATACAGATTACACGCCTTATGCCCGGTATAAAGGACGAGTATAACCGCAACTGGAAACCTAAGGAGCCTGCTGTTGCACCTAAGCCGATGATAAATGTGGAGGATAACACCTCTTCAAAAAACAGCAATGGCGTTGTGGTTGAGGGGATAGACAACTGCCTTATTAAAATGGCACGCTGCTGTTCACCTATACCCGGTGAACCGATTATCGGATTTATCAATCGTGGCACAGGATTGACCGTTCACAGACGTGACTGCGTGAATGTACCGACGGATATTGCACATTCCTCTGAGCCTGAGCGCTGGGTGAACTGCCATTGGGACAGCAGTATTCAGGTTGAGGCAAGGTCAACAATTGATGTTTATGCCATTGACCGTGACGGTGTTGTGCTGGATATCACAACAAAAATGGCAACTGCCCACGTGAAAATTCACTCCATTAATGCAAGACCGATTAATGAGGGCAACTGCCTTACAACAATGACGATTTCCGTCAATTCCAAAGAGCATCTTGAAAGTGTATTGAAGCTGCTCAGAAAGGTTGACGGCGTTTATCATATTGAAAGAAGTGGTAACTGATGAAAGCTGTGATTCAAAGAGTTTCCTATTCCTCTGTCGTTATTGACGGCAAAGAGGTTGGCAAAACAGATAAAGGACTTATGCTTCTGCTCGGTGTTGAGCAGGGTGATACAAAAGCAGATGCGGATAAGCTGATAAAAAAGATTCCTGTACTACGTATTTTTGAGGATGAAAACGGTAAAATGAATTTATCCTGCCTTGACATTTCCGGAGAAATATTAGTGGTTTCTCAGTTTACCTTATGTGCAGACTGTTCACACGGCAGGAGACCCAGCTTTACAGCATCCGCACCTCCTGACATTGCAAATGAGCTTTATATGTACTTTGTTGATGAACTGAGAAAAGCAGGCGTTGAAAAGGTTGATACAGGTGAATTCGGTGCGGATATGAAGGTATCTCTTTTAAATGACGGACCTGTTACCATTATTCTTGAAAGCAGGGAGCTTAAATAATGCTTGATGTAAAATATGATGTGTTCGGCAGTCTTGAAAATAACTGCTATCTTATAACCGATACTGCGACAGGCAAATCCGCTCTTGTGGACTGCACTGAGGACAGTCAGAAAATGAGAAACTTTATCGGTGACTGCGAGCTTGAATATATTCTCCTGACACACGGTCATTTTGACCATATTGCAGGTGTTAAGGGTATTCGGGAGCTGACAGGTGCAAAGGTTGTTATCAGTTCTGAGGACAGTCCCATGCTCTCCTCATCAAAGGCAAGCCTTGCCGCCTTTTGCGGTGCGCAGCAGAATAATACCGATGCAGATATGATTGTTGGGGACGGTGACACAATCACACTTGGTGAGAGTATCATCAGGGTTATTTCAACTCCAGGCCACACAAAGGGCGGACTGTGTTATATTTGTGACGATAAAATATTTACAGGGGACACATTGTTTTTCTGCTCCTGCGGCAGGACTGATTTTCCGGGTGGTTCATCTGCCGAGATACTGAAGAGCCTTAAAAAAATTGCTGATTTAAAAGGAAATCTTAAGGTATATCCCGGACACGACAGAGTATCAACTCTTGACTTTGAACGTGCAAATAATCCGTATATGAAATAGGAATTTTATAAATTATGATACTTAAGGTTATAAATCATCCGTTTGAGTATGATATGAAAAATATCTGCACCGCATTTTTTCCTTATGAAAAGATAAAGCGTGACGGCGAAGAGGATATTGTTATCATCACGGAAAAGACGGAGGATACTTTTATTGTTGATGCAAAGGTCTATGATAAAAGCCTTGTAAAAACGAAAAGAATTGACAGTAATGAGGATATGGCAACGGCTATGTCCGTTTTGCTTTATCATACTTTAAGCGAGCTTATGGGCATTCAATCTGCGTGGGGTATACTTTTCGGTGTGCGTCCTGCAAAGCTTATGCACCGCTTTACGCAAAGCTATGGCGAGCAGGGGGCAAGGGATTATTTTATTCATAATTTTCTTGTTTCACCTGAGAAAACAGATTTGGCAATTGAGGTTATGGGGCATGAAAATCAGATTATTTCTCTTTCAGGGGAGAAATCCTTTTCCCTCTATGTTTCCATTCCCTTTTGTCCCACTCGCTGTTCATACTGCTCCTTTGTTTCCCATTCCATTGAGCGTACAAAAAAGCTGATAGAGCCGTATGTTGACCTGCTTTGCAGGGAGCTTGAGGAGACAGGGAAAATTGCGAAGAGTCTTGACCTCAGACTGGAAACCGTTTATTTCGGCGGCGGAACACCTACGACCCTTGACGCTGAATCCTTAGCAAAAATTTTTAATACAATAAGCAGAAATTTTGATTTATCCGCACTGCGTGAATATACTGTTGAGGCAGGCAGACCTGATACGGTGACTCGTGAAAAGCTGAATGCTTTAAAAAATGCAGGTGTTACGCGTATCAGTATTAATCCGCAGTCCTTTAATGATGATGTGCTGGAGGCAATCGGCAGAAAGCATACTGCAAAGCAGACCGTTGATGCGTTTCATCTGGCAAGGGAATGCGGCTTTGATAACATCAATATGGACTTTATTGCAGGCCTTCCTAAGGATGATTCAGCCTCATTCAGAAGCAGTATTGATAAAGCGATTGATTTGGGTGCCGAGTCAATCACCGTACATACTCTTGCACTGAAATCAGCGGCCTATATGGTTACTCGTGAAAGCACCTTTAATTTGACGGACAGACTCACGGTTTCCGATATGGTGGACTATTCCAATCAAGCTCTGTCTGATAACAATTACTATCCGTATTATATGTACAGACAGTCAAAATCACTGGGTAATCTTGAAAATGTGGGCTGGTGCAAGGACGGTATGGATTGCCTCTATAATGTCTATATGATGGACGAGACGCACTCTGTTTTTGCAGTAGGTGCAGGG
Organism: uncultured Eubacterium sp.; assembly: GCA_910577195.1. Lineage (GTDB taxonomy): Bacteria > Bacillota > Clostridia > Oscillospirales > Acutalibacteraceae > Eubacterium_R. The sequence goes on along the minus strand of CAJTLP010000005.1, from coordinate 173,196 downwards.
GCTGTTACAAGACTGAAAAATCAGAAAACAGGAAAAATCGAAAGAATATATAATTATAAATATCCATATGAATATATTGATGATTTTGATGAAATTCTTTCAAGAAAAAGCGGTATATTAAAATTTTATAATGAATATATATAAATATACACCTCAAGTATTGCAATGTTTTACAAATTGTAATATAATGTATTAGAGGTGGTAATAATGGCAATGAAATTCAGTGATATATTCGGTACGAATGATTTGATGAATAATCCTAAGCTTGAAGAGGTTTTTAACAAGACAAGGAATATGGCGGAAACTGTCAGCAAAAAAAGTGCCGAGCATCTTGAAATGAGCAGAAAAAAGGTTGAATGCCTTGATGCCAAAACAAAGCTTTCAAGATTATTTGAAAAGTATGGTGAGCTGCAGTATAACAGCTATATCGGAGAAGAGGTTAATCAGTCCGAACTTGAGGATGTTGCAAACAGAATTGCATTGCTCAAGGAAAAGATTGAGCTTTTAACGATAGAGATTGAAGAAGCGAAATTACAGTTCAATGAAGCAGTGTCATCTGCCACAAAGAAAACACGCGATGCTTTTCAGAAAGAGTTTGATAAGATGAATAAGACGGAGGTTACTGTTGAGGCTGATGATGCTGAAGTAACCGATGCAAGTAATGAATAATAAATCAGAATTTTAAAGAGAATTTTAAAGGCAGTACATTTTTGTACTGCCTGATTTTTTTATTTCGGCTGCTGCCTACTTAAGGTGATTTATTGAAACAGAGTATTAAGCAAAGATATATTGCCTCAGCGTTTATTCTGCTGGCGGCAACTGTAATTGTTAAGGTAATCAGTGCAGTTTACAAGATACCTTTAACGAATTATATCGGTGCAACCGGACGTGGCTATTTTACTGTGGCTTATAATTTGTGTATGCCTATTTATGCACTTACAATGGGTGCTTTTCCGCTTGCTCTCACAAGGCTTGTAAGCAGCTATGAGGCGAAAGGTGACAGATTCAGAATTGCAGCACTCCGAAAGGCGTCAAAAAAGCTGTTTCTTATAGTAGGTATTATCGGTATGGCAGTGATGCTTATTATGGCAAAGCCGTATGCGGATTTCATATCCTCTTCACCTAAGAGTATTTATACAATTCTTGCATTGGCACCGTCGGTGTTTTTCAGCTGTCTGTGCGCCTGTCACAGAGCCTTTTCGGAAGGCTTTCTTGATATGAAAGCTACTGCTTACAGTCAGCTGATTGAGGCACTTTTCAAAATGATATTCGGACTGCTCTTTGCTCGTCTTTCAATGAGCTGGCTCTTTGGAGGTTATATTGAAAATTCAATGGTGCTGGGTGTAGCTGTGAACAGCGATGAGCAGGCCTTGTCCGTCATTTATCCGATAACCTCAGCATGTGCTATGCTTGGCGTGACGCTCGGTAGTATTGCAAGCTATGTCTTTGCCGGAATATATACAAATATAAAATATAAATTTTCCTATAAAGAGAGGATTGACAGCAAGGATGCCTATTCTGAACTTTTGATGTTCAGTGCGGGACTTGTTGGCGCAACCGTTGTGCAGAGTCTTGCGAATTTTGCGGATTCATCATCCATACAGTATTGTCTTACGCTTTGCGATGCCAATGCTTTATCTGCGCAGTATATGGCATCGGATAATGATATATATACATATGTGCTGGGGATATTTGCTGTTGCACTTGATTTCAGAAATCTGATACCTGCAATTGTTATGGCACTTGGTGTTACTGCCGTTCCTGCGGTAAGTACTGCCTATGAGGGGGGACAGGAGCGGTTTTCCTCTCTTTTAACAAGCATTTTCAAATATACAGTGATTATATCGGTGTGCGGCGGAATTATGATTGCTCTGTTTTATAATGATATTCTCACTTTGTTTTACAGTAAAAATAATGCAGATATAGTCTCCAATGCAGGCAGGCTGTTATTCGTTTTTGCAGTTTCCTCTCTTCCTTGTGCAGCAGCCTCCACTTCGGTTTACTGCACACAGGCATTGGGCTTTGCAAAACAGACGATTATGCCCTTTGCCGTTTCAGCAGCAGTCAGAGTCGCTCTTAATTTTATTTTGATACCTGTTAATGAAATAAATATACTCGGCAGTGCCGTTTCAAATTTTGCAGGTTTTTTAATCATACTCATCTGGAATATGATTACAATTTACAAAAAGACAAATGCTAAATTCAATCTTTTTGAGATATATTTAAAGCCTTGTGCCTGTGCCGCTTTGTCATATTTTGTAACATCAGGTATAAGACAGTCGATAAGTACATCTATATCCGAACTTGGTGTTTTTGTGCTGAGTATCGTCATCTGTCTATTATCTTTTGGGATACTTCTCATTTTGATGAAAAGCATTTCATTTAAAGAGCTAAAAACATTAAAATAATGTAAAATTTATGCATAACTACTTGAAATTTCCGCTTGTTTATTGTATTATTCATAATAGACAAGTTAATCAAAGGTGCGTGGTTTTGTGGCGATTGAATTTGAACAGAAGGATAACTATAATATTGAAGATTTAATTTCAATAGTCGCTTTACTGAGAACACCTGACGGCTGTGCTTGGGACAGAGCACAGACTCATTTTTCAATAAAGAAAAATTTTATTGAGGAAACTTATGAAGTTATTGAGGCCATTAATAAAGAAAACGTAGAGGGCCTCAAGGAAGAGCTTGGCGATGTTCTTCTTCAGGTTGCACTTCATTGTGAAATGGAGAGGGAACAGAAGCATTTTGATTTTGATGATGTCTGCAATGATATTTGTCAAAAGCTGATTATCCGTCATCCGCACGTATTCGGCAGTGTTAAGGCAGATAATGTTGATGAGGCTCTTTCAAGCTGGGATGCAGTTAAGCTTAAGACTAAGGGTATGAAAAAGCAGAGTCAGTCCATGTCGAGCATACCTGTTGAGCTGCCGGCACTTATGCGTGCGCAAAAGGTGCAGAGCAAAGCTTCAAAAGTCGGTTTTGACTGGCAGAACAGCGAAGGTGCATTCAGCAAGATTCGTGAGGAGATTAACGAGTTAATAGATGCCATTGCTCATGGCGGTTCATCTGATATTGAGGATGAGTTCGGAGATTTGCTTTTTTCCTGTGTTAATGTTTCAAGATTTATTGATGTTGACAGTGAAGAGGCTTTGACAAAAGCTACAGACAAATTCATCAGGCGTTTTACTGTTGTGGAACAGCTTGCTGAGGAAAAGGGTATATCCATGAAGGATTCATCACTCGAACAGCTTGATTTGCTGTGGGAAGAGGCAAAGAAAATATTAAAAGCTGATTAATCAGCAAAACGGAGGAATTTCAAATGAATAAAACAGAACTCGTAGCAGCAGTTGCTGCTAAGGCAGAACTTTCAAAGAAGGACGCAGAAGCTGCTGTATCAGCAGTTTTAGATTCAGTTAAGGATGCACTTGCTGACGGTGATAAGGTTTCAATCGTTGGTTTCGGTACATTTGCTGTTAAGACTCGTGCAGCTCGCGAGGGTATCAATCCTCTTACAAAGGCTCCTATGTCAATTCCTGAGACAAAGGTTCCTACATTCAAGGCTGGTTCAGCTCTTAAGGATGCTGTAAAATAAGTTTTGATATTCAAAAGGGCATCACATCGTGGTGTCCTTAATTTTTTATATTTGGTGTTTTATATGAGATTAGATAAATATTTAAAGGTTTCCAGAATTATTAAAAGACGAACGATTGCCAATGAAGCCTGTGATGCCGGTAAGGTTGAGGTGAACGGCAAAATTGCCAGAGCATCCTATGATGTAAAGGTCGGCGACGAAATAAAAATATCTTTGGGTACAAACGTAAAAACCTACAAAGTTCTGCTTGTAACAGAGCACGCATTAAAAGAAGATGCCCTAAAAATGTACGAGCAACTGTAATATTGAAAATGAAGAGGTGTATTAATGGGGTTATTCTCAAAAAAGAAAAAAACTGTAAAAAATGAAAATGGTTTTATAAATATTGAAGTTAAAGAATTAATTCATTGGGACGAGCCGAACGGCGAAGGCTGTATTGTGTCTGACAAGATAACGAAAGACGGCTATAAGGTCGGTTATATGGTTAGAGAAACTCCTGACAGTGAAAGACCTGACAGCGGCTGGAGATTTATGGCAGGTAATGAAGATGATGAGTATATGAATAATATTGCAAATCATCATGTTTTTGCAATTAATACAATTTGCAATTATGATCCGGATATAATTCCGTATCTGACTTCGGATATCAATAGTGCTTTTATAAGAGTTGACAGCCACAATTTTGAATTGGATGATGGCTCTAAGCCGATATTCGTTGAAAAACAGTAAGTATAATGAAATACTTATTCGTTGAATAAGTAACAAATCACCTGCATAGTATTAAGCAGGTGATTTTTTATGGAAAAGGAAACACAGCATACTATAACCCTCACCAACAGGGCAAATCTTTCTGTTACCGGAATCAATGATGTGGATGCTTTCAATGAGCAGGAAATTGTTGCCGTGTGCGATACCGGTGAGCTTATTATAAAGGGGGAGCTGCTTCATATTGAAGAGCTCAGCATTGAAACAGGATTACTGACTGTCAGCGGTAAGATATCATCCCTTTCATACAGCGAAAAATTCACCCAGACATCTGTACTGAAAAGGCTTTTTGGTGGGTGAAGCACTGTTTTATGCTGTGTTGCTTGGTGCTGTCTTAGGCTTTGTTTTTGATTTTTTTCGTCTGCCCAGATTGATACTGAATGATAAATTTTTTTTCGACTTTCTCTTCTGGATAATCAGTGCAATAGCAGTATTCTGCTATTATCTTATATTCAACAGCGGTGCAATCCGAATGCTGAATTTGTTTTTCATTATCATCGGCTTTCTGCTTTATACCTTTACATTGGGATATGTCACAAAATCCATTGAAATCAGACTGTCAAAAAAGATTAAAATTCAGTTAAAAAATGTTACAAAAAGTTTTAAAAAAGTGTTGCATTCAATATATAATATATATTATAATATAGCCGTACGTATGAAAAAGTCTTTTGGCAGGAAAAACAAAGGTGACGGCTATGAAAAGGGAAATGACGAAGAAAAGTAAATTTTCTTTCAAATCATTTTTTTCACAAAAAAAGAATATTCCTGTATTTCTGATAACATTGCTTCTTATCGGAGTGTTTGTTTTCTTCGGCGTCAGCGTTGTGAATCAGAGTGCCGATATCAATCGTCTTGAAATTCAGAAGCAGGAGATTGCAGCTAAGCTTGATGAACAGAATCAGGATAATGCACAGCTTCAGGCTGTTCTTGAAAATGAGAATAAGGACGATTATATCGAGCAGAAGGCGCGTGAAAAGGGCTATGTAAAATCTGATGAAATTGTTTTCTACGACATTTCTTCAAGCGAAAGTGAATAAGTTATCAAGACCGAGTATCTCGGTCTTTTTTTTGATGATAGATTTAGAGGTTAATTATGAGAGAGATTCATTCAAGTGAAATTACAAAAACAGTAAAGGATTTGGTAATCAGGGCGAATAAAATTCTGCCGGATGATTTGATTGACTGTATCGGATGTTCAAAAAAATCAGAAACAAATGATATCGCAAAGTCTATTCTTTCCGACCTGGAGGCGAATATTGATGCAGCTAAGGAGCTGGATATTCCTATTTGTCAGGATACAGGTATGGCAGTTATATTTGCCGAAATCGGACAGGATGTTCATATCACAGGTGAGTCCTTTGTCAAGGCGGTCAATGATGGCGTCAGTCAGGGATATATTGGCGGTCTGCTCAGAAAGTCGGTAGTTGCCGATCCGTTTAAAAACCGTGTGAATACAAACGATAATACCCCTGCAATTATTCATACCTCAATTGTTGACGGCGATAAAATTAAGATTACTGCAGCCCCTAAGGGCTTCGGCAGTGAGAATATGAGCAGACTGAAAATGTTTACTCCGTCTGCAAAGCGTGAGGATATCATAGATTTTATTGTTGACTGTGTTAAGACGGCAGGTTCCAATCCTTGTCCGCCTGTTGTTATCGGTGTAGGTATCGGCGGCGATTTTGAGTACAGTGCAATCCTTGCAAAGAAAGCTCTTTGCAGAAATGTTTCCGACAGAAATGAAGATGAATTTTATGCCGATATGGAAAAGGAGCTTCTTGAAAAGATTAACGCACTTGATATCGGTCCGCAGGGCTTTGGCGGAAAAACAACGGCACTCTGTGTGAATATCGAAACCTATCCGACACATATTGCAGGTTTGCCTGTGGCAGTTAATGTTGGTTGCCACGTTACAAGACACGCAAGCAAGACTATATAAAGGAATTATTTTATGTATTTACAAATGGTTGCACCCTGTCTTTTAGGTTTGGAAGGCTTGGTTGCAGATGAATTGAAATTTATGGAGGCGGAAAATGTTTCTGCCGAAAACGGAAGAGTATTTTTTGAGGGCGACGAAAATATTCTTGCAAGAGCAAATATCAACAGCCGATACGCTGAACGTATTCTTATCGTGCTTGACCGATTCAAGGCAGTCACCTTTGAAGAACTGTTTCAGGGTGTAAAAGCGTTAGCTTGGTCGGAATTTATCGGCTCAGCGGATACTTTTCCTGTTAAAGGCTACAGTATAAACTCTGTACTCCACTCTGTTCCCGACTGTCAGAAAATCATTAAAAAAGCAGTTGTGGAATCCCTTAAGGAGGATTATAATACCTCCTGGTTTGAGGAGAGCGGTCCTGTGCATCAGATACAGTTTTCCATTATGAAGGACAATGTAACGATTATGCTTGATACCACAGGCAGAGGACTTCATAAGAGAGGCTACCGACCTGAGGCAAATGATGCACCGATAAGGGAAACACTGGCGGCGGCTCTTTGCAATCTTTCAAGACTCAGACATTATCATACACTTTATGACCCATTCTGCGGCAGCGGTACAATCCTGATTGAGGGTGCTATGATGGCACACAATATTGCTCCGGGAATAAATCGTAACTTTGAATGCGACCGCTGGGGCTTTCTCCCTGAAAGTGCCTGGAAGCAGGAGCGTGAACGCTGTCACGATATTATCAAAACAGACACGGACTTTGTTGCCTTTGGTAGTGATATTGATTTTCATGCTTTAGAGCTGACAATGAATAATGCAAAAAGAATCAAGGTTGATAAATTTTTAAGACTTGAAACGAAGGATATAAAGGATTTTAACCCAACAACGGAAAAGGGGACACTGATAACCAATCCGCCTTACGGTGAGCGTATGCTTGACATACGTCAGGCAGAAAAGCTTTACCGCATAATGGGTGATAAATTCGTTTCAAAACGCGGCTGGTCCTACGGTATTATTTCCCCAGACGAGGAATTTGAAAAGGTGTTCGGCAAAAAGGCGGACAAGCGCCGTAAGCTTTATAACGGTATGATTAAATGCCAGTACTATATGTACTTTAAATAATTATAAATTCGGAGAACTTTGTTATGAGTTATAAGGAAAAATACAATCAGTGGCTTGATTTCGCTGATGAAGATACAAGAAAAGAACTTGAATCCATAACCGACGAAAAGGAAATTGAGGACAGATTTTATAAGGACCTTGCGTTCGGTACAGGCGGTCTGCGCGGTGTTATGGGTGCAGGCTCAAACAGAATGAACAGATATACGGTGGGCAAGGCAACACTCGGCCTTGCAAGATATCTTAAGAGCAAAAACAGCGGTGATATTTCTGTTGCCATTGCTTATGATACAAGAAACAATTCACAGTATTTTGCAAAAAAAGCAGCAGGTGTTTTTGCCTCAGAGGGCATAAAGGTTTACATTTATGAAATGGTTGTGCCTGTTCCTGTTCTTTCCTTCACAACGCATTATCTTTCCTGCACGGCAGGTGTTATGCTTACCGCATCACATAATCCGAAAGAGTATAATGGTTATAAGGTCTATGATGATAAGGGATGTCAGTTCTGCACGGAGGATGCGAAAAATGCGATTTCATTTATCAACGATATAACTGATTACTCCTCCATTCCTTTTGCTGAGGACAGTGAGCTGATTACCTATATTGGAGAGAAAGAGCTTTCCGCTTTTCTTGCAGAGGTTAAAAAGCAGTCCCTTTATGAAGAAAAAAGTGATCTGAAGATTGTTTATACCCCTCTTCATGGCACAGGCAATATCCCTGTTAGAAGAATGCTTGAGGGACTTGATGTTACTGTTGTTAAGGAGCAGGAACTCCCTGACGGCAATTTCTCAACGGTCCGTTCACCTAACCCTGAGGAAAAGGATGCACTTACCATTGCGATTGAAAAGGCTAAGGAGATTGATGCTGATTTAGTTCTCGGCACAGACCCTGACTGTGACCGAGTGGGCATTGCCGTTAAGGATGGTGACGATTATAAGCTCTTCACGGGCAATCAGACAGGTGCACTGCTTGTAAAGTTTGTTCTGACAATGAAAAAAGCACAGCTGAATGAAAAGTCAACGCTTGTTAAAACCATTGTTACCTCTGAGCTTGGTGCAAATATCGGCAGAAAATTCGGTTTACAGATTGAGGAAACGCTTACCGGCTTTAAGTATATCGGCGATAAGATTAACAGATATGAGCAAACAGGTGAGCAGGAATTTGTTATCGGATATGAGGAGTCTTATGGCTATCTTGTAGGTATACACGCAAGGGATAAGGACGCTGTTGTATCCTCTATGCTCATCTGCCAGATGGCTGCATGGTATAAGAATCAGGGCAAGACACTTGTTGACGGACTGAATGAGATTTATGATGAATACGGCTACTATCTTGATTTTCTTGATTCCTTTGTTCTTAAGGGCAAGGACGGAGCAGAAAAAATACAGAGCCTGATGTCTGATTTCAGAAATACAGGTAAGGCACTCTTTGACGGTATTGAGGAAATTGTTGATTTCAGCGCAGGCATTCGTGATTTGCCAAAGGAAAATGTGCTCAAATATATCTGGAAGGACGGCTCATGGATGGCAGTTCGTCCGTCAGGCACAGAGCCTAAAATCAAGGTGTACTATTCCATTGTTGATAAGAGCAGGGAGAATGCTGCCGCACGACTTGAAGAAATAAGAAATAAAATTAAGGATATAATCAACAGCTGATATGATTTTTGAAAAGGTAAACATCGGCGATGTTTCGCTGAAAAACAGGATTATCCGTTCTGCAACGCACGACGGACTGGCTGACGAAAACGGTATGCCTACCCAAAGGCTGATTAGCAAATATGCCTATCTTGCGAAAAACAATGTGGGCTGTATTATTACAGGCTATGCAGGTGTCAGTGAAAACGGTATGTCACCATATCCTGCAATGCTTAAAATACATAAGGATGAGCTGGTTGACGGCTACAAGGCTTTAACGGATGCTGTTCATGAATATGATACACCGATTATTGCACAGCTTGCTCATTGCGGCAGGCAGACATCGTCAAAGGTAATCGGCGTCCAGAAGGCTGCACCCACTGCAATGCGTCACCTTTTTTACTGGGATAAGGCTAAAGCGCTTGAGGAATCGGAAATCTATCAAATTATAGATGATTTTGTTTTTGCCGCAGTAAGAGCAAAAAAAGCAGGCTTTGACGGTGTTCAGCTGCACGGCGGTCACGGTTATCTGCTCCATGACTTTATGTCAAAATACGGCAACAGACGCAGTGACAGCTGGGGCGGAAGTCTTGAAAACCGCTGTAAAATCGTTGAGCTTATTATTAAAGGCATTAAGGAAAAGACCGGCAATATGCCTGTCTGGATAAAACTCAGTGCTTTTGATAACAGAAAAAACGGAATGAATATTGACGAAAGCATTGAAATTGTTAAACGTCTTGAACAGGCAGGGCTTGACTGCGTTGAAATTTCCTGCGGCAGTGTTGAGGACGGAATGAGCACAATGCGAAGCCGTGTTATGCCTATGGATGCAGTTTTTAAATATAAGGAGCCCTGTGCATCCTTTCCAAAGGGGTTAAAGGCGTTTTCACTTAAGGCGGCAAATCTTGTTAATCCGATGATAAAACAGCCTGTGCCTCTTGAAAATTTCAATGTCCGCAATGCGGCTCTGATCAAGCAAAATGTTTCAATCCCTGTTATTACAGTGGGCGGAATACACAGGCTTGATGATATGGAGTATATTGTCGGTAGCGGTATGGCTGACTGCGTTTCCATGTGCAGACCGTTTATCTGCGAGCCGAACTTGGTTACAAAGCTTATGAACGGCAGTCAGAGACAGGCAAAATGTATTATGTGTAACTACTGCGGATTGGTTATTGAAAAGGAAAATACAAAATGCCTTTACGGTAAAATTAACAGTTCAGATTAATTTTTATTTGGAGGACGTTATGAATAAAGTACAGAATTATGTTGAAACTGTTTTACAGCCTAAGCTTCAAGGCGACGGAGGCTGGGTCGAATTTGTCTCACTTGATAACAATGAGCTTTCTCTTATTTTCAGGGGAGAATGTTCAAAATGTCTGATTCTTAACCGCTGTACACAGTGGATAGAGGAGCAGATCAAAAAAGATTTAAAGAAGAATGTTAAGGTGATTGCCATTCGCAAAAAGCCTTACTTTCAGGATATGTAAGGGGGTATTGGAGTATGGCACATATTAAAGTAGTCAGGCGTTCAATGCGTCCTGAGGAATGGACTGATTTACGCTTCGGCTGGCTTAAGCGTTATATATACGACAGTAAATGGGAAATCAGGAATCTTATGATTCGCGATGCACGTCAGATTTCCGAAATGGAGTTTGAGTATTACAGCGAGGAGTACAGACCGCTTAATAAGGGTGATATGTATTTCACCCCTGACGGTACTGCATTTATTAAAGCGGATGTGGATGTCCCTGAGGAACTGCAGGGCAAGGAGCTCTGGTTTTCACTGAAAACAGCGGCTGAAATCTGTGTTAAGGTAAACGGTAAATACGTGGGTGGTGTTGACCCCAACAGAGAGCGTATGCTCCTTTCACCTTATGTGGATGATAAAAAGACGCTTCATTTTGAGATGATGGGTTATAACCGTTCAAAGCCGGATGATGAGCGTAATCCGGAGTCCCTTTCCGTTCGCGGCTGCCGTCAGATTTTTGAGGGTGCATATATCTGTACTGTGAATCACGCAGTGCAGGATCTTGTATGGGATTTTGAGCTTTTGCTTGATATTGCGAAAAGTGATTTGTTCAATGAGGATTACAGGAATTTCCTCAACAAAGAGCTGAATAACGCAATGAATCTGATTGACTTTGACAGTGATGAACTTACCGGTGTTGCGGACTGTCAGAAATATCTTGATGATGTTGTATTTGCTAATGATAATTATAAGGGCAATGGTGATGTGGCTCTGATTGCACATTCTCACCTGGACATTGCGTATTACTGGCGCAGAATCCATGCGGTGCAGAAGAATCTGCGTACTGTATTAATTCAGCTCAGGCTGATGGATAAGTATCCTGATTTCAAGTACACACATACACAGCCGTATGTTTATGAAACGCTTGAAAAGTATTATCCGGATGTGTTTGCCGAGCTTAAGGAAAAGGTTGCAAACGGTCAGTTTGAGCCTGTGGGTGCAATGTATGTTGAGCCTGATTGCAATGTCCCTTCTGTCGAGTCTCTGATTCGTCAGTGTCTTTACGGTCAGCAGACATATAAGAGAATGTTCGGTAAAACCGTTCATAATGCGTGGCTACCTGATGTGTTCGGCAATAGCTGGATATTGCCTCAGATTTTAAAGAAAAGCGGTGTTGATTATTTTGTGTCAAACAAGATGTCAACCTGGAACGATACAAACCGCTTTCCGCATAACAACTTCATCTGGAAGGGTATTGACGGCACAGCCGTTCTTGCCTGTGTTCCGCCAACCCATTTCATTACCTGGAATATGCCGTCTCAGATTCAGGAAAACTGGGAGGCATATATTGATAAGGACAGCGGCGGACAGACAATGAATATGTTCGGCTACGGTGACGGCGGCTCAGGTTGTACTGAGGAAATGATTGAGCTTATGCACAGATTTGATAAGCTTTCCATTATGCCGAAGTGCGAGCATATGGGCGGTGCTGAGTTTCTTGAGAAAAATCTGAAAAATAATGACAGCCTTGAAACATGGGACGGCGAGCTTTATCTTGAAATGCATCGCGGTACCTTCACAACCAAATCAAATATGAAGCGTGCTAACCGCCGGCTTGAGTATAAGCTCAGGGATGCTGAAATGCTTTCTGTTCTTCGCGGTGAGGATAACACTGCGGAGATTACCGATATCTATAAAAAGCTGCTGATTAACCAGTTCCACGATATTCTGCCCGGCTCTCATATTCACCCTGTTTATGAGGATGCAATGGCAGATTATAAGGATATTGAGGAAAGACTGGATAAGATTATCGGTACAGGCTCAAAGTATTTCAACACGCTCAATTTTAAGCGTGACGCACTTACCTTTATTCCGAATAAAAGGGGCACTGCCACACGTTATGGCGAAAAGGGTAACTGGGTTGTTCCGAATATTCCTGCACTTTCATCTGCAGGCATCAGAGTAAACAAATTCAAGGGTGAATGGATAACCGTCGGTGATACGGTTGAAACACCGTACTACTCTATCAGATTTAATGCCGACGGCTCAATCGCATCACTCTTTGACAAGGAGAATGACAGGGAATGGGCAGACGGTGACTTCAACAAGCTTAAGATATATACAGATTGTCCCGGCAACTATGATGCTTGGGATATCCTGCCGAACTACAAGGATAAGCAGATTGAAATCAGGGTGAGCGAGCCTCTTGCTCTTTGTGAGCAGGATGGAGAAAGTGCAACCTTTAAGACCGTTCTTAAAACTGAAAAATCAAGCTGGACTATGCTGATTCGCGTATTCAGACGCAGCAGGGGTATTGAGGTTGAAAACATTGTTGACTGGAACGAAAAGCACAAGCTGGCAAAGGCTGAGTTTGGCTGCAATGTTCTGACACGCAAGGCACTTTGCGATACCTCAGCCGGCTTTATTGAACGTGATACGCATAAGAATACCACTTGGCAGCAGGCACGTTTTGAAACCTGTCACCATAAATGGGCTGATTTGGCGGAGACTGACGGCGGTGTTGCACTCATAAACGACGGTAAGTACGGTATCGGCTTTGATAATCATACAATGTCCCTGTCACTGCTTCGTGCCACAATACGTCCTGACGTGACAAGCGATATCGGTCATCATAATTTCTGTTATATGATTATGCCGCACAGTAAAAATGCCGTTGATGCAGGTATTAATAATATTGCATTTCAGTATAATATTCCGCTTGTAAAAGCAGATGTGGATTATAACGCAGAATGCTTTGCTCCTCTTTATATGCAGGCAATGAAAAAGTCTGAAGACGGCACAATGACTGTTATCCGCCTTTCAGAGCAGGACGGCAAACGCGGTAAAATCAGGCTTGACAGAAAGGTTAAGCTCCTCAATATGCTTGAAGAAGCTGAGGGCGAAACCGACGTTATCGAATATAAGCCGTTTGAGATTATTACAATAGGAGTGGTGCAGTAATGTCTGCAATACAGATTGTTATAATAGTTGCTGTTATACTTGTGCTTGGAATTATTGTTTTTCCTTTGATTAACCGCCACCAGTTTCGTAATCTCCCTCCTGATCAGCAGGTAAGGATTATTATGAAGGAGGCAAAGGGACTTGCCTATTTCAAAAATGTGTCAAAGGGCAGTGAAGGCGTCCTTTATTTTGTAAAAAATAAAAGAAAGATATTAGCCTTTACTTGGGTGCTCGCTGACGGAAAAATGCTTTGCACCCGTGAAAATCCTTTTGAGCGCTGGGATTATCCTGAAGAGCGTGAACCCCTGAATGAGGATGAGTTTAAGCAGCTTATGGAAGAGCTTGAAAAGTTCAATAAGAAAAATCCTGTTAAAATCGTATTTAAGTAAATAACAAACAGCAGACGGTCTGAGAAAGACTGTCTGCTGTTTTGTTTGTCACATTTCTGAAAACTGGTCTTTACCCACAAAGCAAAGGGGACACTGAAAATCATCAGGAACATCCTCCCATTTCGTGCCGGGTGCAATTCCGCCTTCAGGGTATCCCTTTTCTTCATCGTATTCCCAGCCGCATACATCACAAACGTATTTCATATAAAATCACCTTTATCCTTTTTCTGCATTATTAATATGCCCAAAATATTGTCAGATATTTTCATAAAATAAATTTAGTTTTCTATTGACAAATCTGTTTTAACTGTATATACTGTAAATATACAGTAAACAAGAAGAGAGGCGATTGCTTGCATATCTTTATTGATAATAAAAGCGGAAATCCGATTTATGAGCAGATTTATAATCAGATAAAAGCGCAGATTATTAATTCAACGCTTTGTGAAGATGAGCCGCTGCCGTCTATAAGAAATCTTGCAAAGGATTTAAGGATAAGCGTTATTACAACAAAGCGTGCCTATGATGAGCTTGAGCACGACGGCTTTATTTATACCGTTGCAGGAAAAGGCTGCTTTGTAGCACAGAAGAATACAGAGCTTTTAAGAGAAGAGAATCTTAAGAAGATTGAGGACTATATAGATAAAATTATTCAGCTTTCAGCGTCCTGCAATCTCAGTAAGCAGGATATCATTGATATGATTGATATTATGGTGGGTGATTAAACGATGCATGCGATTGAAATAAAAAATTTAAGCAAAGCCTATAAGGGGTTTAAAATAGATAACCTGAATCTGACATTTCCGGGTGGATATATTTTGGGACTTGTCGGTGAAAACGGAGCAGGAAAGAGCACAACCATAAAGCTCATTCTTGATATGATTCATAAGGACAGCGGCAGTATATCCATACTCGGACAGGATCACAAATCCGTGTCAAAGGAGGATATCGGCGTTGTTATGGAGGAAAATGGTCTGCCTGAAAGCTTTAATGCAGACGAAATCAACGCTGTATTTAAAAATATTTATTCTGCCTGGAATGAGAACGAATACTATTCTTATCTGAAAAAGTTTTCGCTGCCTTTAAATAAGAAAATAAAGGATTTCTCAAAGGGAATGAAGATGAAGCTGTATATTGCCGTTGCACTTTCACACAATGCAAAGCTGCTGATTCTTGATGAGGCAACCAGCGGACTTGACCCTGTGGTGCGTGATGAAATACTGGATATCTTCTATGATTTCACAAGAGATGAAAATCATTCCATTCTGATTTCGTCACACATCGTCAGCGACCTGGAAAAGCTTTGTGATTATATCGCTTTTATGCATAAAGGTAAATTGATTTTGTTTGAAGAGAAGGACGAACTCCTTAATAACTACTGCATCATTCAGTGTACGGAGGATGAGATAAACGATTTTGAAAAGTCATCTGTTCTCGGTGTCAGAAAAAATGAATACGGTGTAAGTGCAGTCGTGAAAAAGAGTGCGGTAAAAGGAAATAGTAATTTGATACCTATAAATCTTGAGGATTTATTTGTTTATATGATAAGAGGGTATGAAAGATGAAGGGTTTACTTGTTAAAGATTTTATAATGATAAAAAAGCATTGCATGATGCTTTTGCCGATAGGATTGTTATTTTTTATAATATCTGCCGTTTCCCAAGCTTCTTCAATGTATTTTGCATATTATTCAGCAGCAATATTCTCAATGCTGCCGATAACAGTAATGGCATACGATGAAGCTCACAAATGGAATAAGTACGAAATTCTTCTTCCAATCGGAAGGACAAAGATTGTGCTTGAAAAATATATTCTTTTGATTATATTCATTGTGCCTGTTGTTCTGATTGAAAGCATTGTACTGGCAGTTACTTGTAATTTAAGCATTTCATATACAATCGGTCTTATATCCATAATGCTGTTTTGCGGTACGATCGCACCAACAGTTGTCCTGCCGATTATATTCAGATTCGGCTACTTAAAGGGAAGAATTATCAATATTATAATTATCTCAACAATGGCTGTTGTGATAAATGTTATATCCGCGCTCAACAGCTCAGAGGGAGCACTTGTTGAGAGTGAATTTGAGCCGAGCAAATATTCATTTTTAATTGCGGTATCAGCGGTTATACTTATGACGGTATCCTTGCTTATATCCGTAAAGGTTTATAAAAAAAGAGAGTTTTAATCAAACTGAATATTTTATTAAGTAAAACGGAATGAAAATCTTTGGATTTTTATTCCGTTCTTTTTTAGAATACTTAAGCAAGCGAAATAAATCCGAACAAGCCTAAAACGGCTTGTTTTCGGCATATTTTCACTTTTCGCCATTGTAAGGCGCCAGCCTAACTGCTTTCTCAAAGCAAAAATCTGCTCAAAATCAAGACCGTTTTAGGTCGCAGATTTTTTATGAAACGGATTTTTCGTTAGGCAAGGCACAAAACACAGCGTAGCGGGAAATCCGTTCATAAAAAACTTATTCGGATTTATCTCGCATACTTAACCATAATTTTACACAAACTAAATCAGCATTTAATTGTACCGCGTTAATATACAGCTGAGGTGATAAAAATGAATATATTTAATGTTTTAACTTTAGTGGGTGGACTTGCTATGTTCCTGTTCGGTATGAATTATATGGGAGCATCTCTTGAAAAGCTCGGCGGCGGTAAATTTGAAACCATACTGGAAAAGATGACGAATAACAGAATAAAAGGATTGCTTTTGGGTGCTGGTATAACTGCTGTGATTCAGTCCTCTTCTGCAGTAACAGTAATGGCTGTGGGCTTTGTTAACTCGAAAATTATGTCACTCAGTCAGGCTATAGGAATCATAATGGGATCTAATATAGGTACAACTATCACAAGCTGGCTGTTGTCTCTTACGGGCATTGAAAGCTCAAATGTGTTTATCAGTCTGTTCAAACCATCATCCTTTACGCCTGTTCTGGCACTCATAGGAATTATACTTTATAGTTTTTGTAAAAGTGAGAAAAAGAAAAATGTCGGTTCTATCCTTTTAGGCTTCGCCGTTTTAATGTTCGGTATGGAGGCTATGAGCGGTGCAGTTGCTCCGCTTAAGGATGTTCCCGGCTTTACAGGATTGCTTACGAAATTCTCCAATCCTGTTTTGGGTGTTGTTGCCGGTGCTTTGCTTACAGCAGTGATTCAGTCATCATCTGCATCGGTAGGTATATTGCAGGCACTGACTGTTACAGGCGGCATCACGGTTTCATCAGCCTTTCCGATTATTTTAGGTCAGAATATAGGCACTTGTATTACTGCAATCATTTCATCAGCAGGAACCAGCAAGAATGCGAAACGAACAGCAGTAGTTCATCTTGCCTTCAACACAATAGGCGTTATACTTGCTATGATTCTGTTTTACGGTGTGAATTATATTGTTAAACTGCCGTTTATAGAAAATATTGTAAGTGCAGCTGATATTGCCGTTATTCATACTGCTTTCAATATTTTTGCAACAATTGTACTTTTTCCATTCGGTAAACAGCTTGAAAAACTTGCCTGTCTTATTGTACGTGACAATGATAAAGAAACAGAAGCTCCTCTCGTAGAGGAAAGATTTCTTATGTCCCCATCCTTTGCCATAGACAAGGTTAAGGAAGAATGCGATAAAATGGGACTTTTGGCAAAAGAAAATATTATGCTTTGCATTGATTTCATTAAAGCATACTCCAATACCAAGCAGGCAAAAATTAAAGAAAATGAAAAAAGACTGGATGCTTTTGAGGATGAGCTTGAAACCTATCTTGTTAAAATCAGTTCAATGGATCTGAGTGTTGATGATTCGGTTAAAATTTCAAAGCTTAATCATGCAATCGGCAATTTTGAAAGAATAGGGGATTACGGTGCAAATATTCTTAAGATAAAAAAACAGATGCACAAGGGTAAAATACATTTCTCTGATGATGCCAATGATGATCTGAAGGTTATGAGCAGTGCTGTAAAAGAAATTATGGAAAAGGCGGTGACGGCTTTCATAAATGATGATACGGAGCTTGCCGCAACGGTCGAACCTCTTGAACAGGTCATAAATAACCTGAAGGCACAGCTAAGGTCAAGGCACGCTAAAAGAATGGAAAAGGATGAATGCAGTGTTGAGAACGGTATGCTGTTTTTTGATATCGTCAATTCCTTTGAAAGAATTGCGGACCATTGCTCCAATCTTGCGGTTTGTATCATTGAGCTGTCGCAGGGC
Organism: uncultured Eubacterium sp.; assembly: GCA_910577195.1. Lineage (GTDB taxonomy): Bacteria > Bacillota > Clostridia > Oscillospirales > Acutalibacteraceae > Eubacterium_R. Next base: position 155,093 of record CAJTLP010000005.1, on the reverse strand, counting down.
AGTTATCAGACACATCGTTATCTTAAGGGCGCAAAGAGCAATTCAAATCAGAGCTTTATGCAGTCCTTCGAAATGTATCTGAATAAATATAAAATCTGATTTATACCTTTTCAAGCACCTTGAAGGCAACCCCTGAAAGGACAAACCATATCAGGGAAAAAGGTACACATATCTGACCTAAGAAGTTCAGCGGTACGTTTGAATAATCCCATACCTGTTCTTTTAAAATGATGTTGAATACGATACCGAATACCAGCTCGATACCTGTTATGATAATCATACCTGCAAGACATTTTGCCCATAACGGCAGCTCGTAATTTTTACTGATATAGTAAAATGTGGTAAGCACAATTGCTCCTGCAAAGAACATTGAGTAGTGTGTTCTCCCTCTGTATATGATTTCAATTAAGCAGTAACCGCAGCCGCCTATCAGTGCCGCAATCAGATAAGTTAAAAAGTTTTTCATATTTGTATTATTGTGCTGTTTATGGTAAAATACAAATAACAATTTTAGGCAGGTGGGATTATGACAATATCGGACGGAGCACAAAGAATTATCTCTTCACTTGAAAAAGCAGGCTATGAGGCATTTGCTGTCGGCGGCTGTGTGCGTGATTATATTATGAATAATCCCTGTGATGATGTGGATATTACAACCTCTGCAAAGCCTGAGGAAACCGAAAAGGTACTGCAGGCTGAGCATATAAGATTTATTGAAACCGGACTTAAGCACGGCACGATCACTGCCCTGCTGGACGGTGAAAACTTTGAAATAACAACCTACCGCACGGACGGAGACTACAAAGATAGCCGTCATCCTGAAAATGTTGAGTTTGTTACGGATATCAAAGAGGATTTGTCCAGAAGAGATTTTACAATAAATGCAATTGCATATAACCGCAGTTGCGGCTATGTTGACCTTTTCGGCGGAAAAGAAGATATAGAAAATAAAAGGATACGTGCAGTCGGCGATGCGGATAAACGTTTTAAGGAGGATGCGCTCAGGATTATGCGAGCAATCCGATTTGCCTCTGTTTTATCATTTGATATTGAGCCTGAAACGAAAAAAGCTATTTTTAATAATAAAGAGCTTTTGAAAAATGTTTCTGCAGAGCGAATATTTACAGAACTTTCAAAACTTCTTATGGGCGATAATGTGTTTCAGGTTCTTTTTGAATACAGAGACGTAATTGCTGTTATTATCCCGGAGCTTGAGCCGATATTCAATATTTCGCAGAACACCAAATGGCATATTTATAATGTATGGAAGCACACCTGCAAGGCGGTGGAACAGTCACCTGAGGATCTTTCTCTCAGAATAACAATGCTCCTTCATGACATAGGAAAGGCATATTCTAAAACCACTGACGAGAACGGAACAGACCATTTTAAAGGGCATCAGAAAATAAGCGGTGAATATGCAAAAACAGCATTGGAAAGGCTTAAGGTTCCTAATGAAATTTATGACAGAGTGATGTTCCTTGTACCGATACACGATATGCATATCGGTACAGACAGAAAGAAAATTAAGAAGTGGCTTTCCAAAGTGGGCGAGGAGAGACTCCGTGATCTTATTGAGGTAAAGCGTGCTGATAAGCTGGCGCAGAATCCTCAGATGACAGAGCAGGAACTGAGAAATCTGGATATAACACAAAGCGAGCTGAATAAAATCATTGAGGAGGGTGAGCCGTTTACCGTAAAAGAGCTGAATATAAATGGCAATGATGTAAAAGCATTGGGCTTTAAGGGTAAGCAGATAGGGGATATCCTCAATGCTCTTCTTGAAAAGGTAATCAGTGATGAGCTTGTGAATGAAAAAGAAATACTTTTGTCCTATGTGAAAACGTATCAGACTGAACTTTGATCGGTTTATTTTCACCATTTGTCTATTTTGTACAAATAATCCGTATTATTTTGTACATATACATTTGTTGAAAAAATGCTTTAAGTAATGTAAAATTATTATATTAGATATATAATAAGGAGCTTTTACTATGGATAAGCCTGTTTACACAATAACATCACCCAGAGATGAAAGGGTTTTTATTCACGCAATGCCTGGTCACTTTATCTCTGCGTCATCACATCTGAATTACTATATCGGTACATCCGATATAAAGCATAATCATAATGCTTCAGTGGATGCTGCTATGCTTATGGCACAGTATTACGCTGAAAGAAATATTAATGTTGATACGGTTTTGTGCCTTTATGAAACACAGGCACTGGGTGCTTATCTTGCCCACGAGCTTTCACGTCCGAATATGCTTAATCCAAATCCTGATAACAGCGTTTATGTTTTAGGTCCTGAATATGATGCGTCAGGCAATATTATTTTCCGCGACAATCTTAAAAAATTGATTCAGGGAAGAGACGTTGTTATTCTGATTTCATGTATCACTAGCGGTAAAACGGTTGCAAGAGCAATGGAAAGCGTTACTTATTACGGCGGTAAGGTTGCAGGCGTTACATCCATTTTCTCAGCCGTGAATGCTGTAGAGGGTGTAGAGGTTAATACAATATTTACAAAAGAGGATGTTCCGGGATATGAGGCGTATGCTCCGCACGATTGTCCCCATTGCAGGGCAGGCGAACGGGTAGACGCAATAGCAAATGGCTATGGCTATTCCTTGCTGTAAAATTCCGGTTTATTACGAAAGGATATTCTGATGAAAAAATCAGCCGGAATTATAATACCTGTTTTGCTGATAGCTGTATGCATTTTTGCAGTGTTTTATTTTCATTCCAAAGCTGATGATGCATACAGTACAACAAAAAATGCTGATACAGTCAGTACATCTGAAGCATCAAAGTATCAAAGCTATATTGACAGGAACAATGATTTTGTAGGATATATTAAAATTGACGGTACGGATATTGACTATCCTGTTGTGCAGGGGGAGGATAACGAGTTTTATCTTACCCACAACTTTGATAAAAAAGAGGAGGAGCGCGGTGCAATTTATATGAGCACCGAGTGCAATCCTTTGTCAGAGGATTTCAATACTGTTCTTTACGGTCATAACTGGCTGGATACCACAATGTTTTCAGAGCTTGTGAAATATGATGATATAGAGTTTTATAAGCAGCATCCTGTGATTCATTTTGATACTGCTTATGAGGACAGACAGTGGAAGATTTTTGCCGTGTTTATAACAAACGCAGATGAGAATGAGGACAATGGATATGTGTTTAACTATGTCTATCCTCATCTCGGCGGTGACAATTTTAATGGCTATATCAGCGAGGTGAATAAGCGTACACTGTATAAAACAGATGTTGATGTTAACAGCGGTGATAAAATACTCACCCTTTCAACCTGTTACAGAGGAATGGATACAGGCGATTACAGAGCAGATGCAAGAATTGTTGTTGCTGCAAGGCTTGTAAGAAACGGCGAGCGTGCAAACGTTAACACTTTAAAGACTGTGAAAAACAGTAATCCTAAATATCCTCAGAGATATTGCGATATTATGGGTATAGATAACCGGTATTCAAATGATGAATATTGGTATCCTTATGAAAATTAACATATAATATTTTAAAATAAACGCAGGGTCAGTAGGTGTTCTACTGACCCTGCGGCTTTTTTTGTAGTTTTCATATTATTCTTTTTCAAAAATTCCATAAAGAACAGTTAATATGATATTGTCATAGTATTTCAAAAGCGCATCAGAAAGGATTTTTATATTTTCAGTTTCGTTATTTATTACAGCTCTGACAATTTTGCTTTCCATTGCCTGAAATGTGTTTTCATATAAAAGTATCATTAGTTCTGCAAAATCTTCATCACTTATTTTCAGTTTATTGTTTTCTGAATGGATAATCTCCAGCACTTTGTTTTTCATCGCATTATCCCAATTTTGCTTGTGTTGTGCAATTTTTATCATGGATTCGTCGGAGAATTCTCTTCTTCTGAGCACATATGCCATTCTTAATATGGTAAGATGTGTCGGATTTTCATGCCAATACCTTATTCTCGCTGCATAATAGTCGTGAAGATTTTCTTCAATTCTCAAAGAATCATCCATTTCAAATTCATCAATATCAGTTGCCAAATTGTCAAGTGCATAGCAAACACAGGCACAGAGCAATTCCTCCTTTGAAGAAAAATGATGATAAAGCTTGCCCTTTGAAATACCGTTTTGTTTACATATATTATTTAATGATACATCACTGCCTTTATCAGCAAATTCTTCAATAGCACATTCGATAATATAATATATGCTGTTTATACTTTTTTCTCTTTGATTCATATGTGCGGTCTCTTTTCATTATTATTTTTCATAAGTATATTATAACATATTGTAATATAAAAGTAAACAAAAACAAACCGATAGTGGTTTGTTTTCTTGAACTTATTTTTTTGAAAAAATTGTTCATTTTATATAAAATTATTTTGAAAAAATAGTTATAATGAACAATTAATTTTAAAAAATCGTTAATCTATTGACAATTTTATTGGTTAAGATATAATGGTATTTGTAATGGGCGGTTTGTTTTATTTGTAAAATTTTCCGCGTATTTGGTAAAGGAGATGTTTTAAATGAAAAAAGGTAAGCGCTTAATCAGTCTGTTTTTAGCAGTGCTTATGCTTATGTCCTCATTTACAGTATGCTTCAGTGCATTTGCTGATGAGGCGGAAGCAAAGAGTGCGCAGGCAGTTTCTGATGCTCAGGCAGCAATTGATGAGTTTTACAGTGTAAGAGGCTCATTGTTTAAGCCTACAGACGCTAACTATGAAAAGTCAGTTGCAGCATTTGATAATGCAGCAGCAAAGATTAAGGCACTGAGTTCAAGTGAAAAGCTTGAGCTGGATGTAAAGTATTATACTTTCTTCCTCTACTATGCCACTGAAAAGGTAGGTCGTGATGCCGGCATAGATACCGACAAAACAAGCTCAAGCTCAAACGCTAAGGTTTACGGCTCAAGCAATCCTGACGGTCTCAAAGCATTAGCCGATATGGTTGGTGACTTCCCTAAGGATTATCAGGATGCTTTTGATATTGTTGGCAAAATCTACGTTAAGGTTGACGGTACACTGTTTAACACAAGCTTTGACTTCCAGAAAAAGCCGGCCGGTTATGAGCATTATGAAAAGACCGTTCCTGATGTAGCAAAGCTTACTGCAAAGGGTGCTGACTTTGCAAACTATTTTTATCCTTATGGTGATGCTTTCTATATCTATATGACCTCACCGTCTGCAAACGGTAAAGTGGATTTGTATGATAATATTGAAAGAATCACATACAATTATTTACAGGATAAAGCAGGAAAGAATGATCCAAAATCAATCAGCTACACAACCTATATGCAGGGCTCCAGCGGTAAGAGAACTTGGAAAACCGGTCAGAATGCAGCTACTTATAAAGCTGGAATGGAAGAAATGAATGCGAACTTCCTTACTGACAGTGCTCCTTACGGCAGAGAGGCATATACTAAAGCAGTAGAGCTTTTTGCACCTGTATTCGGTGATGCATTCAAGAAAGCTGCAACTCTCGCATATGAAACCGGTATGAGAAATTTCAATGCTGAGGCAGTTACTGAGGCTGAAATCAAAGCTGTTGATGATGCTATTGCTGCAGTTTCCGATCCGCTTGCAAAAGCTGCACTTAAAAAGTTAATGGAAAGTTCATATGTAAACGTTGCTTCCGGTTTGGTTTACAAGCTCGGCAGCTCAGATGCATACAACGAAGAAGTTGATGCAAACGTTGTATATGATAACCAGATTCAGTTTAATAAGAAAAATGTAAATGCTCTTGTTGCAGATTTACAGAATATTGTAAATAACAACAGACTCAATGAATTTGTTGAGTATATGAAGACAGTTGATGTGAATAAGCTTACAGATAGCATTGTAAAAACTGCTATTAGCAAATATCATGCAATGAGCGGTGAATATCAGGGAAAGGTTCCTGCCGATGTTAAGGAAAAGCTTGTTGACACAGCAACAAAGGGCTTTTACGACATAATGAAAACTGTTGATATGAATAAGCTTACAAGAGATATTCAGCAGCAGGTTTACAATAAATACGTATTAATGGATGAGTTTAAATCAACAATTCCATCTGACCTTTATGATCAGTATGTTCTTATTCAGCAGCCAATTATGGATATGAATGATTTCTCTAAAGAGATTGGTGCATTTAAGACTACAACTTTTGTTCGTCCTGAAAACAGTGCGGTTGCTTGGACTACCGGCGGTATCCAGAGTGCTGCAGACGGTCTTTGGGGACTTGTCGCGGATACACTTATGCCGCTCGTTGCTAAGGACATTGATCTGTCAAACGGTCTTGACAATGTTCTTAAGGATAAGTTATATCAGCCTGCAATCATTGAAGCTATCTTTGATCTTTATGCTACACTCATTCAGGATCAGAGTGATGTTGAGGTTGAGGCTTTAGGCTCAAAGCTTACATTTAAACTCGGTCAGATTATCAGCTGGATTGTTACAACAGATAAGATTGCCGATTATCTTGCAGCTGACGGCGACAAGTATGCTGGTGCAATTGCCAAGATTAAGGCAGTTGAGGGTGCAAATGTAACCGAAAAGGTTGTTAACCTTGCAAACGTAACCTTCACAGCTGAGGACTTCGGATTCAAAGCAGGTGACCGTGAGGGATTTGCAGATGCACTCCTTGCAGTTCTCCGTCCAATCACAACGCTCCTTGCTCCTGACGGAAAAATCAAGGCAATGGGAATTATGGATGTTGCCGTAGATATCAAGATGTTTGACTATATGACATCTGACGGTAAGTATCAGACCGGTGTTTATGCTACGCTTATTCCTCTTCTTGAGCAGATTGGTATGATTGACCTTCCTACTCAGGCTGAGTACAAAGCAAATTATGAGAAAGTAAGAGAAGAAAAAGGTGCTTATATTGCAGCCGACCATCTCTTAAAGCCTGTTCTTGACCATCTCTTTACAGATATTGTTGATGTTGTTTCACCTGATCCGCTTAACGGACTTCTTAAGGTTCTTCCTCGTATCGCTTATGTAATTGATAACGATATGATTAACAACGCACTTAAGGAAGCTTCAAAGTCTTTCGGCCTTTTAAAGGATATGCTCGGCGGTCTTGATGTCTCAAAGAAAGCAATCAATAATCTGCTTTCTCAGCCTATCGACCTTTCAGGTCTTACAGGCTCACCGCTTACCATTACTCTTCCACCGATTAACTGGACCAAGCTTGCCAACTGCTGCACACTTCAGTCAGTTGAAAGCTCATCTGATTTCAACAAGTATTTCATCCTTAGAAATGGTGATGTGGATTCTGCATTCTCAACTGTTTTCTATTACATTTATAATGTAGTATTTGCTGACAAGGATGTGTATGCAGCTGTAAGAAAGCTCATTACCGATAATCTCGGCGGTCTTGCATCAATGGTTACAAACTATACTGATGTTTGGGTAGAAATCGGTGCCGTTGATACATATGGTGAAATCCTTGACCTTCTCGGACAGGAAAGCGGCGACGAAATTGAAAAACCTGTTAAGCCTGTTGATCCTGACGAGCCATCAGATGATGATAACAACAATAATACATCAGGTAACGGCAGCAGCTCAGGTTCACTCAGCATTATGGATAAGCTTGAAGACCTCTTTGGCTTAGGCGGAAAGAATAATGGTAATAACGGTTCTTCAAATTCCTCTGATGCCAATAATTCAGATGCTAAGAAAAAGAATCTTAAGAATCCTATGATTCCTAAGACAGGCGGAGAAGAATCTGCATATGTAATGGGTGCAGTATATGTTGTACTTGCTGCAGCAATCGCAGTGTCTTTCGTTGCATACAAGAAGAGAAAGAGCAGCGAAGCTGCTGAATAATTGAAATGAGTTTATTTTAATACAGAAATCAGTTTTTACTGTTTCTACCTCAGCAAAGGCAGGATTTTTACGGAAATCCTGCCTTTGTAATTGTATTTATATAAAACAACAGCTAATCTACTTGACAAATATTTTTAATTTGTTATAATAGCATTACAACTAAATAGTACCCAAGCAAAAACTGTGAAGCAGAAAAAGACCTTGTAATTTCGTTTAAGAGAGTTGACGGCCGGTGTGAGTCAATACAGATTATTTGGTGTATAGCTCTCTGCAGAGTTGCTGTTCTGAATAGAAATGAATAGGAGCAGCCGTGTTGCGGCGTTATCGGCAAAGGCATTGATGGATGCTAAAGGGCGGATTTATATCTGCTGAAATAGGGTGGTACCACGTAAATATTACGTCCCTATACTATTGTGTATAGGGGCTTATTTTTTGCTCCTGTGCAAATATAAAGTAAAAGGAGATTGATGATAATGAAAAAAGGGTATGAAAAATATGTCGGCTTCAATCCGATAAACATTCCGGACCGTACATGGCCGAACAATACAATCACAAAGGCACCTGTATGGTGCTCGGTTGATATGCGTGACGGCAATCAGGCACTTGTTGACCCAATGAACCTGCAGGAAAAGTTAGAACTTTTCACAACACTTGTTAATATCGGTGTTAAGGAAATTGAGGTTGGATTTCCGTCTGCCAGTGAAACAGAGTATGAAATTCTCAGAACACTGATTGACGGCGGCTATATTCCTGATGATGTAACCATTCAGGTGCTTGTTCAGGCGAGAGAGCATCTTATCAAGAAAACCTTTGAGGCTATCAAGGGCGCTAAAAATGTAATTGTGCATTTTTATAATTCAACCTCAACCCTTCAGCGTAAGGTCGTTTTCAAGACGGATATGCAGGGTGTGATTGATATTGCAGTTAAGGGTGCAAAGCTCATATATGAACTGACTGAAGAGCAGAAGAAAACAAATCCTGAAACCAATATCCGTTTTGAGTACAGCCCTGAAAGCTTTACAGGAACAGAAATGGATAATGCAGTTGAGATTTGCCGACAGGTTATGGAGGAACTCCATATTACTAAGGAAAATCCGATTATTCTTAATCTGCCTTCAACTGTTGAGGGCTCAACGCCTAACGGTTATGCAGATCAGATTGAGTATTTCTGCCGTAAGCTTCCTAACCGTGATGCAGCTATTATTTCTCTTCATCCTCATAACGACAGAGGTACAGGCGTAGCTGCTGCTGAGCTTGCTCTTCTTGCCGGTGCTGACCGAGTTGAGGGTACACTTTTCGGTAACGGTGAAAGAACAGGTAATGTGGATATCGTTACGCTTGCACTGAATATGTGGACACAGGGCGTTGACCCTGAACTTGATTTCCATGATATCAATAAGATTAAAGAGGTTTACGAAAGAACAACGAAGATGACTGTTCCGCCTCGTCACCCTTATGCAGGTGAGCTTGTGTTCACTGCATTCTCCGGCTCACATCAGGATGCTATCAATAAGGGCAAAATGTATATGGAGGAAAGCGGTACGGATATGTGGGAGGTGCCTTACCTTCCTATCGACCCTGCCGACGTAGGCAGAGAGTATGAGCCGATTATCCGTATCAATTCACAGAGTGGTAAGGGCGGTACAGCATATATTCTTGCCAATGAATACGGCATCAAGATGCCTAAGGCTATGCACCCTGAATTCGGTGCAGTTGTGCAGAAGGCTTGTGACGAAAAGGGTAAGGAGCTCCATACAGCAGAGATTTTCGACCTGTTCCAGAAGGAATACAGAAATGTATGCGGTCCTTACAGACTTCTCAATTATAAAATCAGCGAGGAAAAGAATGAGGCTGATTATTTAACTTCCGTTCATTTCACAGGTGAAATTAAGTACAAGGATAATGCACCTGTTAAAATTGAGGGTACAGGCTCAGGTCCTATCGGTGCATTCTGTCAGGCTATGAATAAAATCGGACTTACAGGCTATGAGTTTGTGGATTACAGCGAGCACGCTATTGCTGTCGGCTCTGACTCAAAGGCTATCAGCTATATTCATCTTAAAAACCCACAGGGCAAAGATGTGTTTGGTATCGGTGTAAGCCATAATATCAGCTATGCATCAATGAAGGGTATCGTTTGTGCAATCAACCGTGACCAGGCTGACACAATGCGTGACGACACAATGCCGGGCATTTTCGATGTTTGCTGATATATACAGGAGGACAAATTATTATGAATAATTATAAAATTACAGTTTTAAAGGGTGACGGAATCGGCCCTGAAATCGTTGACGAATGTATTAAGGTGCTTGATAAGGCAGGGGAGAAATTCGGTTTTTCTCTTGACTATGATTACCAGCTTTTGGGCGGAGCTGCTATTGATGAATACGGCAAGCCTTATCCTGAGCAGACAGAGGTTTCCTGCAAGGCTGCAGACGCTGTGCTTTTAGGCTCGGTAGGCGGTCCTAAGTGGGATACACTTCCAAGCGAAATCAGACCTGAAAAGGGACTCCTTGCAATCCGTGAGTCACTGGGCTTATTTGCGAATCTTCGTCCTGCAAAGATTTTTGCTCCGCTGAAATCAGCATCTCCTCTTAAGCCTGAAATTATCGGTGATGAGCTTGATATTCTCATTGTACGTGAGCTTACAGGCGGCATCTATTTCGGCGACAGAGGAACATATGAGGAGAATGGCGTTGTCGGTGCATATGATACCGAGCGTTACACCTATCCTGAAATCAAGCGTATTGTCAAGGCAGGCTTTGAATATGCTATGAAGCGTAATAAGAAGCTTACTTGCGTTGATAAGGCGAATGTGCTTGACTCTTCCAAGCTCTGGAGAAAGGTTATGGAGGAGGTAGGCAAGGACTACCCTGAGGTTGAGATTTCCTATATGTATGTTGACAACTGTGCAATGCAGCTTGTCCGTAATCCAAATCAGTTTGATACAATTGTAACATCAAATATTTTCGGTGATATTTTATCCGATGAGGCATCTATGATTTCAGGTTCAATCGGTATGCTTGCATCTGCATCTCTTGCTGAGGGTACATTCGGTATGTATGAGCCGATTCACGGCTCTGCGCCGGATATTGCAGGACAGGGCAAGGCGAATCCGCTTGCTACCATTCTTTCAGGTGCAATGATGCTCAGATATTCACTGGGCGAAAGTGCGGCTGCCGATGCAATTGAAAAGGCAGTGGATACTGCTCTTACTAAGGTGAGAACGCCTGATATTGCAGAGGACGGACTTGAAACCGTAAACACATCACAGATGGGTGATATGGTAGCATCATTATTATAATCTGTATTATGAAAGCCGAAGGTTATCAAACAACCTTCGGCTGATTTTTTAGAAAGGATTGAGCTTTATGAGCGATTGGAATTCTGAGCAGTATTTAAAATTCAAGGCAGAACGCACACAGCCGTCCATTGATCTGGTGAATAGAATTGATGTGGAAAATCCACAGCGTATTCTTGATATCGGCTGCGGTCCCGGTAACAGTACGGCAGTGCTGAAAAAACGTTATCCGAATGCGTATATTCTCGGTGTGGACTTTTCACCCAATATGATTGAAAAGGCTAAGGCGGACTACCCTGAGCTTGATTTTATGCTTTTTGATGCAACAAAGGATTTTGATAAATTAGAAGGCAAATTTGATGTCGTATTTTCAAATGCCTGTATTCAGTGGATACCGAATCATAAAAAGCTGCTCGCAGATATGATGCACATACTGAATGATAAAGGTGTTATGGCGGTGCAGGTGCCTTTTCAGTTTAATCAGCCTATGCATAAAATTGTGGATGAGGTTGCATCAAGAAAGGAATGGAAAACTTTTATTCCCTTTGAAAAGGTGTTTAATATCCTTAGGGAAGAGGAATATTTTGACTTGCTTTCAGACATTTCTTCTGATTTTTCAATGTGGCATACAGTCTATTTTCACCGTATGCCGTCCCAGCAGAGCATCATTGAATGGTACCGCTCAACAGGTCTGAAGCCGTATCTGGATGCTTTGGCTGATGATAAAAAGACAGAGTTTGAAAATGATGTTTTTGAAGAGGTGAAAAAGGCTTATCCTGTTCAAAAAAACGGTGAGGTGATTTTCCGCTTTCCGAGATTGTTCTTTATTGCAAATAAATAATTTTATGATTGATTTCATAATTAAATACTTTGCTGAATAATCATTGAAAAGTATCATGCAAATTTGTGCCAAATTGCCTTTGACATTCATTTTTAAAACAGTATAATATTAGCAAGATGTGTAGCTTACTGCGTAATTCCAATCGGCAGTGGCTGCACATTTTTTGTTTTCAGGAGATAGTTATGGACAGGAAAGATGAAAAAATGGCAGTTATGCCTGTTAAAAAATTAATGCTGTCAATGGGCATAAAGGACGGCATAAAATACGGCGTGTTGTATACGTCAATCATTATGCTGATAGGAACAGTTGTTGTTGAAATATTTGCTCAGCCGTTTGCAAAAGTATTCAGTTTGTTAGGCGAAACAGAAACCGTATTCATAAGCGCTATGCACATCATAACAATCAGCTTTATATTTGCAGGAATTAATATTGCACTTCAGGGCGTTTTCCAGGCACTGAACAGAGGTGTTGAATCCTTAGTGGTTTCACTTGGACGACAGCTTGTTTTTGTGCTGCCTGTTGCGTGGATTCTTGCCAAGCTTGTATCGCATTCAAAAGCAAGCAATTGGCTTATATGGACTACATTCCCTATAGCGGAGATTGTTACACTGATTATTGCATATGTATTAATGCGAAAGGTGAATAAAGCTGTTCTATATACAAACCGGATGAATAATATGTTTTTCAAAGGGGCTGAAATGTGACAGCTCTTCATCATAAAGAGAGGTCGCTTTCTGCACGCAGAAGCTGCCGTATCTGTCCTTGAGCCTATCTACTGCTGTTTCAAGCTTCTCCAGCTTTTCTCTTTTCTGAACGGAGCCGGATAAGTCAAACTGCAAAACACCGTCATAGTCAAAATCGGTAACGCTCAGCCCTAAGCTGCGTATAGGCTTATCCCAGCTGTAATTTGTCGTAAAAAGTGCCATTGCGTACTTGATAAGCTCGGTGCTTACATTTGTGGGAGCAGGCATTTTGCATTGCCTTGTGAAGGTGTTCAGCTCGCTGTCCCTTACGGATATTGTAAGGGTAACGCCTTTCAGATTATGCGTTCTCATTCGCCTGGCAACACTCTCCGCCAGTACAGTGAAAATGATTTTTGCATCCTCATTATTCTTCAGATCTCTCGGTGTAGTGGTGGAATTGCCAATGCTTTTGATATCTCTGGCCAGATCCATATGTCTGACAGGGGAGTAGTCCTCACCGCGTGCAAACCGCTGGAGCATCTGACCGTTTTTGCCAAAAATATTTTTCATAAATTTATCGTCAGCATTTGCCACATCGCCTATGGTGTAAATACCGTAGGTGTTTAATTTTTTTGTGGTCGCCTTGCCAATCATAAGCATATCGCTGCAGGGCAGTTTCCATACGATATCCTTATAGTTCTTTTTGCTTATCACGGTTACTGCGTCAGGCTTTTTATAGTCCGAACCGAGCTTGGCAAAAATTTTGTTGAAGCTGAGACCGATACTGACAGTTATACCTATTTCATCCTTAACCCTCTGTCTTATTTCCTGTGCAATTTCGTAGCCTGTTTTATTCCAATCGCCTGTCACATCAAGCCAGGATTCATCCAGTCCGAAGGGTTCAATTAAATCCGTATAGTCCTCCAGTATTTTTCTTACTCTCTGTGAAAATTCAATATACACAGGGAAATTAGGCGGAACGATAATTAAATCAGGGCATTTCTGCCGTGCCTTCCATAATGGCTCGCCAACTGTCAAGCCGTATTTTGATGCGATTTCATTTTTCGTAAGGATTATGCCGTGTCTTGATTCCTCGCTTCCGCCCACAGCCACAGGCTTATCCCTGAGCTCAGGGTGCAGATAACATTCAACGCTTGCATAGAATTTATTGCAGTCAACGTGCAGTATTTCTCTTTCCATTTGTATCACCTTTTTACTATATAGAACATATGTTCTATAATATATCAAAATGGCAAAAATGTCAATAGGAAATATTTTCAAATGTCTGTTTCACATAATAATTACACTTGCTAAATCTTTCTGTATCGTTTATACTAAAAGTTGCGAAGAACGAACTAAAGGTGAATTTATGGCTATTTATGATATTGCGGGATTAAAGGTGAATATAGTGAATCCTAAGGGCAGAACAGCAAAACAGGCAATGCCGTATCTGTCCGATAATCAGGATGAAAATCAGCATATTGACATTACTGTTGATGTAGATGAGAAAAGAGTCCTCAGTGCAATGGCAGAGCATCCCGAGCTTGTACAGGACGACTGGGAATATATGATAACCGGCTCGGATTTTTATACAGAGCTTTTGAATTTTGACGGCATACTTCTTCATTCCTCCTGTATTGTTGTTGATGATATGGCGTATGCTTTTTCTGCTGACAGCGGAACAGGCAAGTCTACGCATACTCAGCTATGGCTTAAGCATTTCGGTGACCGTGCCTATATGCTCAATGATGACAAGCCTGCAATCAGACTGATTGACGGCATAGTTTATGCCTGTGGTACCCCCTGGAGCGGTAAGTATGATTATTCCACACCGAAGGTAGTTCCTCTCGCAGGAATATGCTTTCTGGAACGCAGTGAAAATAACTGGATTAAAAAGGCTGATACAGGCAAGGCGGTATTCAATATCTTTTCACAGACAGTACGAAAGCTGAATGCCCAGCGAATGGATAGCCTTTTTGATGTGCTGGAGCAGATATTTGCAAAGGTACCTCTTTATGAGTTCGGCTGTGATATCAGCGAGGAGGCACTCTTCACATCATACAATGCTATGAAAAGATAACAATATAAATAGAGTAAAAAAATCCCCTGCGGAGTTTTGAAACTTCCGCAGAGGATTTTTTGTTATGTGAGAATCAGTCGGAAATATCTGCAAATATCGGATAGTGGTCACTCATCTGAAGCATTACCTCGTCAGAAAGAATAGCGTATCTGTTCACGGTTTCATTGCCCTTTAAAAATATGTGGTCAAATGTAGGCTTTTCGACCTTGCGTTCATTACCGTCCGTTTTCGTCTGTGCGATATACTTGGTGTCTGTAAGCTCCTTTGCAAGCTTATTGTAAACAGTAGGTGCATAATATACATCATCGTAGCCGCCGTCGTCCATTGCGTTGAAATCACCTGCGGAGAATACAGGACAGTCAAAGCGTTCAGCCAGTTCATTTGTAAGCTTAATTTGTTCCTCTACTTGTGTGTTCATTACGCTCAGCTCCTCCTTTTCCTGCCCCTCACGTATAAGGTCAAGGTGGGTGGAGGTTACAACATAATGCTTTTTCGTGCTGTTGTCCTCAAAAAGTCCCCATACAATTCTGCGAAGTCTTGGATTGTCGCCCTGTGTATATTCCATACGTCCGTGCTCAATAAGGGTAACCGTGTCTGAATTATACATCAAGCCTGTCATATGAAACATAGCACCTGAGGAAACCGGGTATACAAGCTGATAGCTGCCTCTGTTTTTTGTAATACAGCAGTACCACTGGTCACTCATTTCCTGTATTGCTACAACATCAGGCTGGTACGCATCAAGCACATTGAAAAACATTTTTGCTCTTTTACGTGCATCTGTTCCGCCCCAGCTTTCATAGTTTACCAGAAGGTTAGCGCTCATAATTCTTGTGTAGGTGTCAGAATCACGTGATGTATCCGCTTCGCTGATGGATTCCTCAAAGCCCTTTGGCAGTATATAATCGTCAAAATTACCCCTGATGTTAATTGAACCGATAAATGCAGTTACTCCGGCAACGGCAAGGCAGAGAATAACCGCAGTGAATTTCATAAGTTTTTTCATTGCTACCTCGTATGTTATGCAAGCTTAAATTTTGCTTGTGTATGTTTTATGCTATAAATCTATTTTATACTGTGTACAGTGAAAAAAACAGTGATTTTAAAAATTTTAACAGAATGTTTTCATAATAATATTATTGCTGCATTGTAGGGTCTCTGACACTCCCAATGTGAAAACGGGCAGGTATGGAAACCTGCCCCTACGGAATATTCCGCAATATAAAAAGAATTGAATGGAATTCTATGTATTCACCGAAGAATATTTCGCTCAGATATCTGTTATTGGTATATTTTTAAATAACCATTTTTTTCCCAAACCTGCAAAGTCATTTTTGCATTAAACCCAAATATACCATTTGATTCATTTTCCGCGATTTCTTTTAACACCATTTCTGCAATTTCTGTTCTTTCGTTTAAAGCAAGACAATAAGCAGCTGCTTTTGTTCTAACTACAACATTCTCACTACTTAACATTTCAGAAATGCATTCATATGCTAACTCTCTGTTTTGCTCAAAATATTTAAATATTTTGAGTAATTTAGCGCCCTCTTTATTGTTTCTTTTATAATCACCATCTAAGGTTGCTTGGTACATAATGCTACAACTTTTCTCGTATTGTTCAATTATAGAACCTTTGCTATATTCTTTCATTATATCACTCCGATTTTTTCAAAAACATCCTTCCAAATTCATTTGATTTTATGAGTTCGAAAATGAAATACACATTATTCGTAAAATCCTTTAGATTTCAAGAGTATCTTTGCCTTAAAACCGATAATTCCAATACTGTTATCACCAGAAAGTCTTTTTAAATTTATCTATTACAAAAACCATTTTTTGATTATTCCCTAATGCTGCATTGGTCATTCAATGTCAGCCTTTATATGCTTTATCATAGGCATTTAAGAATTTATCCGGAAGGCGCAATCTGCAATAATCATCCACCATTTTTAAACTCTCTTTTATAGAATGTTCATCGTTGTTATGGGAAGTTCTTTTTCCTATTAAAAGTCTGCCCTACAGAATATCCATAATATTGCTTTTGACAATAAAATTATAGCATAAAATAAACCAAAGGACAATATTATCCTTTGGTTTGTAGCTTTGTTATTTTGGTTACATATAAACAGTTTGATTTTGTTTATATTCTGCTTTTGTATTCCAGCAATTCCTTTTCGGTAACATAACCGCTCAGTGCTCCGACTGCGGTTACAGCCTTTCCGCCTGTGATGTTGCCGTATTCAATGCAGTCTTTAAGGGGATAATCGTAAAACAGTCCGTACATAAAGCCTGCAAGGAACGCATCGCCTGCACCTGTTGAGTCCACATTTTTAAATTCCTCAATGCTCGGACAGAAGAAATAATCGTCACCGTCAATACCGATACAGCCGTCGGCATCCACCTTGACGACAACACGGTCAAAGTATTTTTTCAGTGCGTAGGCAGCTTCCTTTTCATTGTCTGTGCCTGTTATTCTGAGAGCCTCTTTTCTGTTCGGTGTATAGTAATCGGCAACCGTGAGGTATTCATCATATTTCTCAGAGCTCATTTCGTCGTCCCAGCCGGTGTCCAGCACGAGGATTGTGCCTTCCTCCTTAAGCTTTTTATATACCGGCAGGAATCCGCCAAGCTGCATCATACAGATTTTTGAACCTGTCGCAATATTGTAAAAGGTTTCCATAGCCTTTTCGTCAGGCTCAATGGAACCCTTGCCGTAGCTGTAAAAGGTTCTGTCCTTAGGAAGAATGATTGCGGAGGTGATGTTGAGCGGTATTTTGTTGCCCTCATATAAATTGGTCGGTGCCACACCGTTTTCAATGAATTTGTCCTTAGCAAAGCTTGAAAAAATATCATTGCCAAGCTCGGTAGCGATTTTGGTTTCTATACCGAGTCTGCCGAGATTGATGAGTGTTGCAGGCAGTCCGCCCCCAAGCTGAAGAGAAAAGTCCTTGCAGTAAAGCTCCTCACCCACACCTGCAAGTCTGTCAAAGCCCTGATATAAAAGGTCAACATTCGTTGAGCCTGCACCTGCGATAAATGCCATTTTTATACTCCTAATCAGAAAAAAATCAAAGCTATTATATTATAAATATTCAATAATGTAAATAGATATATTAAAGATTTTTTTGTTGACTTGTAAGGTCTGATATATTATAATGTATGGGATATATGAGGGATAATCCTCCCATTAAATGACTATGAAAGGATTATGAATTATGACTTTGCTTATAAAAAATGCTTTGACCTATATAGACAAAACATTTCAGAAGTCCGATGTTCTTATTAAAGACGGAAGAATTCATAGCCTTGCTGTTTCTATTTTATCGGAAAGCGTTGACCGTGTTGTTGATGCACAGGATAAGTATTTCTTAATTCCGGGTTTCGTTGATGTTCATACACATCTTCGTGAGCCCGGTTTTTCTTATAAAGAAACGATAAAAACAGGCTCAATGGCAGGTGCTAAGGCAGGTTATACGGATTTGTGCACAATGCCGAATCTGAATCCTGCTCCTGATAATGCAGAGCATCTCAAGGCACAGACGGATATTATTGACCGTGACGCAGTTATCCATGTGCTGCCCTTTGGTACAATTACAAAGGAGCGTAAGGGTGTTGGTGAAATCATTGATTTTGAATCCATTGCAGATCAGGTTGCCGGCTTTTCCGACGACGGCACAGGTGTGCAGACTGAGGAACTGATGAAGCAGGCTATGACAAAATGTGCTAAGCTTGGAAAAATCATCTCAGCTCACTGCGAGGTGAATGATTTGCTCAAAGGCGGATATATTCACGACGGTGTGTATGCCAGGACGCATAACCACAAGGGCATCTGCTCCGAGTCGGAGTGGGCACAGATTGAGCGTGACTGCTGTCTTGCAGAGGAAACAGGCTGTCAGTACCACGTCTGTCATATTTCTACTAAGGAAAGTGTGGATATTATCCGCAAGGCTAAGGCGAGGGGCGTCAAAGTAACCTGTGAAACCGGACCGCATTATCTGACAATGTGTGATGAGGACTTGCAGGAGGACGGACGATTTAAAATGAATCCGCCGTTAAGAGCTGCACAGGACAAGCAGGCACTGATTGAGGGTGTGCTTGACGGTACGATTGATGTAATCGCCACTGACCACGCACCGCATTCAGCTGAGGAAAAGTCAAAGGGACTTGAAAAATCAGCTATGGGTGTTGTAGGACTTGAAACTGCTTTTGCAGTGCTGAATACAAAGCTTGTTAAAACAGGCATTATAACGCTTGAAAAGTTAGTTGAAATGATGTCCGTCAGACCGAGAGAGATTTTTGGTATTGACGGCGGAGAAATCAAGGAGGGTGCTGTTGCAAATCTGGCACTGCTTGATGTGGATAAGGAGTGGACCGTTAACCCTGATAACTTCGTTACAATGGGAAGAGCTACTCCGTTTGAAGGCTGGAAATTACAGGGTGAAAACCTTTTAACAATATACAGAGGGGAGATTGTTTATGAAACCGTATAACAAAAAAATTGTTCTTGAAAACGGTCAGGAATTTTACGGCTACGGCTTTGGTGCTGATAAAGAGGCTGTAAATGAAATTGTATTTAATACATCAATGGTGGGTTATCAGGAAATTATTTCCGACCCAAGCTATACTGATCAGATGGTGTGTATGACCTATCCGCTGATCGGTAACTATGGTGTAACCGATGAGGACTATGAAACAAGAATTCCCACAATGGGCGGTCTGATTGTTCGTGAGTATAATGATTTACCATCCAATTTCCGTTATACCAAAACACTTTCAGAGGTGCTTGACGAGTACGATATTCCGGGAATCAGTGGTGTTGATACACGTATGATTACAAGAATTATCCGTGATGAAGGTTCACAGAAGGTTATGATCTGTGATGCAGATGTGCCTTATGAGGAGGCTCTCAAAAAGGTAAGGGAGTATGTGATTCCTACCGATATGGTGTCACGCGTAAGCTGCAAAAAGCGCTGGTACTCCAGAACACCGAATCATAAATATGATGTGGTTGCAATCGACTGCGGAATCAAGCATAACATTATCAGAAAGCTGAATGAAAAGGGCTGCAATGTAACGGTTGTACCTTATAACACTACGGCAGAAGAAATTTTGAATATGAGACCTGACGGTCTGTTCCTTTCAAACGGTCCGGGAAACCCTGAGGATGTTCAGGAGGTTATCGGCGTTGTCCGTGAGCTTAAGGGCAAATTACCGATTTTCGGTATCTGTCTCGGTCACCAGATGATTTCACTTGCACTGGGTGCAAAGACCTTTAAAATGAAGTTCGGTCACAGGGGCGGTAATCACCCTGTTATGAACTTAAGCAGCGGCAAGATTGAAATCACATCACAGAATCATTCTTATGCTGTTGATGTGAATTCCCTTGAGGGAACACCGCTTTCACTTACACATAAAAATCTTCTTGATGATACAGCAGAGGGTGTGAAGTCTGAGGAGAACAAGCTTTTCTCCGTTCAGTATCACCCTGAGAGTGCACCGGGTCCGCAGGACAGTGCGTATCTTTTTGATGAATTTATTGCATTAATGGAAAAGGAGGTAGGTCAGAATGCCTAAGAGAACGGATATCCATAAAATACTTGTTATCGGCTCAGGTCCTATTGTTATCGGACAGGCTGCCGAATTTGACTATTCAGGTACACAGGCTTGCCTTGCACTTCGTGAGGAGGGCTATGAGGTTGTACTTATCAACTCAAACCCTGCCACAATTATGACGGATACAGATATTGCCGATAAGGTTTATATGGAGCCTTTGAATCTTGAATATGTGGCACGTATTATCCGCCACGAAAGACCTGATGCCATTCTTCCGTCACTCGGCGGTCAGACAGGTCTTAACCTTGCAGTGCAGCTTGCCAAGAAGGGCGTGCTTAAGGAATGTGATGTTGAGATACTCGGCACGAAGTTTGAGGCAATTGAAAGAGCAGAGGACAGAGAGCTTTTCAAGGAGCTTTGTGAAAGTCTCGGCGAGCCTGTTCTGCCAAGTGAAATTGCTGAAACTCTTGAGGACGGACTTGAGGCTGCAAAGCGTATCGGCTTTCCTGTTGTTCTTCGTCCTGCCTTTACGCTCGGCGGTACAGGCGGCGGCTTTGCCGATGATGAAGAAGAATTTATGCTGATGATGAAAAATGCGCTTGCACTTTCACCTGTTCATCAGGTGCTTGTTGAAAAGAGCATTAAGGGATATAAAGAGATTGAGTACGAAGTAATGCGTGATGCAAATGATACTGCAATCACCATTTGTAATATGGAAAATATCGACCCTGTCGGTGTTCATACAGGTGACTCGGTTGTTGTTGCTCCGTCACAGACGCTCACAAATAAAGAGTATCATATGCTGCGTGACTCAGCACTGAAGATTATCAGAGAGCTTAAGATTGAGGGCGGCTGCAATGTTCAGTTTGCACTTGATCCGCACTCCTTCCAGTATTACCTCATTGAGGTTAATCCAAGAGTTTCACGTTCGTCTGCACTTGCATCTAAGGCATCAGGCTACCCAATCGCAAGAGTATCAGCTAAGATTTCAGTAGGTATGCACCTTGATGAAATTCCGATTGCAAATACACCTGCATCCTTTGAGCCTACTCTGGACTACGTTGTAACCAAGATTGCACGTTTCCCATTCGATAAATTTGCAGATGCCAATAATACTCTGAATACGCAGATGAAGGCAACCGGTGAGGTTATGGCAATCGGCAGAACAATGGAGGAAAGCCTGCTTAAAGCTGTGCGTTCTCTTGAAACAGGTGTCTGCCACCTTTATGATAAAAAGTTTGATACCTATACAGAAGAGGAGCTTCTGAAATACATAAGAAACGGTACTGATGACAGATTGTTTGCTATCGCGCAGCTTATCCGTCTCGGTGTTGACCTTATCAGAATTTATAATGCAACTAAGATTGATATGTTCTTCCTTGAAAAGTTCAAGAACATTGTTGATTTTGAAACACCTTTAAAAGAAAATATCGGCGATATTGAAACGCTTAAGGATGCAAAGAAAATGGGTGTTTCCGATGAATATATCGGCAAGGTGTGGAATATATCACAGGCTGATGTTTTCCACCTCAGAAAAGAAAACAATATTATGCCGGTCTATAAGATGATTGACACCTGTGCATCTGAGTTTGATTCCTATGTACCTTATTTCTACTCAACCTATGAGCAGGAGAATGAGTCAATCGTTTCAGACAAGAAAAAGATTATCGTTTTAGGTTCAGGTCCGATCCGTATCGGTCAGGGTGTTGAGTTTGACTATTCAACCGTTCACGCAATCTGGTCAATCCGTGATGCAGGCTATGAGGCGATTATCATCAATAATAACCCTGAAACTGTATCAACAGACTATACCACATCGGATAAGCTCTATTTCGAGCCGCTTACCGTTGAAGATGTAATGAATATTATTACGCTTGAGAATCCGCTTGGTATCGTTGTATCTCTCGGCGGTCAGACTGCGATCAACCTTGCGCCGCCGCTTGACGCGCTCGGTGTTCCGATTATCGGCACAGATGTTAAGGCAATCGACAGAGCAGAGAACAGAGACAGCTTTGAAAAGGTAATGGAGGAGCTGGGTATTCCTCAGCCTAAGGGTCTTGCTGTTACGGATATTGAAGAGGGTGTGCGTGTTGCTGCGTCAATCGGTTATCCTGTTCTTGTTCGTCCGTCCTTTGTACTCGGCGGACGTGCAATGCAGATTGTAGCCAATGAGGAGTCACTGCGTCACTATCTTCAGACAGCGGTTGAAATCAACACAGAACAGCCTGTACTTGTTGATAAATATATTATGGGTCGAGAGCTTGAGGTTGATGCAATCTGCGACGGCGAAGATGTATTCATTCCGGGTATTATGGAGCACGTTGAAAAAACAGGTGTTCACTCAGGTGACTCAATCTCCGTTTATCCGACCTTCTCCGTATCACAGGAGGTAAAGGATAAAATACTGGATTATACAGTCCGTCTCGGTAAAGCAATCGGAATTGTAGGTCTCTACAACATTCAGTTTATTGCCGATGATAACGACGATGTTTTTGTTATCGAGGTAAATCCGCGTTCCTCAAGAACAGTTCCGTTCCTTTCAAAAGCAACCTCCGTTCCTATGGCTCATATTGCCACACAGGTTATCTTAGGTCATTCACTTAAGGAGCAGGGAATAACAGAGGTTTATCCTGCAGAAAAAGAGCGTTGGTACGTAAAGGCGCCTGCGTTCTCTTTCTCAAAGCTTAAGGGTATGGATACCTATCTTTCGCCTGAGATGAAATCAACAGGTGAGGCTATCGGATATGATAAAAAGCTCACAAGAGCACTTTATAAAGCCATTCAGGCGTCAGGACTCAATGTTGCAAACTACGGTACAGTGCTTGTAACCATTGCCGATCAGGACAAGCCGAGAGCACTGCCTCTTATCAAGCGTTTCTACGAATTGGGCTTTAATATTGAGGCGACTGAGGGCACTGCAAATTATCTGAAATCACATGGTATCCGCACAAGAGTCCGTGCTAAGCTTACTCTGGATGAAAGCGATGAAATCTTAATGGCACTGCGTCAGGGACATATTGCATATGTTATCAACACGATTGATATCAATGCAGGTGATTCACATTCAGACGGCTCTGAAATCAGACGTGCCGCCGTTGAAAATAATGTAACCATGTTCACATCACTGGATACAGTGAATGTACTTCTGGATGTTCTTGAGGAGATTACACTGGGTGTATCCACAATTGACGCTGAATAATTGAACAGAACAGGTATTGCTTATGTATAAACAAAACAACTATAAAATTTTATCAAATGAAAAAATAGCCAAAGATGTTTATAAAATGATTCTGGAGGGTGATACACAGTATATCACCGCTCCGGGTCAGTTCATAAATATAAAGCTTGACGGAAAGTTCCTGCGCCGTCCGATTTCAGTCTGTGACTGCGATGAGAATACAATCACAATTATATACAAGGTTGTGGGCAGCGGTACAGAGTATATGGCTCAGCTTGAAAGCGGTGAGGTGCTTGATGTTCTGACAGGTCTTGGCAACGGCTATGATATTTCAAAATCAGCAAAGCCGCTTTTAATCGGCGGTGGTGTTGGTGTTCCGCCAATGTATATGCTTGCAAAAAAACTGATTGAAAGCGGACAGAAACCGACTGTGATTTTAGGTTTTAATACAAAGGAAGAGATTTTCTTTGAAGAGGAATTTAAGGCACTCGGCTGCGATGTAAGAGTTACAACCGTTGACGGCTCATACGGTATAAAAGGCTTTGTTACGGATGCTTTTCCTGATAATTATGATTATTTCTATACCTGCGGTCCGATGCCTATGTTTAAGGCAATTGAGAATACTGCCAAAACATCAGGTCAGTATTCCTTTGAGGAAAGAATGGGCTGCGGTTTCGGTGCTTGTATGGGCTGCTCCTGCAAGACAAAGTATGGCAACAAGCGAATCTGCAAGGACGGTCCTGTGCTTGAAAGGGAGGAGATTATATGGTAGATTTGTCTGTAAATCTTGCAGGTATGCATATGGATAATCCTGTTGTTCCTGCATCAGGTACATTCGGCTTCGGCAATGAATTCAAGGATTTTTATGATATCAATATACTCGGCTCCTTCTCCTTTAAGGGCACAACAAAGGATGCGCGTTTCGGCAATCCTACGCCGCGAATTGCGGAATGTAAAAACGGTATGATTAACGCAGTGGGTCTGCAGAATCCGGGCGTTCACCATGTTATTGAACACGAACTGCCGCAAATGAAGAAATATTTCCATAAGCCTGTTATCGCCAATGTTTCAGGTTTTTCGGTTGAGGATTATGCCTATACCTGTGAACTCCTTGATAAAGAAGAGCAGGTCGGTATTTTAGAGGTTAATGTTTCCTGTCCCAATGTACACGGCGGCGGAATGAGCTTCGGTACAGACCCTGCCTGTGCGGCTGAGGTAACAAGGGCGGTAAAGTCTGTAACAGCAAAGCCTGTATTTATTAAGCTTTCACCGAATGTTACGGATATCGTAGCAATCGCAAAGGCTTGTGAAGAGGCCGGTGCAGACGGTATATGCCTTATAAATACCATGCTCGGTATGCGTATTGACCTTAAAAGACGTCAGCCTGTGATTGCAAATAAGATGGGTGGTTTCAGCGGCGACGCAATTTTCCCTGTAGCAGTCAGAATGGTGTATCAGGTGTCTAAGGCTTGCAATATCCCTGTTATGGGATGTGGCGGTGTTTCCACTGCTCAGGATGTGATTGAAATGATGATGGCAGGTGCAACTGCCGTTCAGGTGGGTGCAGCAAATCTGGTTGACCCATATGCCTGTAAGAATATAATCGAGTCTCTTCCTGCTGAATGTGAAAAGCTCGGTATAGATAAATTAAGTGATATAATAGGAGTGATTGATTAATGGGTAAGGACGTAATTATTGCCTGTGACTTTTCATCTGCACAGGCTACCTTTGATTTCCTCGACAAGTTTAATGAGGAAAAGCCGTTTGTAAAAATCGGTATGGAGCTCTACTACGCAGAGGGTCCGTCAATCGTTAAGGAGATTAAGAAGAGGGGACACAAGATTTTCCTTGACCTCAAGCTCCACGATATTCCAAATACTGTGAAAAAATCAATGGCTGTGCTTTCAAAGATTGATGTGGATATGACCAATCTGCACGCAGCAGGTACAATAGATATGATGAAGGCTGCACTTGAAGGCTTAACACGTGAGGACGGCACAAGACCTCTTCTGATTGCCGTTACACAGCTTACCTCAACCAGTGAGGAAAGAATGCAGAACGAACTGCTTATTAATGCGTCAATCAACGATACAATTATTAAGTATGCAAACAATGCAAAGGAAGCAGGGCTTGACGGTGTTGTATGCTCACCGCTTGAGGCAGGTATGGTTAAGGACAGCTGCGGCAAGGCATTTATGACTGTAACACCCGGTGTGCGTTTTGCAGACGGTGATATTGGTGATCAGGTAAGAGTGACAACGCCTGCAAAAGCTAAGGAAATCGGCTCTGATTATATCGTAGTCGGCAGACCGATTACGGCAGCGGAAGACCCTGTTGCAGCATACAGACGCTGTGTAGCTGAATTTGTGGATTAATAGGATTGTAGGGGAGGGTCTCTGTGCCCTCCTGAAAGTATATATAAATCTTTGTTGATTAAGGAGAGTATGATGGAAGGTTATAAAAGAGAATTTATAGAATTTTTAGAGGGTGCAGGCGTTTTGAAATTCGGTGATTTCACTGCAAAGAGCGGAAGAAAAATCCCTTATTTTATAAATGCCGGCGACATTAAAACAGGTGAGCAGATTCAGAAATTAGGCGAGTTCTATGCAAAAGCTTATTTTGAAAAGGTAGGCAATAAAAAGACTGTTCTTTACGGTCCTGCATATAAAGGTATTCCGATTGCGGTTTCAGTTGCCGTAGCTCTTGCAAAGCAGGGACTGGATGTTCCGTTCTTCTTCAACCGTAAGGAAGAAAAGGATCACGGCGAGGGCGGTGTATTTGTAGGCTATACACCAAAGCAGGGCGAAGAAATCGTTATTGTTGAGGATGTTATCACTGCAGGTACTGCAATCCGAGAAAGTATGTCCATCCTTTCAGGACTTGAGGGCACAAAGGTTGCTGCCGTATTTGTTATGGTTGACCGTAAGGAAAAGGGCAAAACAGAAAAATCTGCAATGGCAGAGGTTGGCGAGGAATACGGTTTCCCTGTATATTCCGTTGTGGATGTTTACGATATCATTGAATATCTTGAAGAGGATGAAAAGAACCGTGAAAATGTTGAGCGTATAAAGAAATATCTTGAAATTAACGGTGCAAAGGATTAATCGGAAGGAAACTAAAATGAGACATTTGCTTGATACAACTGATCTTTCTTTGGAAGAAATTGATGATATGATAGCGATTGCTATGGATATTATTGATAATAAGGAAAAATATGCTCATATCTGTGACGGCAAAAAACTTGCAACACTTTTCTTTGAGCCGTCAACAAGAACACGCCTTTCCTTTGAGGCAGCAATGATGGAGCTTGGCGGCAATGTGCTCGGCTTTTCAGAGGCAGGCTCATCTTCTGCATCGAAGGGTGAAAGTGTTGAGGATACGGTCACAATGGTTTCCTGCTATGCTGATATCATCGCTATGCGTCATCCGTTTGAGGGTGCACCGAGAGTTGCCAGCTATCGCAGCGGTGTACCGATTATCAATGCAGGTGACGGCGGTCACTCACATCCTACGCAGACGCTTACAGACCTTTTGACAATCTACCGTGAAAAGGGAACATTTGACAACCTTACTGTCGGTTTGTGCGGTGATCTTAAATTCGGCAGAACTGTGCATTCTCTTATTAAAGCAATGTGCAGATATAAGAATGTTAAGTTTGTCCTGATTTCTCCTAAGGAGCTTTCTGTTCCTGATTACATAAAGAGTGATGTCCTTGATAAAAGCGGCAATGAATATATTGAGGTTGAAACAATGGAGCAGGCTATGGATCAGCTTGATATCCTTTATATGACCCGTATTCAGCGTGAGCGATTCTTTTCCGAAGATGAGTACTTAAAGCATAAGGATGCCTTTGTGCTTGATCTTGATAAGCTTAAAACTGCCAAATCAGACTTAACAATTATGCATCCTCTGCCAAGAGTCAATGAAATTGCAACAGAGGTTGATGATGATCCGAGAGCAAAATATTTTGTTCAGGCCCTTAACGGTAAATATATCCGTATGGCACTGATTATGACGCTTCTTAAATGGGGAGGTGCTCTTTAATGAATATTGATGCTATTGAAAATGGTTACGTTATTGACCATATTCCGTCAGGCAAGGGTATGAGAGTTTATGAAATTCTGAATTTAAGCTCTCTTACCTGTCAGGTGGCAATTATCACAAATGCAAAGTCAAAAAAGAATGAGGCAAAGGATATTATAAAAATCAACGACCTTATTGACCTCGATCTGGATGTTATAGCTTACGTTGCACCTGAGGCTACGGTTAATGTTATCAGAAATAGTCAGCGTGTTGAAAAGCGTAAACTGTCAATGCCGAAGGAGCTTAAGGATGTTATTAAATGTCCTAATCCGCGTTGTATATGCAATAATGAGCCTATCAGCCATATCTTTAAATTAACGGATGAGCTGGGTACATACCGCTGTCTTTATTGTGAAACAAAGGCTAAATGAGGTGAAATTGATGCCTGATGAAGATAAAATCAACGGCTTTGATGCTACTGAAATAAAAATTGCAGATGCCTTGAAAGCTTTGATGGAAACCAAATCCTTTGAAAAAATTTCAGTTGCAGCAATAACAAATTTCTGCAATATTCATCGCCAGACCTTTTATTATCATTTTACCGATAAATACGAACTGCTTGACTGGATATGCAAAACGGAGCTGATTGACCCTTTGACTGAGGATTTTTCACTGGACAATATGTATGATAAGCTGAATGCAATGTTCACCACAATGCAGAACAATCAGAGCTTTTACAGAAGTGTGCTGAAAATCAATGCCAATGTTATATTCAATTATGTGAGTAAGCTTGCGGTAAACCAGTTTACGCAGACCTTTAATGATATTGAAAGGACATACGGCATTACGCATAAGGATGCAAAGGAAAATGAGCTTCTTGCGGAATTTTTCGGTTATGGTATTTCCGGCGTGGTCCTTGACTGGGCAGCACATGGCATGAAGGAAACGCCAAATGAACTTACAGAAAGAATAAGACATATTGTCGATGCCTGCAAGAGACTTGCCATTTCACGTATAAAATAAATCAACCCCTGCCGATATAAAATCAGCAGGGGTTTTGCTATGTTTATAAATTATTGTTTTATCGTAGGGGCGGATTCAATATCCGCCCAAATAAATTCTTTCAATATTGTGGGACGATATGGAATCGTCCCCTACAGATTAGCAGGAATGTTCTTGAAACACTTTATTACATATGCTATCTATCAGTTATCCTTTTGCAAAAGGATTCTATCGTTGTCAAAATCCTTGTTTTCCTTTTCCTTGTACAGCTTAAGGAGGTCTGGGACTGACATCTCTTTTCTTGTATCACTGTCAAGGTCAATGATGATTTCACCGTTGTCCAGCCTTGCCGTTCATATATTCAATGCACTTGTCAGCTGTTTTTGCGCCGATACCCTTATCGTCAATTGCAAGAGTTGCAAGGCAGCCGTTGTTAACAGTTGTTGCGGATGAGCAGTAGGTAGGAATTTTTGCCTCTTCACAAACCTGTGAAAGTGACTGTACACCGTCCTGAACAATAGCATCGTTTGGTACGAAGATTACGTCACAGCCCTTTGAAATCAGCGTTTCTGCTGCACTCTTTACATCTGCTGATGTCTCAACGGTAGCTGACTCGTATTTAATGCCCTTTGAATCAAGATAAGCCTGTGCCGACTCAACAGTGTCAACAGCATTAACCTGTGATGTGGAATAAACAAATCCCCACTTTGTTACATTCGGTGTGATTTTGTAGCCCATTTCAATGATGTCACCAACAGGGATTGCGTTTGATGTACCTGTTGCATTCTTGTCAGGCGTATTCATATCCGTGATTACCTGAGCCTAAACAGGTGCTGATACCGCACAGAAGAAGCAAGGGGTATCAGAACTGAGATTAACAAGTGTCTGTGTGCAGGCAGTACCGATTGTAAAAATCGCATCATAGGAGCCGTCGTCCATTGCATTGATGATTGTTGAAAGTGCTGACGGATCACCCTGTGCATCCTTGTAATCAAAGGTAGCATTTTCATAGCCGTTTGCTTTCATCTGCTCAATAATGCCGTCTTTCATATCCATGAAAGCACCGTTTGCACCTGTCTGTACAACAATGCCGAATTTAGCCGGCTTGGCAGTATCAGGTGTTGTTGACTCGTTGTTATCCTTGTTTGCGGAGCAGCCTGCGAAGCAAGCGGCAACCATAAGCGCTGCAAGTAATACTGCAGCAATTTTTTTCAATGTCTTTTTCATAATGAAACCTCACTTAATTCATTTTATTATATTCTTCAAGCTCATTAAAAGCTTCTGATACCATTTCTTCGGAAATATGATATGGATTATGCTCAATATCCTTCATACTGCAAACCATAGGTACAAGCTTGTCTAAATCCTGCTCACTCATTTCAATATCAGCAAGGCAGACAGGCAGACCGATTGATTTGTTGAAATCATAAATCTTTTTAAACATTTCCTTGTTGTTGTCAACCAGCAGGAGAATCAGCACTCCATAGCCCACAACCTCACCGTGAAGATTCCTTTCCTCAATATGCGGATAGGATGTAAGTGCATAAAAAACAGCGTGGGCAAGACCTGTGTTGTAATCAATGATATGCTCTGCCGTCAGAAGTATGGACGCAATTCCGGTTGTCACAACAACAGAAAGAATAACCTGCTCAACCTCAAAGCTGTTTATTCCTGCCATGAAATCATCAAGCGCCTTTCTTCCATATTTTAACAGGGGATGCAGGCACATCGCACTGGTTGTAACACCAAGCTCGTGATAGTGCACCAGATCCTCACCGCGGCTGCTCATTTCCGCTTCAAAATATTTTGCATAGGTATCACCCATACCTGCCCATATATATTTTGATGGTGACTGCGCAATTACAGGTGTATAAATAAAGCAGTGCTTTGCGGGAGCAGGGAAAAAGAACGGCTCTTTAAAACTGCCGTCACGGTTATACATAATGGAAACTGCAGTAGTTCCGGCACAGTTTGATGCAATCGTCGGAAAAGTGAACACTGTTTTGCCAATCACAAAAGCAAGTGCCTTTGCCGTATCAAGAGCCTTTCCACCACCGATTGCAAATATCATATCCGCATTCTGCACTGCGGTATTGCTTCTGAGCATTTCAACATTTTCGTAGCTTGCCTCACCGCCGTACCAGACAAAATCAAGTATTTCAAGCTCAGTATTTTTTACACTTTCTTCAAGCAAATCTCTGACCTTGCTGACAGCGGTTTTGCCGCCTATACATGCAACCTTTTTACCAAAAAGAGAGCATATTTCGGCAATCTTATTATATACATTATCACCGATGGAATAGCTCGGCAGGCTTATAGAATAATTATCCAAAAAGCAGGACTCTCTATTACTACTTTAATTTGATAAAGTGAATTACAGCAGTATATTATATTATTCAATTGTCAAACAAACATTGCCACTTGTTTAATTTTTGTATTTGGTATATACTGTTTTTGATTTGGTAGGTGATGATATGGCTATTTCGGTTATGCTTAAACCGGCATCCAGCAATTGTAATCTGAGATGTGAATATTGCTTTTATCATTCTCTTTCCTCTCAGCGAAAGGAATTTACAAAGGGAATGATGAGCGTTGATACTGCAAAAAGAGTAATTGACTCCGCTTTTGAATTTGCAAAAGGGACCGATGTGTATTTTACCTTTCAGGGAGGTGAGCCCCTTCTCTGTGATATTTCCTTTTATGAAAATTTTGTTGCTTACATAAAAGAGAAAAATTCAGATAATGCACCTGTGCATCTGTGTCTCCAAACAAATGGTACACTTATCAATGAGGATTACGCTGCGTTTTTCAAAAAAAACAATTTTCTTATCGGTGTATCACTTGACGGAAATGAGGAGCTGAATTCCTATCGTATATATCAGAACGGCAAAAATTCCTTTAATGATGTTATGGCTGGAATTTCACTTCTGAAAAAGCATGGTGTTGCTTTCAATGTTCTTTCGGTATTGACAAAGCGTACTGCACAGAACTTCAGAAAAGCGTATAGGTTCTTTAAAGAAAATGATTTGAGGTATCTTCAGTTTATTCCTGGTCTGAGACCTTTGCAGGGCGATTTTGATGAAGAGCTTTATATGAATAATGATGATTATCGTGAATTTCTTACAAGAGGCTTTAACATTTATTTTAATGATTATATGAGGGGCGAGGCCGTTTCCATACGCTCCTTTGATAATTATGTTTCCCTTGCAAACGGCAATAATGCAGAGCAGTGCGGTATGAATGGCTGCTGCTCAACGCAGTTTGTTGTTGAGGGTGACGGCAGTGTTTATCCTTGTGATTTTTACTGTACGGATAGCTGGTATCTCGGCAATATTAATGAAAGCTCCTTTGACGAGCTTTATCACTGTGAAAAATCAGTTGAATTTCTCAAGGAGTCCTTTAAGCTTGATGATAAGTGTAAGGATTGCAGATATTTTTATATTTGTCGTGGCGGCGGATGCAAGCGTAACCGACAGGACAAGGATTACTGCGATGCATATAAAAGCTTTTTTGAAAACAGTGAATATAAAATAAAACAGATGAAAGGGTAATAATTTATGAAAAAAGCAATTTCAGTCATTCTCTCCTTAGTATTGATGATGAGTATATTTACAGCCTGCTCAAAAGCAGAGGATAAGGACAAAAATGATACAGAAAATATGACCATAACGATTGATTCGCATTACAGCAGTATGGATTCAAGTGTTGTAAGAGCATATGAAAAACTTTGCAATGCGGTGATTGCAGGTGAAAAGGAAGTTAAATTCAATGCTGCTCTTTCAGATGATGTGTATCAGCTTTTTTATACCTGCTTTCCGCTGTATGCACTTGTGGACGGTGTTAAAACTTTAGATGATATGTCAGGTGCTTCGATAACCTATAAGAACAGTGACGAGGAACATCAGAAGCTTGTATCGGAATTTTGTGCTAAGCTTGAGGAAATAAAGGCTGCCTGTGAATACGGCAGTGTGAATGCTTCACGTTATGTTTTTAATGTTTATGATTATATAGTTAAAAATATAAAAATTGACAATTCTGTTGTAAGTGCTTTCGATACAATGATGCAGGGTAAAGGCTGTCCTGCGGCAATATGCTCCGTGTTTGAATATCTGGTTTTACAGGGTGGGGGAAATGCCAGCCACGTTTCAAGTGCACTTGAAATTGTTTCCTATGCACAATTTATGGGAAAGTGGTATTATTTTAATCCGGCTTTAGATATCAGTGACAGCGAGGAAAAGACACTTAAAGGCTTTGCTATGGACAGTAAAAGAGCAGGCGGCATGCTTTTCTTTTATACGGATTCAGCACAGGCGGATAAGGTGGAGGACACAACATATGACAAACTTGAAAACGCAATCTCCTATATGCCTGAAAATGATGAAATAAATGTGACACTCAGTGACGGTGAAAAATTTATAGTGAATTTTAACTAAAAATAGACGAATTATTAATAAATCTTATTGTAATTGTTAACTTGTTGTGTTAGAATGAGTATATCAAATTTATGCTGAAAGGGAGAGATGTTGTGGCAAATAACACCGGAATTAAACAAACAGTAACCAATCTGATAAACAATGTCAGATTTTATTGGAAAGAGCCTCCGAAAGGGCGGTTCATGACCTTTAAGGAAATCGTTGCTTATGCAGGCGGCGGTATCGGAGCTTATTTCATTATATCAATGGGTTCGGCACTTGTTGTTTCAACAACGAATATGATCGTCGGCGGTGCAATCGGCGTAGGCGCTATGGATATGTATTATCTCTATCTCATAGCAACTTTGGCTAATATTCCATTGACTGCCGTGCGTGCGAATATGGTAGATAATACACGAGGCAAAGGCGGTAAATACAGACCTTACCTCCTTTCAATGGGTATTCCTACCGCAATTATTTCTTTGGCTTATGTTTGGTTCCCATATGAAAAACTTGGTATGATTTTCAGCGGACAGGTTTTCGGCAAGGATTCATCCTATGTGGTAACCTGTGCGATGGTTTTGATTTTTAATCTGCTTTTGCAGTTTTTCTTTAATTTCTTTAATGATGCTTATACAAACCTTATTCACGTACTGTCTCCTAATACACAGGAACGTACGGATGTACTTGCTATCAAATCTGTTGTTTATTCGCTTGCACCATCTATCATTAACATTGTTTTGCCGCTTATAGCGCAGTTTGCAACAAATAACAATCTTTATGATATTAAAGTATATAGAATAGCATATCCTGCTTTTGCAATTATCGGTATACTTCTTACCATTATTGTTTTCGCTAATACACAGGAAAAAATTGTACAGGCAAAAACACATACCATTCAAATCAGCTTTATGGATTCCTTTAAAGCCGTAGCAAAGAATAAGTATTTCTGGATTATTGCTCTTGCAGGATGGGTTGGCTTCCTTGAGGGTGCTTATGGTAATATCCTTAGCTGGTCTTACAATTACGGTCATACCTGTAACGGCGGTACATTTGCTCTGATTCAGACACTCACGGGTAATGCTGCTCTCTGGGGTATGCTCCTTGCTCCGCTCTGTATCCGCAAATGGGGTAAAAAACGAGTGCTTATTGCAGTTAATTTCGCAAATATCATCTGCATCCTTGCTATGATTATTGATATGAGAAATATATGGTGGCTGTCTATCTGTGTATATTTCAACTGGCTTGTCGGTGCATTTGAGCAGATTACCACACCTGCAATTCAGGCTGATATCAGAGACTATCAGCAGTATAAATCAGGCGAACGAATTGATGGTATGTTTGCAACGGTTTTGACCATCGGTAATATGGTTACACTTGTTACCTCTTCCATTATTCCGGCGGTTCAGAAGTATTACGGCGTGCATGACGGAAACGGATATGAAAAGCCGTTTGATATCCTTGATGTCAATACAGGTGAATCAGGACTGCTTTATAAATTAATGGGTGCTCTTATAATCATGGCAGCAGTTGGTGCTTTTCTGAATATGGTTCCATATTTCTTCTATGATTTTAATGAGAAAAAGCAGAAGAGCGTTATCCGCGTTCTTCAGGTTCGCTCACTCTTTGAGGACTATGGCAATAATGCGTTGGGCAATCGTCAGATTGTTGAAGCAATTGACCTGGTTAATGATGCTCGTGAAATGGCTGCTGCATCTCCTAAAAAAGTTTCAAAGGCTATGTATAAAAACATTTCCGATAAAGAGGAAAAGAAAGCAGCCAAGAAAGCGTATAAAGAAGCTCTTGAGTTCAATGAGGAAATTGATATTGCCAAGTTCGTATGTGCAGAGCTTGACAAGTTTGATTCGGATTTGTTCAAACACGAGGTTAATGTTTACAGCGAGATTTATGCTCGCGGTATAAACGGAATTGAGGATATTAATTTAGTCGAGGCTCGTGCTCAGCGTAAAGCTGCTAAACGTCTTCCTAAAAATACACCTGAGGAAAAAGAATTCCGTGCATTTGAAATCGAAATCGCAAGGAATAAGATTTCTGCTAAGAAAGCATACGATAAATATTATGGCTCAGTAAACGAATTTGTTGAGCCTGATATGGCGGCTCTCACAGCTCTTTTTGACAAAGAGGATGATATTGATGCAAAGATATTTGATCTTACTGAGGAAATGACTCTTGCAAAGAAGGAAGATGACAAAAATACTGCTGCTCAGCTCAAGGCACAGATTAAATCACTTACCAATGATAAGAAGGCTGTTCAGAAAGACTCTAAAGTCCTTATGGACGAATTTGCTAAATTCAACCGTGCTGCAAAGCCGTTCAATGATGCGAAAAAGCTCCTTATCCAGCAGGAGAACTACAGTCACTTTGATGAGATTGCTGCCCTTTATGATGAAGCTAAGGAAAAGGCTGAGGAAGAGGACAGAATCAAGGAAGAGGAAACTGCAAAGAAACTTGCTGAAGAAAAGGCTGAACTTGAAAGACGTAAGGCTGAAAAGAAGAGCAAAAAAGCAGCAAAGAAAAATAAGTAATTATTACATATTACAGAATAACAAAAACTCCGTTACTGTACGCAGTAGCGGAGTTTTTTGTTATTGCATCTTTTTCCGAATTCTACTTGTCTTTATATAATGGGTGATGTATAATTTAACTGTAAAGAAATTTTTTCCAATTTTTACAAAAAACACCATTTTTTTCACTTTTTATAATATATAGTGAATATAAATGCTTTTTGTATAATATTAAAAATCACTGCGATTTGTTCCTGTTACCTTTTTCATTTGTATGAACTGTTATAAATGAAGGAGGTTAGGAAAATGTTTTACGACTTATGGCATAAAAGTAATATATAAATAGGGAGTCTTTTTTATGAAAAACGGTTCAGGTAAAAAAATAGCTTATGTATTAATAGCAGCAGTATTTATTGTAATATTGTGTCTGGGAATAATGAGCAGGTTAAATATTATTGGAAAAGACAATGGCGCTAATGAAAATGAAACAGTATTAGCCAGTTGGTCAAGTGAACCTATCGGCCAAGCGGATTTCTATACAAAGATTGAGTATGAGAAGTCAGAAGTTGATGGCAACAAATGGTTAACGTTTAATTATCTTACGGCTTCAGATGATGTAAGTAATGGTGAAGCAATGGGGTATAATCTTGAACATTTAAAAAATTATACTTATTCTGATTTTAGCACTTTTAATTTCGCAGTTAAAGATATTAAAAATGATGATGGATATTTTGCCTTTCTTGTTCCTTCTGATTGCAAAACAGTTATTCTTAATGATGTTAATGAGTTCCCTACGCAAGATGTTGAAATTAAGATTTCTGATGAAATCATCAAATTTAGGATTTGTGTTGGAGTCACTAGTATAAAAGCTGTTGAAGAGATTGAGAAAGAAAATATTGTTCAAAAAGTAATCTGTGTTGATGATGAGGGAAAATCTCATGATTGTACATACGATATTTATGATTAAGGAGTGATATTATGAAAATATTACGTGTTAAAATGTTTAAAAATTTAGCATTTTTAGTAATGGCTTTTACAATGCTCTGTTTGTTATCTACACCAATTATTGGTAATGCATATACAGATGGAGAACGTCAATATAATTTTAAAGTGGCGGCTTCAGGAGGTCCAAGCCATTATAGTGAAAGAGAATTCAGAAATACAACAAATACAAACAATTGCTGGAAAGTTGGTATGACTACATCAACTGAATCAAATACTGTAAGGTCTGTAACAAGGTTTTATCTTGGAGTTGAAAATAGTCCTTATAATGCACAGGGTTCTGAAATGTACAAGGTGATTGTTCGTGAAGAACCAAAATATTATCCGAGCTATACTAATGCACTGCATAAATATGTATATTTATACGCTCGTGATGATACCAATACAAATAAGGCTTATACAGCTACAGGCATTTGGGATGAAGAGACCGGCCATGCTCCAAGTCCTAATCCATGGACATAAGTCTATAAGAATATACTGAGTTTAACGAGGAATTAAAATTGATTAAAGAAGAATTTTCTAAAATATTTAAATCTGCTAAATCACGTGTGATTTTCATAATTATGAACAGTATTACTATTATAAGTGCTGTTGACGTATTAGTAAACTATTTTAAAAATAGCCGTGCTATCGGAATAAAAAGTAATGCTGCATATGCGGCGATGCTTTCTGCCGGTGTAACTATTATTCCTTACTATGAAATTTTTGAATGGATATTGCCTATTTATTTTATGCTTGCCTATTGTGATAAATATGTTGCAGAACGCAAAAAAGGAATGCATTATATTTATCTTAGTAAAACAGGGAGAAAAAAATTATTTTTCTCCAAAATCTTAACCTCTTTCCTTGTGCCGTATATTTTCTGCGGTATTCCTTATCTTCTCAATTTGGGAATACTATCAGTTTTTTTGCACGATGGTACGTTTTTTGGAGGATCAGAATTGTGGGATAGGGAAACTATGGGTGAGTTTTTATATAATTGTATGAGTCATCCATATATTACTTATTTTTGTTATTTGCTTTCTGCACTTTTTGTGTTCGGTTTGCTTTGCGTAATGTGCCAAAGCTTATGTATTTTGTTTAACGATAATAAAATGGCATACATTATCAGCTTTTCTGTATGGCTTGGTATTTATTATACCTTTGATTTTCTTAGTATAAATGAAGCTATTCAGCCGTTTGTTTTTGGATATACACCGCAGGGAGCAATCCTTTCAATATTGAAATTTCTTCCGGCAGTTGTTATACCATTAGCACTTGCGTATATACGGATTACGGTGAAAAAAGATGAAATATAGTTTATCAAAAATAAATATAGTACAAATTGTTTTTTTTGTATGTGAATGGTTTCTTGCAACGTTGAATTCCGGTTATTATTTTACGGAAAGAATTAAATATATTGAGGATTTTTCACGCCATTTTATGCACAGCTCAGCAGGTTACACCGCTTTGCAGGGAAATGTCGGAATTGTTATGACAGCATTTTACTGTATTATGCTTCATCAATTTATCAGAAATGTAGGAATAAGAGATATTATTTCATATGGACGCGATAAATTTGTATTTCACGACATCAAATCAATAACGAAATTCACTTTTTTATTTGTTTTTGAATTCTGGATAGTAAATATAATTTTATGCATGGTGTTCTGTGATTTTTCTCTTTTGCTTGAAACACAATTTTTCCTTTGCAATATTTTATTTTTTGTTACATTGTTTTTATATTTCATTATAGTCGGATTTACTATGCTGCTTTTACGATATGTTTTATGCTTTAAAAAGGGGTATATGCTTATTACAATTGCATTTTTCTTCTTTTTGACAATTATTAATTTTTATATTGCATTAACTCCTGTATTTTATTCGTCTTTCATATATGATTGGTTTAGAAACAATGCATTTGACGCACTGGACTATTGTATAAACATTGGCAAAGCAATTATAATAATTGCTATTCTGATTGCAGCTAACAGATTAGTGTTTTCAAGAAAGGATATTATTTTAAATGAAGAGCAGGATTAGTTTGATTGTTTCTCTTTGTGTTGCTGTATTTTCTTCATTTATGCTTGTATATTTTTCTTTTGAAGGGTATTGCGGAATTGGATTTGATTTAATTGTAACACAAACAATTTTTAATGCTGTTTTATTTGTATTGCTGTCAGTTGTTTTAAGCAGCAGAGAGGACTGTTTGTTTTTTGATAACAATCTGATAAAGCTCAGCAGAATAGCATCAAGACGAAAATCATTATTTTGCGAATTGAAAAAAGTTGCGGCCGTAGTTTTTTTATTCACTTTTATTGAATCGGTTTGTGTGTTGCTTTTTTCGGTTATTATCGGCAAGAACTACAGTGTTAAAAACATTATTATAATGTTTTTATTCAGCTTTTTTGTGAAATTATTTTTTATGATATTACAGTTTTATCTTGAACTGCGTTCGCGCTATAAAATATCTTTTATGATAGTTTCGGTTTTATTTTTGGCGATGTTAATAGCCGGAAATGCCTTATACAGCTATTGTCTTGAATATCCTGATACTGCACTTGCAGATGTATTTGAAATACTGAATAAGGTAAACGTAGCTAATTATGTAAGCTATGCAAGAGTTATTGTATTATGGAATAAAATAGTTATACCTTTAATGATTATCATTCTATTAATCATTATAGAAATAGTATATATTGTTATCAGAATCAAAAAACTCGACATATTGTCAAAGGAGTAAGGTATGAAAATTGATGTTAAAAATTACACAAAGCTTATAAAGAAAAAAACAATTCTTGATAATGTGAATATCAGCTTTGAAAGCGGTAAAATATATGGTCTGCACGGCAAAAACGGCAGTGGCAAAACAATGCTGCTGCGTGCGATATGCGGATTGATTCTGCCTACAAGCGGCGAGGTTTCCATTGACGGAAAGGTAATCGGCAAGGATATTGAATTTCCTGACAGTGTTGGTATTATCATTGAAAACATGACAATGCTTACCGATTATACTGCCTTTGATAATTTAAAAATTCTTGCCAAAATCAAGAAAATTGCCACAGATGAGGATATAAGATCTGCACTTGAAAATGTAGGACTTAATCCGGATGATAAGAAAAAGGTTAAAGCATTTTCACTGGGAATGAAACAGAAACTTAATATTGCTCAGGCAATTATGGAAAAACCTAAGCTTCTCCTTCTTGATGAACCGACAAATGCACTTGATGAGGAAAGTGTTAAGGATGTAAGAAAGCTGCTGCTTGAAATGAAGGAGCAGGGTGTACTCATTATCATTGCCAGTCATAATAAAGAGGATCTTGAGGTGCTGTGTGATGATCTTGTTGAAATCTATGAGGGAAGAATAAAGACAAAAGCATAGTTGAAGATAGAACAAAAGCAGTCATTTTGATAGTGACTGCTTTTGTTTTTTACTGAAAATTTATTTGTTGACTGAATGTTTCATATTAATCAAGTGCATCTGATACTGCATTGCCGGCATTGTCAACTGCTCCGCCTACGCCGTCAGCCACATCATTCACACCATTGCCGATATCGTCACCGACTTTGTCTGCTCTTGATTCCAAGTTGTTTGTTGTATCACTTGTGCCATTGTTATTGCTTGTACCGTTATTACCGGTAGTTGATGTGTTGTTTGTTGTGTCTGTTACGGCAGATGTTCCTGTCGTAGAGGACGTTGTATTATTGTTATTGTTGTCCTTTGAACAACCCATAAATACTGTTGCAATAACAGCGATTGACATAGCGATAATTAAAATTTTACTTTTCATAGTATGACTTCCTTTCACAATTATGATTAACCTTTATTTTGATTTTATTCAAATTATTTTGTTAAAGTTCCGCCGTCAGAATAAAGAAGAAGTAAGATGTCTTCTTCAGCACCTGTTTTTGCGTTTACATAGATGAGAACTTCCTCATTGGTTTCGGTGCTTTCACAGTGGAATTCATAGCACATTGACTCTGTTCCGTTGTCCTTTGGAATTACACAGTTCTTAACATTTAATACATTAAGATACGGGCTGATGTTTTTTTGAAGTTCATCCGCTTTTTTTTCTGCCGTAAATGCTTCTCTTTCCCTGTGATTGGTTAAATAGCCTTCAGCCTCCATTGAAACAACCTTGCCGTCATTCAGTGAAACACCAACCTTGATTAAATCACTGTAATATACAACATTTCCTTTGGTGTAAGCCATATTGACAATACAGATATTATTTTCTGTCATATAATAGGTTTCAGACATATCATCAAAGCCGAGCTTGTCAAGATAGTTCTTTGCAATGTTGACAGCATTTTTTTCTGTAATAGTTGACTTGGTGATTTTTCCGCCGTAAAGCATATATGCAACATAGCCGCCTTTTTTTGTTATTGCGATTGTCTTTTGTCCGTAGGTGAATACATAACAGGGCATATTGCCGTCCTCTTCACTTGCAAAACTCACCTGATCAACTGCACATCCCATTGCGTATGCAGCAACATCAATTGCATCGTCTTTGCTATAGTTTTCAGCATTTTTCAGCATTTTTGATTCTCTGTTCAGAACTGCATCTGCAAAAGGACCGTCATATAACAGAGTGGGGTAATCCTTAAATGCTTTTTCTGCAGTTGTCATATCGTTAGTCAGTGAATTGATGCTGACATTGTTTTTATTTTTTACATTGCTTGCGGTAATTCGTCCGCCGTTGTTGCATACTGAAACCATTGAGGCGATTGAGTCATTAAGCTGATTTGCATAGTTTAACAGAGTCGAAAGATTTTTATGCTCCTCGTCACTTATTTTTTCACCTGATGCTGCCTTTTGTGCGATATAGGTTGCATAATCTCCTGCCTGGCTTATGAATTTATAGGTAGAGCTTAAATTCATCTGACCGACGGGAAGTCGTGATAATGCATCCTTTGCTTCGTTGCATTGTGAATATAAATCTGAGCTTATTTCAAAAAGCATTTTGTCTGAATTTGAGTAAACACTTTTTGTCAGATTCGTTTCAATGGAATCCATTGTTTCCGATAATTCATTAAGACTTTGCTGATAATTATTTTCAAGCTGTGCCTTATAGGTTGCTGCCATATTCATATTCATTATCGCAAATCCTGCAAGGACTGCAACAATTGCAATGGAATATGAAAATAATCTGATGTATCCTCGTTTTGTCATACATATTACCTCCGATAGTTATTTTTTACCGAAAATTAAAAAAACATTCAAAAAAATATTTAATTGTTGCGATATATGTGTTACAATATCAATAATTGTATTATTGTGGAGTAGTGCGTTATGGCAAAAGTTGAAGGAAAGAAGAGAATCGTTGTTAAGGTTGGTACATCAACCTTAACGCATCAGACAGGAAAAACAAATATTGCGAGGGTTGCCAAGCTGGTTTCCGTTTTATCGGATTTGAAAAATGCAGGCAACGAAATCGTTTTGGTATCCAGCGGTGCCGTTGGAATCGGTGCGGCAAAATTAGGACTTTCCGCTAAACCCAAAACAACAAGAGGTTTGCAGGCTTCGGCAGCAGTTGGTCAGTGTGAGCTGATGTTTCTTTATGATAAAATGTTTTCGGAATACGGTGTAATTGTCAGCCAGCTTTTGTTCACTGCCGATACGCTTTCAAATGAGCTTGAGAAAGGGCATCTTCTTGATACCTTTAATCAGCTTCTTGATTATGGTGCTCTTCCGATTGTGAATGAAAACGACTCCGTTTACGTTGAAGAGCTTTTAAACGGTGATAACGATTGCCTGAGTGCAACCGTTGCAAGTCTTATAGATGCCGATTTATTAATCATGCTGACAGATACGGATGGTCTTTATGATGATAATCCAAGCAAAAATGAAAATGCAAAGCTGATTTCATATGTTGAGGAAATAACACCGGAGCTGTTTGAA
Organism: uncultured Eubacterium sp.; assembly: GCA_910577195.1. Lineage (GTDB taxonomy): Bacteria > Bacillota > Clostridia > Oscillospirales > Acutalibacteraceae > Eubacterium_R. The sequence goes on along the minus strand of CAJTLP010000005.1, from coordinate 112,781 downwards.
ATTGCAGGTGATGCAGGTGAAAAGGGAACAGGCGGCTTTACAACTAAAATAAAGGCGGCAAAGATTGCAACTGATTCAGGTATTCCTGTAATCATTATGAATGGCGAAAAGCCGACTTCCATTTATAAAGTTCTTGAGGGACAGAGCATAGGTACATATTTTTCAGCGAAGGGTGAGTGATTGAATTGTTAGAACAGTTAGGTGTAAATGCAAAAAAGGCGGCAGGTGCTCTTGCATCTGTAACGACACAGCAGAAGAATGCTGCACTTGAAGAAATTGCAAAAGAGCTTGTCAATCATACAGATTATATAATTGAGCAGAATGAAATAGATTTGGAGAATGGCCGAAATGCAGGACTTAATGAAGGTCTGCTTGACCGCCTTATGCTCAATGAGGACAGAATCAAAGGTATAGCCGACGGCTGTATTCAGGTGTCAAAGCTTGATGACCCCTGTGGTATCGTGCTTGATGAAATCGTTCGTCCGAATGGACTTAAGATACAGAAGGTTTCCTGTGCAATGGGCGTTATAGGTATTATTTATGAGGCACGTCCGAATGTTACTGCCGATGCAGCAGCACTTTGCCTGAAAAGCGGAAATGCAGTTATTCTTCGCGGCGGCAAGGAGGCTATCCATTCCAATATAGCAATCGCAGAGGTTATGAGAAATGCTGTTGAAAGTACAGGACTTCCAAAGGATTCCATACAGCTTGTAACCGATACAAGCAGGGAATCTTCAACTGAGCTTATGAGAATGAAGGGTGTTCTTGATTGCCTGATTCCTCGCGGCGGTAAGGCACTTATCAAGGCTGTTGTTGAAAATTCAACAGTTCCTGTTATTGAAACAGGCTCAGGAAACTGCCATATTTATGTTGACGAATATGCGGATATTGATATGGCGAGTGAAATTATTTTTAATGCAAAGACGCAGCGTATAGGTGTGTGCAACGCTTGTGAAAGTCTCGTTATTCACAGTGCGGTTATTGATAAGGCATTGCCTATGATTAAGAAGAGACTTGATGAAAAAAATGTTGAAATACGCGGTGATGAGAGAGCACAGAAGGCTTGTCCTGATATCAAGGCAGCAGATGAAAGCGATTTTTCCACAGAATATCTTGATTATATTATCAGCGTTAAAACGGTGGATAGTCTTGACGAGGCAATTGAGCACATCAATGAAAATTCAACAGGGCATTCAGAGGCTATTATTACAGACAATGAAGAAAATTCAAAAGCATTTATGAGCAGAATTGATTCATCATCTGTTTATCACAATGCATCAACACGTTTTACGGACGGCGGTGAATTCGGTCTCGGTGCTGAAATCGGTATTTCAACCCAGAAGCTTCACGCAAGAGGACCGATGGGACTTTGTGAACTTACAACAACAAAGTATTTAATTTTCGGAAATGGACAGGTTAGATAATACAATGGACGAAAAGGAAAGAGCAAAGCAAAGGAAAAAACGCAAAAGGGCTAACAGGCGCAAACAGGCTGGCAAGAACTTTTTAATTTTTATCTCAATACTTATTATTGCCGTTGCAGCATATCTGATTACGATGAAAGCGTTTGACCCTGAATTCAAAATAGCAAGCCTTGTGCCTGAAGAAAAAGTACAGCAGGTTGTAGCTTTTGTAAAAGAGGACATACTAAAGCAGACAACGACAACAACGACGACGCAGACAACAACAAAGCCAACTACGACAAAACCGAAAAATTATGATTATACCTCCTTTGACGAGTTTGCTTTTGATACATCACTTCAGGGCAATCAGGTAGGCAATCTGCTGAATAAGTCAAATGGTATGGTGACCTACAGCTCAAATTATATTTATTACAGTATTGCAGGGGAAGGTCTTTACAGATTTGAACCTAACTCGGAAACGTATACGCCGCTTGTTGTAAATAACTATCATTTCACCTGTCTCAATGTTCTTGCCGATTATATTTATATGGTGGATACAGACAGTCATAAGCTGAAAAAAGCACAGATTATCGGCGGTGATATGGTGAATGTGGCTGACAATATTGATTTTATTTATCTTTATAATGATAAGCTTTATTATATCGGTACGGATAATACTGTCGGATATATTACAACTGATACTATGGAAAAGACAGTGCTTTATCAGGCTGAGTCAGGCAAAAAGGTTAAATTTGCAGGTATCTCACTTTCAAGAATTTTCTTTACCACATATGATGAGGTATCAAAATATTATGAATATATTACGGTTGATTTAAAGAATAAATCTGACAGAAGGTATTTTATGCAGGACTCAAAAAATGATGAAGTACTGAACCTTCAGTTAGAATGCGGATATTTCTATTATTATAAAAAGCAGTCTGACAGCACCTATGATCTGTACAGGCAGAAATTCGGCTCAGAGAAGACAGTAACTCTTCTTGAAGACTGCTCAATAAAGGATTATCCTGTTGTCTATGCCAACCGGCTTTATTATACTGCTATTGACGGTAAGACCATTCAGGCACGTGAATACAATATGAATTCAAAGGATGATAAGCTGATGGTTTATACCTTTGAGCCGGATGATATGAATGCAATCGGTGTCGGATACGGCTATCAGTATGTGTTCTTATTTGGCTCAAGTCAGAAGCTTTATAAGGGCGGCTGTATATATACCTCAGCATCAAAAGAAAACACGATTTCCTTTAAAAACGGAAAATGGCAATACTAATCTGAAAAGGAGCAGGGACGCTTGGATAAATATAAAAAGCTTGCATCGAATACAATCATATTTGCAATCGGAACCTTCTCATCAAAAATATTGTCCTTTCTTTTAATGCCGTTTGTTACCAGAATGATGACTACGGCTGACTATGGTTCAGCAGACCTCATTCAGCAGACTGTAAATGTTCTGATACCGATTGTTACATTGCAGGTTAACAGTGCGGCACTGAGATTTTCACTTGATAAGGCAAAGAATAAGGCAGATGTTTTTACTGTCGGTGTAAGAACAACGATAATCGGATTCATTGTTTTTTTATTTTTTGCTTATCCTATAAGCCTTATAACGATAAACGATTTTAAGCTTGGAGAGTATATTGTACTGGTATACGTGTTTGTACTTGTTTCAGGTTTCAGACAGCTTTGTCAGCAATTTGTGCGCGGCAGCGGAAGAGTTAAGCTTTACGCTATTGACGGCATTATTGCGACTGCGACAACACTGTTGTTTACCTTCCTGTTTTTAAGTCCGCTTAAAATGGGTGTTACAGGCTATATTCTTGCAATCATTGCATCAGATGCCTGCTCGGTTATTTTCTTCTTTGTAACCGCAAAGCTTTATAAAGGTATCAGACCGCACCTCATGGAAAAGGGAATTGCAGGTCAGATGCTGAAATACTGCGTTCCGCTTATTCCGACGGTTATTCTTTGGTGGATTATCAATGTATCTGACAGATATATGATTACCTATTTTGTAGGCTCTTCTGCCAACGGACTTTACACTGCGGCATCCAAAATACCGAATTTTGTTATTCTGTTTTCGCAGATATTTATTGATGCATGGCAGCTTTCGGCTGTTGACGAATACGGAGACAGGAAAAAGGCGAGATTCTTTTCAAAGGTGTTCAGGGTTTATAGCGGCGGTGTATTTGCCGTTGCGTCGGCACTTATTCTGTTCTGTCAGCTGTTTACAAAAATACTTGTTGCACCATCGTATTATGACTCGTGGAAATATGTTCCGATTCTTATCATTGCCACAACGTATTCGTGCATAGTCAATTTCCTTGCATCTGTATATATGGCGGAGAAGAAATCGTTTATGGCGCTGCTTACTGCATCATCAGGAGCAGTAACCAATATCGTTTTGAACCTTGTATTTATTCCGAAAATGGGTGCGAATGGTGCAGCGATTGCTACTGTATGTGCTTTTCTTATGGTGTTCATAACAAGAGGTGCAAATACAAGAAAATATGTAAAAATGAATTTCCAGCTTCCTACAATGATTGTGGAAACCGTTATTCTTATTGTACAAAGTGCACTTATACTATGGCTTAAGTCAGGTGTTGTGCTTTATGTGATTGAGGCGTTGCTGTTTGCTCTGATGTTTCTTGTAAATATCAGACAGGTTAAGGAGCTGTTGGATCTTATATTTGCTAGATTTTTGAAAAAGAAGAAGCAATAATTTGACGCAAAATATTTACTTGCTATTGCCAAAAGCAATTATTTAGTATATAATGTACAAAGTTGATTAATAATTTAATGAAATAAATAAAATAATTTGGAGGATTTATATGAAAAAGATGACTGTTTCGCAGGCTAAGAAAGCTATTAGCGACAAACTGAGCCATTTCTTCGGCGTGGATCCCAAAACTGCAACTAATGAACAATACTATAAGGCAGTAGCAATGATCGTTCGCGATACGCTTTCAGAAATGAACAGCGAATTTCGCAACGAGGCTAAGGAGCAGGACTCAAAGGAAATCTATTATCTTTGTATGGAATTCCTTATGGGCCGTTCACTGAAAAACAATCTTTATAATCTTGATTTAACATCTGTTTTTGATGAGGCATTGAAATCCTTTGACGTAAAGCTTGAAAAGCTTTATGATGAAGAGCCTGACGCCGGTCTCGGAAACGGCGGTCTCGGCAGACTTGCTGCATGCTATCTTGACGGACTTGCAACCAACGGCTTCAGATCAATGGGCTATTCCCTGCGTTATGAGGCAGGTATTTTTAAGCAGAAGCTGATTGACGGCTGGCAGACAGAGCTTCCTGATTTCTGGCTTCCGGGCGGTGACGTATGGCTTGTACCTCGTGAGGAAAGAGCAGTTGAGGTTAAGTTTGAAGGCTGGATTGAGGATAGCTGGGACGGTGATTATCATCACGTTGAGCACAGAGACTGCAATACTGTTACTGCTATTCCTTATGATATGTATGTTTCAGGTAAAGGCAAGGGTGTTTCACGTCTTCGTCTCTGGGCTGCAAGAAAACCTGCACTTGATATGGGTCTTTTCAATTCAGGCTCATATATTAAGGCAATGGAGCAGTCAGCTATGGCTGAGGCAATTTCAAAGGTGCTTTATCCGTCAGACAATACGGTTGAGGGTAAGTCACTGAGGCTCCGTCAGCAGTATTTCCTTGTTTCAGCATCTGTTCAGGATATTATTCAGCGTCATTTAACAAGCTATGGTACACTCGATAATCTTCCTGAAAAGGTTGCAATTCATATTAACGATACGCACCCTACAATGGCTATTCCTGAGCTTATGCGAATTATGCTTGACGAGTGCGGCTACGATTGGGACACAGCATGGAGCATTGTTACAAGAACGGTTGCTTACACAAATCATACCGTTATGAAAGAGGCTCTTGAGTGCTGGAGTGAGGACCTTTACAGAAGACTTCTTCCGCGTATTTATGAGATTACTAAGGAAATTGACAACCGTTTCCGCGCATACATCTGGGGTGTAACCCACGATGCTGATAAGGTTGAAAGAATGGCAATCGTATCAGGCGGTGTTGTAAGAATGGCTAACCTTTGTGTAGCAGGCTCACACTCTGTAAACGGTGTATCTGCACTCCATTCTGAAATTCTTAAGGATACAGTATTCAACGATTTCTATACAATTACGCCTGATAAATTCAAAAATGTAACGAATGGTATTGCTTTCAGACGCTGGATTTGTCAGTCTAACCCTGAGCTTACCAAATTCATTACTGAGCTTATCGGTGACGGCTTTATCACAAAGAGTGATGAGCTTCTTAAGCTCCGTGACTATAAGGACGACAGCCAGGTGCTTGACAGACTGAATGCAATCAAGCTTGCTAACAAAGAGCGCTTTGCGGATATTGTTAAAAAGAGAAACGGCATTGAGCTTGATCCTACATCAATCTTTAATGTTCAGGTTAAACGTCTTCACGAGTATAAGAGACAGCAGCTTAATGTGCTCAATATTATTGCTGATTATCAGATGCTCAAGGCGAATCCGAATATGGACTATGAGCCGAGAACGTATATCTTCGCTTCCAAGGCTGCTCCGGGCTACTTTATGGCTAAGAAGATTATTGAGCTGATCGACGCACTTTCAAAGGTAGTCAATAATGATCCTGACATCAAGGGCAGAATCAAGATTGTATTTATGGAGGATTACAGCGTATCTCTTGCTGAGGCTCTTATGCCGGCTGCTGATATTTCAGAGCAGATTTCACTTGCAGGTACAGAGGCATCAGGTACAGGTAATATGAAGCTTATGCTTAACGGTGCAGTTACTCTTGGTACAATGGATGGTGCTAATGTTGAGATTTATGATGCTGTCGGAGAGGATAATATCTTCATCTTCGGTCTTACAACACCTGAGGTTGAACAGCTTAAGAGAGACGGATATGATCCGATGCAGTTCCTGAATAATAACGGTACACTCAAGAGCGCAGTTGATTTTATCGCACAGGGTGTTAACGGCAAGCAGTTTGGTGAAATCACATCATCACTTATGTATGTTGACCAGTATATGGCATTTGCTGATTTCGCTGATTATCAGAAGGCACAGCAGCTTTCTGCACAGGCTTACAGAGATAAGGAACGCTTTGCAAGAATGTCACTTATGAATATCAGCGGTGCAGGTGTGTTCAGTGCAGACCGTTCCATTATGGACTATGCTGACAGAATCTGGCATACAAAGCCTGTTGCTGTTCCTGAGGAAAAGCCTAAGACCTCAAGAAAGAGTGCTCCTATGGCTGCGAAGACAGAAAAAAAGACAGAGAAGAAAGCAACTTCTAAAACAACTGCAAAAAAGCAGACAAAGAAAACTGCTAAAAAATAAATAATGAATTAGTAAAATAGACACGGTACAACTACCGTGTCTATTGACGATTGAGGATACTATGCTGATTTTTAATTCAAGGGATAAATCATACAAGTCAATACGATCAGCAATTGCCACAGATGAACAATGCAAATTCCGTATCATAGTGCCGAGAGACTGCAGGTGCAGCTGTGCAACCCTTGCCATAACAAAAGACGGTGAGAATGAGGAAACGGCATATTACGGTATGTTCTGGGCAGGTATGTGCGGTGATTATCATGAATACTGGGAACTGCATTTTTCAGCCACTACACCTGGTTTGTATTTTTATCATTTCGAGCTTGACACCCCTTGGGGCAAAAGCCTGATTATGAATACAGGAAACGGAATAGGTGATTTCTCAGCACAAGGGAATGAATTTCAGCAGACCGTATATGATAAAAACTTTAAGACGCCTGACTTCCTGAAAGGCGGTATCATTTATCAGATTTTCCCTGACAGATTCTATAATTCAGGTGCTGAAAAAAAGAATATGCCGTCAACACGCATCCTTCGTCGGTGGGGTGAAACACCTTATTGGAAAGAGGAGCAGATGAACGGCATTTGGAATAATGATTATTTCGGCGGCGACCTCAAGGGCATTGAGGAAAAGCTCCCCTATATTGCAGATTTAGGTGTGAACTGTATCTATATCAATCCTATTTTTGAGGCACATTCCAATCACAGATATGATACGGCTGATTATGAAAAGATTGACACTCTTCTGGGAACGGAGGAGGATTTAAAATCCCTCTGTAAAACAGCTAAGGAAAAGTATGGGATTTCCATCATTCTCGACGGTGTATTCAGCCATACAGGCTGTGACAGTAAGTACTTTAATTTATATAATCATTACAATACGCTCGGTGCTTATAACAGTACGGAAAGTCCGTATTTCAGCTGGTACAAGTTTATTAACTGGCCTGATGATTACCACGCATGGTGGGGAATTAAGCTGCTTCCTGAAGTGATCGAGGAGGACGAAAGCTATCGTAACTATATTTGCGGTAAGGATGGAATTCTCCGTAAATGGCTGAGGTGCGGTATCAGCGGCTGGCGTCTTGATGTGGCAGATGAGCTGCCTGATATTTTCCTTGATGATTTAAGAAAAGCTGTGAAAGAGGAAAATGAGAACGCTGTGATTATCGGCGAGGTGTGGGAGGATGCCACAAATAAATTCGCCTATGGACAGAGACGAAAGTATCTTCTCGGTGAAGAGCTTGATTCCGTAATGAATTATCCATTTGCCGATGCAGTTTTGAATTTTGTCCGCTACGGTCACGGTGAATATTTCTTCGATTCAGTTATGAATATTGTGGAAAATTATCCTCCGCAGGTGCTCAACGTACTTATGAACCATATTGGTACACACGATACCGAGCGTGCGATTACACGTCTTGCCGGTCCTGACAATGAGGGCAGGGGACGTGACTGGCAGTTCGCAAATAATGAGCTACCTTCCTACGATTATCTTAAGGGTATTTCCATGATGAAAATGGCATCGCTTATTCAGTTCACTCTTCCGGGTGTACCGTCCATTTATTATGGTGATGAAATCGGTATGCAGGGTATGAAGGACCCTTTTAACCGTGCCTGTATGCAGTGGGATAATCAGAATGAGGAGCTGCTTAAATGGTACAAACGTCTGGGACAAATCAGAAACGGAGCAAAGGCACTGATTGACGGTGAGTTTGTCCCTGTGTTCTGTGAGAATTCTGCCATCGCCTATGAGCGTGTCTGCAGTGATAACAGCGTCCTTGTGGCGGTTAATAATAATGACGAAGAGACAAAACTGTTCGTCGGTGAAAAATGGAATAATGCTTATCCGTACTTTGATTTCAAATGCGAAAACGATATCATAACTCTTCCCCCTCACCGATACGCAATGCTTTCAAGGTGAGTGCGATGATAGTTAAATGTATCTGGGAGCATAATGGTAATGATACTCTCTTATATGCATGGGCTTTTCCGGGTGCATTCACAAGGGGAGAAAGCAGAGAAACAGCACTGGGCAAAATGCCTGCGGAAATGAATTCCTATTTGAAATGGTGCAATAAAGCAGCGCCGGATATTATTGTTCCTCAGATTATACAGGAGCACAGTTCAGAATTGAATATATCCGATGCGGATACGGATGTTATTTTTGAGTCCGAAAAGCATCCTCTTTCTGAAGAAGAGTATTTTAAACTCAAAGCAATAGCACTTAAATCAGCAAAGGATTTTCAAAAGCTCTATGAATCCATCCCTGATAAAAATATTAGCTGTTTGCCTGCACGAAGAACATTTTATGGTGATGTGCCGAGAACGGCTTTTGAAATGTATGAGCACACAAAAAATGTGAATGATTATTATTTCGGTGAAATTGGTGTTTATACTGATAATGCCGGTACTATATTTGAATGCCGTAAAAAAGGCTTTGACTTGCTTGAAGATTCTGAAAATTACTTGAATAATAGGGTCTTTAATGGCAGCTATAATGAACAATGGTCACTCAGAAAAGTGCTCAGAAGATTTATCTGGCACGACAGAATCCACGCCAAAGCAATGTATAAAATGGCACGAAAAACCTTTGGTGAGAATTCTGTTGAAAACGTTTTCGGATTTTGATAAATTATTGTTTAGAGAACGATAAATTACCCAAAACCACGCACGAAAATATATAAAAATTAATTAAATAAATAATGTTATTCTGTAGGGCAGGGGCTTGCTCCTGCCGATAAACTGAAAATACTCGCAGACATCGAGTCTGCTCGTATTTTGTGCGTTTTTTGTCTTTTGCTCAGGGGCAGTACCATCGTACAGCACCCATTCGCAAAATACAAAATTTTGGGCAATTTCTCGCCCTCTAAACACGTTATCTGCTCACAATGCGTTATTGTACTAAACAATAATTTGTTAAAAGGAGAATTTATGAAATTATATCATGGCAGTAATACTGCAGGAATTCATATTTTAGAACCCAGATTGGCTGACCATGACAGACCTTATGTCTATCTGACAACGATAGATGTGGTTTCTGCATTCTATATTTGTAATGCGCTTGAAAAGCCTTATTATTGGTTTCCATATGGCTTTAATGAAAATAATGTTCCTATATATCACGAACTTTATCCCAATGCTTTTAAAGAAATTTCTCAAAATCGTAAAGGCTATTTATATGAGGTTGACGCAAAAGAAAGTCAAATTATTCCATTTAAAAATATACCCTGTGCAAGACTTGGAACTGAACCGCTTGAGGTTGTTGACTTTATAGAAATCAGCGATGCTTATGCTTATTTTATAGAATGCGTTGACAATGGAAAACTTGAAATTGGGAAGTTCGAAGATAAAAGTGAAAAAGAACTTGAAAATTGGTACAAAATGATACTTGGTGTTATTCAAGAAAAGAATATGAAAGATACTCCCAATTGTTCCTATGCTGAATTTGTAAAAAATAAATTTCCATTTATTTGGGATGACTACATAAATAATAATTCAAAACACTTCGGTTAAAATATAATCGAGGTGTTTTTATTATGCACATAAAAGGAAAAACAATATTTTTTGATGCTCCTCCTATTATAACAGGACACGCAGGAGTGGCAGGCAAAAAAGAGGGCGAAGGTCCGTTAGCACAGGACTTTGACGCAATATTTGAAGATACTACTATGGGACAGCAGTCCTATGAGCTTGCGGAATCTGCAATGCTTCATGATGCCATTATACGTGCCCTTTCCGACGCAGGTAAAAGTCCGTCTGAGGTGAATTTCGTATTAAGCGGTGACTTGCTTGATCAGTGTATGGGTTCAGCTTTTGCTCTTAAGGATTTGGAAATTTCATCAATCGGACTTTATGGTGCCTGTTCCACAATGGCTCTTTCGTTATCGGTTGGTTCAATGCTTGTTGATGCAGGTGCAAAATGTGTTGTTGCAGGAACATCAAGCCATTTTTGTTCATCAGAACGACAGTTCCGCTTTCCTCTTGAATACGGCGGTCAGAGACCTCCAAGCGCGCAATGGACCGTAACAGGTGCAGGCAGTGCCGTCGTTGAGCAGGAAGGCGAAGGCACAAAAGTCAAGGCAGTGCAAATCGGAACAATCACCGATCTTGGAATAACTGACGCCAATAATATGGGTGCTGCAATGGCACCGGCGGCGGCAAGGACCATAAGTGATTTTTTGAAGGATACAAATACGAAGCCGCAGAATTATGATTTGATACTGACAGGAGATCTTGGCTATACAGGCACAGAGCTTCTTTATGAGCTTATGCAGGAGGAGTACAAGATCAAGCTTGAGGGATATCATAAGGACTGCGGAATGATGATTTATGATTTAAAGAAGCAGGACGTCAATTCCGGTGGATCCGGATGCGGCTGCAGTGCGAGTGTTCTTTGTTCTCATATTCTGAAGAATATGGAAAGAGGCAAACTAAAAAAGGTTTTATTTGTAGCTACCGGTGCACTGATGTCGCCCACATCAAATAAGCAGGGAAATACAATTCCCGGTATTGCACATGCAGTTTTACTTGAGAGGTGACACATGAAAAATTTCAACAATATTAAATTGCTGTCATCATTCAGGGAAATTTCAAATATATTGGATATTATCTCAGGAGCTATAAGAATATTTGCATTTGTTCTTGTTGTTCTGCAGGGAATACTGCTGATAAGGGATGCAAAAAAAGGAACCATTTCAAAAAGTTGAAATGGTCCTTTTTTATAAGATTGAAAAATATGCAGGCAGATGATATAATAATGATGCAATAACTTGAACAGGATGAAGTCTATGAAAAAAGTTTTATGTGTGTCGGTTTCTGTATTGTTGATATGCCTGGTTTTCTTTGGGTGCAGTAAGAATATTGCGGAGCCTCTTGCTTTTACAGGCTCGGATTATACAATACCGGAGCTTGATCTGAGTGTAAAGCCTGATAATATTGACAGCAGATTTGACTATCTTTATGAGCTGTCAACAGTTGATGATTCAAAAAAATATATGGCACATCCGGATTCCGTATTGTTGAAAAACGGAAATATTTTAACGATGTATCCGTTGGGTCACGGTAAAGGTGCTGTGCAGAATAAGATAAGCACTGACGGCGGAAAAACGTGGCCTGAGACAGTAGAAAATACTCCGAAAAGCTGGGAGAATTCGCAGGAAACACCTACCGTTTACAGGCTTCAGTTCACTGACGGAAAAACAGAGGATAAGCTTATTATGATTTCAGCAAATCCTAAGTGGAAAGATAAAGAAACCGACGGCGGATTCAATTGCTCGGTTTCAACTGATGAAGGTCAGAGCTGGACGGAGTTTGAAACCTTTTACAATGTGAACAGTGAGCATCCTGTAATCCCTATTGTTGCAATGGCAAGCCTTACACAGCTTAAGGAAAACGGTGCGTTCGTTGATAAGTGGATGGGATTTTTCCACGACAGTGATTTTTATAATTATAAAACAATACTGACCTTTGATGATGACGGTAATCCGCAGTGGAGTGTGCCTGAAAAATATTTTTCAGAGTATCGTGATATTGAAGAAAAGTCCAATATGTGTGAGGTGGAGTGTATTCGCTCAGAGCAGGGAACAGGTGATGAGCTTTGCCTCATTTCAAGAAGCAATACAAAACAGATGAATTCACTGATATCCTTTTCAAATGATGAGGGTGTAACCTGGAGCAAACCGGTTGAGGCTCCTGCGTCTCTTAATGGTGAACGTCATAAAGCGGAATGGACAAAGGACGGCAGATTGTTCATAACTTTCCGTTCTATTGAAAGAGGAATAAAGGCCGAGCAGAATGCGATTGAGACTACAACCGGCGGCTGGATAAGTGAAGGCTGGGTTGCTTGGGTCGGAACATATGATGACCTGAAAAATGGCACTGAAGGACAGTACAGAATAAAGCTTGCCCATATTTATGTAAAAGGACAGACGGAGCCTGAATACTATGCCGGTGCAGATACAGGCTACTGCGGAAACGTTGTTCTTGATGACGGAACAATTGTTACCTCAAGCTATGGCAAATTCAGTCCGGATGAAAAGATTAATCTCGGTACGGATTACAGAACCTATATCTGCTCAAAGCGTATAAACCTTGCAGATACAGATGAACTGGTAAAAATACTTGAAAACTGATAAAAGGAGAGTGAACGGAATATCTGTACACTCTCCTTTAATATTCATTTTAATAAAGCTTGAATATATAAATAATCAGTCCGTATAAAAATGACGAGCCGACACCGTATACGATTACAGGGCCTGCGATTGAAAACATCTGTGCAGCAGTACCGAGTATCAGTCCCTCGTGCTGGAATTCCATTGCCGGTGATACGACGGAATTTGCAAAGCCTGTAATCGGTACAATTGTTCCTGCACCGGCGTGTCTTGCAATTTTATCAAAAACACCTATACCTGTTAAAATGGCCGTCAGGATAATAAGAACGGCAGATGTGCCTGCCTGCACTTCTTTTTCATTCAGTCCTGCATTTTTCAGCAGCTCCATAATAACCTGACCGATTGTGCAGATCAGACCGCCGATTAAAAATGCTTTGACACAGTTTAAAATTTTCGGCGAATTGGGACTGGCTTTATCCGCCATTTTACTGTAATCATCTTTGCTGATACTCATATGAATCACTCCTGTGGATATTGTTTACAATATTATAATAATTATTCTCTTGACTTTTATGATTATATCTTGTAATATCTTAATATACTAATTGTAAATCGGAGGCAAAGCAATGCATCTTATTGAGGTACGCGATGTTTATAAAATATATAATCCCGGTGAAAACCAGGTAAATGCTCTTGACGGAGTATCCATTACGATTGACGAGGGAGAGTTTGTAGCTATTATCGGTCAGTCCGGTTCAGGTAAATCAACTCTTATGAATATGCTCGGTCTGCTTGATACGCCCACAAGCGGCGAATATTATATCAACGGACATCTTGTTGATGATCTGACAGATGATCAGATGAGTGTGATAAGAAATGAGCAGATTGGCTTTATTTTTCAGGGCTTTAATCTTATTGCATCACTTTCTGCACTGGAGAATGTTGAGCTTCCGTTGGTTTATCGCGGAATGAAGAAGGATGAAAGACGTGAAATTTCAATTGACGCACTTGAGCGTGTGGGACTTGGTACACGTATGAATCATCTTCCTGCTGAAATGTCCGGCGGTCAGCAGCAGCGTGTTGCAGTTGCACGTGCTATTGCGGCAAGACCTCCTGTTATTCTTGCCGATGAGCCTACAGGTAACCTTGATACAAAATCGACAAAAGAGGTTATGGCAATTCTGCACGAGCTTAAGGACGAGGGCAGAACCGTTATTGTTATCACCCACGATAATGAGATTGCGGAAGAGGCTGAGCGTGTTATCCGTGTCCGTGACGGTAAGGTTGTTGAGGATTATATCAATCCCGGCTATGAGGAAAAATACGGCAGAGCTTCTAAAAAGGATAATAAGAATCCTATTGATGAGGGATAATAAATGTTTAAAAGCAGCACCGATTAATCGGTGCTTTTTTTATATGCATTGCTTTATATTACAAGATTGTAATGGAAAATAAATATGTTATATGGTAAAATAAAACTGAGGTGACTGAAATGAAAATTTTTCTTTTGGAGGACGACGATGCAATCGGTATCGGTCTGACATATTCACTTGAAAATGAGGGCTATACTGTAACTTTGGCGAAAAATGTAAAGGATGCGTTAAAGATAATTGCTGAGGAAAGCTTTGCTCTTTATATACTCGATTTAACCCTGCCGGACGGCAGCGGCTACGATGTCTGTAAAAAAATCAAGGAAATAGGGGACTTGCCAGTAATTTTCCTTACTGCCTTTGATGATGAGGTCAATGTTGTTATGGGCTTTGATATGGGTGCGGATGATTATATTTCAAAGCCTTTCAGAGTCAAGGAGCTTTTGGTAAGGATTAAAAGTGTTCTCAGAAGATATAACAGGGAGTCGCCTGACGGAATTGTAAAGATTAAAAATCTGCTGATTAACACGAATGAGGCTAAGGTGTATAAAAATAATGCGGAAATCATTCTTACAGCTATGGAGTACAGGCTTCTTCTGATTCTGCTTAATAACAGGGGCAGTGTACTGTCCAGAAATCAGCTTCTTGAAAATATATGGGATATCGGCGGTGATTTTGTTGAAGATAATACCCTTACAGTCTATATAAAAAGATTAAGGGATAAGATTGAAGATGATCCGACAAAGCCTGTATTTATTAAAACAGTTCGCGGTTTGGGGTATGTGATTGAAAATGATTAATAAGGATATGAAAATAATAGTGGCATCAGGTGCCCTGTTAACATTTGTGCTGTCAATGATATGTCTGTTCTTTGAGCCGGTGTGCGCACTGATTTGTGTGCTTCTCGGCTTGTCTGTTACAGGCATTTTTATTTATTATACCAAGAAAAGATATGATGCTTTAAATGAGCTGAACAATTACCTTTCACTCATATGCTCAGGCAAATATGATTTAGATATCGCAGATAATTCTGAGGGTGAAGTGTCCATACTGAAAAATAATATTTACAAGGTAATGATTCTTCTTCGTACAAAAAATGAACTGCTTGAAAGGGATAATACCTATCTTTCCGACTCTCTTGCGGATATATCACATCAGCTGAAAACACCGCTCACGTCAATGATGGTGATGACCGACCTTCTTAAAGAAGAGAAAAAGGCGGACAAGCAGCAGGAATTTATATCCATAATTGAAACACAGCTTGATAAGATGAAATGGCTTATCACAAATCTGCTCAAGATGTCAAAGCTTGATGCAGATACTGTTGATTTTAAGAAGGAAGAGTTTTCCTGCCGTGAGGCTCTGGAGCAGTCTGTTAAGCCGTTTCTGATTACCCTTGATTTGAAAGGTATTGACCTGAATCTGGATATCGGTGATTTTGATATTGTCGGTGACAGCGGCTGGACTGTTGAAGCGTTGGAAAATATAATTAAAAACTGTATTGAACATACCGATAAAAACGGAGAACTCAGAATTACAACGAAAGAGAATTTAATTTATAACAGTATAATGATAAGTGATAACGGATGCGGTATTGCCAAAGAGGATTTGCCTCATATCTTTGAAAGATTTTATCACGGCAAGAATTCTTCGAGTGACAGTGTGGGAATAGGACTGGCACTTGCAAAAATTATATTTGATAAGGAAAATGCCCGGATATCCGTAACCAGTGAGGAAAATAAGGGCACGGAGTTTGAAATTAAGTTTTATAAGTCGATAATATAAATTATTGTTTAGAGAACGATAATTTACCCTAAACCACGCACGAAAATATATAAAAAATAATAAAAAAGTGCTATTTTGTAGGGCGGGGGCTTGCTCTTGCCGATAAAATGAAAATACTCGCAGACATCGAGTCTGCTCGTATTTTGTGCGTTTTTTGTCTTTTGCTCAGGGGCAGTACCATCGTACAGCACCCATTCGCAAAATACAAAATTTTGGGCAATTTCTCGCCCTCTAAACACGTTATCTGCTCACAATGCGTTATTGTACTAAACAATAATTTATCTATGTGACAAAACTGTAATAAAAAAGTCACACAGGTGTAAGCCGGTATTGGTACTATAGTGGCAACGAAAGGAGATAAATAAATATGAAAATTCTTGATGTAAAAAATTTATCAAAGGTTTACGGCAAGGGCGATACAATGGTAAAGGCTCTTGACAATGTATCCTTCTCCGTTGAACAGGGAGAATTTATTGCCATTATCGGTCCCAGCGGCTCAGGTAAATCCACATTGATGCACATTCTCGGCGGTGTTGATACACCCACAAGCGGTAATGTAATTATTAACAATACAGACATTTCAACCCTTGATGAGACTGCACTTGCAGTGTTCAGACGCAGACAGATTGGTCTGATCTATCAGTTTTACAATCTGATTCCTATTTTGACTGTTGAGGAAAATCTGACACTTCCTCTTCTGCTTGACGGAAGAAAGCCTGACAAAAAGCAGATTGATGACCTTATAGACAGGCTTGGACTTTCACACAGGCTTACACATCTTCCGAATCAGCTTTCAGGCGGTCAGCAGCAGAGAGTGTCAATCGGCAGAGCACTCGTTAACAATCCTGCTCTTATGCTGGCTGATGAGCCTACTGGTAACCTTGACAGTGAAAACAGCAAGGAAATCATTTCTCTTTTAAGACACTTTAACAAGGAATATAAGCAGACGGTTATTATCATTACACATGATGATAAGATTGCCCTTTCTGCTGACAGAATCATCGCTATCGAGGATGGCAAAATCAAAAGAGATGAGGTGAGGATGGGTTGAACATCGTAAATAAATTAACCCTTCGTCATCTTAAAGAAAATAAGGGCAGAACAGTTATTACAACTCTCGGTATTTGTGTATCGGTTGCAATGATTACGGCTGTATTTGTTGCAGCGGCATCCTTTTTAAATCTTTTTGCTGAAATTGATTTTCTGGCATCAGGCCACAGGCATGCAATTTTTGCAGCGAATGCAACACAGCTTCAGCAGCTTATGGACGACGACAGGATTGAACGTGTTGGTGTGCGTGCTGAATCCGAGTCATTTCAGCTTGAAGGAGATAAGTCAAAATCGGCACGAACAGGCGATATTTATGTAGGTGATAAGGTCAATCTCGAGCAGATGTTTACTGTCGGTTATGACGGCACTATTCCTGAAAATGGGAATGAAATTGCGGTTGAGCAGAAGTTTATTGAAAGAAATAATCTTGACTGGAAGATCGGAGATACAGTAACGATTCCTTTGGGTGTTCGTTATCTTGTTGAAGAAAATGGTGAAAAAAGCTATATTGCAGGCAGATATTTCAGTGACGAGCAGTTTGAACTTACGGATGTCGGCGAATTTAAAATTACTGCAATCCTGCACGAAAATCCACCGACAAGTGTTTCAGGTTCAATTGTAAAGGGTCTTGATCTGAGCAGCTATACTGTTCCTGATGATAAACCTGTGGAGGCACTGATTGAGCTTAAAGAGGTTAATCACGATTCACTCAATGTAATCAAAAGTATGATAAGTGATTATAATATTCAGGAATATAATGTAAATACAGAATATCTTACTACGGTATTTGCGATTGACGGTGATAGTGCTACCGCTGTAACCTTGCTTCCGCTTGTTCTCATTGTTCTTGCAATTATTATGATTGCATCCGTTGTTTTGATTTACAATTCCTTTGGTATGTCCCTTTCAGAGCGTGTAAGGTATCTCGGTATGCTGGCATCTGTCGGCGCTACCAAAAAGCAGAAGAAGGCATCCGTTTATTACGAGGGACTGATTCTCGGCATAATCGGTATTCCTGTTGGTATTGTTGCAGGTATTGTCGGAATCGGCATTACACTTAAGGCAGTGGGTGCACAGATTATTGACAGCGGAATGTTAAACGGTGTCAGCTCTGAAAATATGGAAATGGCGGTTAAAGTACCAATCTGGGCAATTATTGCCATTGTGTTTTTCAGTGCACTGACAATCCTGATTTCCTCCGTAATTCCTGCACGCAAGGCATCGTCCATTACCCCCATTGATGCAATCAGTCAGAGACAGGAAATCAAAATCAAGGCTAAAAACGTAAAATCCTCAAAATTAGTGCGCAAAATATTTGGCTATGAGGGTGAGCTGGCAAATAAAAACCTTAAGCGAAACGGCAGAAAATCCAGAGTAATTACTGCATCTATTGCACTTTCTGTTGTTTTGTTTTTGAGCTGTAACTATTTCTGCCAGATGTTCACTATGTCAGCTGATGTGAGTACTATGCATTATCAGATTAGTACAATGGTTCGCTTTGACGATAAAGATGCATTCTGCAGGCTGCTTGATGATGTTGCTGATATTGATGATTATTACTGTGTAAATAGCGATTTCTTTGAGCTTTCAAAGAATGCCGGCAAAGAAGGTGCGGACCAGGGCATTGCCAATGCAGAGTACACAACAAACGGCTATTCAAAATTCTTTGATTCCAAAAGAAATCTGTTTATAAATTATATTGATGATGAGGATTTTAATAAGCTGTGCGAAAGCAATGGCATTGACTATAAAAAGTATTACGGTGATACGGCAAGAGCACTTGTTCTCAATAACGTGAATCACGAAACGGATTCCCAAATATTCAATGAAAAACTTCTCGGTACAACGTATCAATATACCTATTCCGAAGAGCCGATTGATATTGAGCTGAGTGATTTTATTAAATATGATAGTAAAAGCTATATCTGTAATCTCAATCCTTCAAACACGATTTCAATGTATATGCCGTTTACAACAGCGTATGAAATACTCAACGAGGGTCGTTCCAATAAGGATTTTCTCTATTTAATCGGTGTTGAAACGGATAAGCATGCTGAGGTTACGGAAAACATTCAGAAGATAATTGATGAAAATGATTTCGGCAGCGGTTATGTGAGTGATTATATTGAACAAATGAAGTCTATGAATGCAATCGCATTTGTTCTACAGGTGTTTGTTTACGGCTTTATTGCCCTGATAACTCTTATCACTATTGCAAATATTATCAATACCATTTCAACAGGAATTGCAATGCGCCGCAAGGAATTTGCAATGCTCAAATCAGTGGGCACAACACCAAAGGGTTTCAGAAAAATGGTTATGCTGGAAAGCGTGTTCTATGGACTTAAGGCACTTGTGTTTGCTCTTCCAATCAGCGTTCTGATAAGTGTCCTGATGAACAAAACAGTAGCTTCAAACGCGATTCCGTTTGAGCTTGATTGGAAACTCTATCTTGCAGTAATTCTTGCCGTGTTTGTAATTGTGGTTCTATCTATGCTTTATTCCGTATCAAAGCTCAAAAATGATTCAATTATCGAAACACTTAAGGAAGAGATTAACTAAGATTTATTAAATACCCCCACCTCAGACCTGTTATTGTGTTTTGCAATAGCGGGTCCTTTTTAGGAGAAGAGCATGATTAGAAGTATTATAAGAATATTATTCTGTTTGTTTCTTATAGCCGGAATCGCCTTTTTCAGATTTGCAGAACCTGCAGATATAGTTGATGGTTTTTCGAATGTTGTGGAATTTCTCGGCAAGTCCCAATTAACATCAGAGTATAAGCTGATAGGGGAGCGCTATGATGAAAAGGATGATTATACCGGCTGCTACAAATGCACTGCCGATGATGAAACAGGGCAGGACGTGATATACGGCGGTTGCTCCATAAGTGATATTGATTTGAAAATCAAGGGCAAAGTGGAAACCACCTCAGGTGATTTGAAAATACGTATCAGATGCGGTTCAGATGTCTATGAAATAGATATAGACGAAAACGGCTTATTTGAAGATAAAATTGAATTTAACGGCGGCGGAAGCTATGTAATGATTCAGTATGAGCATTTCTCGGGAAATATAGATTTGAAAACAGAATATGCATAAAAATAAACACGCAGAATGGCTTTTCATATAAACATTGCCTTTCTGTGTGTTTTGTGTTATTGTGAGGGTAGATGAATGATTGTTTGGTGTAGGGGAGGGTCTCTGTGCCCTCCTAATATGAAATGGGCAGACGTGGAATGTCCTTGCAATATTGGAGACGATATGGAATCGTCCCCTACAGAATGTCAAGTACATTACTGATAAATCAAACAATAATTTAAAGAAGAATATCACAGGGGGAAAGCGATGCAAAACGAAATTACAGCACGTCAGCCTTTGCTTGACGAAAACGGTAATCCGGCAAATCCCGGTTGGTGCAGGCGTAATCTTTATGAATACAATATTGAAAAGCGTTCACCCAGCATTATGCGTCTTAAGGAATGGGATTTTTATCAGGTGTGCAATGGTGAAATTATGGTGCAGATTAACCTGTTTAATATTTCGTTGGCAACCTGTGCCACTTTTGGCTTTGTGGATTTGAAAAAAGGCAGAAAATTTGACACAATGAGCGTAGAGCTTTTTACTCCTGACAAGAACAGGCTGAATAGAAACGGCGACTGTGAAAATTATATTTCCTACAGCAGAGGCGCAACTTCAATTACCTTTGATGTTACAGACGAGTGTCATCATCTGAAATTTGAAGGAAAATGCAAAGGGAAAAAATTGTATGCTGAATTTTTCTGCAGCAGGCTCCCTCATCATGAAAGCATTACGATTGCAACACCTTTTGATAAACCGGGACATTTCTTTTATACCAATAAAATCAACTGCCTTGCCACCGACGGCTGTGTGATATTCGGTGATGAAAAATTTGAATTCACAAGCAATAATACATACACCGTACTCGACTGGGGCAGGGGAATCTGGCCTTATCAGAATATGTGGTACTGGGCAAACGGCAGTACGCTTATTGACGGAAAACGCTTTGGCTTTGAGCTGACTTGGGGATTTGGCAATACGGATGCCGCTACAGAAACGGCTTTGTTTTACGACGGTATATGCCATAAAATATCCGATGTGCATCTTGAAAAGGACCCTGAAATCGGCAGCAAGTGGATGGGTGACTGGCATTTTATCAGCTCCGACGGCAGACTTGATTTGATAATGAAACCGTTTTATGATCATTATTCTAATCTGATGCCGCTGAATCTGTTTGGAATGAAAACGCACCAGGTGCACGGTATCTGGAATGGTTTTGTTATTCTTGATGACGGTACTAAGCTTGAAATAAAAGATATGTATGCCTTCTGTGAAAAGGTTTATAACAAGTGGTAAAAAGATAAAAGCGGTATAGCCTTTCAACTATACCACTTTGTTTATTATTGATTCGTAATTTTAGATGAATACAGTTACAACGTAGCCGATGTAGCCTGCAAGCATTACAATACCCTGCCATCTGCTGAATTTCTTTGTAATGATTGTAGGGAAGATAGCAATTGCAATAGCTGCAAGGCACACAATCATATCTATTGTTACAGATGATGCTGAAACTGCCAATGCACCTGTTCCTTTACCCATTGAAACGAATGAGCAAATCGGCAGAATGAGTGTAAGGTCGATAATGTTTGCACCTAAGATGTTGCCGACTGAAAGTGCGCCAACCTTCTTTCTGAGGGCAGTAATTGTTGTAACAAGCTCAGGAAGTGAGGTTCCGATAGCAATTGCGATAACGCTGATTACTCTTTGCGGAATACCGAGACTCTGAGCAATTGCCGTACCGTGATCAACAAGCAAATCCGCACCGATTACGATACCTGCAGCACCGAGAACGAAGAAAATAATGTTCTTAGCCCAATCCTTGCCGGTTGCGGTTTCCTTTGTAGGAACAATGTCGTCCTCCTGCTGAAGACCGATATTATCCGGCGACGGCTCAAGATGTGTCTGCTCCTTTTTCATTGAAATAAAGTTTTCAACAAAGAAAGCAATGAATATTGCGATTAATACAACCAGTCCGATTGTGGAAAGTGTGTAGTAATCATTTGTTTCACCCTCAAAGGTCATAGACTTTTTCGCGGTGAATATGCAGCCAAGCACAAGTGCAGCGGATGCGCCGAACATCATAAGTGCCTTTGGTGTAAATTCCTTACGCTTGATTGCAAACGGCATACAAACAATGAAAATACCCATAATCATTGCAGTGTTTGCAGTAACTGAACCGATTGCGTTGCCGGCTGCCATATCCACATTGCCCTTTGCCGTTGCCTGAATACTTACTATCATTTCAGGAAGGGTAGTAGCAATGGATACAATTGTGGCACCGATTACGAATTTAGGTACGCCCAGTACCTCTGCAATCCAGCTTGCACTGTCCACAAACCAGTCTCCGCCTTTAATGATAAGGATAAGACCGACGACGAACAGCACATACATTAAAACTGTTGATCCCATATTTTTAACCACCTTTATATTTGTTTAATTATAATAGCTTATCTATCCATATTTTGTCAATACAAAATCCATATTGTGTTAATACTAAAATTATGATACAATACTCTTAAATTATGTATACGAATTACTGGGGTGATATTTTGTCCGATAAAAATAAAAGATTTAATATATGGACTGTAGTTCCTGTTGTTCTTGCAGTTGTCGTGTTGATTGCTTTTGCTGTCAGCGGAAATATTACAAAAAAGGCCGATGAAAAATCGCCTACTGCAACAACTGCTGTTTCTGTTGCCAATGAGGAGGAAAGCGTTACTGAAAAGAAAAATGCTGAAAATGCTAAGGTGACTCTTCTTGCAGTAGGGGATAATCTGATTCATAATACGCTTATTGCAGCAGGCGAACAGGAGGACGGAACGCTTGACTACAATTCATTATATGCAAGCATAAAGCCGGATATTGAAAAAGCTGATATTTCCGTAATTGACCAGGAAACTGTTCTGGGCGGAAGTTCTTTTGAATATACAGGCTATCCGCTTTTCAATTCTCCTCAGGAAATCGGAGATGCTGCAATCAATGCAGGTTTTGATATTTTCAATTGTGCCACAAATCATACTATGGATATGGGCTGGGCCGGAATTGAAAAGGAACTTGAATATTTTTCATCCAAGAAGGATGTTGTTAAGCTTGGCATTAATGCGAATGAAAAGTCCTACAATTCTATAACCTATTATGAAAAGAACGGCATTACCTTTGCTCTTTTCAATTACACATATGGAACAAACGGAATTCCTCTGCCGGATGATAAAAGCTGGTGTGTTAATCTTCTTGATAAGGAAAAGGTAACCGCTGATATCAAAGAGGCACGTGAGCATGCGGATGTTGTTATCGTGTTCCCTCATTGGGGAACAGAGAACAGTCACGAGGTTTCCGACTATCAGAAGGAATATACAAAGCTGTTTTCCGATCTAGGTGTTGACATAGTAATCGGCTGTCACCCTCATGTGCTTCAGCCGGTTGAATGGGTTACCAATGAGCAGACAGGCAAAAAAATGATTGTGTACTATTCACTCGGCAATTTCATTTCACACCAGATTGAGCTTGATCAGCTTTGCGGAGGAATGGCTCAGCTGACGATTGAAAAGCATGGGGATGAAATCGAGATAACAAGTGCCAAGCTTACGCCGATTGTATGCCACTATAATCGCGGTGAAAATGATAAATTCAGATTTAATGTGTACAAGCTGAGCGAGTACAGTGATGATCTGGCTGAATCTCATTCTCAGCAGGGCGGTACAGTTGAATATTATACCGATATGGTGAGTAATGTGATTGGTGAAGAGTTTATCAATATGTAAATGTTGCACAAAAAGATTTGACTATACTGATTTTTCACAATTTATAATCGACAAGTTTCAATAAAAGTGTTGACAAATGTATATGGATGTGCGTATAATAGCAGTGTAGTAAGAACGAGGGCGTTCCGCTTTATGGTGGAATGCCCCCTTTTTTATTGTTGAATAATAAAAATATATAAATCAATTTAGAGAGGAGTATTTACTATGAGTAAGTACACAAAGGAAGACATTCTTAAAAGTGCAGAGGAAAATGCTGTAGAGTTTATCAGACTTCAGTTTACCGATGTTTTCGGTATTATGAAGAATGTAGCGATTACAAGCTCACAGCTTGAAAAGGCGCTTGATAATGAATGTATGTTTGACGGCTCATCAATCGACGGCTTTGTACGTATTGATGAATCGGATATGTATCTTCACCCTGATTATGACACATGGACCATTTTCCCTTGGAGAAAGCATCAGAATGCACAGACTGCACGTCTTATCTGTTCAGTATATTGTGCGGACAATAAAACACCATTTCTCGGCGATCCAAGAAACGTTCTTCAGAAGGTTATGGACGAGGCAGAAGAAATGGGCTATACATTTAACGTAGGTCCTGAATGTGAGTTCTTCCTCTTTAAGCTGGATGAGGACGGCAACCCTACAACCGTTACAGGTGATGAGGGTGGTTACTTTGACCTTAACCCTGTTGATCACGGTGAAAACTGCCGTCGTGATATCTGTCTTGCACTTGAGGAAATGGGATACACAATTGAGGCATCTCACCACGAGGTTGCAGCAGGCCAGCACGAAATTGACTTTAAGTTTGACGAGGTTATGACAACAGCTGACCGTGTAATGACCTTCAAGCATGTTGTTAAAACCTATGCAACAAAGCACGGACTTCATGCAACATTTATGCCAAAGCCTGTTTATGGCATCAACGGCTCAGGTATGCATACAAATATGTCACTTATGACTAAGGATGAAAACGGAAAAACTATCAATGCTTTCTATGATCCTGAAAGTCCTGACGGACTCAGCAAGGTTGCACACAGCTTTATTGCAGGTATTCTTGCTCACGTTAAGGGTCTTACAGTTTATGCTAACCCAACCGTTAACTCTTACAAGAGGCTTGTTCCCGGTTATGAGGCACCAACATATATTGTTTGGTCAGCGTCAAACCGTTCTGTTCTTGTTCGTATTCCTGCAGCACGCGGAATGGGTACTCGTGTAGAGCTTCGTTCTCCGGACCCGGCTTGTAACCCATATCTTGAAATGGCACTCTGCCTTGCAGCAGGTCTTGACGGAATCAAGAAAGGACTTGAGCCTGCTCCTGCATTTGACAACAATGTGTTTGAGCTTTCAAACGAAGAACTTTATGAAAAGGGCATTGACTGTCTTCCCGGCTCACTTGAGGAAGCAATCTGGGCATCTGAGGCTGATCCGTTCATCAGAGAAACCGTCGGCGAGCACGTATTCAATGCTTATACTGAAGGTAAGAAGGCTGAGTGGGATAATTATCGCACAAAGGTATCTCAGTGGGAGATTGATGAGTATATCATCAGATATTAATGAATCACACTGTGAGCGGTCGTAAACGAGGACGCAGGGCGGTGCCCTGAATTTAGTTCGCACAATGATGTGCTCCGAAATTCAGACCGCTACTAAGCTCTTATTACTCCCTTCATCTCGCACTGCGAGCGGTCGTAAACGAGCCCTCTCTTTATGGTGTATAATTTTATATACCATTTTAAAATCAGCGTCTGTATGACGCAGGCGCTGATTTATATTTTTTGACACAATGGGGTGTCTGCTTTACAGCAGGCACCCCTTTTCTTTTATTTTAGCGATTCTGTATTTATATAATCAAATTATGGAGGAGGAATACTTATGACTATGGAATCAATTATAGAAGCCGTCGACGGCGAGCTGTTTGGCGTCTGGTTTCTTATAGGTGCGGCATTGGTGTTTTTTATGCAGTGCGGCTTTGCGATGGTTGAAAGCGGCTTCACCAGAGCAAAAAATGCAGGAAACATCATTATGAAAAATCTTATGGATTTTTGTATCGGTGCGGTTATGTTCATCCTTTTAGGCTTCGGTCTTATGATGGGTGAGGAATGTCTCGGCGGTCTTGTGGGAATGCCGACGCTTGGCGTGTTCACCGATTATCAGAATTTTGACTGGTCAAACTTTGTATTTAATCTGGTGTTCTGTGCTACAGCGGCCACAATCGTTTCAGGTGCTATGGCTGAGCGTACCAAGTTTTCATCTTACTGTATCTATTCAGCAGTGATTTCGGCTGTTGTTTATCCGATTGAGGCAGGCTGGATATGGAATCCGAACGGTTGGCTGGTTACTCGTGGTTTCCACGATTTTGCAGGTTCAACAGCCATTCATATGGTAGGAGGTATAGCGGCATTTATCGGCGCGATTATGCTCGGTCCTCGTATCGGTAAATATAAGGTTGATAAGAAGACAGGTAAGAAAATTGCAAAGGCAATACCGGGTCACAACCTTACTATAGGCGCTCTTGGTGTATTCATTCTCTGGTTCGGCTGGTATGGATTCAATGGTGCTGCTGCAACATCGGTTGATTCGCTTGCATCAATTTTTGTTACAACAACACTTGCACCTGCTATTGCTACTTGTGTAACTATGATTTTCACATGGATTAAGGATGGCAAGCCTGATGTTTCCATGTCTCTGAATGCGTCTCTTGCAGGTCTGGTAGCTATTACTGCACCTTGTGACTGCGTAGATGCATTGGGTTCAATTATTATCGGTGCTGTTTCAGGTATTCTTGTTGTGGTTGCGGTTGAGGTAATTGACAAAAAAATACACGTTGATGATCCGGTCGGTGCTGTAGCCGTTCATATGGTTAACGGTATATGGGGCACGATTGCTGTCGGTCTGTTCTCAACAGGTGCAAATGATGTCGGCAAAGGTCTTTTCTATGGTGGCGGCTTTAAGCAGCTTGGTATACAGCTTATGGGATTTGCTGCAGTTGCTGCCTGGACAGTTGTTACTATGCTTATTGTGTTTGCGCTTATCAAGAAGACAAACGGTCTCAGAGTTTCTGCTGAGGAGGAAATCAAGGGTCTTGATGCAACTGAGCATAATCTCCCTTCCGCATATGCAGACTTTATGCCTGTGGCGTATACCTCTGCATCTGCTGTTGTTCCTGCTGCTCCTGCAGTATCTGCCTCTGTTGAAAAGGCAATTCCTGTTGAAACGTACACAACGAATACAGACGCTAAGCTTACAAAGGTTGTTATGATTTTCAATCCTGCAAGATTTGAAGAAATCAAGAATGCAATGAACTCTATCGGCGTTACCGGTATGACGGTTACGAATGTTATGGGATGCGGTACACAGAAGGGACATATCAGAAAATATCGTGGCGTTGAGATTGAGGAAATGAATCTTAATCCTAAAATGAAGCTGGAAATGGTTGTTTCTGCCGTTCCTGTGAACAAGGTTGTTGACACTGCACGCAAGGTGCTTTACACAGGCAATATCGGTGACGGTAAAATATTTATTTACGATGTTGAAGACGTGGTGAAGGTTCGTACAGGTGAGTGCGGATATGATGCACTTCAGGGCGAGGATGACGTTTGATAACCTGATATAAGCTATTGCTGAATACTTCTGAAACAGGCTCTGCTGCTGATTTGCGGCAGAGCCTGTGCTTTATAAATATACACAAGTATACACTGAAAATTGTATAGATATGCAAATTTTATAAATAATTATGTTAAATTATACATAAATTTACATAAAATACATACGATTTTCTATACTCAACTTGATTGACTATGAATATATATATGGTGTAAAATTTAATTAAGCATTAAGGATAATGTGTTTATTTTATTGATTTAAGGAGAAATGATTATGCTTAGAGAGGGAGAAATAAGAATTCCTTCCGGCTGTGCCATTGCCGCAATCATTGACAGAAAAGGCAAGCGTATAAACGGCTCGGAAATCATTAAATCTATTGCTCTTATGCACGACCGTTCAAATGGCTTGGGCGGTGGATTTGCAGCTTACGGAATTTATCCGGAGCATAAGGATGAATATGCGATTCACGTTTTCTTTGAAACCAATGATTCAAGAAAGCAGTGTGAAGATTTTTTGTTCAGGCATTTTAATATTGATGTTGCAGAAAGAATACCTACAAAGCAGGTAGCAAGTATTGAAAAGGGACCTGATATCTGGAGGTATTTCGGCAAGGCAAACAGAGTGCGTATGAAGGATGCACGACTTGATGAGCAGGAATACGTTGCACAGTGCGTTACAAGGGTAAATAACGAAATAGAGGGAGCGTATATTTTCTCAAGCGGTAAGAATATGGGCTGCTTTAAGGCAGTAGGTTATCCTGAGGACGTTGGTGAATTCTATATGCTTGATCAGTATGAGGCGTATATCTGGACAGCACACGGACGTTTCCCAACCAATACTCCCGGCTGGTGGGGCGGTTCACACCCATTTAATATCCTGGACTGGTCCATTGTTCATAATGGTGAAATTTCTTCCTACGATGCCAACAGAAGATATATTGAGCAGTTTGGCTATATTTGTACAATGCAGACGGATACAGAGGTTATTACCTATTTGTTTGACCATTTGCTCCGTCATCACAATCTGCCGATTGAGGTTGCAGCAGATGTTCTGACAGCCCCTGAGTGGGACGAGATTGACAGAATGGATGATGAGAAAAAGGAGTACTTTACAAATCTCCGTTCTATTTATAACGGTGCACTGGTTAACGGTCCGTTCTCCGTTATACTCGGCTCAAACAAAGGTCTGTTAGCGATTAACGACAGACTGAAGCTGCGTTCATTAACTGCTGCCACAAAGGGCAACAGAGCTTATTTTGCTTCAGAGGAATCGGCAATCAGAATTATATGTCCTGATCCTGAAAAGGTATGGTCTGTATCAGGTGCAGAGCCTGTATTTATTCCTCTTGAAATGGATGATGAGGAGGCTGAGAACTGATGATTAACTTTATTCCACGCAGATTTACAATTATTCGTGACAGGGAACGCTGTATTGACTGCGGCTGCTGTGTGCGTCAGTGTTCAAATGAATGTCACTATTTTGATGAGGACGGAAAGACTGTTCTTTGCAATTCAAATAATTGTGTTGCCTGTCACAGATGTGTTGACCTCTGTCCCACAGGTGCACTGAGAATTGAAAAATATGTCTGTGACTACCGCGACAATGCAAACTGGACTCCGCAGTACCAGCAGGAGATATGCCGTCAGGCTGAAACAGGTTCGGTTCTGCTGTCAGCAATGGGCAACCCAAAGCCTTATCCGATTTACTGGGATAAGATTTTGCTCAATGCATCACAGGTTACAAATCCTTCCATTGACCCACTGCGTGAGCCTATGGAAATCCGTGCTATTTTAGGCCGCAAGCCTGAAAAACTTGAGGTCGAAAGAAATGGTAAATCCATTACAAAAATGCCTCCGCAGGTTATGCTTGAAACACCGATTATGTTTTCAGCAATGAGCTTTGGCTCGATTTCAATGAATGCACAGAAATCACTTGCAATGGCGGCTAAGGAGCTTGGTACACTGTTTAATACAGGTGAGGGTGGTCTGCACCCTGAGCTTGCTGATTTCGGTGACCACGCTGTTGTGCAGGTTGCATCAGGACGTTTCGGCGTACATAAGGGTTATCTTGAGAATTCAAAGTTTATTGAAATAAAAATCGGTCAGGGTGCTAAGCCGGGTATCGGCGGACATCTTCCGGGTGAAAAGGTTAATGTTGAGGTGTCAAATGCACGTATGATTCCTGAGGGATCGGATGCGATTTCACCTGCACCGCATCACGATATTTATTCCATTGAGGATTTGCGTCAGCTGATATGGTCTCTTAAGCAGGCTACAAACGGCAAAAAGCCTGTGTCCGTTAAAATAGCGGCAGTGCACAATGTTGCTGCAATTGCATCCGGCTGTGCAAGAGCAGGTGCGGATATTGTTGTTATTGACGGTTTCAGAGGCGGTACAGGTGCAGCACCTACAAGAATACGTGACAATGTGGGTATTCCGATTGAGCTTGCACTTGCCGCTGCCGATCAGCGACTGCGTGACGAGGGTATACGTTCAACTGTATCCCTTGTTGCGGCAGGCTCCTTCAGGTGCTCATCGGATATTGTAAAGGCAATTGCACTTGGTGCGGATGCGTGCTATGTTGCATCTGCTCCGCTTATTGCAATGGGCTGCCATATGTGTCAGACCTGTAATACAGGCAAGTGCAACTGGGGTATTGCTACGCAGAGACCCGAGCTTACAAGACGTCTGAATCCTGAGATTGCACATAAAAGAGTTATCAATCTTATCAATGCATGGAATCACGAAATCAAAGAGATTATGGGCGGTATGGGCATTAACTCCATTGACTCATTACGCGGCAACAGATTAATGCTCAGGGGTATCGGTTTAAGTGAAAAAGAGCTTGAGATACTCGGAATCAAGCACGCAGGTGAATAGGAGGTAGTTTGATATGAAAAAAGTATTTGCCAGAGAAGAGCTTTGCATAAACTGCCGACTTTGTGAGGTTTACTGCAAAACGAATCACTCAAAATCAAAGGATGTTATCAAGGCACATAAGGTTGAAAATCCTACACCTGTCAGCCGTGTAACGGTTTATGGTGACAAAACAGCATCAGTAGCTGTCAACTGTCGTCACTGTGATGACCCTGCCTGCGTTAAGGCTTGTATCACAGGTGCTATGACAAAGGATAAGAAAACAGGCATTGTGTCTGTAAATGAAAATAAATGTATCGGATGTATGACCTGTCTGGCCGTTTGTCCGATTGGCTGTATCAAAACAGGTGACATTGCCTTTAAGTGTGATTTGTGCGGCGGCGAGGAGCCTGCCTGCGTTAAGAATTGTCCGAACAGAGCATTGCTGTGGCTGGAAGCAGGAGGTACGAAATAATGAAATATGTTATTATAGGTGCCTCAGCTGCAGGACTTGCAGCGGCAGAGGCTGTCAGAAAATATGATGCGCAGGGCACAGTAACCGTGCTGACAGAAGAAGAGTATATGCCGTATTCACGCCCTTCCATCAGCTATTATTTAAAGGGTAAGGTTAAGGAGAGCAATATGACTCTCAGAAAGCCTGCATTTTATAAGGAAAAGAAAATGGATGTGATAACCTCCTCAAAGGTTACCGCAATTGATACGGAGAAGAAGATTGTAAAAGCCGGCAGGAAAAATTATCCCTATGATAAGCTTTGCCTTTGCACAGGTTCAAAGCCGTTTGTACCTCCTATGGATAATGTTGAGGGCAAGGCTAATGCATTGACCTTCCTTGATTTAAAAGCGACTAAGGCGATTAAGACACTTGCAAACGATAAGACAAGAGCAGTTGTAATCGGTGCAGGCCTTATCGGTATGAAGGCTGCTGAGGGACTTGTAAAGATATGCAAAAGCGTTGATGTTGTGGAACTTGCTCCGAGAGTTCTTCCTTCCATTCTGGATGCGAAATCCGCCAAGCAGGTTAAAAAGCATCTGGAAAATAACGGCATCAGATTTCACCTTGAAAACACCGTAGTAAAGGCTTCATCAAAGGGTAAGCAGATTACCGCTGTAACGCTTAAGGACGGCAAAAAATTACCTTGTGATTTGCTTATTCTTGCAGTTGGTGTAAGACCGCAGACGGAGCTTGCCGAAAAGACAGGACTCGAGGTGAACAGGGGGATTATTACGGATACAGAAACAATGCAGACAAGTAACCCTGATATCTATGCAGCAGGTGATTGCTGCGTTTCAACGGATATGCTTGACGGCTCAAAGAAGATTATTGCTTTATGGCCTAATGCAGTGCAGCAGGGTAATGTTGCCGGTGCGCAGATGGCAGGTGCTGACGTAACCGTCGGCGGTACATATTCGG
The DNA here is from genome assembly GCA_910577195.1 of uncultured Eubacterium sp. Classification (GTDB taxonomy): domain Bacteria; phylum Bacillota; class Clostridia; order Oscillospirales; family Acutalibacteraceae; genus Eubacterium_R. Next base: position 80,950 of record CAJTLP010000005.1, on the reverse strand, counting down.
TAAATGCCATTGACTTTTTCGGTCTGCGAATCTGTACCTGTGGCCTTATCAATGCACAGGGTGAGCAGTACAGTGATAAAATCAGGCAGGACGGAGATGTTTATAAACGTCTTGTGTTTGAGGGTGATAAGCTGGTGGGATATGTGCTTATCAATTCAAGTGTTAATGCAGGTATGTATACAAATCTCATTTCAAATAAAATTTCACTTGATACAATTCAGGGAGATATTATGGATAATCCGTCAATCTTTATGTTTGATAAGGATACAAGAATTACGAAGCTGAGAGGGGGAGTGCAGATATGATTATTGAGGCAGGCTTGACACGTTATGAAAAGGTCAATGAGGATATCAAAAAACAGCTTGAGACCAGGAAAAAAGTTACAGTTAAGGATGTTAACGGTCAAAGATATATCGGATGCGCTCTTGATTCAGGAAAAACCATTGAGGTGTACGGCACGCCTGGTAATGATATGGCTTGCTATCTGAACGGCGGTAAGGTTGTCGTTTACGGCAACTGCCAGGATGCAGTCGGCAATACAATGAACGGCGGTGAAATCGTTGTTCACGGTCATTCAGGTGATGCTATGGGCTATGGTATGCGTGACGGACAGATTTATATCAGGGATAATGTCGCCTGTCGCGGTGGTATTCATATGAAGGAATTCCGTCAGATGCGTCCTGTTCTTGTTATCGGTAAGAATGCAGGCTCCTTTCTCGGTGAGTATATGGCAGGGGGTACAATTGTCCTTTTAGGCCTTGAACTCAGAAGAGGTGAAAAGCTTTTCGGCACGCACTGTGCATCAGGTATGCACGGCGGTAAGATTTTTGTTCGCGGTAATTTTCCTAAGGAAAATCTCAGTGACAATATTAAGGTTACAAATCTGGATGATGACGATAAAAAAGAACTTGATTTGTATGTGAAAAAGTATTGCAAGTATTTTGATAAGGATTACGATACCATTATGTCAAAGTCCTTTAAAAAGCTTATTCCTGCAACGGCAAGACCGTATGCAAATTTATATACCCCCAACTAAGGAGAAGTTTCCTATGTTTAACAATCTTCACGAGGAATGCGGTGTTTTCGGTATTTTTGAAAATAAAACAACCTATGTTGCACAGTCGGTTTATCTCGGTCTTTACGCTTTGCAGCACAGAGGACAGGAAAGCTGCGGCATAGCCGTCAATGATGATGGCGTATTCAGACATCACAGGGGTGACGGCTTGGTTCCTGATGTGTTTACCCCTTCACATATGGATCATCTCGGAATGGGAAATATGGCAATCGGCCATGTGCGCTATTCCACAACAGGCGGTAAAAATGCCAATAATATACAGCCGTTGGTCATCCGCCATATAAAGGGTAATCTTGCAGTTGCACATAACGGCAATCTGGTGAATGCACCTGATCTGAGAAAGTATTTTGAGCTTAGAGGTGCAATCTTTCACGGTACATCCGATACAGAGTCAATCGCATATTCCATTGTTTCTCATCGCCTTACAAGCAAAAGTACTGAGGAGGCCGTTGAAAAGGTTATGTATACCCTTAAGGGCGCCTATTCCTGTGTTGTTATGACTGCAACTAAGCTGATTGCCTTTCGTGACCCTTATGGCTTCAGACCTCTCTGTTTAGGCAAAACAAGTGACGGTGCTTATATTGTTGCATCGGAATCCTGTGCACTTGATACAGTGGGTGCAGAATTCATCAGAGATATCAAACCCGGTGAAATTGTGGTTATCAGTACCGACGGAGTAAAATCCATTGAAACCCATTGCGGTAAAAAGGGCAATATCTGTGTGTTTGAATATATCTATTTTGCCCGTCCTGATTCTGTGATTGAAGGCTCATCAGTGCAGCATGCAAGAATGAGAGCAGGTGCTTTTCTTGCAAAGGAGCACCCTGTTGAGGCTGATGTGGTTATTGGTGTTCCTGATTCAGGAATGGATGCCGCACTGGGCTATGCGCAGGAAAGCGGTATTCCTTACGGTATAGGATTCATTAAAAACAGATATATCGGCAGGAGCTTTATTCAGCCGTCACAGGGTCAGCGTGAAGATGCAGTTCGTATCAAGCTCAATGCAGTGAAAGAAAATATCAGCGGTAAGCGTGTTATTATGATTGATGATTCCATTGTTCGCGGTACAACCTGTGCAAGAATCGTCAGACTTCTCCGTGAGGCAGGAGCAAAAGAGGTGCATATGCGTGTGTCGTCTCCTCCTTTCAGGCATCCCTGCTTTTTCGGAACAGATGTTGATTCACAGGAAAATCTGATTGCCTGCAAGTATGATTCTGTTGAGAAAATTGCAAAGGAAATCGGTGTTGACAGTCTTGGCTATCTTTCTGTCGAATCCACAAATAAGCTTGCCTGCAATTCGGAATGTGGTTTTTGCAATGGATGCTTTACCGGTGAATATCCTGTGGAGGTGCCTAAGGAACAGCCAAAGGATAAATTTGAAGAAAAGCTGAATCATTTTTCTCCTTATTATCAGGTCCTTGACTAAAAGATAATATTTTATTAAAATAAGAGGTATCAAGTGGATACCTCTTTTTCATAGGAGATGATATTTTGAAGGTTTTTAATACTATTCTTACAAAGCTGGTTGCGTCTATTGAGGGTATCGAAAATGAACAGGATATGCTGATAAGGCTTATTATTGCTGTTGCAGTGCTTGTAGTTCTTATTGTTTTCAGAAAACAGATTTCAAAGTTCATTGTTATGCTGCTTAACAAGAGTATAGCGAGAAAAAGACCGAATGCTCAGAAAGCACTCAGGGAAAGCCTGACACGTCCGTTATCGGTTTTTATATCTATTCTTGCACTGTTTATTTCCACAGAAATAATTGCCCCTACAGGGGAGATTAGAAATGCAGCACTGCTTGTATGTAAGCTGGGACTTATTCTGTTCTTGTCCTGGTTCGGTGTGAATCTGATCAACAGCGATTTTTCATTTTTTCTTAAGGACGATACCTCGAAATCACGTAAGACAGCGGTAAAATTTATCAGTAATATTTTAAAAGTTACAATCGTAATCATTGCGCTTCTGCTTGTTCTGGAACAGTTCGGTATCTCTGCATCAAAGATTTTTGCAGCACTTGGTATCGGCGGAGTAGCTGTTGCCTTTGCCTGCAAGGATGCGGTTGAAAATATGCTTTCAGGTTTCATTATTATTTTCAATAAGCCCTTTGAGGTTGATGATTGTATAGAGCTTGAGGGTACTGTCGGTACAGTAGAGGATATTACGATCAGAACGACAAAACTCAGAGCTGTTGACGGCAGTCAGAAAATTTATCCGAATACAGTAATGGCAAACGCTGCAATAACGAACTGGAGTAAAATGAATAAACGAGCCTTCAGTGAAAAGTTGACAATCAATTACAGCCACAGCAGTGATGAAGTTGAGAAATTTTGTGGTGATATAAAAGCAATTATATTGTCAAATGAGAATGTTATTTCAGATGATGTGCGCGTTAACTTTACTGAATATGGGGCACATTCACTGGATATTGAGCTTTTCTTTTATGTGAAAACGGTTAAAATTTCCGAGTATCTTAAGGTAAAGAACGATATTAATATTGCGATTAAGCAGTATGCACAGGACAGCGGTATGGACTTTGCCTTTGAATCAAAAACAATTTATTTTGCAGATGAGCTGCAAATTAAAAAATAGTCTTGCAATTTGTGCGTTTGTAATGTATAATAACAAACGCAATATATGCAGGGTTGTCCGAGCTGGCCGAAGGAGCACGATTGGAAATCGTGTAGTGCTTCAACGAGTACTCGAGGGTTCGAATCCCTTGCCCTGCGCCATATCAGGCTGACAAAAATGATGTCAGCCCCAAAAACTCCGATTATATCGGAGTTTTTGCTTTTTATGAAATAATTTTTGCATTCGGTTTTAAATGTGCTTATGTAAAAAGAATAATAAATAAGCACTTTGCATTCATTACAAAGTGCTTACGAAAGATTATTCTTTATATAGTTCTATACAAATACAAAATGTATCAGCAGCATATATCCGATTGTTCCAACTGCAATGCTCAGCAGTGTGTTCTTTTTCCATATATGAACTGCTGCGGTAGCTGCTACTGCGATAAGCTGCGGCAGGATTGTATTCGGATCACCCTTTGTAAAATCCTTTAAGCAATAAATGATAAGAATTCCGATTATTGCAACAGGGAGAATATCACCAAGATATTTTATAAATTTAGGCACTTCCTTTTTGCCTGCGAACAAAGCAAAGGGAAACAGCCTTGTAGCAAAGGTACATACTGCCGCAACCACTATAATAAGGATTGATTTTTCAGTTGTCAGAATCATTTGGTTTTCTCCTTGCTTAAGCAAGCGAGATAAATCCGAATAAGTTTTTTATGAACGGATTTCCCGCTATGCTGTGTTAAAATACTCGTTAATCCGAAAGGATTAACTGCGTTTTGTGCCTTGCCTAACGAAAAATCCGTTTCATAAAAAATCTTCGACCTAAAACGGTTTTGATTTTGAGTAGATTTTTGCTTTGAGAAAGCAGTTAGGCTGGCGCCTTACAATGACGAAAAGTGAAAATATACCGAAATCAAGCCGTTTTAGGCTTGTTCGGATTTATCTCACTTGCTTTGTGTCAAAATACGGCTTTGCGGCAGATAATACGGCTACAGTTATAATAAATGTCGGCAATAAGAAATTATCGGCACCGAAAATGATAAGACATATAACGGCACAAAGAATTCCTATTAATCCCACAATTTTTCTTCTTCCGGTCTGATCCCTAATAAGGTCAATGAATATCACAACAAACAGAGCAGTCATTGAAAAGTCAATTCCTGTGAAATCAATGGGTATAAGCTGACCTGCAAGAGAGCCGATAACCGAGCCGAGTATCCAGTAAATGTGGTCAAACAAGCCGATGAGATACCTTGCCTTTGTTTCGTTTACATTTTCAGGAACGGTAGAAAATGAGGTGTTTACGGAATAGGTTTCATCTGTCAGGGAGAATATCATAAAAGGATATCTCCAGCCGCCCTTTTTGAACTTGTCAATAAAGGACAGTCCGTAAAACATATGCCTTGAATTGATAAACAGTGTCATAACAGCAACAGTGGGGATTGATGCGGCAGAGGATAACAGCGATACAAGAAGAAACTGTCCTGAGCCTGCATACACAATCAGGGATATAAATATTGCCCATATGAAATTGTAGCCTGCATCGTAAAGCATAATTCCGAAGGCTGAGCCTAAAAACAGATAGCCGAATAAAACAGGCAGTGATTTTTTCAGTGCAAATATAAAAGTGCTTTTATTATTTGATTCCATAATCCCTCTCAGAAAATTTTTTCAAAAATGATTATATATCATAAAAGAATATATTGCAATATTAAGCCAAATAATAGCCGAGCAAAATAAGGTTTAAATCAACAAATTTTCACTTATACGTCGTTAAATTTTCATTGAATACGAAAGTATGCAATGAAAATTATGCCTTGTCTAATCAAAAATCTGAATGATTTAAACTGCAAGGCACCTAAAATAATCCGTTTTTTGTGCATAGCGTTATTTCTTTGACGCAGGTATACTGGCGTATATCAAGGCAAAAAATGGCGTTGGGTGCGAAAAACGGATTATTTTAGGCTGTTGTGTTCGGCTCTTGTTTGGCTGGTGAAAAGAATTCTTACTTTACACCATAGATAGTGTCAAGCTTTTTTGACTAAATTTTATATATCTTTTTATTGAAATAACCCTTGACAGAATCTCTCTTCTTTAGTATAATACCACTTGCTGTAAAGATTAATTACTTTACATAGGACTTTTGAAGGGAGAGGTAGTTGTGGCAAAGAATCTTGAAATTCCTTTTTTGCTTGATTTCTACGGCGAAATGCTTACGAAAAAGCAGCACGACTTCCTTATCTATTATTATGAAGAGGATCTTTCCCTTTCCGAAATTGCAGAAAATGAGGGTATCACACGTCAGGGTGTACGTGATTCAATAAAGCGTGCAGAGGCTCAGCTCTTTGATATGGAGGAGCGTTTGGGACTTGCAAAGCGCTTTAACGAAATGAAAAAGGGGATTGACGAAATCCTGGAATGTACGGAGACGATTAATGAATATAATCTGAATCATTCTCTTTCTATGGAGATTAATGATTGTGTTGCCCGAATTAAAACACTTGCCTCTTTTCTTAAAGAGGGGTAAGTATTCTCGCTTGCTTAGGAGTTGATTACTTGGCATTTGAAGGCTTAAGCGAACGCTTAGAAAATTCATTTAAAAAATTACGTGCTAAAGGTAAGCTTACCGAATCCGATGTTAAAGAAGCAATGCGCGAGGTTCGCCTTGCACTTTTAGAGGCTGATGTTAACTATAAGGTTTCAAAGGAATTTACTGCAAAGGTAACCCAGAGAGCAATCGGTGCTGACGTTATGGAGTCACTTACTCCGGGTCAGATGGTTATCAAAATCGTTAATGAAGAGCTCACTGAACTTATGGGCGGCAACGAGTCAAGACTTGCGATTGCAAATCATCCGCCTACAATTGTAATGATGTGCGGTCTTCAGGGTAGCGGTAAAACAACCCATTCAGCAAAGCTTGCACGTAAGCTGAAAAAAGAAGGTCACAGACCTTTGCTTGTTGCCTGTGACGTTTACAGACCGGCGGCTATCAAACAGCTTCAGGTTGTTGGTGAGCAGGTAGGTGTTCCTGTATTTGAAATGGGAACTGAAAATCCTGTTAAAATCGCTGAAGAGGCTGTGAAATATGCAAAGGATCACGGCAATGATTATGTGTTCCTCGATACGGCAGGCCGACTTCATGTTGATGAGCAGCTTATGGAAGAGCTAAAAAACATCCGTTCCACTGTTCACCCTCACGAGATTTTGCTTGTTATTGACGCAATGACAGGTCAGGATGCCGTTAATGTTGCTAAGAGCTTTAATGAGACACTGGGTATTGACGGCGTTATTCTTACAAAGCTTGACGGTGATACAAGAGGCGGTGCGGCACTTTCTGTAAGAGCCGTAACAGGTAAGCCGATAAAATTTGTGGGTACAGGTGAAAAGCTTGATAACCTTGAAACGTTTCATCCTTCTCGTATGGCTTCCCGTATTCTCGGTATGGGTGATGTGCTTTCCTTTATTGAAAGAGCAGAGCAGACACTGGATGAGAAAAAGGCTGCCGAGCTCGAGAAAAAGCTTGCTAAGAATAAGTTTGACCTGAACGATTTGCTTGATCAGTTTGACCAGATTGAAAGAATGGGCAGCATCAAGGATACCATAAAAATGATTCCGGGTATCGGCGGTAAAATCAAGGATGAGGATATCGACGAGGGTGCTTTCAATAAGTTCAAGTCAATTATTTATTCCATGACTAAGCAGGAAAGAACACATCCGGATATCATCAATCCGTCACGTAAACGCAGAATTGCAGCCGGCTGCGGTATGCAGGTTGAGGATGTGAATAAGCTCCTTGCCCAGTTCAAGCAGATGCAGAAAATGATGAAGCAGTTCGGCGGCGGTAAGGGCGGTCCGAGAATGAGTAAAAAAATGCGTCGTATGATGCAGGCTAATCCGCAGATGGCTGAAAAGATGATGGGTAAAATGGGCGGCGGCTCAAATCCCTTCGGTTTTTAATTAAGTTAATAAACCATTTGGTTTTAAATAATAAAAAATTTATTTGTATATTTTGGAGGTAATTTAAAATGGCAGTAAAAATCAGACTTCGCCGCATGGGTGCAAAGAAGGCTCCTTTCTATCGTGTAGTTGTAGCAGATTCAAGATATCCTCGTGATGGTCGTTTCATTGAGGAAATCGGAACATACAATCCAATGAGAGAGCCTGCTGAAATCAAGATTGATGCAGACAAGGCTAAAAAGTGGATTTCAAACGGTGCACAGCCAACAGATACTGTTAAGAGCATTCTCAAAAAAGAAGGCATCCTTTAATCTTTGAATCATTTTACATTGCAAAGCTTAAACAGGAGGTGTTTTCTTTGAAAGATTTGTTAATTTCCATCACAAAGGGTTTAGTTGATAATCCTGATAAAGTTTCTGTTGATGTTAGCGAACCGAACGAAGAGGGCGTAACTGTTTACCATCTTCACGTTGCTGAGGATGATATGGGCAGAGTCATCGGAAAGCAGGGCAGAATTGCTAAGGCAATCCGTGTTGTAATGCGTGCAGCAGCAACAAGGAATGACACTAAAATATCCGTAGAAATTGACTGATATAAAAAAAGCTATCTTACTTTTGTAAGATAGCTTTTTTATGTTTATTATGCTGAGTATATCGGAATCTGGACTATAGTAAATAAAATGGACACAAAAACGGACACCAAACAGAAAGTATTAAGAAACATTTACAGATACTTTGAGAATAAGCAACAAAAACAAAAAAACCTTGAAAAACAACGGAAAACCGTATGTTTTCAAGGTTTTTTAAGTGGAGCTGATAACCGGACTTGAACCGGTGACCTCATCCTTACCAAGGATGTGCTCTACCACCTGAGCCATATCAGCAGAAATGGCGACCCGGAACGGGCTCGAACCGTCGACCTCCAGCGTGACAGGCTGGCGTTCTAACCAACTGAACTACCGGGCCACATCTGCGAATTGTATTATATATTAACTTTTGCCGATTGTCAAGAAGTTTATTGAATTTTAGTTTATATCTTGCAAGTTTTATTATATTGATATATAATAACTTTGTGATTTAAGTAATGTTGGGGGGATATTTATGCGCCTTACAAATGGTGCATCGGAGAATACACATAAGTTTATGACAGATGGTATTCGTTACATCTGTGAAAATTTTAAGGATCGTGCTCCGGGTACGCATAGCGAAAGAAAAGCTCAGAAGTTTCTGAAGGGTCAGCTTGAGGAGTGGGCTGACGAGGTTGAGATGGAGGATTTTGAGCTTCATCCGAACGCTTTTATGGGCTGGATTATTCCGGCAGGTATTATAGGTATTATATCTGTTATTTTCTATTGGCTTACATATAAAAATGTTGTTGATAATCCTGCACTGGCAATTATCGCAACAATTATTACCTGGTTTGCTCTTTCCTGTCTTGTTATTGAATTTCTTATGTACCGTGAATATGTTGATTTTCTTTTTCCTAAAAAGACATCACGTAATGTTATGGCGAGAAGAAAGCCGACAGGCGAGGTGAAAAGGAGAATCATTTTCTGCGGACATACAGATGCTGCAAATGAATGGACATATTCTCTTCACGGCGGTCTAAAGTCCCTTGCTCCTGTTATGGGCGGCTCAATCGGCGGACTTATAGTCGTATGCATTTTTAATATTGTATGGCTGATTTATGATATTGCAGGTGGTACATATCTTTCAAAATTCTGGCTTGTAATGGGTATTATTGAGCTTGTTCTTATTCCTTTCTTTATTGCAATTCTTTTCTTTATTAACTGGAAGGTTATTGTTGACGGTGCCAATGATAATCTTACTGCTGATTTTATTTCTATGGCTGTTCTTAAGGAAATGGCTGATCATAATAAAAGATATGAAAATACTGAGGTTTGCTGCCTTTTAACTGGCTCTGAGGAGGCCGGACTTCGCGGTGCAGTGGCTTATGCAAAGCGTCACCAGGACGAACTTAAGGAGATTGAAACCGTAGTTATTGCTATGGATACAATGCGTGAAATTGAGCAGCTGCAGATTTATACACAGGGCTGTACAGGCACGCAGAAGAATTCAAATGCCGTTGGTGAGCTTGTTTATGAGGCAGGTGTCAACTGTGGTATTGAGATGAAGGAAACGGATATATACCCAGGTGCGGTTGACGCTGAGGGATTCTCTCGTTACGGCATAGAGGCAGTAGGCTTTTGCGGTGTAAACCACGACCCTAAAACATATTATCATACTCGCCTTGATACGCCGGATAATATGAGTGAGGAGTGCATCAACCTTTCACTTGATATTTGCCTTGAAGCAGCTGAACTTTATGATGACAAAGGCGGTATCGAGTCCTTCCGTGAAGAGGGAAGAAACCGTTTTAAGAGAGGCTATAATAAATAAAAATAGCGGAGCTGTCGTATATATGATAGCTCCGTATTTTAGAATATAAATTATTGTTTAGAGAACGATAAATTACCCAAAACCACGCACGAAAATATATAAAAATTAATTAAATAAATAATGTTATTCTGTAGGGCAGGGGCTTGCTCCTGCCGATAAACTGAAAATACTCGCAGACATCGAGTCTGCTCGTATTTTGTGCGTTTTTTGTCTTTTGCTCAGGGGCAGTACCATCGTACAGCACCCATTCGCAAAATACAAAATTTTGGGCAATTTCTCGCCCTCTAAACACGTTATCTGCTCACAATGCGTTATTGTACTAAACAATAATTTAATACATTTGCTGATGCAACAATATCGGTGATACCAATGAAAGATTTACATATACATATTGAACGCGGTGCGTATACTGCTCAATGGATTGAACAGTTTATTGACAAGGTGGTTAAAGAAGAGCTTGATGAAATCTGTCTTTTAGAGCATAGCATCAGATTCAAGGAGTTTCATCCGACCTTTAAAGAGGCAAGGGAATACAGTCTGTACCAGCGTAAATGGTTTGATGGTAAGGCTAAGACTGCGCATACGCTTGACGAATTCAAGGCACTTGCTGATGAAATCCGAAAGAGAGACTATCCGATTAAAGTTTCCTTTGGCCTTGAAATCTGTTGGTTTGAACAGCATCAGGATATGATTCAGGATTTGACAGCAGACGGCTTTTTTGATTATCTTTTAGGCTCTGTTCACTGGGTTGACAACTGGACCTTTAATCAGCGTAAATATCAGTGGCTCGGCAAGGACGTCAATTCTATTTATAAGCGGTATTTTGAAATGGAGAATACCCTTGTTGAAAGCGGTCTGTTTGATATCATTGCGCATCCGGATTTGATTACCTGTCATGGTCTTTATCCTGATTATAACCTTGCAGATACATATAAAAAGCTGTGTGAAAATATAAAGTCACATCATATGATGCTTGAAATGAATACATCAAAGGGACTTGGTGTTAATAGTCAGTTTTTTGAAATCGCAAAGGATATCGGTGTCCGATTTTCAACTGGCTCAGATGCCCATAGAGTAGAGGATGTAGGCAGACATATAAAACAAGTCAATAGTCTTATACTCCGTACGTAGAATGAATAGGGTCCTTGAACAGCGGAATAAACGGCGGAACGAAGGTGTAGATGAAAAACAGTGCACCTGTGCCGATAAACAGTGCAATTGCCAGTGTATCATATTTTGAATCTGAAAATTTTTTTGATTTTATCAGATAGTTGTCTGCTGCAAATGCAATGGATACACCGATGAAAAAGGAAAGTATGTTCAGTATTTCAATGGATTTTCCCGATACACCTGTATAGGTGTAATAGAAAATTACAATGGATGCCATACCGATAATAGATGCAATGAATTTGCTCATCAATAATCCTTTTTCCTTTTTCAACAGGCAGTATTCGATTACAGTCCAGATTAAATAGGGGAAGAACAGGAGTTTCAGATGCTCCCATATGCTTTCATTCACAGGGAAGACAGCAGCGACCGCTAAATTGTAGCCGCTCCATTCAAACACAAAATGGCTGAGGCTGCCTGTTATGCTTACAAAAATAAATCCGATAATACTGAATTTAAATAAATTATTTTTCATACTATCACCAAGATATGTATATGCCAAAAAATTACGAAATAACCAGAAGGAGCGTTTTATATGGATATTTTAAAGCCTTTGTTTAAAATGATATGGGCAGGAACAGAGAAATCAGACAATAAGCGTATTGCGTCTCAGACTATGCCTGATGGTGTTGTATGTATAACAGACATACCGTACATAAATGATTTGAATAAATATCATCTGCTGGATATTCATTATCCTGAAAATACAAAAGAACGTCTGCCGCTTATTGTTGATATTCACGGCGGTGGCTGGTGGTATGGTACGAAGGAGATTAATAAGCATTATTCGATGGAGCTGGCAAAACGAGGCTTTGTGGTGGCGAATATAAATTACCGCCTTGTTGACAGGGTCACTATAATTGACCAGCTTGCTGATATTTTTGATTGCCTGAAATGGCTTGATGATAATATGGACAAATATCCTATTGACAGAGAGAATGTTTTTCTTACAGGTGACAGTGCAGGCGGTCAGTTCTGCTGCCTTACTGCACAGATTAATGCGGATAGTGATTTGAGGAAAAGACTGTTTTTGACGGATAACAGAATGAAATTCAAGGCAGCCTGCGCCACATCACCTGTCATTGACCTTGTGTCTCCCAATGTAATGATGAATGCCAATCTGACCTCGCTGCTTGGCAGTGTGAATCATAAGGAGTCACCGTATTATTTCCTTATGCAGTTTGAAAATGTGGCAACGAAAGATTTGCCGCCGTTTTATATTGTGACATCAAGCGGTGATTTTGTCAGAAAGCAGTCCTATAAGCTGAAGAGAATTCTTGACAGCCTCGGCGTTGAAAATGAACTGCACGACTATGCGGATAAGTATAACAGCAAAAAGCTTGCCCACGTATTCAGTGTTCTTGAACCGCATATCCCTCCTGCAAAAAACAATATGGATGCTATCGCAAGATTTTTTAAGGAACATATGTAATATTTCTATTGACATTTTGAATATCTTGTGTTAAAGTATAACTCGCACGATAAGTGCAAAGCTATAAATACTTGACAGGTATAACCCGTCAGCTTGCAGAAGTACTCAAGTTGGTGACGAGGCGCCCCTGCTAAGGGCGTAGGTCGGGCAACCGGCGCGAGAGTTCGAGTCTCTCCTTCTGCGCCATAATAGGAACATAAAAAAGATATGTTCCCGAAAAACCCCGATTTTATCGGGGCTTTTTGCTGCCCAAACGCTGGGATTTCAAGATGCATATTCGTAGATGTAAAACGGATGTTTTCGCTTTGCGGATAGATTTGAACTCCCGCACAACTAAATAACTACGTCAAACAGCAGACAAGTAATCAAAAAACTTGTCTGCCGTTTTTGCATTTCACCGCCCGAAGTTTTGTAAAGGATTTCGGGCTTTTTTTATTTCACGAAAAGGAGATGACGAAATGTACTTTACCGATACTCCCACCCTCAACAGCATTGAGGCGATCATGAAAAAACTGCCCTATGGCATACAGAAAGGCGGCGGTCGATTTCGCAGCCCATACAAATACACCAAGAAAGACTGCGATTGCAGACTTTACCTTTACTACAGAAAAAAGACAGGCTGCACGGCTACACTCTGCCCCGTGCTGGATATCCGACTTTCCTGCGGTGCTGCTTCCATTGGCGATGCAGTAAAAGCCGTTTTCAAGGACGCCAAGAATGCAGCATTCCAAAAACGCCTCTCTCAAATATATAACCGAAAGGATGATGCAACCATGATGTTTCAAAGCAACAGGCACAAGCAGATTTTTGAAACCGAGCGATTCAATCTGCGAAAGCCCATCAAAAAAGCTCTTGCCGTTTTGTATCTGCTGACTGCTGACAAAGTCCTGTGTCAGAAAACAAAACCATTCCTGACAGGCAACGGCAGGATTAATTTGAAAGGCGTTCATCTCGGAGATGTATCTACCGACAGCTATGCCCTATGGAAAGCTGTCAAAGAATTACAGACCGGTGAGAAACAGATATCGCTGTGCGAACTGACGGACAGCGGCATCATTTCCGACAATGCATTCCGTCTGATTGTGCAGGCGGTAACCATCGCCCACTTCGGTGCGGCGGTATTCAATAACACGGAGGTGCGCTATGATTAACGCTCTGATTCAAAAAGGAGATCAAACAGCCGTCCTAAAGCTTCCCGATGCTCCATTCACCTTACAATATGATCTGTCACAGATCGGTATCCGCAGCCAGTTGCAGGACATTCGCATTAAGGATGATGAGGACAGCGAAATTCAGGTAAAACTCTTTGCCGATTCGGATATAGGCAACAGCTTGGCAGTATTGTTCAAACCGTTTCATTCATTGGAGGACGCCAACCTGTGCGCCCACATGGTGAAGAACGCCAGACCGGAGCTTTTGGAAGAACTCGAACAGCATATTGTTCACGGTCAATATTATTCTCCGCAGGCAGTCATGCTATACCTCTCGTGAAAAACTGATTCGCGCTATCACCAAACAGTACCCGCAGGAAAAGAAACCGCAGCCCCGTGTAGAAACCGCTACCGGCGGTCAGTCCATGACAGAGCCTGCCGAAGCGACAACGGTACAGGAGATAAACCACGCGGCACAGCAGGCAAAAGCGCCAAAGCCTGTGCGCACGGGCTAAGGAGGTGTTCGCTTGCCGTATTTTTCAAAGCTCTATCAGACCGAGTTGCCGCATCGGACAAAGCTTGTGTATCTCTATCTTCATGATCGGCAGGACAAGGAATGCAAAGCGTGGCCGGGAATCAAGACCATAGCCGCAGATCTGTCGCTGTCCCGCAGCACCGTCAAGCGGGCGATCAAGGATTTGGAGAAAGCCGCACTCATACGAAAAGAGCCGCACTACCGGGAAAACGGCAGTGCGACCTCAAATCGTTACTATCTGCTTTAGACATTGTATTTTTTACGCCAAGGGAGAAGTCTGCTTATTGGGGGTCCCCACAAAGTCGTCAAGGCTTTGTGGGGTAAGGACGAGCAGCGAAGTGGGCGAGTTTTTGCCGTTTTACGGTAGAACGAGCGATACGCAGCTTGCGAGGACGAAGTGAACCCAGTACCGGTTCACCGTGGACTTCCCCTAACAACTCACTTTAAAAGAAATTACAGCAGAAAAGAAAAAATATAATGACAGTGTAAGAGAAAACAAGTTTTAAAGTAAGTCTGCAATGGGAATTATAAGTCGTCTTTTCTCTGCCACAAAAAGATTTTGATAAAACATTGAAACTTGTGGATTTCTGCATTTCTTTATGTTATAATTATTCTGTATATTTGTGTCTATATGCAGAAATGCACTGATAAAATGAAAAATCATGCAAAGGGATATCCCTTTGTTGGTTACATAGTAACCAACAAATAACCTATTATTGCTTCAGAAAGAAACGAGGTGAGTGCTGTGGCGAAACCGAATAAATCTACTTTGCAAGCCGGTGTTTTAATCGCAGCGGTTATTGTCTGCGCTATCCTTGCCCGTGTTTTTGGCAATCTCGGTTATGCTCCCGCGATTTTGGGGCTGATACGCACGATGCTGTATATTGGGCTTTATATGGCTTGGGGTGTTTCAGTCAGAAAAAGGGTTGTTCAGGCACAGGTACGCAAGTGTCTTACTGCCGTTTCCGTTCTGACGGTCTTTTGGCTTACAGTACGGACCATGAAATATTTTCTTGTTTTTGATCCGGGCGCAGCGCGGTATTTATGGTATCTGTATTATCTTCCGATGCTGTTCATCCCCCTGCTTGGGGTGTATGTTTCCGTGTCGCTCGGCAAGCCTGAACGCTTTCAACTGAAATGGTCATTGCTGTTATATATTCCTACGATGCTTTGTTTGTTGCTGGTCCTGACAAATGATTTTCATCAACTTGTGTTTACTTTTCCGACAGGCGAGGTCTGGTCGGATGAGAATAACGGATATGTCCCCGGATACTATATTGTAATCGGCTGGGAGATTGTCTGCGCCTTGACCGCATTTATCATGATGGTGATTAAATGCCGCATATCGCCAAGAAAAAAACACTTGCCCATTATCATACTGGGAACCTCTATTGTCTATGCTTTTATCTATTTCAGCGGCGTCCGCTGGATGCGGATTATAGGCGGAGATATTACGGCGGTTCAGTGTCTTATGTTTACTGCAGTATTTGAAAGCTGTATCCAGTGTGGTCTGATCCAAACCAATACCGGATATGATACATTGTTTGAAGTCGGAACATTCGGTGCGCAGATTGTCGATACAGAAAACCGGACACACTACGCTGCTGCCAATGCACCGAAGCTTTCGGAAGAGGCTATATGTGAAGCGGAAATCGGAACTGTCAGACTTGATAAGAACACCCTGCTCAAAAGCAGCCGAATCAATGGCGGTCATGTTTTATGGCAGGAGGACATCACGGACATTGCCGCATTGCTGGAACAGCTTGAAGAAAACAGAGAAACGATTGCACAGAGCAATAATCTGGAACGAGAGAATTATAACACAAAACTGAAGATCAATGCTGTTCGGGAAAAGAACCGTCTATATGACCTTCTTCAGCAACAGACAGTGCGGCAAATTGAACTTATCAATAAACTGCTTGCACAGTATGATGCAGAACCGGATGAAGATAAGCGCCGCAGTCTGCTTGCGAAGATTGCGGTTGTGGGCGCATACATAAAACGCAGGGGTAATCTGATGTTTATCGGGGAAAAATCCGAGACGATGGATATTTCGGAATTGTCGCTGTGTCTTGACGAATCTTTTGCAAATCTTGAGTTAATGAATGTGAAGTGCGCCATTGATATTCCGAAGAAAGGTTTGATATTCGTTTGGGATGCCGTTCGCATTTACGACTTTTTTGAGACTGTGACAGAAGAATCCATAGAGAATCTGCATTTTGTCTGGCTGAAAGTGCGTAGTCTTGCGGATGCGTTCATCTTTTATTTGGAAGTGGTATGTGAAAAGCCTCTTTCGGATTTTGAGGCGTTGGCTGAGCATTGTGATTTTGAGGACGGTGTATGGCGTTTTACACTTCGGATCGGAAAGGCGGGTGAGCAGGTATGACGACGTTTTATCTCTCCTCCGCTTCGGCGCAGTCGGCATTGATGGTCGGTATGTTTTTTTCTTTGCTGCTGTCTCTGTTCCTTATGTTTTTCAATTACGACAGGAAGAGAAACAGACCGGGCAGATATTTAAATATAGGTATATTTCTGCTTCTTTTTGTGATACTGACCCTACTGGCAGACGCCTTCATACGAATAGACGAAGGTCTTCCGATTCACCGGGTATTGCCGATTCCGATTTGGGGGCTTTGGGGAATCACCTGCGGCTGTGACATCTATCTGATTTATGAAATGATACGGCAATATCGGCAAAAGGGCAAAATCCTTACTCGCAATTCTGTGAAGCAGGCAATGGATACGCTCCCAAGCGCCATATGCTATTTTTCACCCTCCGGTGCGATCAAGCTGTGTAATTTGCAAATGCACCGCCTGTTCCGCAGCCTCACTCAAAGTGACCTGCAGAATTTTGACGAATTAAAACAGGCATTGGAGAAGTGCGACCAAGAGAACGGAATCATTAAGCTCTCCGATGAAGGACAGACATATCTCTTCCCGGACGGAAAGGTATGGCGCTATTCCCAAACGGAAGTAACCGTAAAGACCGGAACAATCTATACGGAAGCTATATTTTCAGAGGTGACTGAGCAGTATGAAAAGCATCAGGAACTGAAACGGCAGACGGAACAACTGAAAAAGATTTCCCGCGATCTCAAGCAGCTCTCGGATAATGTGCAGAAGCTGACAAAAGAAAGGGAAGTTCTTTCTGCCAAGACAAAGCTGCACGACCAGATGGGCGCAGGCCTGATTGCCATTCGGCAGATTTTGCGGCAGAACACCACTTCAAAAGAGAATGCCGCTGCTGTTATGCAGTTTCGCCGTGCCATTCAGATTCTGCAGGAGGAAAACGCCTATCCGCAGGATGATGTGGCAGAGTTTATTCGGGATGCAGCAGTATCGGGTATTCATGTGGAAATTACGGGTGAGCTTCCGCAAGAGGAAGAACTGCTCCATCTGCTTTTGCCGGTAATGCGCGAAGCCTGTGTCAATGCCGCCCGCCATGCAGATGCTTCGGCTCTGTATGTTACGGCAGAACAGACAGAAGCCGCCGTTACCCTGCGCATATCCAACGACGGCACACAGCCGGAGGGTGAGATTGTGCCACGCGGCGGTCTTGCCGATCACAGAAAATATATAATGGAAGCAGGCGGCAGTATGGAAATCCAGTCGCAGCCTGCATTTATGCTGACAGTTACCCTGCCGGCAGGAAAACAGAAGAATCAGGAGGTGCCGGTATGACGAGGGTGCTTATCATAGATGATCAGCGGATTGCCAGAGAATATATGGAGAGTGTCGTGAAAAACGGCGAGGGCTATGAGCTTGTGGGCAGTCTGTCCCAGGCGGATCTTGCTGCTACAGTCTGCCGCAGAAGCGCGGTAGATCTGGTGCTGATGGATGTCTGCACCTACGGAACAAAGGACGGAATCGATGCGGCCGCCGAGCTGCGGAAACTGTTTCCAAAACTTAAAATCATCGTTGTTACCTCAATGGTCGAGCAAAGCTTTATCAGCCGGGCAAAGAAAGCCGGTGTGGACAGCTTTTGGTACAAGGATGTCAGCCCGGAGGATCTGATCACCGTTATGGACGCCACCGTGCAGGGCGGGCATATGTGGCCTGATGAGACGCCATCTGTAAAGCTCGGCGTTACCACCAGCGATGATTTTACGGAAACAGAAATCAAGGTTCTGCGTCTGGTCTGTGAGGGACTGGAATACAGTGAGATTGCAGAGCGGTTAAATTATACGAAGGATAATGTGAAGTATCATATCCGCAATATCCTTCAAAAAACAGGCTATGCCAATAAGACGCAGCTTGCCATTGCCGTGACCGGCAAACGGTTTATCATTCCAAAGCTCTTTAATGAGCAGGATGGTTCGGAAGAAAATCCCATTGTTTTATAAGTTTATCATATCGACTATATCGAAGATCCCGGTTTCAGATTTGAAACCGGGATTTTCTTTTTTGCTGAAAAGGGGCAAAAGTTTACCCACATGGGTAGGGAAAAGAAAAATGCAGTCAGATATAATATGGATGAACATAGGATTACTGCGCCATTTTAAGTTCGGAATTTATAAAACCGGACATAAATCAGAAGGTTAGGAGGCGATGGCATTGCGAAGAGTTGTAATCGATATGCAGAATGCCCTGTTTGCAGATGCAGTGGCCGGAGCGTTGCGCAGGTTTGATTTCGATTTTGACCCGGTTATGAGTGAAAGCCCGGACAAAACCCTGTCGCTGTGCGATGCTGTGCTGGCAAATGTTCTGATTATGGAGGTAACGGCGTACACGCCGTGGAGGTTCGAGGAACGGATGAAGATCCGCAATGGACTGAGAAAGGTCAACCCGGAATGCAAAATTGTTTTCGTGGTGGATGAAAACACCGAGAAAAAGCTGGCGGATAAGGTTCGCCGTGCAAAAAAAGACGGATTGATCGATAACTTCATTTACGGTTCTGTATCTGCCACCTATCTGTCGGCTGTAATAGACACCTTAAGATATTTGAGCAGAAATCAACACGCCAGGCAAGGCAAAATACCGTAACGCCGAGACCGACAGCGCAAAACCGCATGCCTCCCCGTCCCGGGCAACAGATTCCACGGAAAAGACAGTCCCCGAGAAAACGCAGGCAAAAAAAGAGACGGATTGCGATAATCTCCTCACTGGCTGCCATACTGCTCATAGTCTGCATTGTCCTTATCTGTAAAAGCTGTACGGGCAATCATGACCTCGCTGCACTCCAGGGCGCATGGCACTACGATGAATATACAGAATACGAGTTTGACGGTAAGGGTAACGGCTGTATGTGTCTTGACGAAGAAAACCATTTTGAATTTACCTATTCTGTTGATGGCGATACCGTCAAGCTGGATTTTGTACTCGATTATGTGACAGACTGCGAATACACCTTTACCGTAGACAGTGACAGCCTCACATTTGTCGGCGGCAATGGCACAGCCGATCCGGGAAAGGTTTATGAGCTGACAAAACAGGAATAAAGTGCGACTAAACACAACAGAAGCTATTGACGGAGGTCTATATGAAAACTAAAAAAGTATTACCGTTAGTTTCGCTCCTGTTTGTTGCTATAATCCCCGCATCGAAGCGATGATGAGTGAAAAGAGGACATTGGAACAAAAGCTGGCAGAATACAGCGCTGCCGAACAGGATCGCAAAAATGCCATATCTCGGCTGGACAATATTTTTACCGTCCTCGATGGTATGAAAAACCACCCGTTGACCTTCGACAATGAGATCATCCGTAAAATCCTGCAATGCGTCATCGTAGAATCCAAGGACAGAATTAAGGTGGTTTTCCTCGGCGGACTTGAAGTGGAAGCTGAGGTGGAACAGTGACGGCAATCAAGATAAAAACGATTTCGATGGTTCAACTCCCACCTCCGAAAAGCCCAAAAAATCTTTTTCATGTGCCTCTCACAATAAAAAAGATGAGAGACGAGAACAGGACATCACTATGATGCTGTTTTGTAATAGTATTGATAGACGGCTTGACAATCAAATTATTTTTTGTTAATATAAATTCAATATGAAACGGCTTTGAAAAAGAGGAGTAATGTACCTGTTTTTTGCAGAGAGTATCCGGTGGGTGAAAGGATACAGAAAGGGTATGTGAAGGTAGCTTTTGAGCCGGCAGGGTGAACTGACAGTAGCCTTGTCCGTATATCTGCGTTAAGGATTTGAGTGGCATTTTTATAAATGCAATTTGAGTGGTACCGCGAATTCTATGCTTTCGTCTCATTGTGAGATGAAAGCATTTTTATTTTATATATGATTTGCTTATCACGGACGAGCTTAACTCGTCTGTAAACATAGAAAAGGAGTTTTGATTATGGCAAAAGAACTTGCAAAGCAGTATGATCCGAACGATGTTGAGGATCGCACCTATAAATTCTGGTGTGATAATAAGTATTTTCACGCTGAGGTGAATCCTGAGAAGAAACCATATACAATCGTGATTCCGCCTCCGAATATTACAGGACAGCTCCATATGGGCCATGCTCTTGATAATACCCTTCAGGATATTCTTATCCGATTCAGGAGAATGCAGGGTTACGAAGCTCTGTGGCTTCCGGGCACAGACCACGCATCCATTGCCACTGAGGCAAAGATTGTTGAGGCTATGCGTAAGGAAGGCATAACGAAGGAAGATATCGGCAGAGACGGTTTCCTTGAGCGTGCATGGGCATGGAAGGATCAGTACGGATCTCGCATTATCGAGCAGCTTAAGAAAATGGGCTCATCCTGTGACTGGGACAGAGAGCGTTTCACCCTTGATGAAGGATGCTCAAAGGCAGTGCGTGAGGTGTTTGTAAACCTCTATGAAAAGGGTCTTATCTATCAGGGCAAGCGTATGGTTAACTGGTGTCCGCATTGCTGCACAACAATCTCAGATGCTGAGGTTGAGTATGAGGATCAGGCAGGCCATTTCTGGCATCTTCGTTATCCGTTCAAGGACGGTACAGGCTATGTTGAACTTGCAACAACAAGACCTGAAACACTGCTCGGTGATACCGCCGTTGCTGTTAACCCTAACGATGAAAGATATAAGGATATTATCGGCAAAACACTGATTCTACCTATCGTTCACAGGGAAATTCCTGTTGTTGCCGATGAGTATGTAGATATTGAATTCGGTACAGGCGTTGTTAAAATAACACCTGCTCACGACCCTAACGACTATGAGGTTGGTCTGCGTCATAATCTTGAAATCATTGACGTTATGACAGATGACGGCCATATCGCTGAGGGCTGGGGCAAGTACACCGGTCTTGACCGCTATGAATGCCGTAAGGAAATTGTTAAGGATTTAGAGGCTGAGGGTGCACTCATTGAGATTGAGGACTACAGCCATAATGTAGGTACCTGTTACAGATGCCATACCTCCATAGAGCCAAGACTTTCAAAGCAGTGGTTTGTTAAAATGGAGCCTCTTGCTAAGCCTGCTATTGATGTTGTTAAAAACGGCAAGGTTAAATTTGTACCTGAGCGTTTTGATAAAATCTATTTCCACTGGATGGAAAATATCAAGGACTGGTGTATTTCCCGCCAGCTCTGGTGGGGACATCGTATTCCTGCATGGTACTGTGATGACTGCGGTGAGGTAACTGTTTCTAAGGAAGATGCCTGCACCTGTGCACACTGCGGCAGCAAGAATATTCATCAAGACCCTGATACACTGGATACCTGGTTCTCGTCAGCTCTGTGGCCGTTCTCAACACTCGGCTATCCTGAAAACACGGAGGAGCTTAAGTATTTCTATCCTACAAACACACTTGTAACAGGCTATGATATTATCTTCTTCTGGGTTTCAAGAATGATTTTTTCAGCCGTTGAGCATACGGATAATATTCCTTTTGACACGGTTCTGATTCACGGTCTTGTCCGTGATTCACAGGGCAGGAAGATGAGTAAATCACTGGGCAATGGTATTGACCCGCTTGAGATTATTGATGAGTACGGTGCAGATGCACTCAGATTTACACTCGCAACAGGTAATTCACCGGGTAACGATATGCGTTTCTCAGACGATAAGGTTAAGGCATCACGTAACTTTGCAAACAAACTGTGGAATGCTGCACGTTTTGTGCTTATGTATCTTACAGATGATTTCAAGTACAACGGACTTCCTGAAGATTTAGCCATTGAGGACAAGTGGATTGTTTCAAAGGTGAATGCACTTGCAAAAGAGGTAACGGATAACCTTGAAAAGTTTGAGCTTGGTATTGCGATTCAGAAGCTCTATGATTTCATTTGGGATGTATTCTGCGACTGGTATATTGAGATTGCTAAAATCAGATTGCAGGGCGATGATGAACAGGCTAAGGACACAGCAAAGTCTGTACTCGTTTATGTTCTTACCGATATTCTTAAATTACTTCATCCGTTTATGCCGTTTATTACGGAGGAGATTTATCAGGCTATTCCGCACAGTGACGAGTCCATTATGATTTCAAAATGGGTGGAGTATGATGAGTCGCTTTCTTTCACAGCTGATGAGACTGAAATGGAAAGAATCATGAAGGCCATTCGTGCAATCCGCAACAGGCGATCTGAGATGAATATCCCTCCAAGCAGAAAGGCGACTGTTTATGCTGAAACATCGTATGCAGATACCTTTGCTATGGGCAGTGAATTCATCAAGCGTCTTGCATCTGCCAATGAGGTTGTTATCGGTGACAGCTTTGAGAATCTCGGCAACACCGTAACCATCATTACCGATGATGCAAAGATTTATATTCCTATGGGTGATCTTGTTGATTTTGAGGCTGAGAAAAAGCGTCTTGAAAAGGAACTTGCTCAGGCACAGGATAAGCTTGATTTCATCAATAAAAAGCTGTCAAATCCGGGCTTTGTGAATAAAGCACCTGAAAAGGTTGTTAACCAGAATAAGGCAGATGCGGCAAAGCTTGAGGAAAAAATAGCGAATATCAAAAATTCGATTGAAACACTCGGCAAATAATTTATAAAATAGGGGAGGGTCTTTGTGCCCTCCCAATTTATGATGAATATGAACTATGAAGATGCTTTGAATTTTTTAATAAAAAAACAAAGTCTCGGCATTCAGCCGGGACTTGCTCGTATATCCGTACTGCTTGAGGCTATGGGCAATCCGCAGAATGATTTGGCTATTATCCATATTGCGGGTACGAACGGCAAGGGAACTATTTCTGCAACAGCTGCCGATTGTCTTATAAAAGCAGGTCACAAGGTCGGTGTGTTTACATCCCCTTGGGTAATTGATTACAGAGAGCAGATTCAGATTAATCGTTGCTTTATACCTGAAGAGGTTTTGGCTGATTATGTCGATAGGTATAAGGATTATGATGCTACTGAGTTTGAGCTGCTGACGGCAATTATGTATAAATACTTTTCTGATGAGGAAGTGGACTATGCAATTGTCGAATGCGGTATGGGCGGACTTGAGGATGCTACAAATGTTGAAACGGATAACTGGGCGGTAATCAGCTCAATCTCCCTTGACCATACAGACTTTTTAGGCAGTACCATTGAAGAAATTGCCAAACAAAAGGCAGGTATTATCAGAAAAAATTCTCATTGTATCCTGTATCCTAACCCTGCGTGTGAAAGCGTTTTTGAAGAGCTTTGCAAGGAAATGGATACGAAACTTCTTAAGATTAAAGACAGTGGAAATGTGGCTGAGAATACAATGGACACCGTTTCGTGGATTCTTGCATTTACCAACACAGGTAAAGAAGTAACTGTAAAAGAGCTTGCACAATTGCCTGCAAGACAGGAGAGAATAGGCAACATTTTGCTCGACGGAGGACATAATCCGTCTGCTGCAAAATATCTTGCTGACAATCTTTCTGAGGAAGTTGCGGTTATTGGTATGATGAGGGATAAGAATGTTGACGGCTATCTGTCAGTTGTTGCACCCCATTGTAAAAAAATTATTGCAACAACACCGACTAATCCTCGTTCAATGCCTGCCGCCCAGCTTAAAAAAATTGCAGAGAAATACTGTGATGATGTAATTGCAGTTGACAATCCGATTGAGGCAGTTTTGCAAAAGGGTGTAACGCTGGTATGCGGTTCATTTTTCCTTGCTCGTGATGTAAGAGAAACTCTTTTAAATATGTGAGTTATAAAGTACAAAATACGCTAAAATATTCAATACCAATCTGCTACTATGTTTGCAGATTGGTATTTTTTTGTTGCCGATTTTTAGGAGTGAAAATAATGAATGTTACGATTGAGGCAAGCGGAAGTATCGTTATTGCCTACCTTATCGGTGAAATTGATCACCACACAGCAGCCGATGTAAGAGAGAAGATTGACAGTATTATCAAATATAAAAAGCCGAATCATTTAATCATTGATTTCAGAAATGTTACCTTTATGGATTCCTCAGGCATCGGTCTTGTTATGGGCAGGTACAGGCTTATGCAGAGCATTTCACCCACTGCAAGTCTTGAAATTAAAAATGTTACCGCACAGGCCAAAAAGATTATGGAGCTGGCAGGACTGGGCAGAATCGCAGTTATTAAGGAGTATAAAAATGAAGAAAATGAATGAATTCAGATTGACGATAGACAGTAAGAGTATCAATGAGGCATTTGCAAGGGTAGTGGTTTCCTCCTTTGTAACACCGCTTGATCCGACCCTTGAGGAGATTGCCGATTTAAAAACGGCGGTCAGTGAAGCGGTTACCAACTGTATCGTCCACGCATATAAAAATACATGCGGAAAAATTTACATAACAGGCTCAGTGGATGAAAAGAATACAGTAAAGGTAACAATCCGTGACAAGGGTTGTGGTATTCCTGATATCGGACAGGCTATGACGCCGCTGTTTACAACAGGTGAGGGGGACAGAGCAGGTCTTGGCTTCACCGTTATGGAGAGCTTCTGCGACTCTGTTCGTGTACGCTCAAAGCAGGACAAGGGTACTACCGTAACACTTTCAAAGAAAATTGAAGGGAAATCAAAATGGTAACAGATACCAGAGAGGAAATGATAAGTCAGAATATCGGACTTGTCCATTCCATTGCAAATCGTTTTCGCGGCAGAGGGGCAGACTATGATGATTTGTTCCAGAGCGGCTGCGTGGGGCTTATAAAGGCTGTAGATAACTTTGATGCGTCAAAGGGCTTTGCTTTTTCTACCTACGCAGTTCCTGTGATAATGGGGGAAATCAAACGTATCTTCCGTGACGGCGGAGCCATAAAGGTGAGCCGTTCGCTTAAGGAAAAGGCGATCAAAGCACAGGCACTCAGAGATAAGTTTGTTAAAAGGGAGCTGAGAGAGCCCACCGTTTCCGAATTATCACAAATGCTGGATTGCTCACTGGAGGAAACGGCAGAGGTGCTGAATGTGATTACCCCTATGATTTCCCTGAATTCATCCGGCGAGGACGGAGAAAATACGCTGGATATTCCGATTGATGAAAGTGATATGCTTTTTGACCGACTTTCCGTTCATCAGCTTATCACCCACCTGGATGAAACTGAGCAGCAGATTATTAACCTGCGGTATTATAAAGGCTATACACAGTCAAAAACAGCAAAGGACTTGGGTGTTTCCCAAGTCCAGATTTCACGTAAAGAAAAAGCAATACTCCAAAAGCTCAGAAAGTTGATGGAGTAGTATTTCATCTTATTCTTTTGTAATTCTTTTTACAACCTCGTCTGCCTCGCTGTAAATCTTTTCAATATCAAGGCTGGGGAACTCACCGTTTTCATAAAGGATTGTTCCGTTTACCATAGTGAGCTTGACGCAGTCCTTTGAGCCGCTGTACACAAGATTTTTTGTGATATTGTGCACAGGCTGCATACTTGGTCTCTTTAAGTCAATAACGATTAAATCAGCCTTTTTACCCACATCAATGCAGGCGCAATCGTTCAGTCCCATACATCCTGCTGAGCCGACTGTTGCCATTTTCAAAACCTCATTTGCATCTGTTGACGCAGCATCCTTGTTCTTTATTTTCTGCAGTACGCAGGTGAGATACATTTCTCTGAACATATCAAGACCGTTGTTTGAGCTTGGTCCGTCAGTACCTATGGCAAGGTTTATGCCTTTTCTTATCATTTTTTCAACAGGTGCCACACCGGAGGCAAGCTTGCAGTTTGAACCGCTGTTGATTACTGCATAAACACCGTGCTTTTTATAAATATCAAGGTCCTCATCACATACCCATACACTGTGGAAAGCACCGCCGCCGTAGTTGAAAAGTCCCAGCTTTTCAAAAAGCTCAGTAGGTGTTTTGTTATAGTTGTGTATACAGTTCTGCGTTTCCTCCATCGTTTCGCTGGAATGCATAAAGACAGGTGCCTCGTATTTTTCGGCAAGCTTTGAAATACCCTTCATAATGCTTTCATCAGTGGTGTATTCTGCGTGAAAGCCCAATTGATATGAAATCAGCTCATCATAATGATTATATCTGTTGTAGTATTCCTCAAGCAGGGACACAGACTCCTTGAAATTGTTCACCGCGCCGCACATAACAGTCCTGAAGCCTGTCTCAACACTTGCCTTTGCCATATTTTCAGGGAAATAGTACATATCAAAGCAGGCGGAAATTCCGCCGGTAAGATATTCTGCAAAAGCAATTTTTGAAAGTTTGTAAACATCATCACCTGTGAGCAAATCCTCAAGAGGGAAGATTTTGTTGTACAGCCATTCCTGTAAAGGCAGATCATCACTGAAACTTCTGCCGAAAGTCATCGCACTGTGAGTGTGCGCATTCTTAAAGCTTGGCATCAGCAGATTGCCCTGCAAATCAATTTCTCTTTCAAAGACAGTATTTTCGCTGTCTTTTTTTGTTTTACCCACATATGCAATTTTACTGCTGTCAACCCATACCTCACCATTATCTATGATATCAAAACCATTATTCAGTGTGAGTATTTTTCCGTTAAAAAATCTTATCATTTCAGTATCTCCTTAAGGCTTTTTGAAAATGGGGGATAGGCAATACCCTTATCCGTTATGATTGCCGTGATAAGTGAATTGTCAGTAACATCAAATGCAGGATTAAAGCATTTTGTTTCAGGCAGAGCAGTCGGTTTTTCAAAATACTTTTCCTTGATTTCCTTTTTGTCACGCTCTTCAATTATAATGTCATCACCGCTTTTGCAGCTGAAATCAACCGTTGAATACGGTCCTAAAACATAAAAGGGTATGCCGTAGTATTTTGCCAGCACAGCCACACCGCTTGTACCGATTTTATTCGCCGTGTCACCGTTTGCCGCCACTCTGTCACAGCCCACAAGAACAGCGTCTATCATACCTTTTTTCATAACAAGGCTTGCCATATTATCACAGATAAGAGTAACGTCAATCCCTGCTTTTTCAAGCTCATAGGATGTCAGCCGTGCACCCTGCAGGAGCGGTCTTGTTTCATCACTGAATACCTTGAAATCATATCCCTTTTCCTTGCCTAAAATCAGCGGACCCAAGCCTGTTCCGTATCTGCTTGTGGCAAGCTCTCCTGCGTTGCAGTGGGTGAGTATTCCGTCACCGTCTTTTAACAGTGACAGTCCGTATTCACTGATTTTACGGCACATTTCAATATCCTCATTATGAATTGCAATTGCCTCTTCAATGAGGCTTTTGTTCTCCTCAAAGGCTTTTACCATTCTCGCCGTTGCCCAGCTGAGATTAACAGCCGTAGGCCTTGATGAATCAAGATATTCTTTCAGCTCGTATATGTCCGTGTCTGCAGAAAACTGAGCCATCGCATACCCTGCAAAAATACCGATTGCAGGTGCACCTCTCACCATAAGTGTTTTTATGGCATCATAAGCCTGTTCCTTGCTTGTGATTTCCACCCACTTTTCTTCATTGGGGAGCAGTGTCTGGTCCAGTATAAAAAGTTTATTGTCAATATATTTTAAATTTTCCATATTAAAAATTACCTGCTGATTTTTTTATCAGATTTTTAAATATCGGTGCAATCCTGTCTGCTGTTTCGGTTACCTCTTCGCTCGTGATAGGTGTCTTGCTGATACCGCAGGCAAGATTAGTGATAACACTGATACCGCATACTTCAAATCCGCAGTGCTTTGCTGCCTGTGCCTCGATTGCCGTGCTCATTCCAACCGCATCCGCACCGATTGTTTTTGCCATTCTAATCTCCGCAGGCGTTTCAAAATTAGGTCCGCGAAATTGCAGATAAACACCTGATTTGATTTCAGTGCCTTCCTCTTTGGCAGTTCTTTCTATTATATCTCTCAGCCTTTTGGAATATACCTCACTCATATCAGGAAAGCGTAAGCCAATTTCATCATCATTCTTTCCAACAAGAGGGGACTCCACAAAGCTTGAAATATGATCGTCAATTACCATTAAATCACCGATGTGAAAATCACTGTTTATTCCGCCTGCCGCATTGGTCAGAAGGAGTATTTCAGCTCCCATAAGCCTCATAAGTCTGATTGGATTTGCAATCTGCTGCGGCGAATATCCTTCGTAAAGATGAATACGTCCCTGCATAATTACAACATTTTTGTTTTCTATTCTGCCGAAAACAAATCTGCCCTTGTGTCCGGGTGCAGTGGAAACAGGGAAATCCGCTATATCCTTGTAATCAATAATGCATTGCGTTTCAATTTCATCCGCGAGTGCTCCCAGTCCGCTGCCGAGTATGACAGCGATTTCAGGAATGAAATCCGTTTTGCTCCTGATAAAGTCCAATTGTTTTTTTAACATAATCATCACCTGCCTTATATTATAAAGGTTTTATACAATGAAATCAACAAATTACTATTGCAATATGATTTTGTTTTTGTTATTATTAATTAGTGATAATATCTTTTTGGAGGAAAGCTATGAAAAAGATTATTTCAATTCTTATGTGTCTTGTTTTGGCATGCTGTATTTTTGCAGGCTGCACAAAGCAGGAGGACTTAAAAAGTGACATTGTTCTTATTACCAATGGCGGTGCTGTCAATGATGATGGCTATAACCAGAGTGCATGGGAGGGTATAACAGCCTATGCTGAGGAGAATTCAATGACCTGCCGTTACTTTCAGCCTGTTCTTGAGGATGGGAAAATTACAGTTGAAAACGTAGAAAAGTATGTTTCACTTTCAGCTGAAAACGGTGCTAAGTTCATTATTCTTCCGGGTGAGGAGTTTGCTGTAAGTGCTTATGAGGTTGCAGCAGCTTATCCTGAAATCAATTTTATTCTGATTGATGCGATGCCTCATTCTGCTGATGATACAACTGACCGCTTTGTAAATAATGTTATGAGTGTTTCCTTTGATTCTGCTCAGAGCGGCTTCCTTGCAGGTTATATTTCCGTAATGAACGGAAATACAGAGCTCGGATATTTCGGTGAATTCGCAAGCAAAACTTCTGCAAATTACGGTGCAGGCTTTGTACAGGGTGCCGTATATGCTGCTGACAGTCTCGGAAAGCCTGTTACAATTGACTGGGCTGAATATGATTCCGCACTTCTTGATTATAATTTCAATTTCGCAATTCAGGCTTGCTATGAAAAGGTTGACGATCAGTCTGAAGATACATTCAAGGTTAATGTAGTTGACGGTCTGGGTACAGGTACATATACAGAGGGTACCAATGTAACCATTACCGCAAATCCTGCTCCTGAAGGCAAGGTTTTTGATAAGTGGGAAGTAAAAAGTGACACAGACGGTGTTAAGGATAAGAAGGTCAATGTTTCCTCCAAAAGTGACTCTTCTATGAATCTTATTGTTGAAAAGTGTGACTGTACAATTACTGCAACATATAAGGATGCTGAGGGTGCATATAATGTTGATGTTATGAATGCAGACGGTGATAAAATTGCATCAACATATAATGTCGGCGAAAATGGTGAATGTGAAATTACAGCTCCTGTAGCTGCTGAAAATAAGGTGTTTGACCACTGGGAAACCTCTTCATCAGCAGAACTGGAAAATGAACAGAGTGCAGTAACTAAGGTTAAGAATATAAATGAAAATGTTAAGCTTATTCCTGTTTATAAAACAAGTGATGTGCCTACCTTTAATGTAACTGTAGTTACAGGCGAGGGCGGAGACGGTGAATCAACAGGCAGCGGCTCTTATGTTAAGGGTGATAAAGTAACTGTTGTTTCAGCTCCTCCGAAAGACGGATATATGTTCTCTCATTGGGTAAATGTTGATGCTTACGGCAACAGCACAGGCATTGCAATGGATAATGAATATAATTATTCGGCAACTTTTGAAATGGTTGACAGATATGCTTCAATCTGCGACACAATGTTCAATCACGGAGTTACAACTGTTTTCAACGGCGGTAACGCAAAGGCAGAGGCTGCTTTCACATCTAAGTGGGATTTTGACTATGATCTGAATGTTATTGCAGCAGGTGAAAAGAATAAGGATGCTTATACAACCGTTGTGAATAATTACGGTGAAGCAATTAAGGATTGCCTTGCAGATTTTCAGGGCGGTTCCGTTTCACTTGCAAGCTGTGCAACAGACGGTATCTATTCAACCTTTGTATCAAAAGATGAAAAGATTCAGGCGCAGTATGATGAGGTTTATAAAGCACTTGCAGATGGCAAAATCAAGCTTATTCAGGCTCAGAACGGAGCCGGATATGATTTCTGTCAATACTATGAAGAGAATAAACCGTCTAAGTGCGTAACACTGAATGGCTGGTTCCTTGAAGGTATTCAAATAGGATGATTAAATCATGAATAAAACACCCCCCTGCTGACAGAAGCAGGGGGGTGTTTTAGTATAAATTATTTACTTATTTGTTTCATTCTTTATTTGCTTTGCACCGAATATGTCGGCAACCTCTGTAATTGAAATATAGGCATTGGGGTCAATGCTGTGAACAATCTCACGCATCTTACCAACCTGAAATCGGTTGAGAACAAAGTAAATCATCGTCTTGTCTGAATCGGAATAATAGCCCTTTGCATTAAAAAAGGTGATTCCGTTTTCAAAGGTAGAGGACAGTTTTTCACATATTTCCTCCTGCTTTGTTGTGATAATGATTGCAGATTTTGAACGGTCAAAGCCTTCGATAATATAGTCAATTATTTTGAGTGCTGCAACATAGGTTACAATGGAATACAGCGGAAGAATCCAGCTGTTAATCACAATACCGCAGATTATGTACAAAATTACATTATATATCATCACAAAGGTTCCCACAGTGATGCTCAGATTTTTAGCAAAGATAACTGCAAGTACCTCAATTCCGTCGATTGCTCCGCCGTATCGGATTGCAAGACCGCTGCCTATACCTGAGATAAGACCGCCGAATAATGCACAAAGAAATAAATCTCTTCCGGCAAGAGGGGACACAATGCTTACGTCAATAGGCAGAATATCGGTAATCAGCCATGCACTTACTGCATAAATTGCTACAGTAAAAATGGAGTAGATTGTAAATTCAATGCCTTGCTTTTTCAGACCGAAAAGGAATATCGGAATGTTTAAAACAATGAGAAACAGCGAAAGCGGAAGATATTCCGGTGTTACCTGAGACAAAAGCATAGATGTGCCAGAGATTCCGCTGTCATAGAGTTTTACCGGCTGAAGGAAAATTGTTACGCCTATTGCATTTATTATTCCTGCAAAAAATAAAATGATAAAGTTTTTGATTTTAAGATTTTTTAATTTTTTCATATAACATTCCTTTTCTATTTGTTATATTCTAACATTTTTTGTGCATGATGTCATTCATATACTGATTTATTAACAGTAAATTTTCATTTATAAAATATATAGTATAAAACCTATTGACAAAGTAGGATATTAGTGCTATTATTTCCTATTGAAAAGGTAGGTAATAAAATATGAAGGTTTACGCAGATAATGCGGCAACAACAAAATTAAGCGTAAATGCTTTAAATGCAATGATGCCGTTTATGAAAGAAATTTATGGAAATCCGTCCTCGCTCCATACGGCAGGTCAGCAGGCAAAGGAATACCTTGAGCAGGCTCGTGAGGATATTGCTGATTTAATCGGTGCAAAGCCAAGAGAAATATATTTTACCTCAGGCGGAAGTGAGGGAGATAATCAGGCTATCAGAACGGCGGCATATATCGGTGCGAAAAAAGGTAAAAAGCATATTATCTCATCAAAGTTTGAGCATCACGCCGTTTTGCATACATTGTCAGCTCTTGAAAAGGAAGGCTTTTCCGTAACACTGCTTGATGTGTATTCAGTGGGAATTGTAAAGTCTGAGGATGTTGAAAATGCAATTACAGAGGATACCTGTCTTGTTACCATAATGACTGCAAATAACGAGATTGGTACAGTTCAGCCTATAGCTGAAATTGGTGAGATTTGCAGAAAAAAGGGTGTCCTGTTTCATACGGATGCTGTGCAGGCTGTGGGGCATATACCTGTTCATGTAAACGATATGAATGTTGATATGCTGTCGGCATCGGCTCATAAATTTCACGGACCAAAGGGTATCGGTTTTCTTTATGTGAAATCAGGCATACCATTAAAGAATATGATTGAAGGCGGTGCTCAGGAAAGAGGCAAGCGTGCAGGAACAGAGAATATGCCTGCTATAATTGGTATGGTCGCAGCACTAAAAGAGGCAGTTGAGCATCTTGACGAAAATGCAAAAAAGATCTCAGCAATGCGTGACAGGCTGATTGACGGATTGCAGGGGATTGAACGCAGCAGAATCAACGGCGATTTGTCACATCATCTTCCGGGTACGCTCAATATGTGCTTTGAAGGCATTGAGGGCGAAAGTCTTTTGCTGCTGCTTGATATGAGGGGAATATGTGCCTCCAGCGGTTCAGCCTGTACCAGTGGCAGCCTGGATCCGTCCCACGTATTGCTTTCAATCGGTGTCCCTGTTGAGATTGCACACGGCTCTCTTCGTCTTTCAATCAGCGAGTATAATACGATGGAGGAAATGGAGCATATTATAAAATCCGTTCCTGAGATAGTGTCGTACCTGCGTTCCATATCCCCTGTGTGGGAAAAAATTACAAGTGAGGAAAAATAATTATGGCTCTTTATACAGAAAAAGTGATGGACCACTTTACAAATCCAAGAAATGTTGGTAAAATTGAGAATGCAGACGGTGTAGGTGAAGTCGGCAACGTGAAATGCGGAGATATAATGAAGATATATATCAAGGTGTCTGACGACGGTATTATCGAGGATGTTAAGTTCAACACCTTTGGCTGTGCATCCGCCATTGCATCAAGCTCAATGGCTACAGAGATGATAAAAGGACAGCCTGTTGATAAAGCTCTCGAGCTGACCAACAAGGCAGTTGTTGAGGCTCTTGATGGTTTGCCTGCTGTTAAAGTTCACTGCTCCGTTCTTGCAGAAGAGGCTGTCAAAATGGCAGTCAGGAATTATTATGATAAGAAAGGCATTTCCTATGACCCTGCTCAATTCTGCGAGGGTAATTGTGAATGCTGCGGAGAACATTAAATGATTAAGGATATTCAGCAAGAGATTATTAAGTTAAAAAAAGAAAATGATATTTGTATTTTAGCCCATTGCTATCAGTCACCTGAGATACTGGAGGTTGCTGATTTTGTGGGTGATTCCTTTGCACTTTCCGTTGAGGCTTCAAAGGTTAAAAATAAAACAGTTATAATGTGCGGTGTGCGTTTTATGGCTGAAACCGTTAAAATTCTTTCACCTGATAAAAAGGTTATACTTTCTAATCCTGATGCAGGATGTCCTATGGCTGAGATGATGGACAGGGAAGTGATTGCACAGGTTAAGGAGCAATATCCTGATTATACGGTTGTGGCTTACATAAATACTACCAGTGAGCTGAAAACAATCTGTGATGTCTGTGTCACATCCTCATCGGCTCTTAATATTTGTAAAAAAATTGAAAATGATAATATACTTTTCATTCCGGATTGTAATTTAGGCGACTGGATTGCAAAGCAGCTCCCTGAAAAGAATTTCAAACTCCTGAACGGCGGCTGCCCAACACACGCAAAAATGTCTGCTAACGATGTGGCTAAGGCGAAAGCAGCACATCCTGACGCACTGTTTCTTGTTCACCCTGAATGTAAGCCTGAGGTGGTGGCTCTTTCAGACTATGCAGGCTCGACTACAGGTATTATGAATTTTGCAAAGCAGAGTGATGCAAAGGAATTTATTATCGGCACTGAAAACAGTATTGTTACACATCTTCAGCTTGAGTGCCCTGACAAGAAATTCTATCCGCTTTCAAAGGATTGCATCTGCCACAATATGAAAGCAACAACACTCGTCGATGTTCTGAACTGTTGTAAGGGTGAATTCGGTGAGGAAATCACCCTTGATGAAGAAATTTATCAGGGTGCAAAAAGATGTATTGATGAAATGATAAGGCTTGGTTAGGAAAAGTATTATGTGTAAAAAAGCAATTATCGCAATGAGCGGTGGCGTTGATTCCAGCGTTGCCGCTTTTCTTATGAAAGAAAAAGGCTTTGACTGTATCGGCGCAACAATGAAGCTTTATGATAACGAGGATATTTCCGTCAGTAAAGAAAAGACCTGCTGCTCCCTTGATGATATCGAGGATGCACGTGCGGTTGCAAGACGCCTTTCAATGCCGTATTATGTTTTCAATTTTAAGGACGATTTCAAGGAAAAGGTAATAGATAAATTTATCAGCACATATGAAAACGGTGGTACGCCCAATCCTTGTATTGACTGCAACAGATACCTCAAGTTCAAAAAGTTGTTTCAGAGAATGGAGGAGCTTGAATACGATTATGTTGTAACCGGCCATTATGCAAAGGTTGTTGAAAAGGACGGCTGGTTTTATCTGAAAAAAGCAGTTGATGATACAAAGGACCAAAGCTACGTACTGTATTCTTTAACACAGAATCAGCTGTCACACATTCTTTTACCGCTTGGTGAATATTCCAAAGCTGAAATCAGAGAAATTGCAGAAGAGCAGGGCTTTTTGAATGCAAGGAAAAAGGACAGCCAGGATATCTGCTTTGTGCCTGACGGCGACTATGCCGCCTTTATTGAGGGCTATAATGGTAAAACATATCCTGCAGGCAATTTTATTGACAAGCAGGGGAATGTACTCGGTCAGCATCAGGGGATAATCCGATATACAAACGGTCAGCGAAAGGGACTTGGCGTTGCTTTCGGGAAGCCGATGTATGTTGCCGATAAGGATATAAATCATAATACAGTTACGCTGTGTACCAATGAAGAGCTGTTTTCAGACGAGTTAACGGCAGATGATTTTAACTGGCTTATTCCTGACCCTGCAAAAGAAATAAAGTGTAAAGCACGTGTAAGGTATAATATGAAGGAACAGCCTGCAACTGCATATATTTTGGAGAACGGCAGGGTGAAAATTGTTTTTGATGCACCGCAGAGAGCCATTACAAAAGGGCAGGCAGTTGTTCTGTATGATGAGGATACCGTGCTCGGCGGAGGTACAATCATTTAGGCAATACAAACTGGTGTCAGTCCGTGACAGCAGTAGCTCACCAAAAGACTGATTGAAAGTGCACTGAATCCTAACACACCATTTACAAGAACTGCATTTCACAGCTCTGAAAATAATAGCACCTATTCACTCTATATAAAATAAAAAGAATATTGCACCTATAGTGTGTAAAAAACAAAACCGCGAACAAAATGTTCGCGGTTTTGTTGCATTATATACGTAGTGTTCATTGGTATTCCGTAGATAGATGTTATGTCTTACAGCTTAACCTCAATCGGTTTGCCGCCGTTTTCTCTTGATTCATCAGCCAGGTAAACGCAGAGATGACCTGCAACGGAATCAAAAATGGATGTGCAGGCAAGGCTTGGATTTTCACCCTTGATAAATTTTACAAAGTCAGCAGTAAGTCTTTCGTCACCGCCGCCGTGTCCGCCGTATGCACCGACCATATCACCTGTGACATTCAGGTCAACCTCTTCAATATCGCATTCCTCATTATGTGCATCAGGTGATGGATTGATTTTGGAAACGTAGAATTTTGATTCCTCAAAGTTGCCGTAGATCTCACCCTTAGTGCCGATAATATGTATTTTTCTGAGTGACTGTGATGAGCCGCCGACCATATTGTGTGTGCCTGTTGCGCCGCTTGCGAAGTTAACAAGCACGGACTGATGGTCCACAACATTGTTGTCACATTTATAAATGCATCTTGCGTATGGACTGTCACTCTTCATCAGTGCGATTTTATCCTCAATTGTAGGATTTTCAATGTGCTCAAGCTTATCCCATACATAGAATGCCCATCTGTCCGGATGATCAATATAAAGACGCTTTGTGGAGAAATCACAGGTGTCCACATAAGGGCAGTCTTTCATACAGATTGTTCCTGCACCCTCAGGCGCATTCTCAGGCTTGAACTGATATTTGCTGCCGAAGGAGGAAATGGAAACAGGCTTTGTTTCACTCATAAACCACATCATCAGGTCAATGTCGTGACAGCACTTTGCAAGAAGCATTGTTGTGTGGCATTTGTCTGAATTTGCCCATTTGCCTCTGATGTATGATGTTGAAAGGTGATGATAGGAAACGTGCTCCGTTGTCTGGATATTAATGATATCACCGATTTCACCCTTCGCAACACGTTCTTTGATTCCATAATAGAATGGTGTATATCTCAGCACGTGGCAAATCATAACCTTAGAGTTATTCTTTTTCGCACAGTCAACAAGCTCACGCATTTCCTTTTCGTTTACTGCGAAAGGCTTTTCAAGGAGCATATCGTAGCCTGCGTTCAGAAGGGGAACCGCTGTTTCAATATGCTGTTCATCCATAGTTCCGTTGATAATTGTATCTGCAAGTCTGCCTTTTTCTGCAAGCTCCTGTGCGGACTCAAAGCACATATCCTCACCGAAGCCAAAGTATTCCATACAGTGCTTGCGTCTTACAGGATTGGGGTCGGCAACACCGACGATTTTTAACAGCTCCGGATTTGTTTTGGCAAGCTCGCTGTATACCAATGCACGATGACCTGCTCCGACAATGATTGCAGTAACCGGTGAATTTTCCATATCTGTTTACCTCTGATGTATAAATGTTTTTGTATATAATATACCTATAGTTATTAAAATTCAAGATTAAAATTAATTTTTTTGAATATTGACAGGGAAATATATAAATCTTATAATAATTAAAAATTATGAATAAAAATGATGTAAATAATCAGGTGATAAATTGAAAAAACTTCTTGTCTATTTAAAGGGGTATATTGCTCAGTCCATTCTTGCACCGCTGTTCAAGCTGCTTGAGGCTTCCTTTGAGCTTATTGTACCTCTTGTTATCGCATCCATAATTGATGTCGGTATTCATAATAACGATAAAACGTATATTTATCAGAGGAGCGGTGTGCTTGTCTGCCTTGCCCTTGTGGGTATGATTGCAGCCATTACGGCGCAGTTCTTTGCCGCTAAGGCTGCCACAGGCTTTGGCAGAAAGCTGAGGCATTCTCTTTATGATAAAATACAGTCCCTGTCCTTCAATGAGCTTGATCATATCGGCACATCAACACTGATTACAAGAATGACCAATGATGTCAATCAGGTGCAGAATGGCGTTAATCTGGTTTTAAGGCTTTTGCTGCGTTCACCGTTCATTGTAATCGGTGCAATGGTTATGGCATTTTTTATTGATGTAAAATGTGCTTTTATTTTTCTTGTCGCTATTGTTCTGTTGTCCGTTGTGGTTTTCGGTATTATGGCTTACACCATACCGAAGCATAGGAGCATTCAGTCCAAGCTCGACGGTGTAACGCTGATCACACGTGAGAACCTGACCGGTGCAAGAGTAATCAGAGCCTTTACAGGTGAGGATAATGAAATTGCAGAATTCGGTAAGCGTAATACTGCTCTTTCATCACTGCAGAAGGCTGTCGGCAGTATATCTGCACTTTTAAATCCTGTGACCTATGTAATTATCAACATTGCAATTGTTGTCCTTGTTTACACAGGTGCACTTCGTGTGGATATCGGTGATTTAACACAGGGACAGGTTGTGGCTCTGTATAATTATATGAGCCAGATTCTCATTGAACTTATCAAGCTTGCAAATCTCATTGTTTCCGTAACGAAAGCCTTTGCATCAGCTGACAGAATCAATAATGTTCTTGAGCAGGAAAATACCCTTGAACATAACAGCAATGATATTACATCTGATGCCTATATTGAATTTGATAAGGTTTCGCTGACATATAAAAATGCAGGTGAGGAAACGCTGACTGATATTTCCTTTAAGGCTGCTAAGGGTGATGTTATCGGAATCATAGGCGGTACAGGATCAGGTAAGTCAAGCCTTGTGTCACTGATACCTCATTTTTATGATGCAACAGGCGGCTGTGTTTATGTTGATTCAAAGGATGTAAAAAGCATGGATAATATCGCTTTGCGTGACAAAATAGGCTTTGTTCAGCAAAAGGCTGTTTTGTTTAAGGGTACTGTCCGCGATAATATGAAATGGGGCAAAAAGGATGCCACAGATGATGAAATCATTGACGCTCTTAAGAAAGCACAGATTTATGATATTATTGCTGACAAGGGCGGTCTTGATTTTGATATTGCACAAAACGGTGTAAACCTTTCAGGCGGACAGAAACAGCGCCTTTCCGTTGCACGAGCTTTGGTGCGCAAGCCGGAAATACTGATTCTTGATGATTCATCTTCAGCGCTTGATTTCGCCACAGAGGCAAGGCTCAGGGAAGAGATTTACAATCTTACCTATAAGCCTACAGTGTTCATCGTATCTCAGCGAGCATCCTCCGTAATGAGTGCAGATAAGATTATTGTGCTTGATGACGGTCAGTGTGTGGGCTTAGGAACACATAGTCAGCTCCTTGAAAGCTGTGATGTTTATAAGGAAATTTATTCTTCACAGTTCGGAAAGGAGGATGAATAATGAACAGTAAGGAAACCTTGAAAAAGGTATGGAAATATATTGATAAATATAAGTATTTCCTTATCCTTTCCATGATTTTTGCCGTTATTACCGTATCACTTACGCTTTATGCTCCTATACTTGTCGGCAGAGCCATTGACTGTATCGTCACTGCAGGCAATGTTGATTTTTCCGAAATCGGAAGAATTCTGCTTAAGCTCGTCATCATTATTCTGATTACCGCTATGGTTCAGTGGCTTATGAATGTGTGCAATAATAAAATTGCGTACAATGTATCAAGGGATCTGAGGCAGCGTGCCTTTGTTAAAATTGAAAATCTTCCGTGCTCGTATCTTGATTCCCACGCTAAGGGTGACATTGTAAGCCGTGTAATCAATGATGTGGATCAGCTGTCTGACGGATTGCTGATGGGCTTTACGCAGTTCTTCACCGGTATAGTCACCATTATCGGTACAATCGGCTTTATGCTTTCAATCAATGTGTGGATAACGCTTGTTGTTGTGCTTGTTACACCGCTCTCATTTTTTATTGCAAGATTTATTGCAGGGAAAACGTATAAAATGTTTTCACTTCAGTCCAAGACAAGGGGAGAGCAGACTGCTTTTATTGATGAAATGATTTCCAACCAGAAGGTTGCGGAAGCCTATAATATGAATGATGAAAATCTGGAACGTTTTGATGATATAAATAATCGTCTTGCAGACTATTCACTGAAAGCAACCTTCTTTTCCTCAATAACAAATCCTGCAACACGCTTTGTAAACAGTATTGTATATGCAGCTGTTGCATTGTTTGGTGCTATTCTGGCAGTGAACGGCGGCATAACAGTCGGTATTCTTTCAAGCTTTCTTGCGTATGCCAACCAGTATACAAAGCCTTTTAACGAAATCAGCTCTGTTGTTACCGAGCTTCAGAATGCTCTTGCCTGTGCCTCACGTGTGTTAAAGCTGATTGAAGAGGAAAGCGTAACACCTGACAGGGAAGATGCAGTTGATATTGAAAATCCGCAGGGCGAAATTGAAATCAGAGATCTTGCCTTTTCTTATTCACCTGAAAAGGAGCTTATTACTAATCTGAATCTTAAGGTAAAGCCGGGTATGACCGTAGCAATCGTCGGTCCTACCGGCTGTGGTAAAACAACGCTTATCAATCTTCTGATGCGTTTTTATGATGCAAGCAGCGGTGAAATTTTGCTTGACGGCAATAATATTTTGGATATCACACGTAATTCGCTGAGAAAGAATATAGGTATGGTGCTTCAGGATACCTGGCTTAAAAGCGGTACAATCGCCGAAAATATAAGACTGGCTAATCCGAATGCAACAGATGAAGAGATTGTTGACGCAGCAAAGGCAGCACATGCCCATTCCTTTATCAAGCGTTTGCCGGACGGATATCAGACCTTTATCGGCGAGGACGGCGGCTCACTTTCACAGGGACAAAAGCAGCTGCTTTGTATTACTCGTCTGATGCTTTCACCGCCGCCGATTCTTATCCTTGATGAGGCAACCTCCTCCATTGATACAAGAACAGAGATTAGAATACAAAAAGCATTTAATAAGCTGATGCAGGGCAGAACAACCTTTATTGTTGCGCACCGCCTTTCAACCATTAAAAATGCAGATGTTATCCTCGTAATGAATGAAGGCAACATCATCGAACAGGGCAATCATAAAGAACTCTTTGAAAAGAAAGGCTTTTATTACACCCTTTATAATTCACAGTTCCCAAAGCAGGAATAAGGATACCCCCGAAAGATTATTCTTCGGGGGTAAATTATTGTTTAGTGTAGGGGAGGGTCTCCGTGCCCTCCCGAAAAATTATGAAATGGGCAGGCGTGGAAATCTGCCCCTACGGAATCTTAAGTACATTATTGATAAACTAAACAATAATTTAATCAATTATACTATATCCTTCCTCAACGATATAACAGGCTGTGATTTCGTCACATTTCAGGCATTCAAGTTCATCATATATTTTCTGCATAAGCTGAATAAATAAATCATTGCATTCGTTGGAAAGCATAGGATTTATGAATGCTTTTATGTCGTCCAGTATAGTGGCATAGAAATACAGACCGTAATTATCAATTCTTTTGGTCAGTATTTTGCGGTTGTCTTTTTCCATAATAATTCCTTTCAGTGTAATTTGCACTTGAAATAAATCCTTATGTATCATATAATACTTTGTACACAAGGATTTATTCCTGTGTTTTTTCAGATGCTCTGTACTTGTTTTAGCGGACCGGTACAGGGCTTTCTTTTTTGTTTGATTTTATTGTTATACTGCTCACCTCCACTTTGTAAAATAAAAAATGCACAGCCGGAGCTGTGCAATAAAACGCATGCTCCGATTTGTTGCTACACAAAATTAAACACGCATCACAAAATAAGCGCGTAAAATAAGAGCATGTATTTTTGGCATAAAAATACGCACTTGATTTGTAATTACATAATTTAATTTTGTGTAGCAATAAAATTATATCATTAATTCCGCATCAAGTCAACAAACAAAAGCAGCGGTTGTCTTAACCGAATAAGACAGTCGCTGCTTTTATGATACAAATCAATATTCAATTTCGCCCTTATAAACAAGGTTACAGTCACCGGTAAGGGTTACCTTTTCGTCAGTATAATTGACGATTAAGTCGCCGCCCTTGACCTTTACTGTGATGTTTTCACCCTTATTGCAGTAGCCGTTTTCCACTGCACAGATAACCGCTGCACAGGCACCTGTACCGCATGCCTGTGTTTCACCGTTACCGCGTTCCCATACACGCATTTTAAGTGTTGTTTCATTTACAACTCTTACAAATTCCGTGTTGATTCTTTCAGGGAATATCTCCGCTGTTTCAAACTGCGGACCGATATCCGGCAGCTTCACCTTGTCCACATTATCAACAAATACCACGCAGTGCGGATTGCCCACAGCACAGCAGTTGATTTTATATTCCTGACCGCCGATAACAGCAGGGGTGCTGATGATTTTCTCGCCCTCAAGATTTACAGGTATTTTATTCGGCTCAAGCTCGGCTTTTCCCATATCAACCGTGACGGATGAAACCTTACCGTTTCTTGTGAAGAGTGAAAGTGCCTTAATATCTGAAGCCGTTTCAATGGACATCTGCTCTTTCTTCACAATGTTATTGTCGTAGAGGAATTTACCGACACAGCGGATTGCGTTGCCTGCCATTTTGCCCTCAGAGCCGTCAATGTTGAATATTCTCATCCTGGCATCGGCAATTTCACTTTCCTCAATCAGCACAATACCGTCACCGCCGATACCCTTGTGCCTGTCGGTGAACTCGATTGCAAAGCTTTCAGGGCAGGTGATGATACCGCATTGATTGTTGAAGAAAATGTAATCATCGCCTGTGCCGTGCATTTTGGAGAATTTCAGAATGCCTTTTTCCTCACGCATATTGTTGATGTCAACAAGCTCCGTGTTTGTTTCCTTGTAGCGTGATGCAATAATATCTGCAATGGCATTGGCGGTATCCAGTGAAGTGATTGTTGCGATTCCAAGCTGATTTGCCCTGTTGTGGAGCTTAATATAATCTGCAATGGACTTTTTATCGCTCTTGCCTGTATAGACAATATAGTCAAGCTGACCGGATTCCACCAGGTCCATAATTGAGTTATCCTCACGCAGCTTGTTCACTACGGACACCTCAATTCCGAGACTTTCAATTGCCTTTGCAGTTTCAGGCGTAGCCCATATTTTCGCGCCTAAATCGTCAAGCTTTTTCGCGAGATTGACGATTTCAAATCTGTCCTGTTTTGTAACGGTAATCAGCACACCGTGATTATCCTTACGGTGAAAATCTGTTTTAAAGCCTGCGGAAACAAGACCCTTGAACAGTGCCTCGACCAGATTTTTACCAACGCCGAGAACTTCGCCTGTTGACTTCATTTCAGGTCCCAGCTTTGAATTGACATCATTGAGTTTTTCAAAGCTGAATACAGGAACCTTGACCGCATAATAAGGCGGTGTCCTGTAAAGTCCTGTGCCGTAGCCAAGCTCTGTAAGTGAAGAGCCGACCATAATTTTTGTTGCCAGCTCAACCATAGGAACATTTGTTACCTTGCTGATGTAAGGAATCGTTCTGGACGCTCTCGGATTCACCTCGATCACATAAAGCTCATTCTGATAAATGAGATACTGAATGTTAACCAGTCCCTTTGTTCCCAGTGAGAGTGCCAGCTTCTGTGAAATGTCACAGACCTTTTCAAGCATCATATCGTTGAGATTGTATGGAGGGTAAACTGCTATGGAGTCGCCTGAATGAACGCCTGCACGTTCAATATGCTCCATAATACCCGGAATAAGTACATCCTTACCGTCTGAGATACAGTCAACCTCAAGTTCGGTACCCATCATATATTTGTCAACCAGTACAGGATTCTCAATGCCTTGTGCGAGAATGATATCCATATATTGATATACATCATCATCCGTGTATGCGATAGTCATATTCTGACCGCCGATAACATAGGACGGACGGAGCAGAACAGGGTATTCAAGCCGGTTTGCAGCTGCAAGTGCTTCTGACAAAGTCATTACACTTTCACCCTTCGGTCTGAAAATACCGAATCTTTCAAGCAGTGCATCAAAACGCTCTCTGTCCTCAGCTACGTCGATGGACTCGGCACTTGTACCGAGAATGGTGATGCCGTTGTCGTCCAGGAATTTCGTCAGCTTGATGGCGGTCTGTCCGCCGAAGGCTACTACAACACCAATCGGATTTTCAGCCTTGATGATGTTCATAACATCCTCTTCTGTCAGCGGTTCAAAGTAAAGTCTGTCACCGGTGTCAAAGTCGGTTGAAACGGTTTCAGGGTTGTTGTTTATCAGAATAACCTCGTAGCCGAGCTCCTTAAGAGTCCATACACAGTGAACGGAGGAATAGTCAAACTCGATGCCCTGACCGATTCGGATAGGACCTGAGCCCAGTACGATGATTTTTTCTTTATTTGATTTTGCAAGTGCTCTTGACTCGCAGTGCTTGTCGTAGGTTGAGTAGAAATACGGTGTCTCCGCCTCAAACTCTGCACCGCAGGTGTCAACCATTTTATATACGCAGTCGCGGTGGTAAGCAAGCGTGCCGCCGCTGATTTTTTCAAGTGCTTTGTCAGTGTAACCGAGCTTTTTGCCCTTAAGGTACGCCTCTTCGGATAACGGCTTGCCGTCAATTTCAGTTTCATAATCGGCAAGATTTTTCAGCTTTGAAAGGAACCACTCG
This sequence comes from uncultured Eubacterium sp., assembly GCA_910577195.1. Lineage (GTDB taxonomy): Bacteria > Bacillota > Clostridia > Oscillospirales > Acutalibacteraceae > Eubacterium_R. The sequence continues at coordinate 36,644 of CAJTLP010000005.1, read as the reverse complement.
TCAATCATTGTGATTCTGTGGATTTCCTCAATGCTGATTCCCTGCTTGATTGCCTTGAAAACGCTGAACAGCCTTATATCGTCCTGATCACTCAGCTTTGCGATAATATCCGCATTGTCAAGTGCTTTGTTATTCAGTGTGTCAAGTCCGATTTCCGCACCGCGCACAGCCTTCATAATTGCCATTTCAAAGTTAGGCGCAATGCTCATAACCTCGCCTGTGGCCTTCATCTGGGTACCCAGTTTTCTTGAAGCATTGACAAATTTGTCAAAGGGCCACTTAGGGAGCTTGACTACAACATAGTCGAGTGTCGGCTCAAAGCAGGCACAGGTTTTCCCTGTAATATCGTTTCTGATTTCATCAAGGGTATAACCAAGTGCAATCTTTGTTGTCACCTTTGCAATCGGATATCCTGTTGCCTTTGATGCCAGTGCCGACGAACGTGAAACTCTCGGATTTACCTCAATAACGGAGTATTCAAAGCTTTTGGGATTCAGTGCAAACTGACAGTTGCAGCCGCCCTCAATACCAAGCTCCGTTATAATGTCAAGTGATGCCGAGCGGAGCATCTGGTATTCCTTGTCAGCAAGTGTAACCGCAGGAGCAATAACAATACTGTCACCTGTGTGAACGCCGACAGGGTCGAAGTTTTCCATTGAGCAGACTGCAATCACATTGCCCACACTGTCACGCATAACCTCAAATTCGATTTCCTTCCAGCCGGCGATGTAGCGCTCAACAAGTACCTGTGTAATAGGGGAGAGCATCAGACCGTTTTTCGCAATGATTTCAAGCTCTTTTTCATCGTGGGCAACACCGCCGCCTGCACCGCCTAAGGTGAATGCAGGACGTATGATTACAGGATAGCCGATATCGTTTGCGATTTCCTTAGCATGTTCAACGGTGTATGCAATATCACTCGGTACAACAGGCTGATTGATTTTAACCATTGTGTCGCGGAACATCTGCCTGTCCTCAGCCTTGTCGATTGCCTGGGCATTCGTGCCGAGCAGCTTAACACCCATTTTTTCAAGGTAGCCGTCCTTCGCAAGCTGCATACCGATTGTAAGTCCTGTCTGTCCTCCAAGACCGCAGAGGATGGAATCAGGACGCTCTTTTTCAATAATTCTTTTAACGGTTTCTTCCGTCAGCGGTTCAAGGTAAATATGGTCTGCAAGTGCTTTGTCCGTCATAATTGTAGCAGGGTTTGAGTTTACGAGTACAACCTCGATTCCCTCATCCCTGAGCACGCGGCACGCCTGTGCGCCTGCATAGTCAAACTCAGCAGCCTGTCCGATAACAATAGGACCGGAGCCGATAACCAAAACTTTTTTAATATCTTTATTAAGAGGCATTAGTCTTTACCTCCCATCATAGCAATAAATTTGTCAAAAATAAATCTTGTGTCGTGCGGACCTGAGCAAGCCTCAGGGTGAAACTGAACGGAGAACGCCTGCTTGTCCTCGTAGTCCACGCCTTCGCAGGTTTCATCATTTGCATTGATGTAGCTCACCTTACCGCCTGCAAGCTCCACAGTCTCATTAATAACGGCATAGCCGTGATTCTGTGATGAAATAAAGGTTCTGCCTGTTTCAAGATTTTTAACAGGCTGATTCACACCTCTGTGACCGTATTTCAGCTTTGTTGTTCTTCCGCCCATAGCAAGTGCCAGAAGCTGGTGACCTAAGCAGATTGCAAATATCGGCTTTTTGCCGACTAATTTTTTCAGCTCTTCAATCGCCTCTGTGTTTTCCGCAGGGTCTCCCGGTCCGTTTGAAAGCATAATGCCGTCAGGATTCAGTGACAGAATGTCCTCAGCCTTTGTGTTGTACGGAACTACGGCAACATTGCAGCCGCGTTTGTTAAGCTCTCTTACAATATTTTTCTTTGTGCCATAGTCAATGAGCACAACATTGTATTTGTGTTCATCAGACGCACGCATATACGGCTTGTCGCAGGAGACGGATTTAACCGCATTCTGTACCGAATAAGCCTTAAGCTTTTCCATATCCACATTGTCAGGATTGTCGGCAATCACTGCGTTCATTACACCGTACTCCCTGATGATTTTTGTTATCTCTCTTGTGTCAACATCATATACACCGACAATATTGTTGTCCTTGAGATACTGCTCAAGTGTGTATTCACATCTGAAATTTGACGGTGCATCACAGTATTCACGGACAATGTAAGCACTTACAGCACTTTTAGTGCTTTCCATATCCTCGTCAATAAAGCCGTAGTTGCCGATAAGGGGAAAGGTCTGCATAACAATCTGTCCGTAATAGCTGGGGTCAGTCAGCGTTTCAATGTATCCGCCCATACCTGTGGTGAATACAAGCTCGCCTAAAACCTCACCTTTAGCGCCGAAGCTCCTGCCCTCAAACACATCGCCGTTTGCAAGGCAAATATAAATCTTATTATCCATAATTTTCTTCCCATTTTGTTGTAGGGGAGGGTCTCTGCGCCCTCCTGCAAAATATACGAAAAACTATGGGCAGGCGTAGTAACCTGCCCTGCAAATATTGTTATTATCCTAACAATTTAACAAGTACTGCCTTCTGTGCGTGAAGTCTGTTTTCGGCCTCATCAAAAATCTCATCTGCATGAGCCTCAAATACCTTAGCAGTGATTTCCTCTTCTCTGTGGGCAGGCAGGCAGTGGAGCACCATTGCGTCGTCCTTAGCAACTGCCATAACCTCATCGTTAATCTGGAAGCTCTTGAAAATCTTCTCTCTCTCTGCCTTTTCTTCCTCCTGACCCATAGATGCCCATACGTCTGTGTAAAGCACATCCGCATCCTTAGCACAGGCAAGAATATCGTCACTGCACATAAAGTCGCCGTTTTCCTCAGCCCATTTCATAATTTCAGCATCCGGCTTGTATCCGTCAGGACAGGCGATTGCGCAGCTCATGCCCATGCTGATTGCGCCTACAATAAGGCTGTTTGCCATATTGTTTCCGTCACCGATAAAGCAGAATTTGAGTCCATCAAAGCTCTTCTTGTACTCGCGGATTGTCATAAGGTCAGCAAGCACCTGGCAAGGATGACAGTAGTCTGTAAGACCGTTGATAATTGGGATTGAACCGTATTCAGCCAGATCCTCAACCTCTTTCTGCTCAAAAGTTCTGATCATAATTCCGTCAAGATAGCGTGAAAGAACTCTTGCAGTGTCCTCAACAGGCTCACCTCTGCCAATCTGCAAATCTCTGTTTGAGAGGAAAAGTGCCTGACCGCCGAGCTGGTACATACCTGTTTCAAAGCTTACTCTTGTTCTGGTTGAGCTTTTCTGGAAAATCATACCCAGTGTTTTGCCCTTAAGGTGATGATGCTCAATACCGTGCTTTGTCTCATACTTGAGCTGGTCAGCAAGGTTGAGGATATCCAGAATATCCTTCTGCTCTAAATCCTGTAACTTTAATAAATGCTTCATTGTTCAATTACCTCTTTCAAAATATTAAGTCCCTCGTCAAGCTCAGCTTTGCTGATGTTAAGAGCAGGCAAGAGTCTGATTTTTGTTTTTGCCGTTAATACTAAAAGTCCCTGTTCAAGGCACTGATTCGCAACAGCCTTTGCATCCTTTTCAATTTCCACACCAAGCATTAAGCCCATACCGGATACCGACTTAACACCCTTGATGTTCATTAAAAATTCCTTGATATATTCGCTTTTTTCTTTAACGCTTTCAAGAAATGCATTATCAATTCTTGAAACGATTGAGCAGGCACCTGCTGCACAAATCGGATTGCCGCCGAAGGTTGAGCCGTGTGAGCCTGCAGTAACAACATCCTTTACCTTTTCGCCGAAAAGGACTGCACCCATTGGCAGACCGCCTGCCATACCCTTAGCCGTTGAAACAATGTCCGGTGTGATGTCAAAATTCTGATAAGCAAAGTATTTTCCTGTTCTGCCGTTGCCGGTCTGTACCTCGTCAACCACAATAAGAATATCCTTTTCTTTGCCGAGCTTTTCAATTGCTTTTACAAAATCATAGTCCAGGTTGTTTACACCGCCTTCACCCTGAACACATTCAAACATAACGGCGCATACATCCTCTGTCGCCATTTCATTCAGTGCATCAATGTCATTTGCAGAGCAGTATTTAAAGCCCTGTGTGAACGGGCCGAATGTGGTGTGAAAGCTGTCCTGTCCTGTAGCGGCAAGAGTCGTTATTGTTCTGCCGTGAAAGGAGTTTACAAGAGTTATGATTGTGCTCCTGCCTTCGCCGTATTTGTCAAAGGAATATTTTCTTGCAAATTTTATTGCGCCTTCATTTGCCTCAGCTCCGCTGTTAGCGAAAAATACTTTTTCCATACCGCTCTTTTCACAAAGCAGCTTTGCAAGTTTTGCACAAGGTGAGGTGTAATAAAGATTGCTTACGTGCTGTAATTTGTCAAGCTGATCGGTTACGGCCTTTTTCCATTCATCGTCTCCGATACCGAATGCCGTTACACCGATACCTGAGCCGAAATCTATGTATTTCTTACCGTTCTCATCATACAGTGTTGAACCCTTGCCCTCCTTGAGGACAACGTCAAACCTGCCGTATGAATGCGCAACGTATTCGTTGTCTAATTCTTTGGTATTCATATTTTCTCCTTATTTCGGATTCAGTGTATTATTGATTGTTATCGTAGGGGCGGATTCTATATCCGCCCGAAAATTTATTTTTTGATGCGGGACGATATGGAATCGTCCCCTACAACCGTTCTTTTGCGATACAAAAGAATGATACATAAAATAAATTTAAAAATCGGATTATCAAGGTATATTTACCTTGATCTGAACATTGTTCCCATACCCTCATCAGTCAGCAATTCCATAAGAATAGAGTGGGGAACACGTCCGTCAATAATAAATGCTTTTTTTACACCCTCACGCAGTGCCTGTGTCATGGAATCAATCTTCGGTATCATACCTCCGCTGATGATGCCCTCAGCGATGAGTGCAGGGGTATCTGAAATATAGACTCTGTGAATCAGTGTGGAATCATCATCCTTGTCCCTAAGCAGTCCCACAATATCTGTCATGGAAATCAGTGCCTCAGCCTTTAACGCACCTGCAATTACTGCAGCAGCTGTGTCCGCATTAATATTATAGCAGCAGCCGTTTTCATCATAGCCTATGGTGGATATAACAGGAATCCAGCCGTTGTTGAGTATCTCGTTCACAGCATCCATATTGACCTCTGTTATTTCACCCACATAGCCGTGCTTGTCATCAAGCGGCCTGCATTTGAGCATATTTCCGTCCATACCTGAAAGTCCGATTGCGTGACCGCCGTAGTTGCCAATCTGACAAGTAAGGTCCTTGTTCACTTTTCCTGCCAGCACCATCTGTACAACATCAATTGTATCCTTGTCTGTTACTCTTAAGCCGTCAACAAACTTACTTTCAATATTCATTTTATCCAGTGTCTTGTTAATTGCAGGACCGCCGCCGTGCACAAGCACAACTTTGATTCCTATAGTAGAAAGCAGTACAAGGTCGCGCATTACTGCTTCCTTAAGCTCATCGTTAATCATTGCGTTTCCGCCGTATTTTACAACGATGATTTTTTTTCTGTACATCTGAATATTCGGCAGAGCGTGTGCAAGTATCTCCGCCTTCTGTGCATTATTAATATCCATTACTTTATCTCCTTTAGGTTCTGTAATCTCCGTTGATTTTTACATAATCATATGTAAGATCGCAGCCCCACGCCGTTGCGCTTTCTTCACCCTGATTAAGATTGATATCAATATAAATTTCATCAGCAGATAAAATTTCTGCTGCCTTTTCTTCACTGAATTCAACGCCTGAGCCGTCCTTACAAACGGTAACAGCGCCCTTATCGGATCTTAAATCAACATCAACCTTGTTGATATCAAATTCAGCGTCAGCATAACCGATCGCACAGAGCACTCTGCCCCAGTTTGCATCTTCACCGAACATAGCCGCCTTGAAAAGAGAGGAGCATACAACACTCTTTGCAACAGTGATAGCAGTGTCCTTATCCTGAGCACCTGTGCATAAGCATTCCAGGAGCTTGCTTGCACCCTCGCCGTCCTTTGCAAGCATTCTTGTAAGGTTTGACATTACCTCGTAAAGTGCCTGCTTGAAGATTTCATATTCCTCACCCTCAGCTGTGATTTCTTCGTTGAAAGCAAGACCGTTTGCCATAATGCTTACCATATCATTTGTCGATGTGTCACCATCGATTGACAGGCAGTTGTAGGTTACCTTAACAATTTCGCTGAGTGCCTTTTGCAAAAGCTCGGATGAGATTGCACAGTCCGTCGTGATAAAGTTAAGTGTAGTTGCCATATTCGGATGAATCATACCTGAACCCTTAGCCATACCGCCTAAGTGACAGATTGCACCGCCGATTTCAAATGCAACGGCATACTCTTTTTTTACGGTATCTGTTGTCATAATAGCAGTAGCTGCTTCAAGGTTTTTGTTGTAGCACAAGCTTTTTGCAAGAATCGGCACTGCCTTTTCAATTGGTTCAATCGGCAATACCTGACCGATAACTCCTGTGCTTGCAACGATAACCTGCTCCTGAGGGATATTCAGCTCCTCAGCCACAAGCTGACACATTCTGTCAGCCTTCTGCTCGCCGTCTGCATTGCAGGTGTTGGCATTTTTTGAATTGGCAATAACAGCGATAGCCTTGTTTCCGCTTTTTTCAAGATTCTTTTTTGTAACAAGGATAGGTGCACCCTTAACCTTGTTCTGTGTGTATACTGCAGCAGCATTGCACACAACGTCACTGACATAAAGACAAATATCATTTTTGTGCTTGATGTCAGGATTCTGATTATCCATAGCAGGCTTTTTTATTCCGCAGTATGTACCGCTTGCCTTAAAGCCTTTGGCAGCACATATTCCGCCCTCGATATATTTAAAATTCATATTGTTATTCTCCTATATTTAAACCTGTTTTTTCATCAATTCCCATTGCGATATTCATACACTGAATCGCAGCACCTGATGCACCCTTGCCCAAATTGTCAAAGCGTGAGGTGATGAGAATTCTGTCCTCGTTTCCGTTTATCTCAATTTCCATATCATCACGATTTGCAAATTGATTTGAGCCAATCATACCTTGTGTATAGCCCGGTCGTCGGACTTTAACAATATCGGAATTGCCGTAGTGCTCGGCAAACATCTCATAAATATCCTGTATAGTATATTTTTTGCTCATTCTGTCTGTGTAAAGCGGCACGGATACAACCATACCCTGCGGATAATCGCAGATGATAGGGGAGAAGATCGGCTTTTTTGAAAGTCCGCTGATCGCCTTCATTTCCTTAAGGTGCTTGTGCTCCTGCGTTAAAGCATAGAGACGCGGTGAATCAAGCTCAGCATCTCTGCTGCTGTCCTCATACTGTGCAATACCCTTTTTGCCTGCACCTGTATAACCGCTCAGTGCATAGCAGACGATATCATAATCCTTATCAATAAAGCCACTGTGAACAAGCGGATAAACGATTGAGTTGAAGCCACTGGCATAGCAGCCCGGTACAGCTATACGGTTGCTGATTTCAATCTTTTCTCTGTGTTCACGGCTGAGCTCTGCAAAGCCGTATGCCCAGTCACTCAATGTTCTGTGCGCAGTTGAGGTGTCGATGATTTTTGTATTACTGTTTTCAACCAGTGAAACCGCCTCAATGGATGCTGCGTCAGGCAGACATAAGAACGTGATATCGCTTTCATTTATAAGCCGTGCACGTTCCTTAGTATCCTTTCTTTTGTCACTGTCAATGAGCAGAAGCTCAATATCATTTCTGTTTTCAAATCTCTTAAATATTTTAAGACCTGTTGTTCCGTCTTTTCCGTCAATGAATACTTTTTTCATTTTTATACAAAACTCCGATTACATTTAATATCTTATTTATTATACACACCTATTATATATTGTCAATAGCAATTGAAAAATATTTATATTTATGCATTAAAATGAATAATTATACAATAAAAATTGAGGTGGAATTTTCAGCAATATTACAGGCAATTTCCACAAGAAACCAAATGTTTCATTGTGATACCTCACGAATGCTTCAGTTTTTATTTGCTATGTATTTTATACGCTTTATGCACTATATCATCTGTCCAATGCATTGGACATTGATTTGCAACAAGCTTGTATCGTGCATAAGATATTAAAGGTGAAAAGAGTTCAGCTCTTAAAAAATTATAAAGGAGAATATTTTATGGATAACGAAATCATTGTTGCACTTGTGGCAATGGCCGGTACAATTATCGGTTCCTTCGGCGGCATCGTTACCTCGTCAAAGCTGACTTCCTTTCGCCTTGAAAAGTTAGAGCAAAAGGTAGATAAGCACAATTCATTTGCGGAGCGTATACCTGTTGTGGAGGAAAAAATCAGAACACTCGATCATAGAATTGAAGATATTGAAAAAGGAGGAATTATTTTTAATGAATGTTGATAAAGCAACAATTGCACGAACGGTGATTTTAGTTCTGGCATTGCTTAATATAATATTGGAAAGATTTGGCATAAAAGCACTTCCTATAGATGATGAGCTTGTCAGCGAAGTTGTGTCGGTGGGCTTTTTACTCTATAGTGTGATTACCAATTGGTGGCATAATAATTCCTTTACAAAGGAAGCTAAACAGGCAGATGAATATCTTAAAGAATTAAAGGGGGCAAAGTAATGTTTTATTATAATCAGTACGATTATCCGAATATTAAATATGACAGACCGAATACAGCCGAAGTAGAAACGGTTAAGACAAGCGGATGCGGTGTTGTAACTGCTTGTACTGTTTTTAACAGCCTTATAGGAAAAGAGCTTTATACTGTTTCGCAGATGGCAAAGTTCAGTCTTGATAATGGTGCAAGGGACAACTCAGGTACCAATATGCTTATCCTCTTAAAGGCACTTTGCAAAAAAAATCCCAATTTTTCTTTTGTGGCAACAACAAGTGAAACGCAGCTGGTTGCCCATATTAAAAAAGGCGGGATTGCAATCTGTAATCAGGGTGATGCTTACAATGTATTCAGTACGTCCGGTCATTATGTGGTAGCTTATAAGATGGTAGGAAAAAATATAGAAATTCTTGATCCTCTTATGTACAGCGGAAAATATGATGCGTACAATCGCCCTAAGCGTATAGTTAAAAAGACAGCCAACGGCTGTGTTGTCAGTGTTAATGAAATGGGTAAGGCAACTGCAGACCGTGATCCTGCTTATTTCCTTGTAACCTATACCAAGCCTAAAACTGCATCAAAGGCACCTTCCATTGCAGTAGGTCAGACTTATAAGCTGAAAGCAATAAGAGGAATTTATAATGGTGTAGGAGCAGCAAGCGGAAGAAAAAAGGTAAGAGAGCTTACAGCTGACGGCAGAAAGAATGCAACCTTTAAAGATTCCAACCGCAATGCTTATTTAAAGCAGGGAACAAAGGTTACAATTGTTGAAAAGAGATTTGATGCAGCAGGTAATCTGTGGGCAAGGATTCCGTCAGGCTGGTTTGTAGCATACCAGAAAAAAGTGAATATATCTTTTGTATAAAATAATGTCTCTCAGATTCTGTGTCTGAGGGACTTTCTTTTACATTTATATATAGAAAAAAGTATGGGTTTTAAGCGTTTCGACATCTCACTGATACGGTTACATTTTTTGTAAATATTTCACTAATTTACCGAACGTGGCAACAAGGTGAAGTGTATTTCATAGAATTGCCCGGATGAAATTTGTAAAATTCTGTTAGTTAGTCCGTTTGGTGAGGTGTGAAAAATGGCGGATAATGAAAATGTTAGGAAATATATGAAAAATGAATTACGCGGCAAGCGGTCTGAATTAAAGATTTCACAGGAGAAAATGGCTGAAAGGTTAGGTGTATCTGCAAGAGAATACAGTGACTTGGAAAATGGAAAACGTTTTTGTTCTGCAAAATCATTAATACTTTATGCGAATGAATGTGATATTCACGATAAGGAAAAGCTGTTCACCGATTTAGGTGAAATCTTAAGACAGTCAGAGGAATGAGCCGTCTTATGTTCATAAGTGCATATGTTACTAAAGATTTTTCTATTCAGTTTTTTAGAAATAAGAAAGCATCTCAGTTTTATCTGAGATGCTTGTTTTTTTAATAAATGCCCTGTTCCATCATTGCTTCGGCAACCTTCTCAAAGCCTGCTATATTTGCTCCTGCAACGAGATTGTAACCGAGACCGTATTTTTCTGCTGCCTTAACAGAATTTTTATGAATTGCAATCATAGCGTTATGCAGCTTTTCATCAACTTCCTCTGCCGTCCATGAAAGGCGCTGGCTGTTCTGACTCATTTCAAGTCCCGATACACATACACCGCCTGCATTGACTGCCTTTGACGGTGCAACGATGATTCCTTCGGTGTCCATAAACAGATCAAGTGCATCTTCTGTTGTAGGCATATTTGCAACTTCAATATAATACTTTGTACCGTTTGCAATGATTTGCTTTGCTTCTTGGAGGCCGATTTCATTCTGCGTTGCACAAGGCATTGCCACATCAACCTTAACGCCCCATGGCTTTTGATTTTCAAAGAAAGGTACGCCGAATTTATCTGCATAGTCCTGACATCTGTCCCTTCCTGATGCACGCATTTCAAGAAGATAATCAATTTTTTCTTTGGTGATGATTCCGTCCTTATCATATACATAGCCATCAGGACCCGAAATGGTAACAGGAATTCCGCCGAGCTCTGCAATTTTTTTACATACACCCCAGGCAACATTTCCGAAACCTGATATGGCAAAGGTTTTTCCTTCTATATTGTCTTTCTGATGCTTGAATACCTCGCAGGTGTAGTAAACTGCACCATAGCCGGTAGCCTCCGGTCGGATAAGTGAACCGCCGTAGGATAAGCCTTTGCCTGTAATAACGCCGTTTTCAAATGCATCTGAAATTCTTTTGTACTGGCCGAAAAGGAATCCGATTTCTCTTGAGCCGACACCTATGTCACCGGCAGGAACATCCACATTGGGACCGATGTGACGGTAAAGCTCTGTCATAAATGCTTGGCAGAATCTCATAATTTCACCTTTGCTTCTGCCTCTCGGATCAAAATCGGAGCCGCCTTTGGCACCTCCCATAGGAAGTCCTGTCAGTGAATTTTTAAAGGTTTGTTCAAAACCTAAGAAATACATGATTGATGAGTTTACACTCGGATGGAAACGAAGTCCGCCTTTGTATGGACCTATACTGGAATTAAACTGTACACGATAGCCTCTGTTTATCTGTGTTTTTCCTGCATCGTCTACCCACGCAACACGGAAGGTGATCAGTCTGTCCGGCTCTGCCATTCTTGTGAGCAAATCATCTTCTACATATTCCGGATGCTGTTCTATCACTTTTTCAAGTGAGCGGAAAACCTCTTTGACACACTGAATATATTCAGGTTTTGCATTATCACGCTTCTGAACTGTTTTGATTACGTTTTCTATGTATTCATTCATAAAAATACATCTCCCTTGTTTTATATACGTGAGCGACTGCTCACAATCTTACAATTAATACTATAATACTTTATAAAAAAAATACAATAGATATTTTAAAACTTGTGCAAATTATACAAATACTGAAAAAATAATCCGTAGTACAATGCTTTCATTGTACTACGGATTTGTTACTTAAAATATTCCGACAGCCTGGAATAATAATACAAAAATCAAAATCGGAACAACAAATTTCATCATAACAATATAGATTGTTTTACGTGAGAATTTTTCGCCGTTTTTTGTAACCTCGTCGATAATTGTTTTCGGTTTTGCAACCCAACCGATAAGAATGCAGGTAAACAGTGCAACGAGAGGCATAAGAATATTGTTGCTGAGATAATCAAATACATCAAGTATCTGACCAACAGAACCGTTAGGGAGCTTAAGCTCAAAGTAGAACAGATTGTAACCAAGACAAACAACGATGCCGATAATAAGTGCGTAAGCGGTAACGATAATTGTGCTCTTTTTTCGTGAGCAATTGTATCTGTCCATAATACTGGATACAATTGCTTCCATGATTGAAACACAGGATGTAACTGCCGCAAATATAACCATAAGGAAAAAAAGTATACCGATTACGGTACCTGTTTTTCCCATATCGGCAAATACCTTAGGAAGGGATACAAACATCAGTCCGGGTCCTGCTGACATACCTTCCTTACCCATAAATACGAATACGGCAGGCACAATCATAAGTCCTGCAAGCAGGGCAACGATTGTATCAAAAATCTCAATCTGATTAATGGATTTCATAAGATTTGTATCATCATTTACATAGGAGCCGTATGCAACCATAATACCCATTGCAACGCTGATTGAGAAGAACAACTGTCCCATAGCATCCATAAGGATGATAAAGAAATCCTTAAAGCTTACATTTGTAAAATCAGGCACGAGATAGATTTTAAGTCCCTCAAGGCCGGTACGTGTTACACCGCTTGCATCTGTGTAGGTGAGGGTTAATGAATATACGGATATTCCGATAACAAGTATAAGCAGTATGGGCATAAGAACTTTGCTTATTTTTTCAATGCCCTTATCAACACCGCAGAATACGGTTATTGATGTCAGTGCAAGAAAGACAAGCATCCATATAATCGGCTGCCACTGTTGCGTAATGTAGCCTGTAAAATAGCCGTCAGCCGCTGCGTCAATGCCGTGTCCGCTTATAAAGGTAACAAAGTATTTCAGCACCCAACCGCCTATTGTGCAGTAGTATGGCAAGATGATTACAGGTACAAGTGTGGCAAGTGTACCTATTCCCTTGAATTTTTTGTTGATTTTTCCGTAAGCGGTGAGGGGACTTTGCTTTGTTTTTCTGCCTATTGCAATTTCTGTTGTCAGAAGAGCAAAGCCGAAAGTAAGTGCAAGTATAATGTAGCACAGTATAAATAAACCGCCGTTATCCTTTGCCGCTAAATATGGGAATCGCCATATGTTTCCCAAGCCCACGGCACTTCCTGCTGCAGCAAGTACAAAGCCTATTGAGCCGGTAAAACTGCTTCTTTTCTTTTCACTCATAATTTCTCCTTGCTATTGGATTAAGCCAATAAAATTTAATATATTTTATTTATAATATTTCTTTTTGAAAATAATTGCAAGCCATCACGTTAACAGTTTAACATGTTAAAGTGAAATATTATTTAATTAAAGTGAAGTATGATTCGAAATGTAACACATTTTTTTATGATTTATTGACTATATTTGTTTTTTATATTATACTTATATAAGTTATTTTAGATATTCGCGTAGGAAACAGCCATGTTAAATTTAATGTACATAACCAATAATCCTGAAATTGCACTTGTTGCGCAGTCCTGCGGTGTTGACAGAATATTTGTTGATATGGAGTATATCGGTAAATATGAACGGCAGGGCGGAATGGATACCGTACAGAATCATCATACGGTTACGGATGTAAAAAACGTCAGAAGAGTACTGGACAAGTCTCAGCTTTTGGTCAGAGTGAATCCTATACATCCGGATTCAGAGACTGAGATTGATTCGGTTATTGATGCCGGTGCAGATATTATTATGCTCCCTATGTGGAGGACTGCCGACGATGTTTCTGCGTTTCTCAATTTTGTGAACGGCAGAGCAAAAACAATGCTTCTTCTTGAAAATAAAGATGCGGTAAATCATCTTGACAGCGTACTTGAGCTTGAGGGTATTGACGAAATTCATATCGGTCTTAACGATTTGCATCTCAGTCTTAAGCGTAAATTTCTTTTTGAACTTCTGGCTGATGATACGGTTGAGCAGATTACAAAAAAACTAGTAAGAGCCGGTGTGAAATTCGGTTTCGGCGGCTTCGGCAGAATCAAAGAGGGTCTGCTGCCTGCCGAATATATTGTTGCCGAGCATTATCGTCTTGGTTCTTCAGTTGCTATTCTTTCAAGAAGCTTCTGCAATAGCAGTGAAGTAAAGGATATGAACACGCTCAAGGATATTTTCAAAAACGGAGTAGAGGAACTTCGTGCTTATGAAAAATATCTTGAGAGCTGTGACAGCAGCTTTTTTGCCGAAACACATAAAAAGCTGTGCTCGTGTGTTGAAAAAATCATTGGGGAGATTTAAAATGTATAAGGCTTTTAAACGTTTTTCTGATATTGTTATTTCACTTTTTGCACTGATTATTTTGTCACCGCTGATGCTTTTTACAGCCCTTGCAATCAAACTTGATTCAAAGGGTCCGGTGATATTCAAGCAGGAGAGACTGGGATATAAAGCAAAGGTGTTTCACATTTACAAATTCCGTTCAATGTGTGAAAATGCTGAGCAGATGGGTACAGGTCAGTATTCCTTTGCAGGAGATATGAGAGTTACCAAAGTCGGAAAATTTATAAGAGCGACAAGTATTGATGAATTGCCGCAGCTTATCAATGTGTTAAAGGGAGAAATGTCACTGGTCGGCTTTCGTCCTCCGCTTACCTATCATCCGTGGGATATAAGTGAATATACCGATGAACAGCTCAGGATGTTTGACGTGCGTCCGGGAATTACCGGCTGGGCTCAGGTAAATGGCAGAAAGCATACAGAATGGCACGAGAGAATAAGGCTTAATGTTTATTACGTAGATCATATCAGCCTTTTTCTCGATATAAAAATTTTGTTTATGACTGTTTTCAGTGTGCTGAAGAATGAGGATAATGTTAACGTTACTGAGACTGTAAGGGGAACAGCAGCGGACATTAATGCCAATAACGAGACAACAGAAACTGTTTAATAATCGGAGAGTACATATGAAAGTATTATTTGTTGCAACGGTCCGCAGTCATATCGGTCAGTTCCATATGCCGTTTATTGAGGAACTGAAAAAACGCGGCTGTGAGGTTCATGCCGCATATAAAGATAATTCAGCTGATAAACAGGGTCTTGATTTATCTGCAGTTGATAAGGTGTTTGAAGTGCCTTTCAGCAGAAGTCCGTACAGTACAAGCAATATTAAGGCATATAAGGTGCTGAAAAAAATCATTGATGAAAATCATTATGATGCAATTCACTGTCATACGCCGATGGGTGCCGTTGTTACACGTCTTGCTGCAAAAAATGCAAGAAAAAAAGGCACCAAAATCATTTATACGGCTCACGGCTTTCATTTCTATAAGGGTGCATCAAAATTCAACTGGCTTGTTTTCTATCCGATTGAAAAATATCTTTCAAAATATACGGATTGCCTTATTACCATAAATAAGGAGGATTATGAGCTTGCCAGGAGAAAAGGCTTTAAAACACCGGAAATCAAGCACGTGGACGGTGTAGGTGTTGATATCAGCCGTTTTCACAGCGTAACGGCTTCTGAAAAGTCACAGCTCAGACAGGAATACGGTTATAGTGACAGTGATTTCCTGATGATTTATCCTGCTGATTTCTGTAAACGGAAAAATCAGAATATGCTTTTTGACACACTTAAATTACTGCTTGAAAAGAACAGTAATTTTAAATTGCTTCTTCCGGGACTCGATGAGTTTGCTCAGCCGTATATTGAATACGCTAAGGAAATCGGCGTCTATGATCACATAAGCGTTATGGGCTACAGGCGTGATATTGACAAGCTGGTAGGAACGTGTGATCTTTCAGTTTCGTCAAGCCGGCAGGAGGGTCTGCCGATTAATCTGATCGAGGCAATGGCAATCGGAAATGCTATTGTTGCCTCTGATGTCAGAGGAAATAATGATTTAGTTGTTAACGGCAGAAACGGATTCCTTGTAGAACTCAATCATTCACAGGAAATGGCAGATGCTGTTTTAAAGCTGTATAATGATCCTGAGCTCGCTGAGTCTTTCAGAAAACAAAATAACAGTATGGTTAAAAAATACAGCGTTGACAGTGTAATCCGTCATATGGTTGAAATTTATAAGGATTTAGGTTTGTTATGAGAGTTTTACATATGATTCCCGACATCGGAATATCCAACGGCGTTATGAGTGTTATTCTCAACTATTTTAAAGCAATGCCTGAAGATATTAAATTTGATGTTGTCTATTTTTCAGAGACGGAAAAAACGAGACAGGCTGATATTGAAGCCTTAGGGGGCAGAGTGTTTAAAATTGATGCTCCGTCACCAAAAGACCTGATAACAGGCAAGATGAATTCCTTTTTTGAAATGCATCCGGATGAATGGCAGGCACTTCATATTCATTGTCCGCATTTTGCAGTTTTTATTGCTCCGTATGCAAAAAAGCACGGAATCCATAAAATTGCAATGCATTGTCATTCTACCTGGTATTCACTTGATCCGAAAAATAATTTCAGAAATAAAATGCTTTATCTTATGGGAAGCAGAATGGTTGATACAAAATTTGCCTGCGGTAAGGCTGCAGGGCATTT
Organism: uncultured Eubacterium sp.; assembly: GCA_910577195.1. Classification (GTDB taxonomy): domain Bacteria; phylum Bacillota; class Clostridia; order Oscillospirales; family Acutalibacteraceae; genus Eubacterium_R. The sequence goes on along the minus strand of CAJTLP010000005.1, from coordinate 20,317 downwards.
CTGGTACGGCAGTGATAAAAATTTTACAGTGCTGCCCAATGCAATTGATTGTGATAAATTCAGATATGATGAAGAAATCAGAAATAAGAAAAGAGAAGAGCTGGGTCTAAAGGATTCTTTTATCGTGGGGCATCTTGGAAGAGTTTCTCCCCCTCAGAAGAATCATACCTTTCTCCTCAAAGTATTTTCTCAGATAAAAAAGAAAAAGGAAAATGCGGTTCTGCTTATGGCAGGCGCTGAAAAAAATGAAGAGCTGGATGCCCTTTCAAAACAGCTTGGAATTGAAAAGGATATATTCTTTTTAGGGGCAAGAACAGATGTTTGTGCGCTTTGTCAGGCGTATGATTTGTTTCTGTTCCCATCATTCTGGGAGGGTCTGCCGGTATCTGTTGTAGAGGCACAGGCAGCAGGTCTTCCGGTAGTAATGTCTGACTCAGTAACGGACGAGGTCTGTGTAACAGATCATATTATTTCCCTGCCGCTCAGTGAATCTCCTGAGATATGGGCGCAGAGAGCACTGGCTTTTTCAGAGCAGAAAAACAGATATACATTTGACCTTATGAAAAAAAGCGGCTGGGATATTTATGAATGTGCCGAAAGACTTGTAAAATATTATAAGAATCATTAAGTTTGATTGGATTTGGAGGTGTAAAAAATGATATGGTTTTTAATTGCTGTAATAGGCTTTGCAGTTGTTTATTTTTTTACACCGAGAAAGCAGATATGGATTCCCTTTGCATTGCTGCTGATTGCGTTTACAGTGATAGCATATCATGCTGTTCCGGCTGTAAGTGATGATTTATTCCGTTATCACAACATTATTGATTCATTAAGATGGGGCGGATATGACCGACTCAGAGAAATGATTGAGAATAATGAATATGATTACGGTGCTCTTCCTGTCTGCGGCTACTATTTTTATTTTATAAGTCTTCTTCCGAACAATAATTATTTATCTGCTATTACGATGTTTATCGTTTATGCATGTATGTTTCATTTACTGCTTAAGGTTGCAAATCGGTATGATGTCGGAAAACTATATCTTTTCGTTGCAGCCTTCTTTGCCATTTCGACTTATTGGTACTATGATACCTGCAGCGGTATCAGAAACGGTCTTGCGTTTGCTGTTGCAGTGGTGTGTATATATTACCATTTTGTTGAGCATAAGCATATTTTACTTTGTTTTGTAGGTTATGTTCTTGTCTGCGGTCTCCACTCGTCTGGTATTGTTCTTGTTGCTCTTGCATTTATTGCGTGGATATCGTGGAAGAATGCAAGTAAGTTTATTAATGCAATGCTTATTGTAGGTTTGGCAGTCAGCGGTGCTGCGCTGTCAGTCCTCAGTGAAATGACGGACAATCATTTTATTCAGACCCTTGCCGGAAAGACAGAAAGAGCTGCCGACGGTAATTTCAGTCTGGCAACAAATGTTATGGTTAACTATGTAACATTTTTCATTGCCGTTATGATTATTCTTTATTCATTTTACTATATCAAAAGATATGTATCTGAAAAGGGGGATAAAACGTTTTTCAGGTTTGTTGAGGTGCTCGCTTTCTTTATGGTAGGCTGTCTTTACAGCGGTCTTATCTTTGTAAGACTGACCAGGTGGGTAATTCCTGTTGTGGCAGGCATTACATTTATGGTGGGTATGCAGATTCAGGCTGACAAAATAAACAGTGGTGAAATCAGTGCGGATATACGCAGCGGAACAGCGAAAGGCGCATTGTTCAGAATGCAGAGCAAGGGTATATTCAGCTTAATGATATTTGTGTATTCAGTGGTTCATTTATGGTATGATTGTACCGGAAGCAGCCTGATATGGCTGCATTGCAGATAATGGGGTGAGTATATTGATAAATGGTATGATAAGCGTAATTATTCCTGTATATAAAACAGAAAAATATATAGAACGCTGTCTGAACAGCGTTGTTCATCAGACCTATAAAAATCTTGAAATCATTTTAATTGATGATGATTCACCGGATAACTGCCCCAAAATCTGTGATGACTGGGCAAAGCGTGACAGCAGAATAAAGACTTTTCATATTGAGAATAAGGGCGTTGCCAATGCAAGAAATATCGGTATATCCAATTCAAACGGTGAACTTATTGCCTTTGTTGACAGTGATGATTATATAGAGACTGATATGCTTGAGCTTCTTTCTGATAATATGATAAAGGAGAATGCTGATATATCCATGTGCTCCTATTGTCATAATGATGATATGCCTGAGAAAAATTGTAACAATATCACTATTTTACAATCTGATACATTTATGCAGAATATTGTTTCAGGTGAATATGCCTATGGCTTTTTGTGGAATAAGCTTTATAGAAGAGAAACGATTGGCGATGCCTATATGCCTCATCTTTCCTATTCAGAGGATATGGTCTTTAATTATTATGTTATGAAAAATGCCGATAAAATGGTTGTTTCAGATGCAGTGAAATATCATTATAATGTTAATGAGGGCAGTGCAACAGCATCAAAATTTGATTATTCCAATCTTGACGCTGTGAAGGCGAGGGGTATCATATTGAATGATATTGCTGATGAATCACTTAAGCCATATGCACTTAAGAGCTGTGTAACATCCGAGTTTATTGCACTTAGTCAGATGATAAGGAATCATGCCTGCCTTGACAGATATGATGAAATAAAAGAGAGTATACTTTCTTCTAAGAGTGCTATTTTTAAGAGCAGTATTTTTGATATGAAGTGTAAGCTGAAAACATTTATTTTGATGCTGAGTCCAAAGCTTTATAATATGTTAATTAAAAAACTTAAATTTTGAGGTGCGTTATGAGCAGTCCTGAATTTTCTATTATCGTTCCTGTATATAATGCACAGGAATATCTTGATGAATGTGTGAGCAGTGTGCTGAGTCAGAGCTATACTGATTTTGAATTACTGCTTATTGACGACGGCTCTGTGGATGATTCTCCGGCAATGTGTGACCGATTTTCATCTTCAGACAGCCGGGTGAAAGCCATACATACCAAAAACGGCGGTGCCTCAAAAGCAAGAAATACAGGACTTGATTATGCGTCAGGCGAGTATATTATTTTCCTTGACAGTGATGATTACTGGGATAACAAAGATGCACTGCATATTCTCAGTAAAAATATAAGTGAAAATCACAGTGATATTTTAATGTTCGGCTGTACGGACTGGAACACTGTAACCGGTGAGAAAAAGATTACACGATGTGATTATGATTTGGAGCTGCTTGCCCAAAATGATATTGAAAAATCACTGCACTATTTGTTTTCTAACAAGCTTTTGCCCGGCGGACCTACAGTATTTGCCGTAAAATCATCTTTAATCAATAAAATAAACCTGAGATTTAAAGAGGGAATACAGGCGGAGGACTATGATTGGGTGCTCAGTCTGTTTGGCAACTGCAGTTCAATCAGTGCTGTAAATGAGCCTTTTTATATTTACAGAAAAGGACAGGGCAGTACCGTGAGCTCGGGTGCGAGTATGAAGCTTATTAACGGTACGGTATATACAATAGACAAGTGGGAAAATCTTGCTGATACATACAGTGATGTAATCAGAGCGGATATCCTGAATTATCTCGCTTTTATCTATTCAACAGGTATTATCATAATCGGCAGAATGAGTAAAGCAGATAAAAATTCTGCAATAGAAAAAATGAAACCGTTTAAACATATACTCAGCTGCGGTTATTGGAAAAAGGTCAGACTTGTAAAATACTTTCTTAAGCTGTTTGGGTTTCGCATTACCGCCGGTGCTGTTAATTTGGCAAGGAATGCACTGAACTGATTTGGGGGATCATTCATTGAAAAATGTTTTAATTGTTATTCAGTCACTCAGACCCGGAGGGGTTGAAAAGGTTGCAGTAAATCTTGCCTCTCATCTTCCTCAGAGTGAATATAATTTTACCTACTATCTTCAGAAAATTGATGCTGAGCAGGACCCTGAATTATTAAAAACCGCACAGTCGGAAAATGCAAAGATAATCATCAGACCTGAAGAAATAAAAGGCTATGTCGGAAAGTATAAGCACATAAAGCAGGTTATGGCGAATGAACAATATGATGTGGTTCATTCCCACGTAATGTTCTATAACGGACTTGTGATGCGTGCGGCACAAAAAAGCGGTATTAAAAAACGAGTTTCACATTCACACGCAATCCGTCTCAACAGAGCTGAAACCTTACCATTTAAGGTTTACCGTACATTTATGCAGAGGTGGATTAACCGTTATGCAACCGATAAGCTTGCCTGTTCTGTTGCAGCAGGCAATTATCTGTATGGCGAAAAGGAGTATTCAAAAAACGGAAAGTTCCTTTCAAACGGAATTGACACACAGCTTTTTGAATATAATGCCGATATCCGAAAGGCGAAAAGAGAAGAGCTTAAAATAGCTGATAATGAAATATTGGTAGGCCATATCGGTACGATTTATTACATAAAAAATCAGACATTTCTTGTTGAAGTATTTTCAAAGATGCTTGAGAGAAATCCCAATATGCGTCTTATATTAGTCGGTGAAGAGGTCGACAGAGATGTTGTTGAAGAAAAGGTAAAAGCACTGGGAATTGCTGATAAAGTGATTTTTGCAGGTCAGAGGACAGATATATCACAGCTTTTGCAGGCAATGGATATTATGATTTTTCCATCACTTTTTGAGGCTCTTCCCGTATCGCTTATTGAGGCTCAGGCATCAAAGCTTCCATGCCTGATATCAGATACAGTTACATCTGATGTGAAATTTAATGAAAATGTTGATTTTATGTCACTTGAAAATTCTGCTGAGGTTTGGTCTGATAAGGCCTTTGAGCTATTAAAAATAAAAAGAGAAGATATTGCAACAGATAATTTGAAAAGTGTTTATGATATCTCATCATCAGCAAAAATGCTTGATGCAATATATAATACGGAGAATTGCAATGATTAGTATTATTGTTCCTATATATAAAGTTGAAAAATATATAAGGCAGTGTGTTGACAGTATAATCAATCAGACTTATGAGGATATTGAGATTGTTCTTGTTGATGACGGCTCTCCTGACAATTGCCCTCAGATTTGCGACGATTACGCAAAAAAGGACAGCAGAGTAAAGGTTATTCATAAAGAAAACGGCGGACTGATGTCAGCACGTCAGGCAGGGCTGAAGGCTGCCACAGGTGAGTATATCGGCTTTGTGGACGGAGATGATTGGATAGAGCCTGATATATATGCGCATTTTGCAAGCTCCATTGAAATGTATCATCCGGATATGGTGCTGAGTGAATTCTATTTTTCTTATCCTGAAAAAGAGGGACTGAGCAGTCAGCAGCTTTCAAAGCCTTTTTTTCGCAAGGCGGATATGGAACGAGAGATTTATCCTACAATGCTTTTTAAGGATAAGTTTTACAGCTTTGGCGTGAATCCATGCTGTTGGAGCAAAGTGTTTAAAAAAGCACTTTTGGAAAACAATTTATATACTGTAACGACAAAAATCAAAATGGGTGAGGACGCTGCCTTTGTTTATCCTTGTCTGCTGGAGGCGGAGAACGTTGCTTATGTGGACAAGTTTCTTTATCATTACAGAATGAATAATGAATCCATTACAAAAGCGTATGATATCAATATGGAAGATACAATTTTGATTCCGTATGATATTCTCAAAAAAGCCTTTGATGAGGACAAATATAATTTCTCATCTCAGCTGAATTATTATCTTCTTTATCTTGTGAATCTGGTTATCAGAAATGAGGCTAATCCGGATAATAAAAAATCTGTTTCTCAGAAAATCAGTACCTTTAAAACATTTTTAGATAATGAAAATGTTGTGCGTGCGGCTAAAAGTGTTGAATATTCACGTCTTCCAAAGCATACGCAGCTTATTGCAAAATTCATTTCAATGAAAAGTCCCGTGCTGTTGTATGTCTATTCCGTGCTTTTACGGAGGTTTTTATAGTGGAAAATAAGCTGATTAGTGTAATTGTTCCTGTCTATAAGGCAGAAAAATATCTTGATAGATGCGTTGAGAGTATCGTCAGTCAGACTTATAAAAACCTTGAAATTATTCTGGTTGACGACGGCTTACCGGATAACTGTCCTCAGCTTTGTGATAGCTGGGCAGAAAAGGATAGCCGTATAACTGTTATTCATAAGGAAAACGGCGGTGCAGCCTCAGCAAGGACTGCCGGCATAAATAAAGCAGACGGTGCATATGTAGGCTTTGTGGATGCAGACGACTGGATTGAAAAGGATATGTATGCCTATCTTATTACGCTTGCTGATGCGTATAATGCACAGGTAGCTTGTGCAGCGTTCAGAGATGTGGATATAAAGGATACTGCAGTTTCATTTGAAGATAATAACCCAGAGCTTTTGAAAATTTATGATTTTAAAGAGATTATCAAATATATGAATGCGGACTGCCTCTGGTCTATGTGCAATAAGATTTATGCAAGAGAGCTATTTGAATATGTTCCTGCATTATCAGAACGTTTATCATTCAGTGAAGATGCAATGTATAACTATTTTTTATATAAAAATACAAATAAATTAATCGTTTCAAATAAAATAAAATACAATTATTTCCGTCACGAGGAGTCGGCCATTGCAGGCTGTATAACCTATTCTCTAATTGACGATTCAATGCTTGCTTATAAAATCATTGATGATGATTTTGATAAGAATTCAGATGCTTATCCTTATGTCATTGCCAATAAGGTGAAGAATGATATGTTTCTGATTAACAGTGTTATCAGAAATCAGAAGTGTCTTGACCGATATCAGGTTCTGCGCAAGGATATACTCAAATATAAAAAATATATATTTGATAAAAAATACCGTGATGTTTATTGCTTCAGGCATAGATTCGGTGTGTTTCTTCTTCAATACGCACCGAAAATTTACGACCAAACGATTTTAATCAGAAGAGGAATCAGGGGGTATTAAACCGTGACAGATTTTTGTAGGGAAAAATTATCGGTTATTGTTCCTATATATAATGTCGAAGAATATCTGGATGAATGCATTAAAAGCATAGTAAATCAGACTTATAAAAATTTGGAAATCATTCTTGTTGATGACGGTTCACCTGATCACTGCCCGGAGCTTTGTGATATCTGGGCAGAAAAGGATGGCCGTATTAAGGTTATACATAAGGAAAACGGCGGTGTATCGTCAGCACGAAATGCAGGACTTGATGCTGCAGCAGGTGATTTTATTGCCTTTGTTGACAGCGATGATTATCTTGATTCTGATATGTATGAAATTATGCTTTCTCAGATGCGTGAGCATAATACAGATATGGCACAGTGCGGAATTGTCCGGGAAAATGCTGACGGTTCTGTTGAGGTGTGGGATAGCTTCGAGGCACCGATTGTTGTTATGGATAATATGCAACTGCTCTGCAGTGTCGGCGAAGCAGCTGGTATTCTTCCGGTCAGTCCCTGCAATAAGATTTTTAAGGCAGAGGTTATAAGTGGTATTCGCTATGATGAATCATTGAAATATGCAGAGGATACACTGTTTAATTTTGCTGTAGCAAGGAATATAAATAAGGCTGTAATTCAGAATGTTCCCAGATATCATTACGTGAACAATAGTGATTCTGCCTCTCATCAGGAATTCAGTTCATCACGCTTTGACGAGCATAAGGTTATGGATATCATTTTTGATATGGCAGCAAATGATAATAATGTTCTGCAGTATTGTATAAAGGGTGATGTTTTAAAGAGCTTTCGCACCATTCGGCAAATGATTACATCAAACAGCTGCACTGATAAATTCAGAATGATCAGACAAAGAATTGTCAGGCACAGAAAAGCAATCTTTCACAGCGGCCTGTATTCAAAGGCAACGAAATTAAAAACATTATTGCTGTGGCTTATGCCCGGTATATATAAAATTTTAATCAGAATTTATAATAATAAAGACTAAATTTATCAGCGGTGAGAATATGGAGAAAATCAGTGTCATTGTGCCTGTATATAATGTCGAAGATTATCTTGACAGATGTATAGAAAGTATAGTAAATCAGACCTATAATAATCTTGAAATCATACTTGTAGATGACGGCTCACCTGATAATTGTCCTGAAATATGTGATAATTGGGCGGCAAGGGACAGCCGGATAAAGGTAATACATAAAGAAAACGGTGGTGTATCCTCAGCCAGAAATGCAGGTCTTGATGCCGCAACAGGTGACTATATCGGTTTTGTTGATGGGGATGATTATCCTGACAGAGATATGTATTCTTATCTTCTTTCCGGATTTGATGATGCAATTGATATTGTTAGATGCACATACAGAAAAATTTATGAGAATGAAACAGTTGAAGAAATTGCAAACAGCGGAGAAACGGTAGTAAAAAGCAGTGCAGATTTTCTTAATGATTTGCTGTTGGATAATTCAATAAACAGTAATTGTTGGTGCAAGCTGTATAGACGTTCTGTTATCGGTGATGTTCATTTTCCTCTTAATATTGCCATAGGTGAGGATCATTTGTTTAATTATCAGGTGATTAAAAATTCACGTAAAATTATGCTTTGCAGTTGCTCAAAATATAATTATTTAATCCGCAATGACAGTGTGACCAATTTACAGAATAATATTAGTGCTTGGATTCACAATATCAGTATTCATAAGATGATTTTTGAAAGGGAATTAAATGGTACTGCCTACATTGCTGCGGCAACTGCCTATGCCAACTGGGTGCTTGATGCTATAGGTTTGTGCGTCAAGTCAGGGAGCTACGGCAGTGAATATTCTCAGTTGAACACCGAGCTTAAGCAGTCCTTTAATCTTTTAAAGAAAATTGATTTGAATAAAAAATTAAAGTTAAAATTATTGACTGCACGTTATTTCAGAAAAGCGTACAAATTATTGCTTAAAATATACTTTGAAAAGGAATTGTAATTTTGGACGATAGCAGAAGTTTAAAATCAAGTAAAAATTTAATATCAACCTTTGTACAGAAAACTTTTAATTTGGTGCTGACATTTGCTTTAAGGACGGTTTTTATCAGAGTATTTGGCGTTGAAATGCGCGGCATCAGCGGATTGTTCTCCGATGTGTTATCAATGCTCGCATTAGCCGATTTGGGCTTTTCTACGACTATGACTTACAGCTATTATAAGCCTGTGGCGGAAAACGATTTTAAAAAAATAGCCGCGTTAAATCATTTTTACAGAAAAGTTTATTTGATTATTGCAGCGGCTGTGGCACTTATTGGATTGTCCCTGATTCCTTTTTTGAAGTATATAGTTAATTTGGAAAGAGAAATTGACCATTTGTATCTTTATTACTTATTAACTCTTGCATTAACTGTTGTTTCGTATTTATTTGTTTATAAAACAACCGTTCTTTACGCACATCAGCAAGGTTACGTTGTTGTAAAATACAATATGATAATGAAAATAATATCATCATTAGCAGAAATTGTTATAATGCTGACACTGAAAAATTATACTGCTTACTTATTGGTGGAAATTGTTTTTATGTTAGGAAATAATCTCTATGCATCACATATTGTTGACAAAAGGTTTCCTTATATAAAGCAAAAGGGTTCTTTATCAAAGCAGGAAAAAAAGAATATTTTTTCCAATTTAGGACCGGCATTTATTTATAAGTTATCATGGGTACTTATTAACAGCACTGATAATATTCTTATTTCAAAAATGATAGGTACAGTGGTAGTTGGCTATTATTCGAATTATTTTACAGTTGTAAATTTGATATCAGGATATGTATCTATGGCTTTTCAATCAATTACAGCAAGTATAGGAAACCTGATGGTAAAGGAGTCAAGTGAAAAACAGTACAAAGTATTTGAGGAGCTTCAAGTAATCAGTGCATGGTTTTGCATTGTAATTGCAGGCTGTGTTTATGCCTTGATTGACGAATTTATTATTATTTGGCTTGGAAATGATTTTACACTGGACAACCTTACTGTAATTGCAATAGGAATTAATTTCTTTATGACTTGCATTTCAAATCCGATTTGGGTTTTCAGAGAAGCAGCCGGCTTATACAAAAAAACAAAATATAGTATGCTTATTTGTGCAGTGTTGAATATTTTTCTATCTATTGCTCTTGGTAAATTAATTGGACTTTCCGGTGTACTTTTTGCCTCTGCAATAGCGAAGCTGCTGACTTGTATTTGGTATGAGCCAATTATTCTGTTTCGTGATTTTTTCAAAAAAAAGCCAACAAACTGCTTCTTGTCTATGTCAGCGATAGCCTTAATTTCTGTGAGTGTATCTGCTCTTCTTATTTTTCTGGTTAATCGAATTGCGATTATGGGTATTCTTGGATTTATTATTAAAGGTGTAGTTTGCTTTGTTATATCTAATCTTGTATTTGTTATTGTGTTTTTCAAAAATAAATATCTGAAGAGTGTTGTAAAAAGAATAAAGAATATTCTAAATGGTTTTTTATTTCGCTTTAAAAGAATCAAAAAATAAAATTATATTTGCATATACAGTATTATGCTGTATGATATAATATATAGGGGTTTGTATATGGTTTTTGTTTATTTACTGATGCTCAAAAGCCGATTTTGTTCATTGTTTTAACATGGGTGTGCACAATCGTACTTACTGTATTGTCCGCGAAATTGCTGAAAGTTATTGATAATGCTGTTTTTAAAAATAAGAAATCATTGATTAAATAACAGTGAATTAATTATATTATAGGAGGAATCTATATGAATATATGGCATGATATTTCACCAAAGAGAATTAAGAAAGACAGATTTTACGCTGTAATTGAAATTTCAAAGGGCGGCAAAAATAAATATGAGCTTGATAAGGATACAGGTATGCTCAAGCTTGACCGTGTACTTTTTACATCAACGCATTATCCTGCAAACTACGGATTTATTCCGCGTACATATGCCAGCGATAATGATCCGCTGGATGTTCTTGTATTGTGCAGCGAAAAAATTCAGCCTATGACGATTGTTGAATGCTTTCCTATCGGCGTTCTTATAATGGAGGATAACGGCAAGAAAGATGAGAAAATCATAGCAGTTCCTGTTAATGATCCGAATTATAACAGCTACAGTGATATTGATCAGCTTCCAAGCCACAGGTTTGATGAAATCAAGCATTTTTTTGAGGTATATAAAACGCTTGAGCACGAAAAGGTGACGTCCGTTACAGAGGTTAAGCCTAAAGAAGTGGCGGAGGAAATTATTCAGAATTGCATTGATAACTATATTGAGATTTTCCAGCTTTAAAAATAATGAAGAAAAACAGCGTATAGCACATAAGGTGTTATACGCTGTTTTTGTATATGGTTTATTATTTTGTTTTTTTCCATGTGTACGGACTGAATAAAAGCAGAATAGGGAAAAGCTCTAATCTTCCTGCCAGCATATCAAAAATCAGAACGATCTTTGACAGAACTGAAAAATCAGCGAAATTACCTGTCGGACCCACAACCTCAAGTCCCGGACCAATGTTATTTAAACAGGCGATTACTGCGGTAAAGCTTGTTGTTGAATCGAAGTTGTCAAGGGAAATAAGAAATACCGAAACAACAAGCGTTATGATATAAATATTCAAATATGAGGAAAGCATTTTCATTGTCTTTTTGTCAACCGTTTTCTGATTAAGTCTTACATGAATCACGGAGTGCGGACGCAGAGCCTGTTTAAAATCACACAGCATCTGCTTTATGAAAAGCTCAAAGCGTACAACCTTGAGTCCGCCGCCGGTTGAACCTGCCGAACATCCGATACACATAAGAATGATAAGAATAACCTTTGAAAATGTCGGCCACTGATTAAAGTCAGCAGTGCAGAAGCCGGTGGTGCTCATTACAGAGTTTACGCTGAAAAAGGAATCTCTGATAGCTGTTGAAATGTTGGTGTACATTGATGATATATTCAATGTAATAAGAATGGCAGCACTGAGGTTGATTAAAATATAGCCTCTGAGCTCCTCATCTCTGAAAACATCACGTACCCTCTTTGTAAGAAGATAGAAATATAAGTTAAAGTTCACGCCGAACAGGAACATAAAAATAGTCAGAACCCATTCCGTGAAAGGGCTGTTGTAGCCCAGAATGGAATCGTTAAGTACGGAAAATCCGCCGGTGCCGGCTGTTGCAAAAGCAGTAACAACGCAGTCAAAGAATCGGATATTGTCTCCTGATATTCTGTTGCCGACAAATAAAACAAAAATTTCAATAATTGTTATGACAAAATAAATAATGTAAAGTATTCTTGCACTGTCTGCGATTTTTGATACAACCTTGCTTGCGGACGGACCGGGAACCTCAGCCTTCATAATCAGCATAGAGTTTCCCCGAGCCTTCGGAACGACCGCAATCATAAAGGACAGTATACCCATACCGCCGATCCAGTGGGTGAAGCTTCGCCAGAACAAAATGGATTTCGGCAGGGAATGTATCTCCGAAAGGATAGTTGCACCTGTTGTGGTAAAGCCTGACGCTGTTTCAAAAAAAGCGTCAATGTAGCTCGGAATACAACCGCTGATAACAAAGGGGAGTGCACCTAATGCCGACATAATCAGCCAGCCGAGTCCGCAGATTACAAAGCCTTCCTTTGCATATATATTGAAGCTTTTCGGCTTTTTTAATGTAAGTATAAATCCTGCTGCCAAAAGAATTCCGATAGGAACAAGAAAGGAAATATAGCTTGCCTCAGGAAAGCCGTTCAGCCTGTAATAAAGTGCGATTGTGAAAGGGAGCAGCATAAGTGCTCCGAGTATTATAAAGATTTTTCCTAAAATATATAATACTGCCTTATAGTTCATAGCTTTTAAAATAACTCCTACTGAAGAATGTCGTTAAGACTTTTGATTCTTTTGCCCTTTGATACAACTACAACAAGGTCGTTGGACTCAATGCAGTCATTACCGCTGGGGAAAATGATTTCCTGATTTCTGTTTATCGCTGCGATAAGAACATTCTTCTTAATCCTGATTTTTGACAGAGGAGTACCGAGAAACGATACATAATCACGTGCAAGGAATTCAGTTGCCTCAACCTTGCCGTCAACAAATTTGTAAAGCGTTTTCATATAAGAGGAGCTTACATTTTCCTTTGCTCTTACATATTGTGTGATTGTTGAAACCGATATTTCACTGACATTAATCTGTGAATCAAGTCCCAAATCTGACAGCATTTTATGAAGATTTACATTGTTTATTTTCGTAACGGTTTTGGGTATGCCCATTCGCTGCGCATATATGGATACAAGAAAATTGATTTCATCAGAATCTGTTAATGTAATGACAGCATCCATATTTTCAATTCCTTCTTCAATAAGGAATTCGTGATCGTTTGCATCGCCGTTAATGATAGTCGCCTTAGGTACCATATCAAAAAGCACATCACATTTTTCTCTGTCCTTTTCAATGATGATTACATTCTTTCCGAGACCTACAAGCATATCCGAAAGATAAATGCTGACACGTGAACAGCCTATAATCATTATATTTTTAATGGTTTTCTTTTTGGAGTTAATCAGTGCCTTGCCTATATTTGCAAGCTCTTTGTGTGCACCGGTTACGTGAATAATATCACCTGATTTGAGGATGAAATCACCATTAGGAATATGAACGTCGTCATTTCTTTCAACGGCACATATAAGCATATTGTTTCTGAGCTTTGATGAAATACTGCTGATACTGTTTTCGCACAGGTTGGAATTTTCCCTTATTTTGTATTCAGCCATATCAATATATCCGTTTGCAAAGGTTTCGACATTATTTGCCTCAGGAAACTGTACGATTCGTCCTATTTCAAGAGCTGCCATGAAGTCTGGATTTATCATCAGTGAAATGCCAAGATCATTTCTCATAAATTCAAACTGTGCATTGTATTCAGGATTTCGCACTCTTGCAATCGTATATTTGGCACCGAGCTTTTTAGCCATAAGACATACAAGTATATTATTTTCATCCGAATGTGTTGTAGCAATAACAAGGTCTGCATCAGGAACCTGTGCCTGTCTGAGAACATCGATATGCGTTCCGCTTCCTGCTACGCCCTGTACGTCATACTTGTCCACAATTGCCTCAACCTTAGTTGTACTGTAGTCAACAACAGTGATATTATGCTCTTCGTTTGACAGGTTGCTTGCAAGACCTGTGCCAAGCTTTCCTGCACCAATAATAACAATATCCATTATATCCTCCAAAGCTGGTATATAATCAACTGATATCTATTATACTTAAAATATATATTTTATCAATATTTTTTTCATATTTAATTCATTGACTAATCATATTCTCTTGTTATAATAAATCTGCAGTCAATTCTGATTGCGTGTACCTTGACAATTGAATGTGTGACAGGAGTGATTTACTCCTTGGGCAATAAAGAGTAATTCGGATAATTTAAACCTTTTTTTATTCGGCTCTTGTTTGCCTACGGCATAATTTTCTTCATAGCGCCATGAGCCTGCACTGAACTGTTGTGCAGGACGACGAGGAAAAGAGTTATCGAATTTTCGGCGGGTACTCTTTCGTACCTCCTTCGGTGCGATATGAAAAGACAAAAGCAGCTGGCAACAGCTGTCACAAAAACTTTTCAGCGAAGGAATTATTTTTAATAAAAAGTCATATGATAATTATACTAATGTTTAGTATATGAACTATGGCTAATCTATACTGAAATGGAGAAAAATTATGTGCGGAATTATTGGTTATACAGGTTATAGTGAAGCGAGAGGAATTTTGCTTAAGGGACTTAAAACGCTTGAATACAGGGGTTACGACAGTGCAGGAATTTCAGTCTATCATCCGGATTTCAAAGAATGTCTTACGAGTAAATGTAAGGGCAGAGTTGAGGAGCTTGAGCATAAAACATCTGATATCAAAGGTAAAACAGGTATAGGACATACCAGATGGGCAACACACGGTAACGTGAGTGATGAAAATTCTCATCCTCATAAGTTCGGAAATGTTACCGTTGTTCATAACGGAATTATTGAAAATTACGAAACCATAAAAAACACACTCAATGTTGCTGACAAGCTGAAGTCCCAGACGGACAGCGAGGTAGCAGCGGCTTTGATAGACAGATGTTTTACAGGCAATCCGGAAGAGGCGATTGTCAATGCAGTGAAAAAGCTTTCAGGTACTTATGCCTTTGCTGTTATGTTTGACAGTATACCTGATACGATTTTTGCAGTGAGAAATGTCAGCCCCATAGTGTGCTGTCAGAATGATGACGGTGTTTATATTGCATCTGATATAATGGCTATAGGGGGCTACAGTGAAAATTATTTTGTGCTGCCTGAGTTTTCTATTGCAAAAATAACGAAGGACGGCTTTGAAATCAAAGATTTCAGCGGCAATGCGGTTGAGGTTGAAATGCTTAAGCTTGACTGGGATATTAAGAACAGCGGCAAAAGCGGATATCCTTTTTATATGGAAAAGGAAATTATGGAGCAGCCTCAGGTGATTGAAAAAACAATCTCTGCAAGAATCAGGGATTCATTTCCTGATTTTTCCTGCGATAAGGTGGATGACAGTATTTTTGAACGCTGTAAAAGCATTTCTGTTATTGCCTGCGGTACGGCTATGCACGCAGGACTTATCGGTAAGCAGCTGATTGAAAGCATATGCTCTGTGCCGGTGTCTGTTCATATGGCAAGCGAATTTATGTACAGTAATCCGATTATAAACGATGATACCCTTGTTATCTGCGTTTCCCAGAGCGGTGAAACCATTGATACCCTTGAGGCGCTGAAATATGCTAAAGGGAAGGGTGCTGATACCTTATCCATTGTCAATGTTCGCGGCTCGTCCATTGCACGTGAAAGTGATAATGTAATCTATACAGATGCAGGACCTGAAATTGCTGTGGCATCTACCAAAGCGTATACAACGCAGGTTGCTGTTTTCTATCTGATTACTGCAAAGCTGGCATATCTTAGGGGACATCTGAATCACGAGGGCGTTACTGCGTTTATAAACGAGCTTAAGCAGATACCTGACGCAGTAAAAAATGTCCTTGACAGGAAATCGGAAATTCATCATCTTTCAAAATCCATGCTCACGGCAGAGCATACCTTTATGATTGGCAGGGGGATGGATTATCCTGCTCTTCTTGAGGCGTCTCTTAAGCTGAAGGAAATATCCTATATTCATTCAGAGGCATTTGCATCAGGTGAGCTGAAGCACGGTACAATTGCACTCATAACAGGCGGAACACCCGTGATTGCACTTATGACGCAGCAGTACCTTGTGTCAAAGCAGGTGTCCAATATAAGAGAGGTTCAGTCCAGAGGAGCAGATGTGATTACATTTGTCCGTAAGTCATTAAGGACAGAGGACCTTGAGAACTATTTTGAACTGCCGGAGCTGGAGGACGAATTTATGCTGATTCCGTCCGTCGTGTCCCTGCAGCTGCTTGCGTATTACGTATCATCTGATAAAGGACTTGACGTGGATAAGCCGAGAAACCTGGCAAAGGTAGTAACAGTGGAATAAACTTTCGGAAAATTATGCCGTCACACAATTGTCAAAAAAGAGCTTTCTCAGACTTGAGAAAGCTCTTTTTTATTCTGTATTATTGCTTTTTTCCTGTGTTTACGATGAACTGATTCTGGCAGTGCGGACAGCTTACATTAATTTTGCCCTTATGCTTCGGCAGTCGTAAAGTCTTTTTACATTTACTGCATTTAACAAATTTATGTGTTTTCCTCTGTGCCCATTTGTTTTTCTGAAAGAGGAAATTCTGCTTTATCCTTCCTGTGAATCTGAGCCAGCTGTTGTTTTCATTTCTGCGTGCCTCAATGTTTTTCGAGAACACTCTGAACAATGCAAAAATCAGCAGTGCAACGGAAAGCACAAATAGTGCAATGTATGCAATCTTTGAAAAACGATAAACAATGTTCGCTATAATGATTGCGATTAAGTAGAAGATCAGCAGTGCTCTCCATAACTGGTCTACACCGTACCTCCCAACCATAAAACGCTGGAACTTGTATCCTAAGTTTGTAAAAAATTTTTTCATTTGCTATGAATCCTTTCTCTCTCCGTAGTTGTCTCCGAAAATATCAGCATTATCCTGCGGATAATCATATTGCTCGGAATAGCTGCTTGTGGTATTCTGCTGTTGCTGTGGTCTTTGATATCTTCCGTATGAAAAGGAAAATAATAATCTGAAAATAAGCCTTATTATAAATATAATAAAAATAATTCTCAGTATCCGTCCCAGACAGCTCCTGTTTCCTCTTCTTACCGTTGTGTAGGTCTGATTGCTGTTTTCATTCCTCTCGGAATAGCTGCCGAAATCAAAGAATGAGGAAAACGGATTATAATCAAGGGGATTGATTCCCTGCGTAATATTTTCATATGCCTGTCTGTAGGTTGCATTTTCAGGCTCTTTGGCATAGGCTGTTCTGATGTGGTCCTCTGCCACCGCTCGGTTGCCCAGTGACATATTCGCCAGTGCGGAAAGATAATACCAACGTGCATCTCTGTTTTCAATGTTACCCAGCAAGTTAAGTGCCTGCTGATATTGACCGCTTTTAATAAATTGTGCGGCTGAATTCAGATAATCAGGTGCGGATGTTCGGCTCTGATTTGCCTGCCTGCCGTAGCTGTAACCGCCATAAGTATATTGATTGTTATTGACAGCTCCGCTTTTTATCTGATCATAAGCGGCATTGATTTCCGCCATCTTTTTTTCGGCTTCTTTGTTATTGGGGTTAAGGTCAGGGTGGTATTTTTTTGCAAGCCTTTTGTATGCCTTTGTGCATTCTTCCTCACTTGCTCCGTTTGGCACGCCTAAAACCTTATAGGGATCTGTTATCATATCTCTTCCTTCCGGTATTTTTATTTGCCATTTCATATTTTAACACATATTACCATAAATATTTTACGGCATTGTTAACAAATAAAGTATAACAGTTTAATAAATATATTGAAATTTTATGCTGCTTTTGATAATATATATTAGTAATATAATTGGAGGTACATATATGAATCCTATACTTTTAACCTTAGGTGAAAGTATTGACAAGGCATTTTACGGCTTGGATATGTGGATTTTCCACTTCTTCGGCTCAATGCAGAATACTTTCTTAACCTATGTAGCAAAATTTTTCACCAGCTTTGGTGACGAGGCTTTTGTAATCCCTATGGCTGTTGTGGCTGTTGTCCTCTGTTTCTTCAAAAAGACAAGAAAATACGGCTTCACTCTGCTGTTCGCTATTGCAATAGGCACAATTGTTACCAATGTGGTCGTTAAACCAATGGCACTTCGTATCAGACCGTATAATACACTTCAGGGTGTTGAGGATTACTGGAACTGGTATATTGGTGCAGGCTCACTTTCGGAAAGCGACTATTCCTTCCCATCAGGTCATACAACCGCTGCTACTGAAATGGCAGTTGCACTTTTCCTTTGCTTTAAGAGTGATAAGAAAAAGATTGCCTGGCTCTTCCCGGTTGTTGCACTCTGTACTGCAGGCAGCCGTATCTATCTGATGGTGCATTATCCTACCGATGTAATTGCAGGCCTTATTGTAGGAACTCTTGCAGCAGTTATCGCATATTTCCTGATGAAGCTGGCTGTTCTTATATTTGAAAAAACAAAGCTTGATAATATCGACGCAGGAAAATTATTTAAGAAAATTACTGAGAAAACAAACGGCAAAGCAGCTCCTGTTGTTATCTGTGTAGCCGTACTCGGTATATTCCTTTATTCTTTCATTCCGTCCTTCTCAGAGGGTGGTGAAGACGCAGTGCGCTGTGCATATGTCGGCGAATATGATTGCTATAACGAAGCACGTTTCGACGAAAAGTATCCGGCAATCGATGGCGAGCATTACTGCAAAATCCATTGGAAACAGTTAAATGGTATAAGTGAATAAATAAAAAAGCACAAGCAAAACCTTTGCTTGTGCTTATCTTTTATAAATATATATTATTTGAATTTCTTTAAATTAATCACAATTGCATAAATTGTAAATGCCATTAAGACGATTGCTGATGCAAAAAGTAAAATGCTTACCAATATATCGGATGAAATACTCTTATATGCAAAATAAAGTGTTCCTCCAATAATCAGCAGCATCGGAATAAGTACAATCAATGCGCAAATAATCTTTACCTTTATGGTTTGTTTTTTATCCAAAATTTGATCAGCTGCAGCTTCGAACACAATGTCTGCTATAAGTTCAAATAAAAATTCTATAAATTTCCTATAGCTTAAATTAAAGCTGTGATAAATCATACGGTGTTTTCTGATATACAAAGTAATTCAGCCAGTTTGAGAAAATAAGGCTTGCACTGCTTTTCCAGCTCATAACAGGAACAAGATTTTCATCATCATTTGGGAAATAGTTATACGGTATATCTATCTCAAGTCCCTTAGCCTTGTCTCTGAAATACTCTTTTGCCAGTGTATCTCTGTCGTACTCGCTGTGACCTGTCACAAAGAACTGCCTGCAGTCCATATCCGATACAATGTGTACACCTGAAATCTCGCTGTAAGAGATAATCTGCAGCTGCTTAACCTGTGCAATATCCTGTCTGCTTATATCCGTATGTCTTGAATGGGGTACATAGTATTCATCATCAAGTCCTCTCATCAGCGGATGCGTGATGTCAAGACTCTTGTGAGGGAACACGCCGAACATCTTCTTGTCAAGCTTATGCTTTTTGATTCCGTAGTGATAATAAAGTCCTGCCTGTGCGCCCCAGCATATATGGAAAGTGCTGTAAACATTCTTTTTGCTCCACTCCATAATCTTACAAAGCTCGTCCCAGTAATCAACCTCTTCATATTCCAAATGTTCAACCGGAGCACCTGTAATAATCATTCCGTCATATCGGTTGTCTTTTATTTCTTTGAATACCTTATAGAATTTATCCATATGGCTCTTTGACACATTCTTCGATACGTGGCTTTCAACCTGAAGAAAATCAATATTAACCTGAAGGGGAGAGTTGCTCAGCAGTCTTAAGAGCTGGGTCTCCGTCTCCAGCTTAGTCGGCATAAGATTAAGTATAACGATTTTTAGCGGTCTGATATCCTGCATATCAGCACGCTTATTACTCATAACAAATATGTTTTCCATTTCAAGATTTTGTTTTGCAGGTAAAGCGTCATCAATTCTGATTGGCACAATATCAGCTCCTCTCTATATAATGTAATATATATAATATATTAATAAATTCCATTTGTAAACATTAAAAACTGTTATATGATTATATCAAATAAAAAATTGAATTGCAACTTGATTTTTTTAGCTAAATTGCTATAACTTAACTTTTTTTGAAAAAAATTGAGAAAACTTGTTGACAAAGTAAAAAGTATGTGGTATTATTGCAAAGCACTCGAGAGAGACAGG
>CAJTLP010000004.1 GCA_910577195.1 uncultured Eubacterium sp. | reverse complement strand
TGGTTGATATGGATGTATTATCAGCAGAAATGATAAAAGTAAACGGAATGGATGTATTAATATTTGAACACGAGAATAATTGTACAATTTGCTATAAAGATAATTTTACAATTTATGAAATCTATTTAGAAACAGATTTTGAAACTGCAAAACTATTTGCACAGTCTATTAAATAGACAGGAAGGAAAATTTATGAAAAAGCTTTTATCTGTATTTTTAACAATATTAATGACTATATGTTGTTTAACTCCAAACTATGCTTTTGCGGCAAGTAATTCAGAATTTAATGCTGAATTTACACAGGAAGAATTTGAAGCATTGGAACATGTATATGCGGTGTCTGTTCAACCATATGCATCAGGTTTAATAGTGAAACATACGTTAGGAATTGCAAAAAGCAATGGTGAATTGCTAATTACAGGACTTACAGAAGGATCTTCAGATGTTGTAAGGTGTGGATTTACAAAAGTAGTTATTCAAAGAAGAACCTCTTCAAGTGCATCGTGGTCAAAATATAAAGAATTTAGTGACTTATGTAACAATAGTAAATATTACAAACTATCAAAGCGTGTTCCTGTTGAATCAGGTTATCAGTACAGAGTGTCAGCGACACACTATGCAAAAAAATCTATGTTATCAACACAAAAACTTGATGCGACCACAAGTTATTTACAATTTTAAAAGTATATTTCAAAAGATGTCAGACTGAAAACCTGACATCTTTTTTGTTTTTTTTGAAAAATTTTCTCACACTTTTATTAAAATTGACACTATGTATATGAGAGAATATTTTCTTTAATAATGCTTTATTAAAATTTAAACTAAAGAGGTGTTTCCAATGTTTTACTGATTTATACTTTCAAAATATTTTATTTAATAAAGGAGATTAATCTATGAAATTAAAAAAGTTAGTAGCGACAGGCTTAATGTTTCTGTTCGTGTTATCATCAGGCATAGTATCTGCTTATGCCAATACAAGTATTGAAGAAAATACACCATATGTTATATCGAACGATGAATTAACGCAAAGAAAAGCAACTATTTTCGGCGTTAATGAAAAACTATATGTTGAATTTTCAGAACCAGAAACTGCTATTGAGAAAATTTATGATTCTCAGGCGGATTTCATTAACAATATTTCAGAGTATTACAATATCGAAAAACTGAATTGTGATAATTGGGAAGATTTCAGGAGTGCTTTTTATAAATATATAGATGAAAAAGGTATTACTGATTCATCAGACGAATATAGAGATTTGGTGTCTTTCTTTGACATTTATGAAAACAAAGATAAAAATGATAAAATTATTTCATTTGTTAATGAAAATAATTTGTCAATCTCTTTTTCGGCTCCGTTATTATCTGCAAGTAATACAAATAATAATATAATCTATGACAAGTTATATGAGATGTTGCCTTATACAAGTAGTTTAGTACAATCTAAAAATAATGAAATACTATACAGCTATAATGTTGACAATAATTCTAGTATCATGCCTTTGGCGATAGTAAAATCTTTTGATACAACTAAGGGTATTGCATATGCGGAAAAGCATGCTACAAATAGAAATACTCCAACATATTATTCTTTTAGCAATGGTGATTGTGCAAACTTCACATCTCAAATATTAGAAAATGGTGGAGTTAAACAGACAGTTTACGATAATGTATCACAAGGTTGGTGGCATAAAACATCAAAAGTATTGGGGATAACTAAGCACACTCATTCGCAAGCATGGAGTATGGCTGATACATTTGCGAGATATATGGGTGTATCTAATAAAACTACAAATCATAAAACTTTTGCAGCAAATTTACGAGCAGGAGATTTCATTACACTTGACTTTAAAACTGATGGTGATTGGGATCACATGGGTTTTGTTACAAAAAGAGATTCGTCAGCAGGTTCCTATGGGTATGTAGATTATAAAGTGGCTCAGCATACATCAGATTATCATGCTTGGACATCAAGCGATACCAATGGTTGGGAAAAAAACAGTGGTGCTACTTATGCAATAGTTAGGAGATAATAATTCGTGAAAAAGATTAACAATATAAAACTTCAATTTGTTTCATTAGTTTTTTTTACAATCTATTTTTTTGGTTCTTTTTTTCCTTGGTTTTCTTCACCAGGGCTTAAATCAATACATGGTACATTAATATTTTCTGCTTTATTTCCAATAGGAATTGTATCAGTTATATTATTTATTATATTAAATGTAATTTCTATAATTAAAATAGATAAATGGTATATTCATATTAGCAATATATTCTTGCTAATCATTCTAATTTTATTATCATTAAGATTATTGATAAAATGGGGCGGTTTCTCAGAATTTTTATGTTTCAGTTTTTATATTAGTAATATATCCATTATTATTTCTTTAATATTTTATATTTCTAATTTGTTTTTGTGCAAAAAGCAATCTATTGAGTAAAATAGACTAACTTTTTAGGAAAGGAGATTAAGTTGAAAAAGATTTCAAAAATTTTCAGTATATTTCTTGTTTGTTTATTACCATTATTAGGTTCAGTGGGCACAGTATTTGCTGCTGATCAAAATATAGGGTTATGCGAACAACCAATTTATTTTGAATATAATAAAATTGAAACATTTGGGATTGACAAGCCGTATAATTCAGAATGGGACTTATCAAAGGAAGGTAAGTATACTTTCTCAGGTTGGTGTATAGATAATTACTTGTACACAAATTACACATTTACTGGTGCAAGTTCTGTAAGAATTTGGGTAAACAATAATTCAAATCAAAAAATCACAGTTAAATTATTAAAACAGCAACCTGGTGTTGATTGGTCTCAATCAACCAGAAGTATTGAAGCAGGCAAAACTTTATCTTGGAGAGTAGATTCCCTTAATAAAAGTAGTTATTATTATCTTCAATTTTCAAAAGGCAGTAATGTTTCAGGATATATAGAAGCGGTTTGATTATGAGCAATACCCCAAATCTATTCTGTTATTAAACATTAATTATACTTGCATTCGAATATTTTCAAGGATAACGATAGGGTATATATACTCTATCGTTATTTTTTGCATGATTATTTTTATTTGTAAATAAAAATATAGTAAATAAAGCCATAGTATTACTGATATCGCTATTGTTGTTCAAGTTCAATCTGAATTTATATATACTGATAAATAGTAAAGTGTGGTTATGCAGTATAGGAAGGATGAAATGAATGTTAAACAAGTAATTAACAATATTAGAGAATGTAGAGAACGAAATAATATGTCTCAAGAAGAACTTGCTGATTTATTGGTATGATCAAAAATATTTTATTGACAAACATAAAACTATCTGCTAATATTTGGATATAAATTAAATATGTGTTTATGTTTTAGTGATGCAAAAATCATCACAACCTACTCTTCTGTTTAATAAAAACGGTTGAGATAGGATATAAATTCAAGACTATTTTAAGTCGTTTACATAGTGAGTAAACACGCTATGCAGGCGGAGCTGAAAGGCTCTGCTTGTTTGTGTTACTCACTGATGTAAACGGCTTTTTTATTGCCGAAAATAAAAATTGAATGACCGTCTGAATGGGATATATTACTGCCATGACATCTATTGATAGAGCGGTATAACTTCGCTGAAAAAGGGATAGGAACTGCATTCAGATAACACGGCAAAAGGTGTGTCCTACACTTTAGCGAGCATCGGATTTATATATAAATCCAAAAATCAGGGAGAAATCCCTGAAACCCTTTTAAGAATGGAGATGATGAATTGAAAGAAAAATTTACACATTGTATCAGCCTGAATTATGATGATAGTCAAAGGCTGAAGCTGTATGCAAAAATTTGCGGTGTTACACAATCACAAATTGTCAGCATACTCATCAATAATAAAACACCAAAACCTATGCCTGATAAAAAGTTTTGGGAACTGATGAATAAGCACTATGCAATTCAGGATTCTATCAAGGAAAATGCAAATGGCAATGAGAAACTCTTGCAAGCCTGTATTGATCTTGATAAATGGGTACTTGAATTCCAAAATGAAATGCTCTTGTCAAAGGAGGCTGCATAATGGCAACAACAAGTTTGTGGCATATAAAAGGACAACTTAGCGACTTGATTGATTATGTTGAGAATCCTGAAAAAACAAAATTAACTTCTGATATGAAAAATTTTGTAAATGTGTTCAGTTACGATATTAATCCGAATAAGACAAATAACCAACAGTTTGTTACTGCAATCAACTGTAAAAAGGAAATTGCACTTGAGCAAATGATACTCACCAAAAAGCAATTCAATAAAGAGGACAAGTATATTGCTTGGCATGGTTATCAAAGTTTTAAGCCTGATGAAGTTACACCTGAGATTTGTCATGAGATTGGTGTCAAACTTGCAAAGCAAATGTGGGCTGACAGGTTTCAGGTTATCGTATCAACACATCTTGATAAAGAACACTTGCATAATCACTTCTGTTTTAATTCAGTTTCATTTCTTGACGGAAAGAAATATAACTATTCAAAACCAGAAATGCAAAGGTTAAGAGATTTGTCTGATGAACTTTGTAAAGAGTATGGATTATCAGTTATTGAAAACAGTCAAATGAACGCACCAAGCAGAACATTGTATTTTGCAGAAAAGAATAACGAGCCTACAAAGTATAACCTTATGCGTACTGCTATTGATGAGGCAATCAAAATCAGTCCTGCACCAAAAGAATTTGTTAGGATTATGAAAAAGAAAGGATATATTGTTGATATTAACCCACAAAGAAAATATGCAACAATTCGTTCAGTTAATGATAGCAGAAATACAAGACTGAAAACACTTGGTGAAAAGTATGATTGGAGTAATATCGTTGAACAAATTAATACTCAAGACGGCTTTACACTTTTTCCTGCATATCAAGAGTTTAACAGAGGAAACAAAATGAAATATATTAAACCTGAAAAATATATTTTCAAGGGTTCATTTGCAACTGTTAAAAAAGTGACAGGATTAAAAGGATTATATCTGTATTATTGTTATCGGTTAGGTTACTTACCGAAAAAGAAACAGCATAAGCCTTTATCACCTGAAATGAAACAGGCTTGGAGAAAGATTGACAGGTATTCTAATCAGGTCAGATTGATTTCAAAATATAATTTGAATGATACAGATAAGGTTAAACAGTTTATCAGTGATAACAAGGAACAGATTGCAATAATTACAAATCAGCGAAATCAAATTTATAATAAACTGAGAAGATGCAAGGATACCGAACAAATATCAAGTCTTAAATCTGAACGAAATGTTTGTACCAAGAAATTAACAAAGTTACGCAAAGAAATCAAAATTGCTAACACGATTTTAAATGATGTTGACGAAATGAAAATGAACATAAAAGCTGAAATGAACATACAGCATCAAAGATTTGCACCTACAAAACAGAAAAGGAGGGAGTTACAATGGGAAAGGTAATTAAACTTGATTTGCCAAAATCTGAATATAATTATGTCAGTAATCTTTTAAATGCACAGATTGAAAAATTAAAATCAATGACAAGTGAACAGAGAATGGAATGGTATAACAATTCATTGTTCAATAAGCCAATTAACTTTATCAAACAAATTGATAATACAGTTTACACAGTAAATACGCACTTTAGTGAAACTGCAAATGAGAGTGTAAATGAAAAGATAGTCCGAATTTTAGAACAGAGCAGTAAATAATTTTAGAATTACACTTTAAAGTGTTGAAGTATAAGATTGAATGTGTTAGAATGTAGTTAACCTACAATCAAACATATTCGGCTGTAGAAAGGAGATTTATGAAGAAACAAACAGACCGAATAACTGCACTGTATTGCCGTTTGTCAAGAGATGATGAACAGGACGGACTATCAGGCAGTATTAAAAATCAACAATCCATATTAGAGAAATATGCAAAAGAAAACGGATTTCAAAATACTAAAGTATTTATTGATGACGGTTGGAGCGGTACGAATTTTGCAAGACCTGCATTTATGGAAATTATGGAGCTTGCAGAACAAGGTAAGATTGAAAATCTGATTGTCAAAGATCATTCAAGACTTGGAAGAAACCGTCTTGTAGTCGGTCAGCTGCTTGAAGAAGATTTTGACAGGCTTGGTGTTCGGTACATTGCCATAATGGATAATATAGACACTGCAAACGGAATAAGTGATTTAGTACCTATGCAGGATTTATTCAATGAATGGCACGCAAAGAATACAAGTCAAAAGGTTAGAAATGTATTCAAGAATAAAGGTAATTCAGGTGTACCATTAACCTCCAATCCACCATTTGGATATACAAGAAAGTGGGAAATTGATGAGCCTGCGGCAGAGGTTGTCAGAAAAATTTTTAGTTTGTGCATTAAAGGCTATGGTCCTACACAAATAGCAAAACAATTAAGTGCTGTTGAAATTATGACACCTTGTGAATATTGGATTAGCATAGGCAGAAATTGCGGCAAACCACCAACAAAGCAATTTAATTGGTGCGGTGATACAGTTGCATCTATCTTATCTAAACAGGAATACATTGGTGATACAATCAATTTCAGGACTACAAGAAAATCCTTTAAGAACAAGAAACAGATTGAAAGAGATCCATCTGAATGGAAAGTATTTAAAAATACACATCCTGCTATTATCAGTGAAGAGGACTTTAAGCTTGTTCAGGAATTGAGAAAGAATAAGAGAAGACCTAACCGAACAGGAATTATCAGTATGTTTTCGGGATTAGTTTATTGTGCAGATTGCGGTAAAAAAATGTATTACTCTGCAACAAACAACTACAAACACGAACAGGCAAACTTCTTTTGTTCAAGTTTCAGAAAAGATACCGACACTTGCTCAATGCACTATATTCGTGAAAAGGTTATCTACGATCTTGTTCTTGAAGATATGAAAAGAGTATTTTTCTTTGTAACTGCATTTGAAAAAGAATTTGCACAGATGCAGCTTGCTAATTTCTCTGCAGAAAAGCAAAAAGAATTATCCTCAAGAAAGAGAGAGCTTGAAAAATCAAAAAAGCGTATCAAAGAAATTGATACACTGATTCAAAAACTATATGAAGATAATGCTTTAGGAAAGTTAACAGATGAACGTTATGCTACAATGTCTATTTCTCTTGAAACAGAACAGAAAGAATTAAAAGAAATTGTTCCAAAAATTGAAAATGAACTGAATTCTGAAACAAATGAAATTGATAATCTGCAAACATTTATCGGCAAAGTCAAAAAGATTACACAACCAACAGAACTTACACCTGAATTTGTTCACGAGTTCATTAAAAAGATTGTTGTATCCGCACCGACAAAGATAAATGGTAAACGCTATCAACAAGTAGATATTTACTACAATGGTGTTGGTGTAATCAAACAGCCTACTGCTGAAGAATGGGAATCTCAATTCCAAAACAAATATTTAAGCACAAAAGAAAAAACAGCATAGAAATCTATGCTATCAATCTTAAATCAAAGGCATCCTGCGAGCACCCTCTTTATCAAGGGTGCTCGTTGTATATCCTTTTTTATTTTCTGTTGCTGCAACTATTGTTTTTTCATAACTATGAGGAATCATATCTATGAATTTGCCTTTTTCAAGAAGTTTTCCACAGTCAAGGCAATACAAATCACCTGAATATCCCTGCTCTGTACAGGTTGCCGACTTTGCATTTTTCAATTCTGTATTATCATGAATACAAAGTTCAATTTCAATTCTGCCATCTGAAAGATTTAACGAAACATTGTCATCGTTTGAATTACGGATAACGCCGGGTAAATACATAACTTTAACCAATGTTGGTATTTCTTCAGCCTTTAAAACTTTAAATTTAATAAATGCCAGATTGCCGTTTTCAGTAACATCAGTATCATTTGTAAAATTAAGTTTAACTTGATTGTTTTCTTTGTCAAACGAACCTGTTACAGAATTAAATATTGTTCCGTTTGTAACCTCAACAGGCTCAAGTCTTTCACTGTCATATGACACATTGATTGAAGCAAAACTAATACCCGGATTATTTTCAATAATTACAGGTACATCAATATATTCATTATTCTTATCAGAAATGTTAGGAATATAAATTCTTGGTTGCAACCTATCCAATTTGCCTGAAACCGTTATTTCACAACACTTTATTATTCCGTTATACGATTCTGCACGAATAATTGTTTTACCGGCAGAATTTGCAGTAACAACTCCATCAGCAGAAACTTCTGCAATAGTTGGATTACTTGAACTCCAAACTATACTTTTATTACTTGCATTATCGGGAATGATTATTGCTGATAATGTAAAACTATCACCAATATTCATTGAATGTTCGTTTTCACTTAATTCTAAATCCAGCGTTTCATTAACTACCGTTACATAGCACTTAGCTGTTTTACCGCTTGTTGTAGTAGCTGTTATATATGTTGTGCCAACTGATTTAGCATACACTCTACCATCAGAATATACATTGACAATGTCGTTATCACCTTCTCTGAAAGTAATACGATCTGTTGAATCAGCAGGACTAACAACTGTAGATAATTTGTAAGTTTCACCAAGTGCAACTTTTACATTATTATTAACATAATTTATACTCGTTGCAGGTGATTTAATGGTAACAGTACAAGAAGCGCCTAAACCATTATCCGTCTGTACCATTATTGTTGCAGTGCCAATACCTACAGCAGTAATAAGACCATTTTGATCGACAGTAACTACACTTTCGTTACTGCTTGTCCATTTCACTGTGCTATCATTACCTGCTGGAGATGTTGTAGCATTTAATACTCTACTTTCGCCTCTGTTAATAGTAACTGATGATGACGGAAGTGAAATACTTGTTGCAATATTAGTTACAGTCGCAATGCAAGAACCTTTTACTCCTTGTGCTGTTTCAAAAGATATAGTCGCTGTACCGGGTGATTTTGCCATAAAACTTATTGATGCACCGTGAAAAGACTCAATCTTAAGTATATTATCATCACCGCTTGTAGCATTTATTAGATAATCGTCTCGTGTTTCCATGGTAATTGTTTTATCTAATGTTTGCCCTACATTGATATCAAAATCATTTAACACTGCACCTGTATTTTTATTCATTACATAAATATTACAATTTACCTTATTTCCAAATTTATCAATTGCAGCAACAGTTGCGTATCCACTTTCAGTAGCAGTAATTACACCATCAGAAGATATTAATATACTGCCATCTACAACTTTCCAAGTAATACTATTGACAATATCACCATCACGATAAGCATTTAACTTAAAATTATCGCCTTTAACCATAAGAAGGAATGAATTACTGATTTTTAGTGGCGAACTACAATTAATTAGCGTTGGATTACCATCACTAATTTTTGAATCTATTGACCATATATTTTCAAAATCCCACAATTCTGTATTTTTATCAAAAGAATTTTTATAAGCATGTTCATTTTTGTAACCATCATAATAGTAACTTTTCTCATAACAAGTTTCATTGTCTAATGATGTACTAAATGAATAGCCTCTCATATAGCAACTAGAATAACAATTTGAAATTTCTTTAATTGTTTTTTCACTGTATCCAATTATTCCTCCAACATATCCACATCTACCTGAAAAACTACTATATGATGTTCCTGTAAATAAATTTCCGGTATTATATGTATTTGTAACAACACTATTTCCGTAACAATGCCCGACAATTCCTCCACAATAGCCCCAACTATTCACTATAAGACCATCATTAAACGAAGAATCAATGATTAAATTTCCACCACAATATGCAATAATCCCTGCAGTAGTTCTAGGTTCATTATAAGTAGAAGCAGAACATTTTCCATTATTATAACAACATTTAATAGTAACCATACTGTTACTTGAATATCCAACAATTCCTCCACTATATGAATCATTTATATCTTTTTCTTGGTATTGATAAATATCACCGTTATTATAACAATCATTAATCACTAGAGTATTTCCATACATTACACGACCAACAATTCCTCCTGAAACCCTTAAAGAACATATATTACCAATATTAAATGAATTCATAACAGTGAGATCATTTTCTGCATATCCGACAATTCCTCCTGAAACAGGTGCTTTCGGAGATGATTGGTTAGAAATATTTCCTTTATTGCAACAATAATTAACAACTCCATCTTCAGAATGCCCAATAATACCTCCTATTGCACTTTTACTATCAACACTTAAATCAACATCGATATTAATATAATTGGTACAATTTGCAATATTTCCCCGATTGTTTCCACAAATTCCGCCAATATATACACTATTGAGAATATAATCTCCATCTATAAATCCATCTAAGCAAATACAGTTATTTACAATTCCATAATTAGTATTTTCGCCAACAATTCCGCCAACATACCTTGTGCCATACACACTAATGTTTGACATCACAATATTTTTTATTGTACCCTCATTACAACCAAAAAGGCCTGCATATTTACCGGCATAGACATCAAGATTTGATATGGTATATCCATCACCATCAAATACTCCTTGAAATGTACCAACCTCTGCATTACCTATCGGTTCAAAATCCATACCGCTTAAATCAATATCGTTTACTAAAATATAACTTGCAGTTAGATTATTATTAATGTCCTGTAATTGCTGTGCTGTTGATATTCTATATGGATTATCCTCTGATCCTGTACCCTCTGCATAAGCAAAGAAAGAAAATGATGATACTGATATAAACATTAAAAATGCTAAAAATCCTGATAAAATTCTTTTACTATTTTTCATAATCTTCTCCTTATGCTTTAGATACAAGATAGTTACTGCCGTTTATTACTGATGAGCTATCGTTAAATTCGCCATAATAATCAACAGTTGTATTAAATGTAATTCCTGATTTTGAGGTGTTCGCCACAATTAAATTATTAACACTGATTACTGAACCGCTTATTTTCTGAGGTGTTTTGCCGCAAAATGAAACATTAGGTTTATTCCAAGTGCAGCTTGATGTATTTACATCACCCATAAAACTAATCGTTCCATTACCGCTCAATGTTGATGATGTTAATTTAGCATCTCCGACAACTATCAATTCACCATCAATATTAAATTCACTTGATGATGAATTAAGATAATCGCCAATTTTTATTTCGCCACCATCATTAATATTAACTGTTGCAGATGTTACAGTAATACTTCCTTTTGTATTAAGAGAACCACCGCTTGATACAATTAATTTTGATGAAGAAGGTATTGTTACATGTCCATTAACCTGAACATTATCCTGAATTTCAATTATCGTATAATCATCAAAAACCAAATCACCATTTATAACAGTTTGTTCATCATAAGACTTTTGTGCATACTGCTTTCCATCTGCATAATCAAGATAAATATTCCGTATGTCATCAATTCTGTCAGCGTTATTAATGAAATTTTCAGTTACATGAATTACACTTTTTAGAATAAATCCTGATTTAGACGCATTATTGATTTCAAGATTTTTTATTGTTGATGATGAAGGTCCGGTATATTGTTGCGGAACATTAGAACTAAATTTAACATTATCTGCATTAACACTACCATTTGCAGTAATATCACCATTATTAAACTCATAATTTCCGCCATTCAAAGAATTTAGTTTACTATCATCATTAAGAATAACAGAGCCTGTTCCGCTTATTATTCCTGTATTTATAAACGAAGATTCACAATTTAGAACCGTATTATCACCAAGATTAATGTTTTTACTTGCCGTTACTTTTTTTAATGAGATTTTAGAATCGTCACCCATATTTAAAGTTCCAGCTTGATTTAAATCGTCTTCATATATTTTTGTATTATTACCAAATGTAATAGTTCCCGCCGTTTGTTCAAACGCATTAATAACAGCATTATTTCCAACTACAGTCGTTCCGCTCTGTTGCACTAATTTTTCAACAATCAAATCATTTGGAAGAGAAACAGAATTTATAGTTCTAAGTGTGCCCTTTATTTCAAGCTTATCTTTATTGCAAGTCCATCCATCAGCGGTTATTGAGCCGTTTATAATATCATTATTTATGCTCGCATTTGATTTTAAAACAATATTATTTCCATTTAAGAATTTTGTATCATTAGAACACATCAATGAATTTGTTACATTAATTTTACTATCAAATGATACACCGCTCAACGATTTATTAGAATTATTTAAGGTATCAACTGTAAGTTCATAATTTAAATAACCATTTTGAGGGGTTAATCCTATAAAATTAAGATTCGATATAGTTGAACCAGAACCTGTAATATATAAATCACCTTTCAAATTCAATATTCCGTTACCAAGGATTTTTCCTGAATTAATTCTCAAATCTCCATTAACATTCAAATCAGAATCATCAGGCATTGTCATCGTTTTGCAATTTGAGGTTAAACAAAGCCCCTCATTAAACATAGCGCTGTATGGAAATGATACAGTTGAATTAACATACACATCACCATTAAATTTTGTATATGAAGATGATGTATAATCCTTAACAGTTATTGCACTTTTATAGCCACTTTCAATATTACAAGAATTGGTTGCAACAACATTTTGACCATTATATATTCTTGTTCTTGCATCAGATACATAATCCGTAACTGTTGATGTTCCTGAAACGCTGACTCCGCACTTTGTTCTATTATTAAACACAAGGGTTTTATATGTACCTGAGCCCGAAAGATACTGCTTTTCATATTTGTAGTAAGCTGTTTCATACGGTCTATTTCCGTCACCATTAACATTAACAGTAGAATTTATTATAGAATTGTTTTTTATATTTCCTGTAACATTAAGAGATACATTACCACTGATTGTCCCTAAATTATTTATTTCATAAATTTCAACTGATGATACAGAACCGGAGGAATTGATATTTAGTGTACCTGAGTTTGTTACACTGTCACTAATCCATAGTGATGCTCCATCTTTTGCGAGGTTAATTGCAGTTGTTCCGCTATTTTTTATTTCCCCAAAGGCCACATTATCACAATAAATATTAACAGTTCCACTTGTTTTTGAATTGAGAAGACTTGCAGAATAAAAACCTTTTGGCGCATCATATATATTTAATGTTGCGCCATTCAAATCAATTCCACCCATCAACTTCAAATCAGCTTCACCAAGCATAATATATGTTCCATCTGATTTTTTTAATGATGCGATTGTTTCTGTTCTGCCATTTGGCATTGTCTGTGAATTGATATTAAGAGTAGCACCTGACGGAATAGTATACGTTTTATCATTAATTGGAAATAATGAACAGCCTAAAATACTGTCAATTGATTCCTGATATTCCTGTTTTAAATACTCAGCAGTTTCGCCACCACCAAGAAGAATTCCAATCCATGAATCCATCTGTGCACTCATCGAACCATAAGCACATTTTTCTCCATAAAGTCTTAACTGCTTAAGATATTCTAAATCACTAAGCACTTTCTCAGCATTCTCATCAGTTTTATTCTTTTTATAATTGTTCAAATCGTTTTCATATAATTTTGAAACTTCATAGATAATTCTATCAATATATTTGCAGATGTAAATTTTCTTTGCGGCATCTTCTATTCCTGTTGCCTCATTAGCAACCCAAGTAGTTAACTGCATTATTGCCGCTGCTTTTGCAACTGCACTGCTAAGAGAATATTGTTGCGCACCAATATAAATATCATACTGCTCTCCGGCAATAGAAGAAAGACCCTTAGTTGCACGATTTATAACATAATTTGAAATAGTGCCTTTATTTCTTAAATAATTATTAATTGTTTCATAAGCTAATGCTTTTTCATCTCCTGCATTTTTATACAAATCCACATAATTAAGCATTACCTTTTGTAAATCGGCATCCGAAGTTGTTGATGCAATTCTATTCATAGTGTCTATTGTTGTTTTGTTTTGGGATTGTAAAGCTTCAAGCAAAATTGCATAATTTGTTGTTAAATTTGCAAGTTTAAGTGTTTTACCCGACGCTTTTAATAAGCCCATAGTTTCTTCAGCAAAAAGATTACCAAAAAGGTTATATGTATAATCATCAGGTTGCAAATCAACATATGTTTTTTCATACATAAAAACTGATGCTAGCGCTGCAGTTGATACCACCTTTTTCTTTAATGCAGGATTTCCATTCAGAGCAGGAATACTAACAGCATCATTTAAATAACTACCTAAGTCTGTTTCATATGCATCCATAAAATGTCCAATATAATCTTCCAAAGAAACCATATAATCATTTGTTGAATTTTTTTCAGGATCATATATAACAATTGTTGATGGGGTGTTAGTAATGGATTTAATTTCTGATAATTCTTTTTGCCAACTACTGAGTTTTTTTATGATTTTTGATCTCTGCTGAAGGGTTTCCAAACGCATATTATCGTTAAAAAGCGTATCGCCCCAAGAAGATGTATAATCAGTTTTCAAAACCTCATTAATAATACTTTCATATTTGAGTTCAGCAGTACTTCCAATTAGTTTATCAAGTTTATTTATAGCACCATTAGAATCACTTACTCCTAAAGCACTGATTAAAGCTGTCAAAGCATCATCTGTTAAGCCTTGAACATATTCATCAGCATTTCCGTAGTGCTCCATAACATCAACCAATGCCTTAAACGAGGCATTTTCTTGATAATTTTCAAGTGTTTCATTCATCATAAAACTATTTGAAGGATACGGATTATTCGTTTTATTTGCTGCAACCAATGTTTCAACCACCCAATACCTATCATTAAGAATTGAGTCAAGTAAAGCGGAATTAACATTTATACTATTATCTGAAGCGTATGCAAATAATCCTACACAACAAGCAGTAACGCTGATTACTATTGACATTATAAATGCAGTTATCTTCTTTTTCATAATTATTATTCCCCAACAAAAAATGCGTAGCCTTTTGAGCTACGCAATAAAATACATAGCTCATTTGTTGCTAAACATCATTCAACCCATCTACAAAAGTGCGTGAATATAGAGCCTGTATTTTTAACAAAATAAAAATACACGCACGAATCCTGTAGAAACAGATTTGTTTGTAGATGCAAACTATTAACTTTTGAATGATATTTAGCAATATAATCTTATCATATATTGCAATTTTTATCAATAATTATTTCAATTGAAAAAAACATAAAAAATAGGACAAGCAATCGTATACTTGTCCTATGGAGCTGGTAAGCGGATTCGAACCGCTGACCTACTGATTACGAATCAGTTGCCCTACCTACTGGGCCATACCAGCAAATTATTAACTTTTTATTTTGATACAGCACAGTAAAAATATGTATCCTTAAATACATCCAAAGACCTGCGCATTACGAATGCGCTGCTCTACCAACTGAGCTACACCAGCATATATTACATTTTTTGCAGGAGAGAACTGAGACTGTCAATGCTCTCCTGCATTTTTATTAATATCAAATTAGCGCTGCTCATTATGATAGTAGCCTGTTGTGTCAAATGCATCAGGCTCTTCAGGAATTATGAGCGCACATACAACATACAAAAGAATACCCGGAACTGCTGCTGAAAAGATGGACACAAGTGCCCACACAAGTCTTACGATTGTAGGGTCAACATTAAGATATACAGCAAGTCCGCCGCAAACACCTGAAATCATTCTTTCGGTTTTGCTTCTAAACAATTTCTTCATCATTCTCTCTCCTTTTGTATATTATACAGATATTATCACAAAAGTTCAAGTAATTTTTCAAAAACAAATTCAATACTTGATTTTCTTACCTGATTACGTCCGATTTCGCCGAACTGTTCTGTAAATGTTGTTACATTTCCATCGACAGAAAAACCGAAGCAAACCATACCGACAGGCTTTTTTTCTGTTCCGCCGCCGGGACCGGCCACACCTGTTACACCGACTCCGACTTCACTCTTTGCAGCCTTTGCCACACCCTCTGCCATTTCGTAAGCAACCTCTTCGCTGACAACACCGTTAGACAGAATTGTATCCGCCTTAACACCAAGCAGCGATATTTTAGCCTCGTTGGCATAAGTAACAAAGGACATATCAAGCACCTTTGACGCGTTTGTTACATTAACAAGATTGCCGCAGCAAAGCCCTCCTGTACAGGACTCCGCAAAGGAAATATGATATCCCTTTTCAATTAATTTTTCTACAACCTGCTCTTCAAGTGCCATACTATCATCCTATCTAAAACTTATATTATTTGATGCCATTCTGAATCTTAGCTGCGGTGAGGGTGTTTTCCATCAGCATTGAAATAGTCATAGGTCCTACGCCGCCCGGAACAGGGGTGATGAAGGAGCACTTATCCTTGACATTTTCAAAGTCAACGTCACCGCAGAGCTTACCGTTTTCATCTCTGTTCATACCGACGTCGATAACCACAGCGCCCTCTTTTACCATATCCGCTGTAACAAATTTTGCCTTACCGATTGCAGCAACAAGGATATCCGCCTCACTTGTAACTGCCTTAAGGTCAGCTGTTCTTGAGTGTGTGATTTCCACTGTTGCATTTTCGTGCAGAAGGAGCATTGCCATAGGCTTGCCAACAATATTGCTTCTGCCGATTACAACTGCTTTTTTGCCGGTTACATCAACACCTGTGGAATGAATAAGCTCCATAACACCTGCAGGTGTGCAAGGCAAAAAGTTATAGTCACCAATCATAATTGCACCTACATTCACAGGGTGAAAAGCATCTACATCTTTAATCGGATCAATGAGATTGATAACCTCTTTATCATCAAGGTGCTTTGGTAATGGGAGCTGGCAAAGAATACCGCTTATTTCAGGTCTGGTATTCAGCTCCTTAACTAAATTATTAAGCTCCTCCTGTGTTGTATTTTCAGGCAGGGCAAATTTTTCACTGTAAAAGCCAACCTCTTCGCAAGCCTTTTCCTTATTTCTCACATAAACCTGTGATGCTGGATCCTCACCCACAATGATAACTGCAAGACCCGGAGTCACACCTTTTGCTTTAAGCTCTGCGGTTTCAAGTGCTACTCTTTCCCTTACCTGCTTTGATACTGCTTTTCCGTCAATTATCTGTGCCATTTTCCTTCTCCATATCATCATTATTATTCACAGCAGCAACAATACTTTCCTGCTGCTGATTTTCACAATCTGTTACATTTACACATTCAAGCCGAAGTCCCTTCCAGAGTGTGCCCCTTTTAAGCTTGACAAAGCAAACAATCAATGCAATTGCAAAGACCACAACAATAACCATTGAAAGAAGCTGACTTACTCTGAGTGTGGTATCACCGATATAAAGTGAATCCGTTCTGAGGCCCTCAACAACAGCTCTTTCAAGTCCGTACCATACACCGTAAAGCATAAAGATTTCGCCCTTGAATTTTCTGTGTTTATGGACAACATAATTAAGTATCAGAAATCCCAGCAAACACCATACACTTTCATAAAGAAATGTGGGATGAACAGGCATAGTAGGGTCAACCTCCATACCCTTTGCTGCGAGTGTATCTGCACTTGCTTCAAGGGTAGCCTGAATTTTCATACTCCACATTCTGAATGGTGATGTGGCAGTGTTGATACCAAATGCTTCCTGATTAAAGAAATTGCCCCATCTGCCGATGCCTTGTCCGATTAAGAGACCGAGTGCACCTAAATCAAGAAGATTCGGAAAATTGATTTTTCCTATCTTACAGCCGATTGCAGCGCCGATCAGTGCACCGATGATTCCGCCGTATATGGCGATTCCGCCGTTCCATATCTGCGGTATCTCCGCCAGATGATCCTTATAATAAGACCATTCAAATGCAACGTAGTATAGCCTTGCACATATTATACCGAAAATCGTGCCCCAGATAAGAACGTCCGTCATACCGTCAAGGCTCATTTTCCATTTATATGCCATTCTTCCGCCATATAATACCGCGAGAATAAAGCCAAAGGCTATGATGATTCCGTACCAGTTTACCTCGTGTCCGAAAATGGTGAATGCGACAGAGGGTAAATCAAAATCAATTCCAAGCCCTTCAAAATATACTCTTGTATAATTACTCATCTTAAGTTTCCTTATTGCTTATTCTTAACAACAGATAAAGCACTGTACCTTTCGTCCATCATATCAGCAAGTCTGTTTTCAATATCCTCTTTTGTAACAGACTTGTAAATCTCCATTGAATCAAAAATGGAATAACCGTTGAAATATGCATTCACAAAACCATTGGCAATCGAGTCAATATCATTATACTCCATTATTTCCCTGCCGTAAAGAGAGCGTCTTGCCTCCTCGAAGCAATTTTCATCAATTCCCTTTTCCTTAAGATTTTTAACTGCCTTTTTAATCTCGTCGGCAACTGCCTGCGGATTTGTGCTTTCACCGTCAAAGGTAACTGCCTCATAGCCGTATCCGATAAAATATTCCTTTGAAAAGCTGGTATTGATAAGTCCCTGCTCAAACAGTGAATGATAAAGCTCTGAGGTATCGCCTGCCAGTATTTCAAGCAGGATTGTAACCTCAATAATCTTTCTGATATCCTGAATCATATTTTCACACTTTTCCTTATATCCAAAGGAAAAAACAGGCATACTCATTGCAAGATTATATTCGCAGAAATTGTCAACAATCTCTCTCGGCTCGTCCTCAAAAGAACGCTCAATTTCAAGCGGCTGTGCCGTTTCAAGCATTCTGTCACATACGGAAAGTACCTGTTCAGGGTCAACATTACCCACAACAGCTAGACACATATTATGAAGATTATAGAAGGTATTATAGCAATCATAAAGCAGCTTGTCTGTTATCTGTGCTATGGACTCCACTGTTCCTGCAATATCTATACGGACAGGATGATTATGATAAAGCAGCTTAAGAAGATTAAAGGTGCTCATCCAACCTGCCACATCATAATACATTGTAATTTCCTGACCGATAATACCCTGCTCCTTTTCCACAGTTTCCTTCGTAAAATAAGGATGTGTAACAAAATCAAGCAGTATTTCAAGCGAAGCTTCAAAATTGTCACTGCACTGAAAAAGATAACAGGTTTTGTCAAAGGAGGTGTAAGCATTGGCTGATGCACCTGTTTTTGCATAACGTGCAAATGCGTCAAGGTCCTCACTTTCAAAAAGCTTATGCTCAAGGAAATGCGCTATACCCTCAGGCACTGTTGTCCAGCTGTCACTGTCTGAGCGTTTAAACTTTGTATCAATTGAACCGTATCTTGTGCCGAATACGGCATAGGCTGAGGAATAATTTTCCTTTGGCATAACAAAGATTTTAAGACCTGATTTATGGTCAATTTCATAATACTTTTCACCAAGCTCGGCAGATTTCATTTCCTTCATTACTTTTCCTCCTTTGGTGCTGAAAGCTTATAAATTGTATCAAGTGACAATAACGCTGCACACTTTTTCACATCGTCCATTGTTACAGAATCATTTTCCTTAACAGACTGCTCAGGTGATTTTATTTCTTCGGAAATAATCTGATTTGCATACCAGCTTTCAATCAGTTCAGGTGTATCATTTACAGACATAATTGCATCACGCAATCCCATTTTGGAAGAGCTGAATTCCTCTTCAAAATTACCGTTTTTGATTTCATCAAGCTGGTGAAGAATTTCATTTACAGCCTTGTCCATATTTTCCTCATTGCAGCCGCACTGAATCATAATACAGCTCTTCTGCTTTGTATAACGTGCTGAGCAGTAGTAGCAAAGGCTCATTTTTTCACGCACGTTGGCAAACAGCTTTGAATAAGGACCACCGCCGAATATGTCACAAAACGTACGCATAGCAGGCGTAAGCTCGTCCTCAGGCTTAAGATTAACACGAAATCCCAAAACAAGCTTTCCCTGTTTAACGTCAATACGTTCCATCTTTTCCTTAACCTCTTTGCACTCAGGTACAAATACAGCATCAGGCAAAGGTGTATATTCTCTCTTAACAGTGGAAAATACTTCTTTAAGATGAATCACTGCCGTTTCAATATCAGCACTGCCGACAACGGTTACCATCATCTTTGCAGTTTGGGTGGCTGTTTTCCACGCAGTATATACATCCTTTGCAGTGATTTTTTTCACATCCTCTGCTGTGCCGTAACGGTCAATGCCATATGACTCACCTGCAAACATAAGAGCCTCTGCCTTTCGCAGTACATAAGTTCTTTTTTCATTCTGCTCGGACTCAATTTTTTCGATAAGGATACGTTTTTCAGATTCAATATCCTCAGGGAAAAATTCTTTGTTATCATTCAGTCTCGGCTCAAAAATCAAGGATGTCAGCAGCTTTATGCATTCAAGGGAAATGCTGTCTGCATCCAGTGAAAACTTGTCATCAAGGCTTGTAATACCCAGTTTAAGAACCTGAGACTCACCCACCTTTGAAACAACAGCAGATAATGAAGCACCATATAAAAAAGCAAGTCTTTTATTAAGTGATGATAAATTCGGATAATCCTTGCTTCTTCTTGAAAGTAAATTTATTAAAAGTGCATTAACAGATGCAGTTTCTTTTCTCAGCGGTAATGCAAGGCTTACTGCAATTTCATTCGTTTTAAAATGATCTGCATTCACACCCAGAAGGGTGACGCCCTGCACAATCTCCTTTTGATTAAAGTTCAATTTTTATTCCTCCGGATAAAGCAAATTAAAATATTGAATATTGTACTAATCAATATAACATATTATTGCCAAAATTTCCACATATTATTTATGAATTATAACAGCAAATAAAGCAACGCCATTATGAGCGTGTTGTCTGCACCCTCCTTTGACAAAAGCATAATAAGTGCCAGAATAATAAAAAAGGATTTATCCTGCTCCTCATCCGATTTTTCATTTGATTTTTCCGAAGGTGCAGGATTCTCAGTATTCTTATTCTTTAGTCTGCTTGTCTGCTCTCTTTTGGGTTCAGGCTGCGGTGTCTCCTCGCCTGTAAATCTTGAGGCACGGTTTCGCATCTCCTGTACTCTTCTTTTTGCCGCGTTTATATCTGCTTCCGAAAACTGAGCCATCAAAACAACTCCCTCAAAAGCGGAAGAACTTCAAACAGCTTTAATATCCTCAAAGCCTGATCAGCCCTGTTCTGTTTATCAGGATTAAGGTGTGGCTTAAGTGCCATTATTAAATCTGCATTCTTGCTTTTCGTATTATTCATTTTTTCAAATATGGTTTTCGCTTTCATCAGCATATCAAAATCAATATTATCAAAGCTGTTCCCCAGTGCAAGTGCATTTGAAATATCAGGTATACCACCTGAATTATTATTGGTATTATTGCCCTGCTGAGCCGGCTGTGCGTTCTTCTGTGCCTCCTCACCTAAGATAGATGAGGCGACACCCTTGAGCATATCTATATCATCAGCACTTAAGCTGTTAATAATTTCATTAAGATTCTCCATATCTTTTATTACTTACCTTCCATTAATTTTTTCATTAGCTCCTTTGCCTGAGGAGTAGATAAAAGCTTTTCGGCAGCCTCTTTGTTTGACAAAACATTTTTCAGCTGCTTTGTGGCATCAGTGGATAGGTTCTTATTTATAAAATCATCAAGCTTTCCGTTGTCTGCCGCCTGCTTCATTTTCTGCATATCAATTCCTGTTTTCTGCTGTGCATTTTTCATCATCTTATTCAAATCATTATTATTCATTGAAAAAATCTCCTCTATATTGTATAATATTATCTATTACAATCTATGAAACAGTGTGGTGTTTTATGAATGAGAATTGTGGTTATATCCGATTCACACAAAGCTATGGGGAATCTTTTTGATATCATTGAAATGCATAAGGCAGATGCGGATTTATTCATATTCTTAGGTGATATGGATGATGATTTTGACAGTGTCATTGATGTTTATCCGATGCTGAAATATTACCGTGTTGCAGGGAATAATGATTGGTATTCCTCCTATCCTGAGGAACAGCTGATTGAATGCAGCGGCAAAAGAATATTTTTCGCACACGGACACACCTACCGTGTTAAAATGGGGTATGAAAATATTATCGCTAAAGCAAAATCCGTGAATGCGGATATCTGCCTTTTCGGTCATACACACGTTCAGTATACCAATTACGATGATGGACTTTACATTATGAATCCCGGCTCGGTACGTCAGTACAAATACGGTATGGTGGATATTTTAGATAACGGAATATTGCTTATGCCTGCAGAAATATAAAAGAAACCCTTTCAGTTAAAACTGAAAGGGTTTCTACATTCCTATTATCTGTCAA
Organism: uncultured Eubacterium sp.; assembly: GCA_910577195.1. Taxonomy (GTDB): domain Bacteria; phylum Bacillota; class Clostridia; order Oscillospirales; family Acutalibacteraceae; genus Eubacterium_R. Next base: position 307,207 of record CAJTLP010000004.1, on the reverse strand, counting down.
GGCATACTACTCTGCCGGAACAATCGGACACAATGATGTTTCCGTTATACTCGGCTGCGCTGCCGAATATCGGTGCACCGATATCATATGTTTTTGTCATTTCACCGTCTGCAGACATAATATACAGTTTACCGTCCGATGCTCCGAAAAGAAGAGAACCGTCAGAAAGTGATATCAAAGAGGACTCAATGGTCATTGAATCACCGCTGGTATATGGTGCGGTATACAGCATTGCCTTGCCGACCTGTACTTCCTTAACAATCTCGTTGTTTTTAAGATTCATTATAACAAGTCCTTTATTGGCAGTAGGAATATAAGCAATATCACCTGCAACAAGCGGCTGCGCACTGGAAGAAAAATTATAGCCCTCAAAATCCGTTTTAGAGGTAATTTCGCCTGTATTTGCATCAACAAGCATAACTGCATCAGAGTCGGCAACAAGCAGTGTGTTTTCGTTAACAACAGCAGGGGTTGAACTGCGGAAGCGGATATCCTCGTCTTTATTTTCCCATAGCTCCTTGCCTGTATTCTTATCCAAAGCAACAAGTGCATCCCAGTGAGAGCTGACAATCAGCTTGTCACCAACAGTTACGAATTCAGCCGGTGATGCCTCTCCGTGATTTCTTATGTTTTCCCACAGTTTTTCACCTGTGTTTATATCAAGCGCAGTTACTGCTGCAGCACAGCCTGTATAAACAACACCGTCTGAAACGCATATACCGCTGCTTGTATTCAGTGAACTGCCAAGTGCAACGGATGTGTTCCATTTTTCACTTCCATTATGGGAATCAAGGCAGTAAACATTGCCATCACAATCCTGTGCAATGAGCACGCCATTCTCAACTACAATGTTATTTTTTACCGAATTCTTTGTGGTAAAATTCCACATAACAGAGCCGTCAATCGGATTCAGACAATAAATACCGCAGGTACGAGGATAATCCTCATCAACAGTTGCAGCATACACCTTGTTATCATGAACAACTGTATTACAGAATAAAACGTTACCGTCAAGCTGTGCTGACCATTTTGCACCCTGAACCTCAGGTGCAGGACCGTTAAAATCATAATAAATCATATCGGTTGTAATATCCCAAGCCTCTGATATATGAACCATTCTTGCACCGCTGACGGAGGAGTCAATACCGCCGCAGTCAGGACGTGCCGTGCTGATATTGAGCACACCCTCATTTTCCTCGATATAATTATAATGATAGTGACCGAAAATCCATGCAATCAGATTATGCTCTTTCAAATCAAGCTTTTTGCCTAAATCATAGGAAATCACATAATCATCCGACGGCGGTGCATTATGATTGAAAATAACGATATTCATACTTTCATCAGTGTTTGTAAGGTCGTTTGCAAGCCAGCGCCAACGGTCGTTTTTATTGTAGCCTGACTTATAGTCTCCGCCTGTCTGAAACGGTGTAACGATATAATGCACATTACCCACTTCAAAGGAATACCAGACAGGACCGTAAAGGCTTTCAAAAAGCTCCTCACCATATTTGCCGTCAACGTAATCATGATTACCGATAGTATAACGGACAGGAACGCCCATATTTTCCGTATTCATACCCTCAATATGCTTTTTCAGTCCCGGCTCATAGCAAATATCACCTGTATGTATTAAAAAAGCAGGTTTTTCATTTTCAGCTATATCCTTAAGATAATTTACCCATTCGCCTACTCCGTCCTCACCGATTTCAGTATCCGAAATCTGGAGGAAGCTGTGTGCCTCACCTGCTGCAATGCTCGACTTTTCCAAATCAAAATCATAGCCCTCATGCTTACTCTTGTCAGCAGGGATATAGTAATTTTCAGTTGTATAGCCTGCAGGAGCAGTCACTGTGATAAAACGTGTCTTTCTGTAGCCTTTTAATGTGAATAATCCGTTATCATCTGTTTTCACAACGTTTCGGCCGTCCGAAACACTTACATTTGCAAGCGGCTTTCCCTCAGCAGTTACCTTTCCGGAATATCCGCCTGCTCCGCCCTGCACACACAAGAAAATAATCACTGCCGCCGCAATGATAACTACAGGAATTAAAATCAGCATGATATATTTTTTACTCATCAGATGAATCCTCCTGTACATCACTGATACACTCTTATGTAATCAATTACAAAATCTGCAGGCATACACTCCTCAGAATTATTCCGTATATCGCCTGCCCAAGTAAATTTATTGTTTCTGTTTTCAGGGTCTGCGTTTCCATTACCTGCAATTTCAACAGACAGCCAAAGGAATTCAGGCACCTGAGAAACGCCAAAATCCGTCCGCCAGGTTTCCCTGCCGTTTATATAAAATACATATTCCTTTTCAGTCCATAATAAACCATAGGTATTAAATTCGTTATACATATTCTTATCAGGGCGGTAAAAATAGGAACGCTTGTTATGATATAATTTACCATAACCATCAACATGAACCGTATGTATTGTTGTGTTGCGGTAAGCATTTGCAGTATTGACAGGATCATTATAATACGGTGATTCCATAACATCAATTTCGGCACCGCCTCTTCCGCCGTCAGTACCATTGTTATCTGCCATTGATTCCGACTGAAGCCAGAATGCGCTCCACAGTCCTTCAGCCGCAGGAGCCTTGCATTTCACTTCAAAATAGCCGTACTTATATTCACTTAAACCCTGTGTTGAGCATGTGCCTGTATACCAACCGTCACCATATTTACCGTTTTTCTTATACTCGGTACGTATAATGAGATTTCCGTTTTCGGTAAAACACTGCTCATCTGACCAATATCCACTACGTCTTTCAGGACGATCGGCAGTTGTTTTCCACACAGAGCGGTCAAGCTCCTTGTCAAAATCATCTTCAAATACAAGCTTCATGCCACTGATATCAAGGCGTTTGCTTTTATCAGGTGAATGTATGGAATTCCTGCATTTTGAAAATAACGGCTTTGTCATTAAATACGAAATCCTTTCAGCAAAAAAGCCTTTTACTTTATTCATCAATAAGGCATTCCTCCTCTGACAAGATTATGATACACCCACATTATACAATAAGAAAATCATTAAATCAATCTGACAAATTTACAAAAAATAAGCAGGTGCTTTCCTTGATGAAAGCATCTGCTTTATTTAATAAAAATTTATATTTAATCAGGAGTGCTTATTCAAATATAAATTCACCGTCTTTATAATCGACCGTGCATTTTTCACCAAGCTTATTTTCAAGAATCAGCTCTGAAAGCTTATCCTCAATTTTGGTCTGAATAGCACGTCTGAGCGGACGTGCACCGTACACCTTGTCAAAGCCTGCGTCGGCAATCGCCGAAATAGCCTCATCTGTGAAAACCACCTCTGTACCAAGCTGCTCTACCTGTTTTTTCAAAGAGGACAGCATACGTCTCGCAATCTCCTCAATATCCTCTTTTTCAAGCTGCTTGAATACAATGATTTCATCAACTCGGTTCAGAAACTCCGGCTTGAAGGTTGCTTTAAGGTCAGCCATCACAAGCTTTTCAATACTCTCGTTTTCGTTTTTATCATCACCGCCAAATCCCAGTGCTGATTTTGGATCAGTAATTTTTGATGCACCAACATTTGAGGTCATAATAATCACAGCGTTTTTAAAGCTGACCTTTCGTCCCTGTGAATCTGTCAGCACGCCATCCTCAAGTATCTGTAACAGCATATTGAAAACATCCGGATGTGCTTTCTCAATCTCATCAAACAGGACGACGGAATACGGCTTTCTTCTGATTTTTTCGGTCAGCTGTCCGCCCTCATCAAAGCCGACATAGCCGGGAGGTGAGCCGATAAGCTTTGACACGGTATGCTTTTCCATATATTCGGACATATCAAGCTTTATAATCGCCTCTTCATCGCCGAACATCGTTTCAGCCAAAGTCTTGCAAAGCTCTGTTTTACCTACACCTGTAGGACCTAAGAATATAAATGAGCCTATAGGACGCTTTGGATTTTTAAGTCCTGCCCTGCCGCGTCGGATTGCCCTTGCCACACCTGAAACCGCCTTGTCCTGGCCAACGATTCTTTCGTGCAGAAGCTTTTCCATATTCAGAAGTCTTTCAGCCTCTTCCTTAGTCAGCTGTGTTGCAGGTATACCTGTCCAGGAGGAAACAACAGATGCTATATCCTCTGTTGAGATTTCCCTCACCTGATGTGAGGAAAGGTTTTTCCACTTCTCCTTTTCTTCATCTAAAAGGGTTTTCAGCGTATTTTCCTTATCCCTGATAATGGCAGCCTGTTCAAAATCCTGAGCTCTTACTGCAGATGCCTTTTCTTCCTCAAGGGATTTAAGCTCCTTTTCCATTTCCTTAAGATTGTCAGGAACGGTGTAAGCCTTAAGCCTTACACGTGATGCAGCCTCATCAATAAGGTCAATTGCTTTATCAGGCAAAAATCTGTCTGCAATATATCTTGAGGACATTTTTACCGCATTAACAATCGCATCGTCGGAAATCTTAACCTTATGGTGTGCCTCATATTTATCACGTATACCCTTAAGGATTTCAATTGCCTCATCCTCCGTAGGCTCACCTACAGTAACAGGCTGAAAACGTCTTTCAAGAGCCGCATCCTTTTCAATATTTTTCCTGTATTCATCAATTGTAGTTGCACCGATAACCTGAATTTCACCGCGTGCTAGTGCAGGCTTAAGAATATTGGCGGCATCGGTTGCACCCTCAGCTGCACCTGCACCCATAATGGTATGCACCTCATCAATGAACAGGATAACGTCCTTTGCATTCCTTACCTCGTCCATTGCTTTCTTAATACGCTCCTCAAAATCACCGCGATACTTTGTACCTGCAACCATTGAGGTTAAATCGAGAGCAACTATCTTCTTACCTGCAAGCAGTTCCGGCACCTCATCACGAACAATTTTCAGTGCCAGTCCCTCAGCAATGGCAGTTTTACCCACACCGGGCTCGCCAATAAGACAAGGGTTATTTTTTGTACGGCGTGAAAGAATCTGAATAACACGCTGAATCTCTTCCTCCCTGCCGATTACAGGGTCAATCTTTCCCTCTTTTGCAATGGCTGTCAGGTCCTTTCCAAACTCATCAAGGGTAGGTGTTTTGGATTTTCCGTTTTTTCCTCTTCTGCCGGTTTCATTCGGTCTTGTATTACCGCGTCCTACAGAGGCTACAATCTCTTCAAACAACTGGTTTTCATCTATACCCATTGAATTGACAAATTTTACGGCATAGGAATCACCCTCCTGCAGCAGTGCCATAAGAATATGCTCTGTATCGACAAAGCTGTGAAGCATTCCTCGAGCAAGCTGAAAAGCCGTATCAAGGACTCTTTTGCTTCTCGGCGTAAAATCATCAGGCGTTAATCTTGTGGGATTGCCTGCACCGATATTCTGTAAAATAAATTTTTCAACATCATCTGATGTTATACCCTTGCCGTCAAGAACAGAGTATGCAGTGCCCGCTCCGACCCTGATAAGACCGAGCAGTATATGCTCACTGCCGACATAATTATGCCCTAAATTTTCTGCCGCTTTAATGGCAAGATTTAATGCATCATTTGATTTTTGTGTAAAATAATTAAATCTGTACATAGTTATACCTCCATATCAACAGGACATAACTATATAAATTATATCCTATTCTATATTTTCTCTCACATACTGGGCACGCATTCTGTCTGCATCATCAACAGAAAACTCTGTCTCTGCCTGAGATATGATTGATGCTGTGCCGAGTGAATGAATCATATTTCCGATTTTTTCATAGCTGATATCAAAGCTGTTCATGGATACGCCGAGACGTGCAAGGGATATCAGCTCAAGAAATTCCTTCGTGGTAAGCTTTCTTGCCATTTTAAGTGTGCCCATTGCGCGGAATATTTTATCCTCAAAATCAGCATATTCCATAAGTTCATTTCTGAACTTTCTTTCCTGAATGATAATCTGCTCACAGATTGCACCGAGATTATCAAGGGCACTTTCCTCTGTAATGCCGAGACTGATTTCATTTGACAGTTCATAAAAAGCACCGTTGCCTGAGAATAAAGGCTTTATGGAAAAGCCCAGCTTTCCGACCATTGAGCTTAATGTGCTTATCATTTTTCTTTCACTTATTGCAGGAAGATGAAGTGCAACCGAAGCCTTCATTCCTGTACCGAGATGCATTGGGTTTGAGGTTAAAAAGCCCAAACGCTTGTCAAAAGCAATCCTCATGCTCTCAATAAGTACATTATCAAGCTCATTTGCTTTTTTATAAGCCGACTTTAAATCCTCACCTGCCTCCATAACACAAAGACGTATATGGTCCTCCTCACAAAGCATAATGCTGCAGCTTTCATCCTTTGAAAGCAGCAGAGCAGAATACATAGTCTGTCCGGCCATTTCAGGGCTTATAAAGCCCTTTTCGGAAAGTGCAATTTTTTCAATCTCGCTGAGTGAATTCAGCTCAATCAAATCAAATTCGCCGGCAAATTTTGAATTCTGAACTGCTGCAAAAATCTTTTTGCAAACTGATTTTCTTACTTCATTACTCATTCTGCACGGAAACGGAACTTTGTCGATATTTCTTGCAAGTCTTATTTTTGAGGAAAGAACAACGTCTGAGTTGTTTCCCTGTGTGCTATACCACTTATTCATGATTATCCTCCGTCAAGGCTTTTATTTTATCTCTGAGTACTGCAGCATCTTCAAAACGCTGTTCGGAAATTGCTTTCTGCAGCTGTTCATTAAGCTGTTCAAGCTCATCCGTTGCTTTCTTACTTTCTGCCTTTTCAGGCTCATTGCTTTCATCATATGAAATAAACTTGCCTATATGCTTTGTCTTGCCGTGAATTTTACGGATTGACGGCTCAAGACGATCTGCAAATTTATCGTAGCAATCACTGCAGCCAATATGTCCGCCCTTAACAATATCATTAAAGGAAGAGCCGCAGGTTGAACATCTTTCAACCCCTGCAAGGGAATTCATTGCTGCAACACCTGCGCCGAGAAAATTGCCGAGAAAACTCTCGCCGAAAAAGTCAGTCACACTGGGAACTCTGAATTCCTCCATAACACCAAGCTCTCTTGCACAATCGGAGCAAAGGTGCATTTCCTCACGCTTACCGTTTATATTCTTTTTTATATGAGTAGTTGCTTCATTTTGATTACAATGCTGACATAACATAATAAATACCTCCTAATCAATATATGCTAATAGCATCTGTTTTAACTGACTTGCTCTGACTGTATCCTTTACCTGTGGGGGCAGTCCCCTGAAATTATTGTCGGATATCACAGCAAGCATCATCTGTCCTGCCTTATCGCTGACAAGTCCCTGATAGTTTAAATTATAAATATGCGCTTTGGCATTTTTCTCTTCTATGGAAGAGCCGATTGAGTTAATCAGCGAGACAATCGCATTTTCCTTGCTGGCTGCACGTGTTATCATAATACAGCCTCCGCCGCCTCGTCTTGACTCAATGCGGTACCCCTGCTCAGGTGTAAATCTTGACGTAATCACATAATTAATCTGGCTTGGTACACAGCCAAGCTGTGCCGCTAAATCATTACGCTGAATCTGCACTGTGGATGTATCTTCATCAAACATATCAAGAATCATATCAGCAATCACATCAGTTAGCTTCATTTTCCAATCACTTCCTTTGTCAGCCAATTTAAAGTCAAATTTGTTTTTGACTTTGACTTTCTTTGACTTTCTATCATCATATTAGCACAAAGGTCAGAAAAAGTCAAGAACTTTTTTGACTTTCTTTGACTTTAATTTTTATACGCAAAAAACAAGAGCACTCGACAATACATCGAGTGCCCCCATTTTCAGCAAATTCAATTAGCAGCCACAACCGCAGTCGTTGTTACCGCAAGCGCCGTTGCCACAGCCGCCGCAGAGTAAAAGGATGATGATAAGGATGATGATCCAAGATGAACCGCCGCAACCAAAATTGTTATTGCATCCGCAACCCATAATCGCAACCCCCTTTCCCGTTTCTAAACTATCCTATGAAAGTTCAAGGGGATGTGTTACAAAAGCTGAAGAACTTTTTCATTATTCAAAATATACAGTAAAAAAACGGTACAATTGAAAGCATCAATTGTACCGTTCTTTATTATCTCTTAGTCGTTACCGATTTAGTCGCACACCAAGGGGAATAGATGTTGTAGTTCTTTCCGTTGAACTTTGTTACCTTGTAGGTTCTGATTCTTACATAGTATCTCTTATTGCCCTTAAGTCCTTTTATGTTCTTTGCATAGTACGTATTCTTCGGCATTGTGATTGTCTTTGCACCTGACATATTCTTATTCGTACTATACTGGATCTGATAGCCTGTTGTCTGTGTTCTCTGCTTTGTCCAGTTTACCACAAAGCCCCTGCTTCGTGATGTTACACTGTTTATCTTTGATACACCTCTCGGAATGATATTAAAGTACAGTGTTTTCTTTCCGCTGTAATTTCCCTTGAAGGTTACGGTTACTGCATATCTGCCTACATACTTTCTTCCTGAAGCGAAGCTTACTGTATAATCTGTTCCGTTTCTCAGCGTTCTTCCCTTAACATCCTTCACCGTTACTCCCGGTGTTTTTACTTTTCCATTATAATAGGTTGCCGTTGTTGACAGTGCTACACTCTTTATTTTCGGCACTGCTGTTGTTGATTTCACTGCCTTGCATTTTGTGCAGGCATCTACGATCTTGCCGTCTGCCTTTTCCGTTGCCTTTGTTACTGTCTTTTTATAGCTGTGGCCTGTTGCCGAAACGATTTTATCATCATAGCTTGAATTGCATACGGAACAGGTATGCCTTGTATATCCCTTTGCAGTACAGGACGGCGCAACAACCTTATCAACATAAGTATGTGATTCTGCCGGCTCTACTGTAACCGTTTCGATATAAGCATCACATTCTGCACAGTGTTTATCCTTATCAAAGCCGACTAAACAGCTTGCATCCTTTGGAATAACCCACACTGTTGAAGGGTGCGTACATACATAGCTTTCTGTTGAAACCGGATATTTGCTTTTGAAATAATTCGTTGTGTATTCAGAACTGAAGGTATGATACAGGAAATCCTCCGAGCCCAACATAAACCAGTCATAAACATAATCATCTGACCAGTAGCTGTTGTTCTCCTTTTCAGGATAAAAGTCTGTCTGTGTATCGTCCCACGTGGTATCAATATAGTAATATTTTCCGCCGAGTTTGGCTATATTCCAACCGTGATTACCACCTGCAACCACTCGGCAGGAAATACCTACTTCTTTGCAAAGTCTGTAGAACAAAGTAGAATAACCCTGACAAACCGTAACACCTTTAATCAAAGCTCCGTAGGTTGAAAACTGTACTTTATAGTTATAATCATCCAAATGGTCATAATCATATTTTGCATTTTCACATACAAAATCATGTATTAATTTCAGCTTTCTGAAATCAGATTTGCCGTTGAGATTTAAGCTTTTAAGAACACTGTTTATCTTATTCGTTATCTCTTTTTCCTGTGCGGCAGTCGTCAGATATTCCATTTCAAACGTAAGCTGATATTCATTTTTTGCACCTAATTTTATAACTCTGCCTCTGCCCTGCATAGAATACATATTCCATCTGAGATAGTCACCATCAGCTGTTGATACAGAACGTTCCTGAGAAATGGCTTGCTCTGCAATATATTGCAGAGCATCATTACCGGATCTCGGAGTAACAACATTTAGTGTTACGCTCTTTGTCCTTGCAACCATTTTATCACGCAAAACCTCAATTGCTTTTCCATCGGAATATGCCGTTGCAGAAACAAGAGGAGCTTTGCAGGTGAATTCATCTGATTCATCGTCCTCGTCTTCAGAAAACGCTGCTTCAGCAATTTTCCCTTCATAATACGGATTGACATAGGAATAGGAATATTCTTCACCTACACTCTCCGTCTTTGCATAAGCCGAAAGGTCAATACCGGCTGTAATTGACACAAGCATTACAGCAGCCATTAAAAAACCAAATACTCTTTTCAATTTGATTCCCCCTTTATATTTTCAACAAGGCAGACTGCGTGTGCAGCTATACCCTGCTTGTTACCTGTAAAACCAAGTCCTTCTTCGGTAGTTGCCTTAACCGATACACAATCTGTATCAACCTTGCAGGCTATTGCAATATTTTTTCTCATTTCAACAATATACGGTGCCATTTTTGGTGTCTGGGCAAGAATAGTAGAATCAATATTTACTATCTTATACCCTTTTTCATTTACCTGTCTTACAACCTCTTTAAGCAGTTCGAGACTGTCAGCACCCTTCCACTTGTCATCGGTATCAGGAAAAAGGTGACCGATATCTCCCATAGCACAGGCACCGAGAAGTGCATCCGATACAGCATGAAGCAAAACATCAGCATCACTGTGTCCTAAAAGACCCAGAGGACTTGGTATATCCACACCGCCGATTATACATTTTCTGCCTTCAACAAGCTTATGCACATCGTATCCGTGACCGATTCTCATCACACTTCACCTCTCATTTTAAGTATACTTTCCGCCATAGGAATATCCTCAGGCGTTGTAATCTTGATATTACCATAATCACCGCAAACCGTATAAACAGGCTTGCCTAGATTTTCAACAAGCTGGCAATCGTCTGTAAAATCCACACCCTGCTTTTCGGCCAGTGACAAAGCCTCTTTATATATATCAAAGGCGAAAATCTGCGGTGTACGTATGGATATGAGAGCTGACCTGTCAGGCGTGTCAACAATTTTCATTTCGCTATCCACAACCTTGATTGTGTCCTTAACAGGTACTCCGACAGCTGCTGCACCCTTATCCTTTGCAAGATTAACCGTGTCAGCTATTTCCTTTTGTGTTATAAGCGGTCTTGCACCATCGTGGATTACGATTAAATCACATTCGCCGTCCTCTATTGTTGCAACCGCATTCTTAACACTTTCCTGCCTTGTGGCTCCGCCGAAGCAGTATGAAAGCTCATAGTCTGACAAGACCTTTTCAAAATCATCAAGATCATTCTTACGGCAAACCACGATAATTTCATCAATGCAGTCAGCCTTTGAAAAGATTTCAACCGTTCTTTCAAGCACAGTTTTTCCGCTGATTTCAAGCAGTAGCTTGCTCCTGTCGGCCTTCATTCTTGTACCGTTGCCGGCACCTAAAATAACAGCAATGTTACGCATCTCTCAGACTCTCCGTTTCCTCAAAAGTAGGCGTAGCAAATTCGGTTTTGTATGGATCGTAAATCACATAACCGGGCTTTGCACCGTTCGGCTTTTTAATGTTTTTAACCAAAGTATAATCAACCGCCACGTTTGATGATTCACGTGCCTTGCTGAAATAGGCTGCAATCACTGCACAATCGTGAATTGCCTCATCTGTGATTTCCCTGCCTGAGGTCTCACATATAACGTGACTTCCTGCACTGTCCTGAACATGAAACCAGGTATCATAATTCCTGGCAGTTTTGAGTGTAAGACGGTCGTTCATTATATTATTTCTGCCCACCAGAACGGAAAAACCATCCCTCGTCTTAAACATCATCGGTTTAAGTGCCTTTTGATTTTTTCTTTTATCTGATGATTTTTTTATATAACCCTGCTGTGAAAGCTCTGATTTAATCTCGGTAATTTCACTGTCCGTCTCTGCACGAGACAAGGCGTCCAGCACCGTTTCAAAATACTGTGCCTCAGCATTTGCATCGTCGATAAACTGTGACAGCTTTGTTTCGGCAACCTGCTTTTTACGGTATTCCTTATAATACTTCTGTGCATTCTGTGCCGGTGTTAAGGTGACATCAGCAGGAATGCGGATAATTTTATTATCATCATAGTAATTTTCCAGATCGTAAAAAGGTGCACCCTTTTCAAGCCTGTACTGATTTGCATTTATCAGATCACCGAACAGCCTGTAGGTTTCCTTGTCCTTACAGTCCTCGAGCTCCTGTGCTCTGTTAAGTGCCTTTCTGACAGCGCGCTCCTGCAGTGTGGTGACCTTTTTAAACAAATCCGCACTGCGGGCCTTTATACGCATAAGGCGGACTCTTTCATAGTAAAAGAAATCGAGTAGCTGCGAAAAGGTATCATAATGCCTGATAACCGCAAGATGATCATATTGCTTTATATCTATAAATGAAAAGTCTTTCGGCGTATCTGCTATCACCACAGTGGGCACAGGATTTTCTGCCTGATGCTTGAATTCATCCACCGAAAGTCCATTTTCAAGCTCACGGCAGACAATCGGCGATACGCCCTTAAGCGTATCCATATACGCCTTATATAAGCCTTTATTACTGCTTCTGATTTTTTCACGGATTACATCCGTATCACAGGTAAAAATATTCAGCTTATCCTGTTTCGGCGGTGCAGTATAGGTAAGACCGGGTAAAATCTCACGCACCTGCGATTTATTTTCGTCAATACGTTTGACAGAATCTATGATTCTATTGTCCTTATCGACAAAAATGATATTGGAATATCTGCCCATTATTTCCACAATCAGTGAATAGCTTACCTTGTCGCCAAGCTCATCAGTACCTGAAAAATTTATTCTCAGTATTCGTTCCAAATCCTCCTGAACAATTGAAGTTACCCAAGCACCGGTCAGCCTTTTTCTTAAAAGCAGGCAGAACATAGGCGGTTTAGGCGGATTTTCAGGAGGGAAATCCGTAAAGTGAATTCGTGCTGAATCCGCATTGCAGGAAATCAGCAGCCTTCTGCTGCCCTCCCTTGAACGCAGAGTAATGACAAGCTCATCCCTTGACGGCTGATGAATTTTATCCACACGGCTGTCAACAGCAAAATCCGATATTTCATTTTTTAAATGGTGTAAAAATATTCCGTCAAGTGCCATAATCAGATATCCATAACTACATTTTCCACAGGTGCAATCACAAACTGCACATCTGTAAATATTTCTTCAAGCCGTTTTTTAATATTCAAAAAAGGCAAATTTTCCGTCTCAAAATGTCCTGCTGAAATACAGGCAAAGCCTGCCTCGCTTAAATCCAGCATATCGTGGTATTTCAAATCACCTGTGACAAAGCAGTCAGCTTTTTCAAATGCATCCCACATATACTCGGCACAGGCTCCGCCGCCAACGCATACACGCTTTATCAGCTTATCTGTATCGGTATAACGCAGACCCTTTGAGTTAAGCTTTTCGCCCACAAACTGAGCAAAATCATCAATACTCATTTCCTGCTTCAAATCACCTGAAACAAGATAACCGTTATCAAGAGTCTCTGTGTTTTCAAGTTCCAGCATTTCAGCAAGACAATCGTTAATTCCGCCCTTTGCCTTATCATATGGTGTATGTGAGGATATAACAGCGATATCACTGTTCACAAGCTCATATACGGCTGAGCCCTTTTCCAGCTTTTTCAGTTCGCTGAAAATAACAGGATGATGTGTTAAGAGCAAATCTGCATTTACACTTTTAGCAAAATCAACTGCTTCCTTTGTTCCGTCAAGACTGAGGACAACCGTTTTAACCTCTTTTCTGTATTCACCGATAAGAAAGCCTGAATTGTCCCATTCCTCCTGCGTGTCAAAGGGTGCAATGGAATTTATGTAATCATATATATTTTTAACTGTCGTCATAGTCGTTCCTCCACTGCAGCAATAACGTCTGAATAATTTCCGCCTGATTTCGACTTATTTTTCAGATAGTTCAGCAGATGAATAAGGTATTCCTTATGTGAATAATCCTTTATATTTCCGAGAAAATAATCAACTCTTGTTTTAGGAATCATCTCACCTGTATAAACCGCATCAAATACTGAATAATAATGATGTCCGTCCTTAACTATAAAATCATTCACAATTTCAAAGCCATTATCATACAGAAATTTTCGAGCAAGCTCAGGGTGCGTCATAGGGTTTAAAATAATATGCTTACTGCTGATATAATCACATCTTGAAAGTATATCTGCAATAAGCTCCCCTCCCATTCCTGCAATAATTACCGTATCAAATTCATCGCTGCATAATTCATCAAGTCCGTTTGAAAGGCGTATACTTATTCTTTCTTCAAGACCCTCCTGCTTAACAAGCGCTTCACAGGAGGATAAAGGACCTTCATTAATATCAGATGCCACTGCACTCTTTATTATACCGCTTTCGCACAGGAATACAGGAATATACCCATGATCGGTCCCAACGTCCGCAATTTCAGAACTGGGTTTAACCAAAGACGCAACGGCATTAAGCCTTTTTGAAAGTTTCTGCATTACTCAGCCATAAAATTATTTAATTTTTTTACAAGCTCATCAGCATCCGTGCCGTGAACCAGACAAGCCTGCTCAACCGTTTCACCACGTGAAGCAGGACAACCGAGACAATGCATACCAATCTCAAGAAAGAGAGGCGCTGCGTCCGGACAGATGTCAAGAATATCACCGATAATTGTATCTTTTGTAATTTCAGTCATTTTAATAATCTCCTTAAATCTTTAAAAATCTTAATAATATATATTTATATATTATTTATAACACAAATAATATTTGATTGCAAGATGCTCAAAGATATGTTATACTTTTTAATCAAAGGTGGTGGATAAATTGGATAAAGAATTCAATCCTGCATTACAATTTGACGCATTTACTGCCGGTGTTGAGGACGGCGGACTTCGTTCAAGCTCATCAATAACAATAATCGTCTGTTATATTCTTGCCAATTGTCAGAAAAAAATAACTGCACAAAATATAATTGATGCACTTGTTACAGGTAAAATTGCCAATTATTTCGAGGTTTCAAATGCGATTTCAAAAATGATAAAAAAAGGTCATATAATTGAAAATGAGGATTCAACGCTTTCCATAACTGCGGACTGCAGAATCCTTGTTGATATCGTTGAAAATGATTTGCCGATTACCATTCGCGAAAAAAGCATTGAAATGGTTTGCAAGCTGGCCAGCGTTGAAATCAATAAAAAAGAAAATAAGGTCAGCATTGATGAAACCGATAAAGGTTATAAGGTAACACTTCACGTCAGTGATATTGACAGTGATTTTATGGTACTTACACTTTATGTTCCGACAGAGGCACAGGCAGTGGTTATCAAAGAAAAATTCCTGCAGAATCCTGCTGAAATTTATGAAAACCTTATGAATTCAATATTTTAAAAAACAGCCGTAACTTTGAACGTTACGGCTGTTTTCATATTCTGCAGTATTTATCTTTTCGTTGTTACATACTTTGTTGCACACCAAGGGGAATAAATGTTGTAGTTCTTACCATTGAACTTTGTCACCTTGTAGGTTCTGATTCTTACATAGTATCTTGTATTTCCCCTGAGTCCTGTTACTTTCTTTGCATAGTACGTATTCTTCGGCATTGTGATTGTCTTTGCACCTGACATATTCTTATTCGTACTATACTGGATCTGATAGCCTGTTGTCTGTGTTCTCTGCTTTGTCCAGTTTACCACAAAGCCCCTGCTTCGTGATGTTACACTGTTTATCTTTGAAACACCTCGCGGAATAATATTGAAATAAAGGGTCTGACTGCCTCTGTAGTTGCCCTTGTAGGTTACCTTTACGGCATATCTGCCTACATACTTTCTTCCTGAAGCATAGCTTACTGTATAGTCGGTTCCGTTCCTGAGTACTTTTCCGCTGCTTTTATCCTTTACGGTAACGCCGGGCGTTTTTACACTGCCGTTATAATAGGTAGCTGTGACATTCAAAGTTGCTGTGGCAGTTCTGTAGGCTGAGGTTTTAACAGACTTTACTGCACAATAAGGAGAGTAAACCTTATAATCTGCTCCGTTGAATTTTGTCACCTTATAAGTTCTGACACGCACGTAATATGTCTTATTGGCACCGAGACCTGTTACAGTCTTTGCATAATAATCCGGCTTCGGCATAACGATCGTTTTCGCACCTGACATATTACTGTTTGTACTGTACTGAACCTCATAGCCTGTTGTTTGTGTTGTCTGCTTTGCCCACTGAACGACAAAGCCCTCCGGCCTGGAAGCAACACTCGTAATACCGCTTACGCCCTTAGGAATAATATTGAAATACAGTGTCTGTGAGCCTTTATAAATACCCTTGTATGTAATTTTAACCGCATATCTGCCAACGTTGATTCTGCCGTTATCATAGATAACATCATAATCCGTACCTTTAACGAGGTCTTTTCCAAAACCATTTTTAACGGTAACGGCAGGGGTTTTGACTGAGCCTGTATAATATGTGGATGTGAGTGAGAGTGATGCAGATGTCTTTGTCAAAGCAGGAAGAGGTTTAACAAGATCATCTGAATTATAAGCTATATTCTTATCAAAATTATCATCTTCACTTTCGCCGTCAATATACTGCCACATATCCGCTTTCACACCTGTATTACCGATTGTAATCTGCTTTGAAAAATCAGGTGTACCTTCCTGCCAATATGCATACCACAGCTTATAGTTTTTTGAAACGGCAGTGTTCAGATTAATATAATTTGTAAACCAGTTCAGATTTGCATAAACCATAGGCACATAGCCAGCATTCTTTATGGCATCGCAGAAGGTAACCATATTATTGGTAATCTGTGCCTTGCCCTTATCCTTAGCTGACTGGAAATGGTCTGAGATGATTTTATCCTCAAGGTCATACGCAACAGGCAATGTGAAATACTCACCATAGCCCTTATCAATCAGCTTTGAAAGCGTATCAATTACAAAATTTGCCTCTGCCTTTGCTTCATTCGTATCCCACGCATAGCTGTAAAAATAAACACCAAAATCCATTTTTGCCTTATAAGCATTCTCAACATTGGTCCAGAATTTTTCATCAACCATCCATTTGCCGCCTGAAATATAGCCAAGCCTGATCATAACAAATTCCTTGTTATCATTTTTTACATCAACAAAATCCACAACACCGTTATGCTCTGAAACATCAATACCGAAAATGTTTCCGGCATAGGCGCTCATACAGGTACCGAATGATGCACACACAAGCATAACCGCCGCTAATAACAAACTTAAAAATCTTTTCATAAACGCACATCCTTAAATTTATTTTATTAATTATATTCTAATTTATATGTAGCATAGTTTCATTATATCAAACAAATTGTTTGATATCAAGGCTTTATAAAACAATTCGTTTTATAATATTTTCCAGTGATATTATGGATTACAGAAAAAGGCTTTTTGATTTAAGAACAGATAATGACCTGCGTCAGGAGGATATTGCCAATTATCTTCAAACATCCGGTCAGGCATATGGTATGTACGAGAATGGCAAACGCAATCTGCCTATTGAATACTTAATCAAGCTGTGTGAATTTTATGATGTAAGCTCAGACTACATATTGGGAATCAGTGATAAAAAATAACAGGACTTGTTCAAATGCGAACAAGTCCTGTTTAATTTATGCTGTAAATTATAATGCAGCCTTTGCAGTCTCAACAAGTGTTGTGAATGCAGCAGGATCTGAAATAGCGATTTCAGAAAGCATCTTTCTGTTAAGATCAATACCTGCCTTCTTAAGACCATTCATAAATGTTGAATAGTTTGTACCATTGAGCTTGCAGGCAGCTGAGATACGAGTAATCCAGATTCTTCTGAAATCTCTCTTCTTCTGCTTTCTGCCGATGTATGCATACTGACCGCTCTTCATTACAGCCTGCTTAGCTGTTTTGAAAAGACGATGCTTTCCGCCGTAATAACCTTTAGCTGCTTTTAATACTTTCTTTCTTCTCTTACGAGTTGCCATAGCACCCTTAATTCTTGCCATTTTGATATACCTCCGAGTTTATAGTTTAGCCTATTTTATATAAGCGAATTATTCTTATTTATAAGGAACAAGTCTCTTGCACTGCTTCTGGTTTGTAACATCAGCAACTGCAGTCTTGCGAAGATTTCTCTTACGCTTAGTTGACTTCTTAGTAAGAATGTGTGAGGTATAAGCATGAGCACGCTTAACCTTGCCGCTCTTTGTTGTCTTAAAACGCTTTTTAGCGCCACTGTGTGTCTTAATCTTTGGCATAATGATTCCTCCGTATAAATTAATTACTTACCTTGCTTAGGTGACAGGAACATAAGTATCTGTCTGCCCTCAAGCTTAGGTGCCTTATCAACATTTGCCTCTTCCTCAACTGCTGCGGCAAAGCGCTTCATATTCTCAACGCCAAGCTCTGAATGAGCCATCATTCTGCCCTTAAGACGGATAGATACCTTGAGCTTATGACCTGCTGCAAGAAATTTTTTCGCCTGATTAACCTTAGTGTTGAAATCGCCGACATCAATGGTAACAGAAAGACGAATTTCCTTCATCTCAATCTGCTTCTGATTTTTACGGTTTTCCTTCTCACGCTTTGACTGCTCATAACGATATTTTGAATAGTCCATAATCTTGCATACAGGCGGCTTAGCCTGCGGAGCAATCTTAACTAAATCAAGATCATTATCCTCAGCGATTCTGAGCGCCTCTTTAGAGCTCATAATGCCAAGCTGCTCACCGTCAGCAGAAATTACACGTAATTCCTTGTCCCTGATTTCACCATTAATTTGCTGAGCTTCCTTGCTGATAAAAAACACCTCTTAAATAATAATAACAAATAAAGTGCGAACGCAAAACGCCCGCACTTCAATAATTAAACAAAATAACTATTGCCCATTTAACTGATACGCTGATGGGGAGAACGGCTGCGTTCTTCTTTGTTGTGGCAATATATTAACACACCCAAAAGCATTTGTCAAGTATTATTTTGACACCGCTCTTTTTAAACGGAGCTTTTTAATCGCGTTCCATAGGATATAAGCTATAAGACTTATGATTACGGCAAGAGAAACCGTAACCGCAATTCTTGTATATCCTGTTAATGAGTCCAGCTCATATCCTACAATACTCCTTGCAATATTCTGGCAGAGGTAAAGCGGAAGGCTGAACGCACCTAAGAAATAAACAAACTTATTATTATAAATCTTACAGTCAAAATCTCTGCTGAAGGTCAGTGTGATTCCCAGCGCCATAAAATAGATTACATAGGAATCATAACTGGTGTGAAATCCGGAGAACATAAAGTACATTGAAACAAGCCAGCAGCCGTTTTCAATGATTATCAAAAGGATTTCCTTTAGCCTTGACAGCTCTGCCTCCCTTATTTTTTCACTGATTGCAAAGCAGAAGCAGCCAAGAAGAATCACTGCAACAGCACGTATATTGCAGGAATATGTAAAGGTTGCAAATTCATCGCTGACAGGCATTGCACCATATGTTTTCTTAAGGTAACCAATCATTAAGGATGAGGCAACAGGTGCAATCACCAGCGTTGTTAAATCAAAGTTTTTCAGCAGCAGCGGAAAAATAATTGCAAGTGCTAAAAGCATTGAGCAGATGTACCATTCCACCGTGATGAAGTCACGGTCACACATTCCTGTCCGCTGCAGCAAAAACGCACTCGGTAAACGCTTTACGATATCCATCACAAAATTATTTCCGTAGATAAAGAACAGAACAACGGTAACCATAACAGCAAAAATATGGTAAGGAAGAATTGAATTTATCTTTTTCAGGATAAAATTAAATGAGTTACGTCCTATCGTATCTCCGTTCAGTCTGATTTTACTTGCACTTTTCGCAGCGAGGAAGCCTGAAACAAGGAAAAAGAATTCCACACCCGATCTGCCTCTTGCAAATACCGTAAGATAATCATTTATAAAAACATTGCTGCCAAAGGCATCCTTTCCGATATGGAACAATAAAACGGACATACAGAAGAAAAACCGAAGAAGCTCAATCTTTCCATTTCTTTTTGATTTCATATTATTCTCCTAACCCATATTCAAATCAATGTTGATCATCAAGCTGAAAGTAATAGCAAGTCAATTTGTATTGGTGTGCTTTAATTCCTCCCACTTTGAAGAAAACGCCTCATAACTGTCGGTAAAGAAGAAATCTGCACCATTGTTATAGGAGAAGAAATAAAAATAATCCGAATCATTATGATTCACAACGGCATTAATATTTGCCACACCAGGATTGCAAATCGGACCGCTTGGCAGTGCCGCACACTTACAAGTGTTATAGGATGTCACAACATTATCATCAAAGCCGTTTGAACGCAGTGCATTTCCATAATCAATTGTAACATCGGACTGGAGCTGCTGTCCTTTGTTTAGTCTGTTTATAAATACAGATGAAATATTTTCCGCTACACCCTCACCCAAAGTCTCCTTCTCAACAACAGATGCAAGGGTAACAAGCTCATAGAGAGACATATCATTTTCGCTGCAATAGGCCCTCCAATTCTCGGATATGCGGTCGGCAAAAGCTCTGAGCATCTGATTAACAACCTCAGCAGCATCTGTGTTCTCCTCCATATCGTAGGTTGCAGGGAACAGAAAGCCCTCTAAAGGATAAGCAATTGTATCACTGTCAGGGATTTCACTGATAAAGGAGTAATCATAATTTTCTTTCGTCTTGCAGGCGTTAAGAAAATCCTGACCTGAGCAGATGCCATTCTCTTCCAGAGCTGTTGCAATATCAAAAATGTCATAGCCCTCAGGTATACATACAGATATTGTCTTGTGGGAAATATCCGGAGTCTCCAGTGCTTTTGCGATTTCCTCATAGCTCATTGAGGAATTCAGATAATATTCACCGGCAGGATATTTAAAATCAGGATAATGCTTATTCATCCAGTAGTCCCAAATGGTATCACTGTTAATGATTTCCCCTGCCAAAAGCTTTTGTCCCACATCATACTGAGACGAAGAATCGGAAATGTAGATTGTATTTTCCGATTTTCTGTTTCTGTTGCCATTTACATCATTCTGTACATAACTGTAACCAGAAAATCCTGCAACCGCAGCAAGCACAATTACAAGAACGATGATTACGGCTGTGTAGCCTTTGTTATTTTTTTTAGCTGCCATAATATTTTTCCTTTTCAATCATCATCGGAGTGTGCACAAGTCCCCTGTCAATCAGTTCTTCACCGATTACAGTAAAACCAAGTTTCTCATAAAAAGGCACAGCATGATTCTGTGCATCAACATATACCTTATCAGCACCGCTTTCAAAAGCCTTTTCTGTTACGGCACGTACAATTACTGCACCGTAGCCTTTTCCTCTGTATTCCTTTAAAACGGCAATTCTGCCGATTTTATATCCTTTTTCATTTTTAATAACACGTGATGTTGCAACCGCTTGTCCGCCATCATACAGCAAAAGGAAATCAGCACTGTTTTCATAGCCGTCAAACTCACATTCGGCATCTGCACCCTGTTCCTTTGTGAAAACAGCAGTACGTATAGCCTTGACCTTTGCATATTCACTGTCATTATATTTCAAAAATTTTATATTATACATTAACCTCTTGTACCTTCAGCATATTCGTAGTACCTGAAATACCCAGCGGAATACCTGCTGTGATAACAACCGTTTCGCCCTTTTTAATAATGCCTGCCTTTTCCGAAACCTCAACAGCATGGTCAAAAAGCGCATCCGTATTATTCTTAAGATCACATTTTACAGGTGTAACGCCCCAGCTCAGATTAAGCTGACGCCATACCTTATCATCAATCGTTGCACCGACAATATTAATAAACGGTCTGAACTTTGAAATCATACGTGCAGTTGTACCGCTCTTCGTAACCGTAATAATTGCAGATGCATTCAGATCATGGGCAGTGGTAACCGTAGCGTGACTGATTGCCGATGTAATGTCCTTTGCACCGCTCTGTGGGTAAAACTTATTAAAGCGTTTGATATAGTCAATATCCTGCTCGGTTGTTACCGCAATCGTCGCCATTGTTTCAACGGCCTCAACAGGGTGCTTGCCCACAGCAGATTCGCCTGAAAGCATAATGGCACTTGTGCCGTCGTAGATTGCATTGGCAACGTCTGTAATTTCTGCTCTTGTAGGACGCGGATTATTAATCATGGATTCAAGCATCTGTGTGGCAGTAACAACAATTTTACCTGCCTCGTAGACCTTTTTAATAATCATCTTCTGAATAGAAGGTATACGCTCAAAATGGATTTCAACACCCATATCACCGCGTGCTACCATAATACCGTCGGACACTGCAATAATATCATCAATATTATCTACGCCCTGTGCATTTTCAATCTTCGCAATAATTTTTACATTCTTCCAGCCGATAGCCTCAGTATAGTTGCGAAGAATAGTAATATCGGTTGCACTGCGTACAAAGGATGCAGCAACAAAATCGAAATCATGTTCCTTACCATACTGCAAATCAGCCATATCTCTTGCTGAAAGGTAAGGCATTTTAAGCTCAACACCGGGAACATTTACGCCTTTATGATTGGTAAGGAGTCCGCCGTCAACAACAGTGCAGCTGATATCCGAACCACTTACACCGTCAACCGTCATTGAAATAAGACCGTCATTAATCAGTATCGTTGTACCTTTTTTCACATCGCCTGCAAGTCCGTCATAGTTGATATAGCATCTTTCACTATTTCCCAGACATTCCTTAGTGGTGAGAACATACTTGTCCCCTGCCTTGATTTCCACGCCGTCAGGATTTTCAAAATCACCGAGACGGATTTCAGGCCCTTTTGTATCAAGCAAAGTAGCAATAGGCATTGAAAGCTTATCCCTGAGTGCCACCAGCTCTTCAAGTCTTTTGGTATGGTCCTCATACGAACCGTGACTGAAATTAAATCTTGCCACATCAAGACCTGCAAGCATCATTTTTTCAAGCACATCCGGATTATCTGTTGCAGGACCCAATGTGCATATTATTTTGGTTTTTCTTGTCATTTTTTTCATAGTAGTCTCCATAGCTGAAAATTTCACTGCCGAATTGTCCGCAATTATATCCGACAGTAAAGAGCACTGATTCTGCCCATTCTTATGATACCACAAAAGATTTAAAATGCAATAAAAAAACTGTTAACTGCATAAAAATAAACTTCTTTCTATTACTGAAAGAAGTTCACCGTCCAAAGATATAAAATGTTTTAATTATACTATACCGCCGTTTACACCAAGCACCTGCCCTGTAACATAATCATTTTCAGCAAAAAACAGGATTGCCTTTGCCACCTCATCAGGTGTACCGAGCCTGCCGACAGGCACTTCATTTTCCAGCTCAGTCTTATCGAACTGACTGTTCATACGCGTATCAATAATTCCGGGAGATACGCAGTTAACGGTTATACCGCTTGGAGCAAGCTCCTGTGCAAGTGCTTTGGTAAGTCCGATAACCGCAGCCTTGCTCATTGAATACGCTACCTCGCAGGAAGCACCAAGCTGTCCCCACATTGAGGACACATTGATGATTGCTCCCCTATGCTTTTTTATCATTGACTTAACTGCCTGCTTTGAGCAGAAAAAATAGGATTTTGCATTCACATCACTGACAATATCATATTCCTCTTCAGTGGTATCATTAATCATTTTTACAAGGCTTACACCTGCATTATTGACAAGTACGTCTACATCATCAACACAGTCAAAAAGAGTTTCAATCTCGTCACAGCTTGCGAGATTGCATTTCACTGCAGTAATGCCGTCATAATCAGGTTTTGTATGATTATAGGTTATAAACACATCATAACCTTTTTCTTTAAAAAGCAGTGCCGCAGCCTTACCTATCCCTGTTGCACCGCCTGTTATTAACACTTTTTTCATAAAATCACCACATATGATTGTAGCATATACTGTTGTAATTTTCAATTATATAGGTTATAATTAAGATAAATATTATCAGAGGTGTTTTATGGAAAAGGAATTTTACACTATATCCGTATATGTGGACAAGGATGAAAATATGATTGGTATCCCCTGCGGTGAAAGTGATACATACGGTATTGCAGATATTGACAAGGTTGTGCTTTTAAAAGCACCATACTCGGACAAGCAGATTGAAAGCTTTATTGAAGAGGTTATTTCCTACTGCTATACCAAAAAACATAATGATGCATCACCGCTCTCAACCATTGAGAAATACACAAAGAAAAAGGGATTTGTCAATGCAACAGCAGACCTTACCCTTTTATCCATTGTAAAAACAAAAACAAATTATTCACTTATGCCGACCTTTAACGATTACGAAAAAGGGCCGCTCGTTATTGATGATGATGAACGTATACTGATGAATCCTTACAAAAAAGGCGAGCTGGCTGAGGTAATCAAGGATTTCATCCAGGTATATGTTAAAGCAAATATCTTCTACAAGGAAATTCAGGAGCTTGAAGAAGAAAAGAAAAACAAGAATAACAACTGATATATGAAAAGTATAACCATCAGCAGCAAGGATTCAGGTCAGCGGCTTGACAGGTTTCTATCAAAAACCTTTGACAGACTGCCGAAATCCTTAATGTTCAAAGAGATACGAAAAAAGAATATTAAAATAAACAGAAAAAGAAGCTCTGCCGAGCAGATACTGGGTGAGGGTGATGTTCTTGATTTATACCTCAATGATGATGTTCTGCACGTTAAAGAAAAGCATTATGATTTTCTCAGGGCATCCACAGACCTTAACATAATCTATGAAGATGAAAATCTAATTCTGCTCAACAAAAAGGTTGGTATACTCTGCCACCCTGACGGCAAGGATTACATTGACAACCTTGTTGCCAGGCTGAAAAGATATCTTTACGAAAAGGGCGAATGGTCACCTGAGGATTCCTCCTTCACACCGTCACTTGCCAACAGGATTGACAGAAATACAGGCGGAATCGTTATCGGTGCAAAGAATGCACAGGCTTTAAAAGCGGTTAACGAAAGCATCAAAAGCCGTGAAATTGAGAAATACTACCTCACTGTTGTTCACGGAGAAATGCCGAAGAAAAGCGAAACACTTACGGCTTACCTCACAAAAAATGAAAAAAAGAACACAGTAACCGTAACAGATAATCAGGTGCAGGGTTCAAAAAAAATCATAACAGGATATACTGTGCTGGATTACTATAACGATGCTTCCCTGCTGGAAATCAGACTGCTGACAGGACGCACACACCAGATACGTGCACACCTTGCACATATTGGTCATCCCCTTTACGGCGACGGAAAATACGGAATCGACAAGGGCAGGTACAGGCAGGCACTTTACAGCTACAAGCTGAAATTCAGCTTTGAAAATGAAAACATACTGAGCTACCTTGACGGCAGGGTATTTCAGGCAGAAAATATAAAGCTATTAAGCGATTACAAGGAGAGAAAATATTTATGAACAATAAATTTATGAGAATACTTTCACCAATTCAGCTTGCAGTTGTGGGAATACTTGATATTGCAGTAATCGGTTATCTGATTTTTGCAATCAAAAGATTAATTCAGAATCCGAGAACAACTGTTATTATTTTCACCGCAGGTGTTGCAGTGGCATTAATCATAGCCATACTTGTTACAAAAGAGGTTTTATCACACGGTGTAAAATTCCTGGATGATGAAATGGAATTCACAGGCATTGACGGAGAAAATATTTTCGCCTATGATAATATAGCAAGTGTGGAAACCAAGAAGGACGATAAGGCAAGCCTTGTTAAAAACTTCGTTGACCGTCAGTCACAGATTATACTCACACTGAAGGACGGCAAAATCGTAACCATTTCCATAGGCTTAACAACGAAAAGCACCCTGAAAAAAATTGCTGATGAAATCAGTGCACGTATAGAAAATAAATAATAATACATCTGAAGATAAAATAAATCCGGTGAATTTGAACATTCAGGTTCACCGGATTTTATTTTTTTAAAATTCATGTAACATTTTCAGGACTTGTCAGGTTTTATTGATGAAAGGAGGTAAATCAATGATAAAAAAATCGTCGACGAATCATAATGAAGAGGATATAATCAGAAAATACTCTTCGACTGTATATAGAATTGCATATTCCATGACAGCAGATAAAGCTGACAGTGATGATATATATCAGAATGTATTTCTGCGCTACATAAGAAAAAAGCCTCGCTTCAATGATGAAAATCACGAAAAAGCATGGTTTATAAAGGTAACTTTAAATTGTACCAAAAGCTTTCTTACACAGGCGTGGAATAAACGAACTGAAGCACTCAGTGAGGATATGCAGTATCAGGAAGATGAAAAGGCTGATCTTGACTTTGCCATAAAACAGCTCCCTCCCAATTGCAGAACAATCATATATCTTTATTACTATGAGGGATATTCAACAAAGGAGATTGCTGATATGATGGAAATGAATGATAACGCGGTGCGTACTTCACTATCAAGGTCAAGGGGCAAGCTTAAAACTATTTTGGAAAAGGAGGGCTACAATGCTTGACAATGAAATAAAGAAGTATTTCGACGGCATAGAGCCTGACAATGAATTAGTGGAAAGGATGGTCGCTATGTCAAAAAATACTGAAAATCATAAAAGAATCAAAATGAGTAAAAAGATAGTTGCAATTATCGCTGCAATCGTATGTGCTATAGGTGCTACTACTGCAACTGCAGCCATTGTCCGTATGGCAAATGATAAGAATGGTATTGTAAGCATACAGGAATCTGATGATTCATTTACACTTGATTTCACAAAGGCTCAGAGAAGGGCTGAAAAGCTGAGTGATACCGATAACAACATCGTAAAAGTGCTTAATGATAAGGGCTTCAAGGACGTTGTTATCCCTGCCGAATTATTAAATGGCAAATATGAAATCGTGAACACACTCGGCTTTATTCCTCAATACACTTCAGGAATGTTTGATTTCTCAGACGGAAGTAACAACAGCATATCTATGAGCATTATTCAGGATATCCCTGATGAAGAGGCTGCAGGTTTCTGGGGAACAGGTGATGAAAACAGTACAGGCGAGGTCGTTACCGTAAACGGAATGGACGTCGTAATTGCCTATATGGGTGAGCCTGAAATCGGTTATGCAAGCTTTATATTCTATGCCAATGGCAACACCATTTATCAGATTTCCTACCATTGCGGAAATGATATGGAATCTTTAAAAGAAGGCACAATTGAATTTGTAAATACACTTGCTCAGTAGTATAAGAAAAAACACTCTGAAATTTTCTGAAGTTTCAGAGTGTTTTATTTTTAATTAATAAATTCAATTTTATAATCTATATTGCGCATCGTCAGACTTTTAAAGCTGTTATCGTCATTCTGAATCAGAATAAAATCACCTAAGGAAATTCTGCCCTCATACTTAAAACCGCCTTCAATCTTTTTTGCATTCAGCTGTTCTGTGGAATTTATGTAATCAAAAACCTCGTAAATCACGATTGCCGCGTTTCGCTTTTCAAAATTTTTACCGTTTATATCGTAGGAAAAATCGGCGAATGAAAAGCTGATATCCTTTCCGTTATAGGACATAGACATTCCCTTGGCCGCTGTTGAGTCCACTGTCACTGTAACGGAATCCTCATTTTTACAAATTTTGCAATCATACGAAAAATCCCCTGAAGTTACCTTTGCATTATTTTCAAATGCCAAAGGAATTTCAGGGGTATAATCTTTCACCTTACAGGCGGAAAGAAATAGCATTAAAATCATCAGTACAATAGGTGCAGTTTTTTTCACCAAAATCAGTCCTAACGGCTAATTCAAGCCTCAAATTCAGACATCAAAGCACCCATAAGTGACAGCATATCCTCAACAGTCATTCCACGCTGTGACAGCTCCTGAGCAGTAATATCACCGCAAAAACCGTGAATAAATACAGCTGATTTTGCAGCCTCCAGAGGCTCAATACCCTGTGCAATAAATGAGCCTATCATGCCTGTCAGCATATCACCTGTGCCGCCCATTGCCATACCTGCATTGCCGTTCATATTCACAAAAACTGCTTTGCCGTCAGTCACAACGGTATTTGCGCCCTTAAGAACAACAATTACATCATTTTCTGCTGCAAAGGCCTTTGCCACATCTATTCTGTGATTCTGAACATAATCGGTGCTCTCACCGATAAGCCTTGCCATTTCAGCAGGGTGTGGCGTAACTACCAGCGGTGCTTTTTTATCCTTAATAATATCTATGAAGGGAGCTACCGCATTTATGCCATCCGCATCCAGAACAACAGGCACTTCACTGGATTTTACAACCTGACCGACGATCACCTGTGTATCATCATTATTACCGATACCGCAGCCGATTGCCACACTGTCTGCCCATTTTAATTCTTCAAAAATATCATTCATTGCACCGATTGAAATTGTTTTCTGCTCATTTTCACAAATCGGCTTGAAAACAGGCTGAATCATATGTGCAGTCATAACAGGATAAAGGGATTTTGGGAACACACATTTCAAAAGTCCCACGCCTGTTTTGAGTGCTGCTTTGGCACAGATTACAGCTGCACCCGGCATCAGATACGAACCGCAAATATTAAGCTGATGACCGAAGCTGCCCTTGTGGAAATTCTTATCACGTTTAATAAATTTCTTTTTTACGTCAGCCTTTGTGATTGTTTTTGCGTAGTTATTGTCATAACAGCTTTCAGGTATTCCTATATTCACGGTCACAACCTTGCCGCAATATGCATTTGCAGGAGGGAGAACGTGAGCAAACTTAAGCGTCGAAATGGCAATGGTAAGGTCTGCACGTACAGCATGGATTACCTCACCTGTTGTGGCATCCGTACCGCTTGGCGTATCAATGCTGATCACCTCAGCACCGGAATGATTAACAGCATCAAAGATCTCACCAAAGGGTGCTTTTGGTTCACCGTGAAAGCCGATACCAAAAATACAGTCAACTATAATATCACAATCAAACGTATACTCCGCAAAATAATAATCCTTTACCCCATCTGCCACAGCCTGATCAAAATAGAGCTTCGGCTCAGGGAGATATGGTGGATTATCCGCAAGAACAATGCAGGCATCCACACCGCTTTTCACCAGCAAATCGGCAATAACAAAGCCGTCACCTGCATTTTTACCGTTACCGCAGAACACTGCAATCTTTTTACTTTGTATACTGTCTCCATAATATTTCAGTATCCTATTATAACAGGCTGTACCGGCACTGAGCATAAGACCCTCTTCGGTAAAATCACCGCTGAAGGCTCTTTCCTCAACCTGCTTAATTTGTTTTGCTGTTAAAATTCTCATATTATCACCAAATTATAACCGCAGAAATTGCATATTCACCGTCGTGTGAAATGGATACATCACAGTTTTCAACACCGTTAATATACGGCTTTCCCATATCATTATGGAGCACCTCAATATCGGTAAGAGGCTTATTGATACCTGTACCGACAGCCTTAAAATAAGCCTCCTTGACAGCGAATATACCTGCAAAGCTTTCCGCCCTTTTGCAGTATTCTCTTTCCTTATCGGTAAAGACACTATGCAAAAAGGCATTGCTTTTTATACTTTTTTCTATTCTGGAAATCTTAACAATATCTGTACCGATTCTGTACATTTTACTCACCGTCAACAGGCTTGATTACAAAGGAAATTGCCTTGCCTGTCAGTGAACCCACATGGTATTCCGGTGACGGAGTAGGACCGCAGGAATTTGAACCTGCACCGAGAACATCGGAATCAAGATTAATACAGGTTGTGTTATATGTTAAGTCCTCTCTGTGCATTGCCTTTGCACAGTCCTGAGGTGTAAACGGATTAGCAGAGAAAACAAACGGCTTATTTACCGCCTCAAAGCGAAGACCTGTTCCGTTATTATTTGTTATCTCGGCAAAACGTGTTTCACATCTTGTTGCACTTTCCTGAGGCTTGATATAATCCTCGTGCATATCCTCAACTGTCGTTTCGTAAATGCCTGTGAGTGCGTGCTCCTTAAAATCAGGAAGATTTACATACGGGCCTAAGCCGAAATACTTGACATTTTTAAATTCCTTAGGCATTTCAAGCTGAACACCGAAACGAGGAACAAACTTAACAGCACCTGCTCTTGTGCAGTTATAATCTGCCTTAATTGTTCCGTCACTGTAGACACTCAGCTTGGAATCAACTGTGGCTACCTTGAACCGAATAGGCGTCTTGACTGTTATTCTGCTTGTGATTTCAACACAGTCGTCCTTCACCTGATATCTGCAATTGCTTACAAAGGTTGACTGTGCATCGAGTCTGTACTTATTCCAGAACTTACTTACATACATATCATTATCAAGCGGAGCTCTGTAGAACTGCATACCCAAGCCCTTGAAATCACTTGAAGGAACCTGATTAATGAATTCTTTACCTTTATAGGTATAGGAATCAATAAAGCCGGTTTCCCTGTTAAAAATCATACTGCCGTTTTCAAGCGTAAGGAACAGACGCTTTTCACTTTCCTGAACCTTCGGAGCAGCTGACTTTTTAATATCAACAGAAATTTCTCCCTTTGAAAGAACAATCTCTTCACTTGCAACATTGCTGTCACCGTCGAAATATTCAAAACGAACAACCGTATTCTTCTTTTTGTTATATTCAAATTTATCAATATTAATCTTTGCAGCTGTCTGAGGTCTGATATCAAGGTCAAAATCGCCCTCAGATATCGGCAATCCGTTTTCAAGAACAGTATACTTTACGTTAAACTTTGCATTTTCAAAATATCTGTGGCTGAAGAAGGAATAGCTTGTCACACCATTTTTCTCTGCTCTTATGGGACGGTAGCAGTTTTTCATCTGATATGCACCTGAATGCGGTGTTCTGTCAGGATAGAAAAGACCGTCAACGCAGAAGTTGCTGTCGTGTTTCAGCTCTCCGTGATCACCGCCGTAGGTGTATTCATATATGCCGTCCTCATGGTAAATTGCGTGGTCCACAAATTCCCATATACAGCCACCAAGCATATTGTCTGCACTGTAAAAACACTTTACATATCTTTCAAGCTCACCTGCACCAACACCCATTGCATGAGCATATTCGCAAAGATAGAACGGTTTCTTATAATACTTACCCGGTAATCCGTGACCTGCTGCAATTTTTTCACATCTTGCAGGATGGGTATACATCTGAGAAACAACATCATAAGCCCAGCGTTTTGTTCTGCAGACAGCCTCATAGTGGATAGGAATCGCTGTAAGCTTTTTCAGTTCATCATAGCAGTAGTCCTGATTCAGATAGCCGTGTGACTCATTACCGAGTGACCACATTGTAACAGATGCGTGATTCTTATCACGTGCAAACATACGGTAAATTCTGTCCCAGTAATGCTCTCTCCATTCAGGGTTATGTGAGCACGCACCACGTTTGTGGAGCTCTGTTTCACAGCCGTGTGTTTCAATATCAGCCTCATCTACAACGTAGATACCATATTCATCACAAAAATCAAGGAAAGCTGGATCAGGCGGATAATGTGAGGTTCTTACACAGTTACCATTATAATTTTTAATCGTTCTGACATCGAGCTCCATATCCTCAATGCTCATCACATATCCTGTTTTCGGATTCGTATCGTGGTGGTTTACACCAAGAAGCTTGATATGCTGATTGTTGAAATAGAATACATTTCCTTTTATTTCAATATGCTTAAATCCGATATGTTTCTTAACAACCTCAAGGATATCCTCACCGATAGAAAGTGTGATGATGAGGTCATAAAGATACGGCATCTCAGCAGACCATTCATTAACCTGTAAAGAATCAAATGTGATTTTATCTATTTCGCTTGGTGTAACATTGATTGATTTTGAACTAAGGAGCTTACCGTCATCATAAATAAATGCTGTAAGCTGACAATCCTCAGTAATCTTCAATGCAGGTATAATTTCAAGCTTATATTCTTTATCCTTGAGATAAGTTGTCTTTGCTTCAAAATCATAAATGGAGTTATTACCTGTTTTGTAAAGAAGGACATCACGGAAAATACCATTGCATCTGAACATATCCTGTGCTTCAAGATATGTACCATTGCTCCATTTGTAGTTCACAACAACGATTTCATTTTCGCCTTCGGTAACAAATTCATTAAGCTCAAACTGGGAAGTATTATGGCTGCCCTCACTGTAGCCAACAAATTTTCCGTTGCAGAAAAGGTCAAACGCTCCTGCAACACCCAAAAAGCTGATATATAAATTCTGCTTTACATCATCAACCGTAATGAATCTTCTGTACACACCCGCCGGACAATCCTCAGGAAAGTACGGTGGATTCGGCTTGAACTGATATCTTGTATTCACATAATACGGCGGTTCATAACCTGTATGCTGCCAGGTTGACGGAACAGACACCTTGTCAAATTCCACTTTTGATGTATCAAAATCAGCAGGGATATCAAGGCAGTTTTTATAATAAGCAAAATTCCACTCACCACTAAGGCATTCCACCATAGATGAGCTGTAACGCTCATTTCTTATATCAGTGTTTTCCAATTCAGATAAAGAAGAAAACGGAATAAAGTATGAGCGCGGACTCATTACATTTTCTTTAAACACCTTAAAAGTTTTATAATTATTGGTTTTCAGGTTGTAATTCATATTGCATTGCAGCCTCCTTATCATAGATAATTTGATTATACACTAAAGCGATAAAAAAGGCAAGAAAAAAGGCTGTCTGCAAAGCAATTGCAAACAGCCTTTTATTTTACATATTATTTACATTTTTGAAATTTCATCACGGAAAGCCTCAACAGAATCAAACTCCTTGTAAACAGACGCAAAGCGGATATAAGCCACCTCGTCAATCTGCTTAAGCTTTTCCATAATAAGCTCACCGATTCTGACGGATGTAACCTCTCGGTCAATGGCAGACTGCAGA
This sequence comes from uncultured Eubacterium sp., assembly GCA_910577195.1. Lineage (GTDB taxonomy): Bacteria > Bacillota > Clostridia > Oscillospirales > Acutalibacteraceae > Eubacterium_R. The sequence continues at coordinate 274,649 of CAJTLP010000004.1, read as the reverse complement.
GTTGCCTCAATCTCACTGATTGCTGTTTCCAGCTCGGAAATGGTTACCGATCTTTTTTCACAGGCACGCAGCATACCCTTTAAAATCTTATTTCTGTCAAATACTTCCCTGCTCTTATCCTTTTTTATAACAATAATAGGTACATCTTCAATGGTCTCATAAGTCGTAAAGCGCTTGCTGCACTGCAGACATTCACGGCGGCGGCGGATACGCTCATTCTCATCAGTAGGACGTGAATCAATAACCTTACTTTCTTCAAAACCGCAAAATGGACATCTCATTGGAAAATCCTCCATATTATTCCTTAATAGGTATATTATATCACAATATATAGATAAATGCAAGTATCTTTACTTTACATCAATATATTGTAATTACATTGACTTTTTAAGCTTGTATTCCCTCTTATTGTATATAAACATCCACACAGCCATCATACAGATAATAAAATAGCCTACAAACGACCACAAGTCAGGCACCTGTCCGCCGAGAAAGAAGTAGCCGCTGATTGCCGTGAATATTACATTTGAATAATCGTAAACAGAAATTTCCCTGCTGGGTGCAAATGTATAGGCCGCTGTTATACTGAACTGTCCGCCTGCTGCACACACACCCACCATTATAAGATAAATCCATTGTGTTTTTGACATCGGATGAAAATTAAAAATGAGATACGGAGCAGTTACAAGACAGGAAAACAGGGAGAAGAAGAATACCGTGAACCGTCCGTTCTCTCCTTTATTTCCCATATGACGGACGCAGGTATAAGCACCGCCTGCACAAACACCGCCGATAAAGCCGCACACGGACGGCAAAAGCTCCACATTGCTCATCGTAGGCTTTATTACAAACATTGCACCAAGAAAAGCAATTCCGATTGCAACAGCCTGTTTCGGTTTAACCTTTTCCTTTAAGAAAATTGCTGAAAAGATCAGGGTAAAAAAGGGACTCATCTTATTCAGAATTGCCGCGTCGGCAGTAGATGCCATTTTTGTTGTGGCATAGAAATTACCGAACACACCTAAAAGTCCTGCACCGGACCTGATAATATGATACTTTATACATTCCTTATGTGGCTTGAAGCTTTCCCTGTTTTTCAGCAAAGTAACGGTTGCTATGAATAAAGCAACAAGATTTCTGAAAAAAACCTTTTGGGCAATGGGCACATCACCGGACAGATTGATAAAACTGCTCATTCCGCTGAAGCACAATGCCGACAGCAGAATACATATGATACCCTTAGTCCTGTTACTCACCTTTGCCATAATTTATCCAAATAAACCTTGCTTTCCTTTAACTCTTTTGCAACATCATAGCTGCCTGAATAGATTTCTATTACGGCATCGCCTTTATAATCGGCAGTGTCCATAATATTCTTCAGTCTTTTAAAATCGAATGTGCCCTTTCCGGGAGGAAGACAGTCACCTGCTGCACCGTTATCACTGATATGAAGATGCCTGATCTGATGCTTGAACGCCTCCAGAAAGGTAAAAGTATCTTCACCTGCACGGACAGTCTGCTTAATATCAAAAACCATATTATAATCACTGCCGAGAGCGTCACGCATTTTCCTGCAAAAATCAATCGACTGACTTTTGAACCTGTTTACATTCTCCTGGCACACCATAATGCCCTCAGCCTTTCCAAGCTCAATCAGATATCTGAAACGCTCAAAATATCTTTCATCGGGAATCGGTATTTTCGGCATTGCCACTGCACCGTGAATAACCACAAATTTTGCACCGAGCACTGCTGCCGCGTGGCAGGTTTTCTGATACAGTCCGATATAATCCTCAAAGCGTCTCTGATAATCACCAAAGATGCAGGAGGACTCAAGGAAGCTGGAAAACGGATGAACAGATATGATATCAATTCCTCCATTCTCCGCTATCCTTCCAAGCTCCTTAGCAAACGGCTCCTCAAGCTCACTAGGAGCATTCATAAACACCTCAGCCTTTTCAAAGCCCAAAGCACATACATTTTTTAATGCCTGCTCCGTTTCAAGCGGATAAAAGCAGGCAGTAGAAGCGCCAAGTTTCATTTTATCATTATCCTAAAAGCTTTTCCACGCAAGCAAGACGAACGCAGATGCAAAGCAGCTCTGCCGCAATATCAAGCTCAGCAACAGGAGGAAATGACGGAGCAATACGGATATTGCTGTCATCAGGGTCAATACCGTAAGGATATGTTGCGCCTACTGTTGTAAGTGTAACACCGGCCTCCTTGCAGAGCTCACCTGTTCTCTTTGCACAGCCGTTCATAACATCAAGGCTGATGAAATAACCGCCCTTAGGATTGAACCAGGTTGCGATACCCTTACCGCCAAGCTCGTTCTCAAGATGATTGAGCACCATATCAAACTTAGGCTTAAGAATCTGAGCGTGCTTTCTCATATGTTCACGGACACCGTCCGCATTGCCAAAGAACTGTACGTGTCTGTGCTGATTCATCTTATCATAGCTGATTGTCTGCGCATTCAGGCGCTTTCTGATTGCATTAAGATTATTCTCACTTGCAATAAGAGCAGATACACCTGCACCCGGAAATGTAATCTTTGAAGTTGAGCAAACCTCAATAACCATATCCTCGTTGCCGTATTCAGGTAGAACATCAAAGATGTTAAGAAGCTCATCACCCTCATCATCAAGGTCGTGAATACAATAAGCATTATCCCAAATCAGTCTGAAATCCTCTGCTGCAGGCTTCATAGCAGCGATACGCTTAACAACCTCATCACTATAGGTAATACCCTGAGGATTTGAATACTTAGGCACACAGAACATACCCTTTACACTCTCGTCCTTAATCAGCTCTTCGATAACGTCCATATCAGGTCCGTCATCCTTCATAGGAACATTAATCATCTTAATACCAAAATGCTCACAGATTGTAAAATGTCTGTCATAGCCCGGAACAGGACAGAGGAATTTAACCTCGTCAAGCTTGCACCAAGGTGTGCTGCCTGCACCGTGTGTATAGCACTGACAAACATAGTCAAACATAAGTGTAAGACTTGCGTTAGGACCGATAATCACATTCTTTGCATCAACATCAAGCAAATCGGCAAACAGCTTTTTACAGCTTGGAATACCGTCGAGCATACCGTAGTTACGAACATCAAGTCCGTCAGCAATATAATTTCTTACATCATAAATACCTGTTGAAAGATCAAGCTGATCCTGTCCCGGCTTACCGCGGCTCATATCAAGCTTTAATCCTCTTGCCTTGAAGGCATCATATCTTTTCTTAAGTGCCTTCTGCTCCTTTAAAAGTTCTTCCTTCGTCATTTCTGAATATAACATACTAACACCTCACTAATTATTTTGATATATAGTTTACCACATTTGCCCCCTCATTGCAAATCGTCAATATATTAAATAAATTTACTTATAATATGATAAATTTTATCACTGTGTACAATATAACTGCCGTGATTTTCATTTGGAATAATTTCAAGTGTACTATTCGGAATATTATCCGCAATCAGCTTAGTATGGGCAGGCTTTATAATATCCCTCTCCCCTGCCAGAACATAGGTTGGTATTTTAATGGAATTCAGCTGCTGCGTTGTAATATCAGGCTCACTTATCATCATTTTAACAAGCTTATTTCTTGAAAACAGATATCCGATTTTATATAAAAACAAATTCATATTTCCAAGGCCCGATGGATGGATATTAGCACCGCTGATTATAAGCTTTGAAAGGATATCCGGCTCTGCAATTGCAATCAGCAGACCGACTATACCACCGTCACTGAAACCGTAGAGAACAGGCTTTTCTATATCCAGCTTCTTTATAAAAGAAATCACATCCTGTGCCATAAGCTCATAGGAAATAGACTTTACATTTTCACTTTTTCCGTGACATCTGCTGTCTATGGCATAAACCTTATAATCCCTTTTCAGGCAGTCAATGAGTTTGTCAAAAACCTTATGGCTTTCACTGTTGCCGTGAAGAAGAATAATCGGTCTTCCCTCACCGTACACCTCATAATTTATATTTATATTATTCACATTAATAATCATAGCAATCTCCGTATAGCAAAAGAGAGGAATAAAACTGTGTTGCAAAACCTCAGTTTTATCCCACTCTTTAAACATTATTTTTTAAGGGCGATACCCTTCTCCTCAAGGCCGGCAATAACGCCGTCAACAATTCCCATAACCTCTTCACGTGTGAGTGTCTTTTCAGGGTGAGAGAATGTGATTCTCGTTGTGATTGATTTTGAGTTCTCATCTGAATAGGTATCAACAACCTCTACCTTTTTCACAAGAGCGCTCTTTGCATTCTCGATTGCCTTTGCAATCGGATCAAATTTATCGCTGATAAAGGAAAGGTCAATTTCAATTGCAGGGAACTTTGAAGGTTCCTCATAGGAAATGCTTTCATTTGAAAGGGCTGCAAATGCCTTGATATCAATTTCAGCAAAAACAATGGCAGCTTTCTTATCAATTTTCTTTGAAACAACAGGATGAACTATACCGATTTTACCAAGCTCTTTTCCGTCACAGAGAATGGCGTTGAGATTTCTCGGATGCTCGTAAGAATGAACTGCATCTAAGGTTTGATAGGAAAGGTCTCTGTGCTTGATATCATCGGTAAGCGTAGCAATGATATCACGAAGCTCAAAGTAAAGCTTTTCAACTGACTTTGTTTTGCTGAATAAGGTGATTGCAAGCTTTTTCTCCTCATTGCAAAGGCCGTCATCCTTAACGCCGTTTACAACTCTGCCAATTTCAAACACACCGAAATCAGGTGAATAGGATGTATTGGTCTTAACCTGGCAAAGCTGTGTAGGAATGATTGAATTACGTATCGTTTCAATATTAGGATTGGTTGCATTCACAAGCTTGATATTATCCTCAACTTCAATGCCGAGTGCCTTGTATTCATCATAATACTGCCATACATAAGAATGCAGCTCATGGAGTGAAAAACGCTTAACAAGAATATCCTTAATCTTATCCTCGTCCGTTTTTTCAACATCTGCTCTTACAGGGTAAAGCGGAGCATTTGCAGTGTGAATATCAAAGTTATCATAGCCGTAAATACGTGTGATTTCCTCAATGATATCCGCCTTGATTGTAACGTCCTTAGTTGCTCTCCAGCTCGGAACAACAACGCTGAAGTGCTCATTGTCAAGTGCAACATCAAAGCCGAGTGATGTGAGTGTACTTGTAATTGTATCGTTATCAATCTCAATGCCTGTATATCTGTCAACAAAGCTCTTATCAAAGTCAAGCTTAACTGTATCATAATGATAAGCATATTCGTCAGTAAGAGCTGAAACGACCTTAACGCCGCTGTCCACATCTGTCATAAGCTTAACAAAACGAGCAATTGCAGGAACAGTCATCTCAGGGTCAAGGCACTTTTCATAACGCATTGAAGCATCTGTTCTGTGTGCAAGACGAACAGTTGACTTACGGATTGATACTGCATTGAAGGTTGCTGACTCAAGAGTAAGGGTTGTTGTATCCTCCACAATTTCACTGTCAAGTCCACCCATAATACCTGCAATCGCAACAGGTGTATCAGCGTTACAAATCATCAATGTATTTTCATCAATATTTCTTTCTACGCCATCAAGGGTCTGGAAAGTAAATGGTGTATCAAAACGCTTAATTCTGATTTTTTCAACCTTGCGTGAATCAAAAGCGTGCATTGGCTGACCCATTTCAAGCATAAGGTAGTTTGTAAGGTCTGCAAGGAAATTGATTGCACGCATACCGCAGTAGTAAAGACGGATACGCATATCCACAGGACTTACACTTGTGCTGATATTCTCAACCTGCAGGCAGGAATATCTCTGGCACAAATTATCCTCTATCTTCATATCAACCTTAGGCAGATTGTTATACTGAGTTAAATCAACGGTATCAAGCGGCTTAAGTTCTCTGCCTGCAAGGGCAGCAAACTCACGTGCGATACCATAATGACCCCAAAGGTCAGGACGGTTTGTCAGTGATTTATTGTCCACCTCAAAGATGATATCGTCAATAGCATAAACATCCTTAAGGTCAGTACCGTTTGGAATATCGTCGGTGATTTCCATAATTCCTGAATTATCATCACTGATACCGATTTCCTTTTCAGAGCAGCACATACCGTTTGATGTATAGCCTGCAAGCTTACGGGGAGCAATTTCAATTTCTCCGATTTTTGCACCGACCTTTGCAAAAGCAGTCTTAAGACCTACTCTTACATTAGGCGCACCGCATACAACATCTGTAAGTTCTCCGTCACCTGCATCCACCTTTAAAAGGTGTAATTTTTTGGAATCAGGGTGATTTTCAACGGATTTAATTTCAGCAGCAACAATACCGCTGATATCACTGCCCTTGAAGAAAATCTCATTTTCAACCTCTGCAGTGGAAAGGGAAAAACGGTGAATAAGCTCCACCTTATCAAGACCTGTAAAATCAACAAAGTCACTAATCCAGTTCATAGATAAAAACATAATTCTGCTCCTCCTTTCTTACTCGTCGTCCGTGAACTGTGACAGACTCTTAAGACTGCCGCTGTTCAGATCACGAATATCCTTAACGCCGTATTTCATCATAGCAAGTCTTGTAAGACCAAGACCGAACGCAAAGCCTGTGTATTCCTCAGGGTCAATACCGCCTGCCTTAAGCACCTCAGGGTGAATCATACCGCAAGGGCAAAGCTCAAGCCAGCCGCTGTGCTTACAGGAAGGACAGCCGTCACCGCCGCAGATAAGGCAGCTTATATCAAGCTCAAAGCCGGGCTCCACGAATGGGAAAAATCCCGGACGAAGTCTTACCTTAATATCCTTCTGAAAAACCTCTGAAAGCATTGTTTTCATAAAATAGATAAGGTTTGAAATAGAAATATTTTTGTCAACCATAACACCCTCCATCTGGAAGAAGGTATTTTCGTGACAGGCGTCAGTCGCCTCATTTCTGAAGCATCTGCCCGGAAAGATTGCTTTGATAGGCACACCGTCATTTACAAGTGCATCCTTATACTTTTTATAAATAGCATTCTGTGCGGCTGAGGTCTGTGACTTCAGGAGCTGACCGTTTTCAAGATAATAGGTATCCTGCATATCACGTGCAGGGTGATGCTTTGGAATATTCAAAGATTCAAAGCACTCATAGTCCGTTACGACCTCACTGTAATCCTCCACAGTAAAGCCCATTGATTTAAATATACGCTCGCATTCACGCTGAACAAGCGTAATCGGATGATAGGAACCTCTGTCAAGGTTAGCAGGCATTGAAATATCAAATTCAGGCATAAGATTGATTTCTGCCTCAATTTCCTTTTCCTTAAGCTCTGCAGTTTTGTCTGCAATTTTCTCAGCAACAATGCCCTTAAGCTCATTTACCTTCTGACCGAATGCTTTCTTCTCCTCGTTTGAAAGTTCTTTCATTCCTTTAAGAAGCTCTGTTACGCTTCCCTTTTTTCCAAGATAGGCAACTCTGATACTCTCAAGCTCGGAAAGATTCTGAATTTTACCGAGTTCGGTTTCAAATTTATTTTTTAAACCGATAATTTTCTCTTCCATATTTACCTCCATAAAAAAATAAAAACCGCCTCAATCATGAGGCGGAATAATATCCGTGGTACCACTCAAATTGCAGTTGAAAAACTGCCGCTCGAAGCCTTAACGCGGTTATACGCCTGACTTACTTTCTCGTCAGGAGCTCACAGGCTGAAATTCATTTTAGCTGTAATATATGCTCTCACCCACCGCATACTCTCTGAAATACCGACGCCAAAACTACTTACACCTGATCATTGCTTTATATATATTACTGAGATTATAAACCACAAAACGGCATTAAGTCAAGCATTTTAACAATATAATTGCAAATATTAATAAAAAAAGGTATTGTATTTTTGTTAAAATATGTATATAATTATTATGTAATGTTTTACAGGGAGGTGACTTTACCGTGACAGATAAAACAATGACTTTCAGAATTGGTGACGAAAAAGAGGATATTATGAAGGAAACCCTTACAGAAGTATTTGATGCACTTCAGGAAAAGGGATATAATCCTATCAACCAGATAGTAGGCTATATCCTTTCAGAGGATCCGACTTATATCACAACTCACAACAACGCAAGAAGCCTGATCAGAAGAATTGACCGTGATGAGCTTATGGCGGCAATGGTAAAGTCCTATCTCGATTAAAATTAAGGGAGGGTTATCTTTGGCAGAAAATAAAAAGGAAAAATTCCTTGAATACAAAGGTAAACCTTTGGTAAGATGCGGTAAAACAATTTACTATGGAAATATGAGCGACCCATATGTAATTTGTCTTAATATTCTTGATGATAAGAATGTTGAAGATTTAAAGGTATCGGGAAAGGTTGTTATTCAGCTTATAAATACCGATGCAGATGTATCACCAAAGGAAAAAATAGTTAAGAAAAGTGAAAAGACAGGTCTTTTCAATGCACTTGATTTAGGTGCAGTATGGCTTGAAAGAGCATTAAAGTAAAAAATGCAAAACCGATTGAATATATCCATGTATATATCAATCGGTTTTTCTTTTAATCGTAAGGAGTAAAACATATGTATAAAGCAGATGATAAAAGATATGAAAAAATGAGCTATAATTTCTGCGGAAAAAGCGGATTACAGCTGCCTGAAATTTCTTTGGGACTGTGGCAGAATTTCGGAATCAATGATGATTATGATACTATGAAGGATATTATACTCACTGCCTTTGATAATGGTATAACCCACTTTGATTTAGCCAATAATTACGGACCTGAGCCCGGACGTGCAGAAATCAATTTCGGTAAAATATTCAAGGAAAATCTTAAACCGTACCGTGATGAAATTATTATCAGCACAAAGGCAGGCTATGAAATGTGGGACGGTCCTTACGGCGGACGAGGCGGCAGCAGAAAATACCTTACCGCTTCTCTTGACCAAAGCTTACAGCGTATGGGACTTGACTATGTGGACATTTTCTATCATCACTGCCTTGCACCCGAAACACCGCTGAAGGAAACTGCCCTCTGCCTTGCCGATATTGTACGTCAGGGAAAAGCACTTTACGCAGGTATCAGCAACTATGACGGACACACAATGCACAAAATGCATCACAAATGCGATGATTACGATGTTCCGTTTATTATAAATCAGAACCGCTATTCAATCTTTGACAGAACGATTGAGCACAATGATTTGAAAAAGGAGGCAATTGACAAGGGAAAAGGAATTATTGCTTTCTCCCCTCTTGCACAAGGTCAGCTTTCAGATAAATACGAAAACGGCATCCCTGAGAATTCACGTCTTTATAATAATGAAAAGCTGCAGGCACACGTCGGCTATGATGAGTACAGACCTCATCAGATTAAAGAGCTGTGCAAAATGGCACACAAGCGCGGTCAGACGCTTTCTCAAATGGCTATACAGTGGCTTTTGGCAGATAAAGCAATTACATCTGTTCTTATAGGTGTACACTCAAAGGAACAGCTCCTTGAAAATCTCAAGGCTCTGGACTTTGAACCATTAACTAAGGCTGAGCTGATACAGATTGACGGAATCACAAATAATATTTAACTGTAATATTCATATACAATAAAAAAGAACTATGCAAAAATGAATCTGCATAGTTCTTTTTTATTGTATCACTTAGCGAATAATTAATTATTTATTTATCTGTTTTGAATATTTAGCAAGATAAACAGTTCTCATAAGGAAGCATTCAGCCTTAGGAACATAGTGAGGACGATTGAAAATATCAACATCAACAGCTGCCTCACAGCCCTTTTCCATAATAAGCTCAAGTGCCTGCATATCACCCTCGCTGTTACCGGTTACAAGAGCACCATTGCCTTCAATAAGAACAGCATTTCTGCCGCTGATTTTCTCAGCGATTTCCTCTGCACATTCATCGGTTTCACCGTCAATCCAAGCACAATTCTTAACATCAACGCCAACAATCTGAGCAAAGTCATCAATCATCGGATACATTGTATCAGCAAGACAGGACTCTGCAACAATATAAGGATTGGTGAGATGATTAATCATAGTGCAATCCTCTTCCTTATAAATTGCTCTGTGGATTTTTGCGCACTTAGGAGCAACACCGCTGACAGCAAGTCCTGTTTCAATATCCACATCAACCTTTTTGCCACCGTCATAAGTAAGAGTAAAGATATGACCGCATCTTACAGAAGAACCGAGATCGCAGATTGATTCAGGCATTTTACCTGCACCATTCTTTTCAAGGAAATAATTTCTCTTTGCATCCTCTGAATATTCCTTCTCCCATGAGTGACGAAGGTAGTTATCCTTAATTACCTTTTCGCAGCACTTTTCAAGCGTTTCTGCAACATTAAATGCCTCTTCATAGCTGTTGCCCATACAGAGTGTACCGTGATGCTTAAGCATAAATGCACGGCTGCTTGGGTTCATCATAATGCACTTTTCAACCTTCTTACGAAGAGGATTTGTTGTTGACATTGCATACTCAGCAACAGGTACAACCTCACCGAGTACAGGCTTAAACTCATTATATACATTTCTGATTTCCATACCTGTGATGCTGACAATCGTAGCAGCCTTCTGATGTGTATGAATAACAAAATTAACAAGCGGATGATGCTTATATGAATCAGCGTGAATACCCTTTTCAGATGATGGCTTGATGTCGCCCTCGTGTGAGCAGTCATCAATATTAACAACTACAACCTCATCCGGAGTAAGAGTATCATAAGCACGGCCTGAAGGAGTGATAACAAACTGTGTTTCACTGATTCTTGCGGAAACGTTACCCCAAGTACGTGCAATTAAACCTGTTTCAAGAAGCTTTTTACCTGCCTCAACAACTAATCTTTTAGCTTCTTCAATTTCGTAAGCCATAAATTTTCTCCTTAGATTTTAACTAACTATATTAATGCCACTAAAGGGAGCGGATAAATCCGCTCCCTGAAAGTATTTCAGATTAACCTATCTGCTCACACTGTGAAAGTACCTTGTCAAAACGACGGATACATTCATCAATATCTTCTTCAGTATAAGCACTTGAGGTGTAAAGACGTGAACCTGCAAGAGTTACAAGACCTTCTGCCATATAAGCAGCACCCATATACTGCATCTCTGTCTGACGGATGCCTGTCTGCTTAAGTGTATTCGGAATTGTCCAAGGCTTCTTCCAGTCAACCTTGAAGTGCATTGTAGCAACTGTATGTAAGTGACATACAGAACCGATATTGTAGCAAACGAATGGAAGATCATACTTCTTGATGGATTCGTTGATACCCTTAACAAGTCTGTCAGCCATCTGGCCTGCAACCTGACAAGCGTTTCTCTTTTCAATTTCACAGATTACTGTGTAACCTGCACAGCAGGAAATAGGAGTAGCAGCCATTGTACCGCCGCACATTGCCTTATGAATCTTCTTGCCTTCAGCCTTATCAAGACCTGCACCAAGATACTTCATAACTTCTCTGTGACCGCCGATACCACCTGCACCCGGATAACCGCCTGCAATAATCTTACCGAAGATTGTGATATCAGGATCAATACCATAATAACCCTGTGCACCTGAAAGACCGATACGGAAGCCTGATACAACCTCGTCACAAACAAGGAGTGCACCATACTTACGGCAGAGAGCCTGTACGCCCTTAGGGAAGTCCTTATCAACAGGACGTGTTGCTGACTCAGGACCGATTGGCTCGATGAATACAGCAGCTGTGCCGCCTCTGAACTTGTTGAGGATGAGCTTTTTCTCAAGGCTCTTAAGATCGTTAGGGAAGAATTCCTGTGTATGCTTGAATACGAACATAGGAACGCCGTGTGACTGAAGGTTAAGTGTACCTGGTACACGCATACCCCAAGCAAGCTGATCTGACCAGCCGTGATAAGCGCCGCCCATTTTGATGATGTTCTTATGACCTGTTGCAAGACGAGCTACACGAACTGCACACATACAAGCCTCAGTACCTGAACCGAGCATACGGAACATTTCTACTGAAGGAACACACTCTGAAATCTTCTTAGCAAGCTTGTATTCAAAAGGATGGAAAAGACCTGTTGAAGGACCGCAGTCATCAAGAAGCTCCTTAACCTTTTCTTTTACAACATCATCATTTGAACCGATAATTGTAGGACCGCCTGCCTGAAGGAAGTCATAATACTCATTACCGTCGATATCATAAAGCTTGTTACCCTTAGCCTTTGTCATAACGATTGGGAAAGGATAGTTAAAAGCAAGGTTGTGCTGAACACCGCCGGGAATAACCTGCTTAGCTTCAGTAATCATTTCCTTTGATTTTGCACACTTCTTTGCGAAATATTCTTCTTCATATTTCTTAAGAGCGTCACGGTTGATTGAATAAATTGGTTTTTTGATGAGCGCATCCAGCTGAGCTGTAAGAATGGCTGCATCAGGATACTCTGAAATAGCAAATCTTGTATCCATGGTTAATCCCCCTTAAAATATTTTACTGTGAGTGACCGCTCACCACTTTATGTGAGTAACCGCTCACTTAATTTACACATTAAGTATATCACTTTTTACCGATTTGTCAAATACTTTTGAATGAAAATTTAGTAATATTTGTTGCAAAAGTATAAAAATAATGTTAGTATACCTTTAACAAACAGTATAAAAGCGAGGGGTATTTGTAGACCTTGTACAAAATGCAAAGGTTCTTTTTGTTCAATGCTACAAAATTTGTAAAATGTTTAAAAAAAAATACCACAAAGATGCTTTTGAACGAGCAGATGAAAAACGAAAAAATTTAATTCTTGAAGTGGGTATTGAGGAATTTTCTTCAAAGGGATATGAAAATGCAAATATAAATGTTATTGCAAAAAATGCAGGAATATCCATTGGTCTGATGTACAAATATTTTGCAACAAAAGAAGATTTATTCATAACCTGTCTCAAGCATGGTATGGATATACTTGAAAAGGCATTATATGATATTATGGTAAGCGATGATAAACTGCTTATCAAGGCCGAAAAGCTCATACGCACAATCTGTATGCATTCAAAAAAGCATTCAAATTATATTAAAATGTATAATGAAATCAGCTCTGAAAAGGGTTCACAGGAAAGAATCCGTTCAATCGCTGAGGAGATTGAAAGCAGAAGAAGTACAATATATATAACGTCAATCGGTCAGGCTCTTGCCGGTGGTGATGTGCGCTCTGACCTTGACCCAAGACTTTTTGCTTTATTTCTTGACAGTCTTCTCACCTCACTGCAGTTTGCATACACCTGTGATTATTACAAAGAAAAATTCAGAATTTATACCGATATAGACATAAACGAATCGGATGATGAGCAGGTAATAACTCAGCTTTTGAAATTTATTGAATCTGCTTTCACATATGGTAAATAAACACTCAATATAAGGAGGATAAATATGAGTAAATATGTAATCACCTATGACATCGGCACAACAGGAATCAAAACCTGTCTGATTGAGATTGACAAGACTATGAATATTCTTGCTTCCTCAACCGCAGGCTACGGACTCTATGTTGATGATGAAACAGGTGTTAAGGGCGGTTCCGAGCAGGACGCAGATGAATGGTGGGAGGCAATGTGCACCACTACCAAAACTGTTTTTGAAAAAATGCCTGCTATCAGCAATGAGCAGATTGAGGGAATCAGCTTCTGCTCTGCCATGCAGGGACTTGTTCTTGTTGACAAAGACGGTAATTGTATCCGCCGTCCTATGACATATATGGATCAGAGAGCAAGAGAAGAAATCAAGAAAGGTATTTCACACGGTTTCCAGATTGCAGGTGCTGAGGTTACAAAGCTTCTGAAATATCTCAGATATACAGGTGCGGTTTCTTCATCCGTCAAGGACCCTATCTGGAAATACAAATGGGTTGAGGCTCACGAGCCTGAAAACTTTAAAAAGATTTACAAATGGCTTGACATCAAGGAATATCTTATCTGCCGTGCCAGCGGTGAATTTGTTATGACAACCGACTCCGCTTTTGCTACCCTGCTTTATGATACAAGAAAGGGTCACGAAGGATGGTGCAAGCCAATCTGCGATATGGTAGGTGTAAACATTGAGCATCTTCCTCCTATAAAGAAGTGTACGGAAAAGGTCGGCGAAATCACGGAAAAGGCGGCTGCAGAGCTTGGTCTCGCAGCAGGTACTGCTGTTTACGGCGGCGGCGGTGACGCATCGCTCATCGGTGTTGGTGCAGGCGCCGTTGAAAATGGAGACACGCATATTTATTCAGGTACATCAGGCTGGGTTGGTACAGTATGTGCACAGCAGACTGTTGACGCAGGTGCAATGATGGCGGCAATCGTTGGTGCTGATCCTGAATCATATAACTATTTCGGCGAGCTTGAAACATCCAATAAATGCGTAGGCTGGGTTAAGGATCATCTTGCACTGGATGAAATCGGTTATTTCCTTAAAAAATACGGCAATGCAGCCGACAGTCTTGAGCAGGTTGAGTTCAATATGTATGACTATCTTGAAGAGGTTATCGACACAATCCCTGCCGGCTCAAACGGTGTAATCTTTACTCCTTGGCTTCACGGCAACCGCTGTCCGTTCGAGGATCCGAATGCTGCAGGTATGTTCTTCAATATCCGTCTTGAAACAGGTAAGACAGAGCTTATCCGTTCTGTTGTTGAGGGCATTTGCTTCCATATGCGCTGGATGCTTGAAAGACAGGAAAAGAAGGTTAAAACCTCAAAGGCTGTACGTTTCTGCGGCGGCGGTGCTCTCGGTGAAACCACCTGCCAGATTCTTGCAGATATTCTTCAGCGAGATATTGAGGTAGTTGACTCCCCGCAGAACATCGGTGCTGTAGGTGCTGCCGCTTGTATTGCAGTAGGCACAGGCGTTATCCCTACAATGAAGGATGTTAAAAAGCTTATTCCTGCAAAAACAGTTTATCATCCAAACAAGGCTCATAAAGAGATTTATGATAAAAACTTCAGAGTTTTCCAGAATCTTTATAAATGCAATAAGGAAAACTTTGCTATACTCAATGGCTAATACATAACAAGGGCACGGTTTTGACCGTGCCTTTTTGTTACTATATTTCTATATAAATTTTTCAAAATACGCAGACACTTTTGTCATTTTCATCGTCTATATAGGTGAGAGCTCTTAAGAAACAAAGAAAGGCGGAGAATTTATGTTCTTCAACAGAAACAAGAAAAAACATATCATCAACGAGGCTATGCTTGATTTAAGAAAGTACACACCGCAGGCACTCGAGAATGTAAAAATGATTAATGCTGCGTGTGTAATTTTCTCAGAAAATCCCAGTGCGGAACTTATGACAGCATATGGAAATATCAAAATCAAAAATGTTGCAACAACACTCAACCTGCCTGATGATAAAAAAATCGTTACCTTCAACGGTGCAACAATGCTTAGTCAGGTGAATTACACACAAAATGCGATTCATTTAATCAATGGATTAAGTGTTATTCAAAAAATTGAAAGTGACGAGCCTGTTTCGATTTTTTCTAATGGATTGGTCGTTTATGACGGAAATACAAAAATCAATTTTGTAATGCAAAATGGATCCTGCGTAAAAGTTCCGTTTGAAATACAGGATGCAAAAATTTTTCCGACAGATGCAAAAATTGACAGTCTTTTCATTGAAAATATAAAGGACAATACAGTGATTGCTGCAGGCGCAAATATGGTAATATACAATGATGTCACACTTGAATTGCTGAAAAGCAAGCAGATTTACTTCGTGGCAGGAGCAACCATAAAATGCGACAGCAGTATTTTAGGCTATATACAGACAATTGCAACAGCAGGAAACAAAATAGAAGTTAATGGATAATAATCAAAACTGTGTCACACTCTTTAACGAGCTATATGAAAAATACTATAAAAAGGTTTTATCCTATTTCAAAAAGGAGTTTGACGCTGACGAGGCTGAGGACCTGACGCAACAGACCTTTTTGCAGCTTTGGAGCTGGATTGCGAATATGCAGTTCATAAAAAATAAAAAGGCGTACATCTTCCGCATAGCAAAAAATGTACGCTGTGACAGGTATCGCCAAAAAGCAATGCTGCTTGATGCCATATCTCTTGCAGATGATTTTGAGATACACAATAACAATGCATTTACGGATGAGGTTGACCTGAAGCTGTCCATGCAAAGTATTGTCAACTTTCAGGATAAGCAATTGCTGATGCTCACCGGTCAGGGCTACAAAAGCAATGAAATCGGTAAAATGCTTGGCTTAAGCTCTTCGGCTGTAAGGACAAGACTGCAAAAGCTCAGAGAAAAAATTAAGAATAATGTTGATTATAATTGATTTTATCATGAAGATTATAGCAGTAATCATTTCTGTTATGATATGTTTATATATGGTAAATAAAGACTAAAAAGAGTCACTCTATGATGCATAGGGTGACTTTTTTTAATCGTTGCTATATAATAAAGTCAAAGGAGGAAGAGCTATGGACAGCAAAATCATCGGTGAATTTATCAAAAAACAAAGAACAGTGAAAAACCTGACACAAAAACAGCTTGCCGAAAAGCTTGGTGTAACGGATAAGGCAATATCACGCTGGGAAACAGGAAAGGGCGTCCCTGATGTTTCACTTTTAATTCCGTTATCAAACGCCTTAGAGGTATCCGTTCACGAAATACTACTCGGCGAAAAGATTGAAGAGGAACAGAAAATAGAAAAATACGAAGAAACCATTGTAAATACCCTGACAACGAATAAAAAGCAAATCAGCAGTCTGCATAAAATAATCTATGCTCTGTTTGTTGCTGTGGAGGTTGTCGCAATTTACGGCTTTACTATCGGTGCTGACCCTGCAGATGCAATGGGACTGCTTTTAGGTCCGGCATTTATCGTCACGCCGCTTGTATCACTCCTGCTCGGTTTAACAAATATCAGCTTTAAGCTGAAAGCCATTTTCCCATGGATTGTTCTGATTTCATTCTTTCCGTCAAATTATCTGTACTGGAGTGAAGATCAGGCTTTTGAAGTCGGCATAATGTACGGACTTGCCCACTTGATTTTTTCCTACGTATTTATTATAGCAGGAACAGGAATAGTAAAATTAATAAAAGTTGTTATTTATAACATCAAAGAAAAACGCAAGTAACAAGCGTATAAAAAAGGATATACTCCTAAACAGAGTATATCCTTTTTGTTTAATACAATGAATTTGTGGTTTCGTATTTATCATCGGTAAATATAAGATTGCCGTTTTCATCCCAGCTTGTTTCAAAGGCTTTGGTATATTTACGTCCGTCGGATGATTTATATGTTTTTGACTGCTCATCATAGCTGAGGTTTGCCACATTAAAGCATATATAACCTGACTCATCAATAAAAGCGTTATCTGCTTTATAAAATTCTCCCTTTCTGTCGGTTATATAATACTCTTTTGTATCACCTATGGTATTCGTTTCATCCTTGATTGTTTTACAGTAGTAATAATACTTTTTACCGTCAGATGTATAATACGGAGCATAATCCGCTAAGCTGTATCCATACCCTAATTTATCATAATATACACCGTCAATACGCACTTTTTTCTGTCCGTCGTCACCTTCGAAGTTTTTAATTTTCGGCTCATTTCTTATCGTTTTTGTTCTAATCAGCGAGTCAAAATTATCATATGCATAAAGCTCTTGATAAGAATTGCCAGAAACAATAAAATACCAATCATCAAAACGATATTTGATACTGTTATCATATTGTTCAAGCACAAACTCCTTCATGCTGTCGAATAAAGAACCGAGCACACTCATCTGTTCTTCAAGTTCTTCCCTTGATATCTCAGGCATTTCGACCTTTGCCCCTGTTTTCTTGGCAATATCACTGTTGCTCATTTTTTTCTCAGAACTCAATATTTCAGCAACTCTGTCGATCTCATCATATAAAGATATGATTTTTTCATTAGGCTTGTATGCTGAATAATTTTCAATATGTTTAAATTTTCCGCTGCCGAGAACATATTCAAAATCATAAGAACAATGTGCTAAATCGGATATATAATAATTGACATCTAATTTTGCCGGTTGAATCTTTTTATAATAATCATATTTTTCAAATGTGTTCATTTTACTGATTTCAGGATTACGCAAAGCATATTCATCGTCTCCTTTAATCTCTAAAAACGAAGTGGAAACTTTGTCATAACTGTTCTCAAAACAGGAAAGTCTCGGCGAAAGATAAATCGTACAGAACGTCTGACTCAGGTACTCCCTTTCAACAGCATTTTTTAAACTCTTCGACATTGCTTTCTTATATTCATTCATCAGATTTTTATATTCAGCTGATTCGGTAAAATCATCTGACAGAGACAAATACGATTTTACGAGATCTTCCGATTCAGCAATAGACTTGTCTATTGCTTCTTTTTTCTCTTCCTTTATTTCGTCTTTTCCTGAAACATCTTCAAATACAATATTAATCCAGACAAGATTATGTGCATAGGAATAGCCTTCAAGGTTGCCGTCCTTATCCAAATCCTCTTCCAAAGGGTATTCCCCATTGTTGACAAATGCGATGATATCCTCCTTCGTGTCACACTTTTCCGACATTTCAATAACATAATCATACGCATCGTAATACTCATTTTTAATCGAATTCAAATCAAAATAACACTTTACACCAAAGAAAATACTCAGTGCCAATGTTACCGCAGCAATAAGTGTTGAAAGCCTGATAAACATATGCATCAGCTTATTGTCAAATCTGTTATTTGCAAGCAGTTTCACCTTTATGTTATAAGCAAGTGAAAACACAAATCTGATAACAGCAAAGAGCAATAAAGCCGATATAACAGCAATAACCTTATTCTTATCAGGATAATTTGTCGATGAAGGAATTTCTGTTTTTAAAACAAAATCAACCAGTCCCTGAAGGCTGTCTCCCATCTTTTTATCCAGCTCTAACAGAATAAAATAATTGAACACACCTGTTGCACCTATTCCGAAAAATGACAGAATCACAGGCAATAATTTATTTTTAAAAAGTGACAAGGCACAGTAGCCTGCCATCAATGAAAAGGACAGACAGGACGCACCTAAAATCACGGACGACATACCTATGTCACAAAATATGTATTCCTTAAGCAGATAATATCCTCCGCCAAGCATGGCAATCCATATTACAAACAATATAATGTCTGCCGCAGGATTGTAGAAATCATTATGAAGCATACCAAACTGGGAGGCAACCTCCTCCGTCTCGCCCATAGCGTCTATCGCCTTTTCTTCCGATGCCTCATCATAACCGATTTCCCTGAAAAAATCTGTTTTTTCATCAATATGCACCTCAAGCTCGGAGGTAAGTGACTTCTTTGCGTCAGAATCAAAAACCTTTGCAGTTACTGCACCCAAATAATCTTTTTTATTCATCGTTTCTCCTCATTCAGATATTATTCAGGCAAAATGTAAAACCTTTTTCACGGTCACAGTGAATTCTTCAAATTCCTCAACCTTGCTGTCAAGGAGCTTCAAGCCTTTTTTAGTGATGTGGTAATACTTTTTCTTTCTGCCGGTTGAGGTGTCCCAATAGCTTTCAAGAATTCTTTCTTTCTCCATAGAGTGTAAAATAGGATAAAGTGTCCCCTCTTTCAGTGAAAAAACATTGTCACTTCTTATTTCAAGGGTTTTGATGATTTTGTAGCCGTACATATCCTCACTTTTCAGCACAGATAAAACCATAATCGGAATTGTACCTGTTGAAAGCTCTTTACTGATTTTCATACCATTACCTCCGTCAATTATTTATGCATAGATGTTCTATACATAGATGATAACAGATAGTTTTAAACTTGTCAAGGACATAACAAAAAATAACGACTGAGATACTCCCAGCCGTTAATGGATATAATATATAAATTCTGATTAATGTCCTTTGATACGCTTCAGAGCGTTCTTTTCCAGTCTGCTGACCTGTGCCTGTGAGATTCCTACCTCTTTTGCAACCTCCATCTGGGTTTTGCCCTGCATAAATCGGAGATACATAATATTTCTTTCCCTGTCATCCAGTCTGCTTATTTCGTCCTTTATCATGATCTCGTCTATCCAGTCGCTGTCCGTATTGGAATCACCGACCTGATCCATAACATATATAGTATCACCGCCGTCGGAATATACAGGCTCGTAAAGTGAAACAGGGTCAACAATTGCCTCAAGAGCAAGTACAACATCTGACTTTTTCATATCGAGCTCTTTTGCAATTTCCTCAATCGTAGGCTCACGGTTATTCTTATTGATAAGTCTTTCCTTAACCTGCATTGCTTTATAGGCGGTATCCCGCATTGAGCGTGAAACACGCACAGCATTATCGTCACGCAAAAATCGGCGGATTTCACCGATGCACATAGGCACTGCATAAGTGCTGAAACGCACATCAAGGTCAAGATTAAAATTATCAATCGCCTTAATCAGTCCGATTACACCGACCTGAAACAAATCGTCCATATTCTCACCGCGATTTGAAAAACGCTGAATTACAGATAATACTAATCTAAGATTACCGTTAATCAGTTCCTCCCTCGCCTTTTTATCCCCTGCATGTGCTTTTTTCAAAAGCTCCATTTTTTCACTTTCTTTGAGCACCTTAAGCTGACTTGTGTTAATTCCGCATATTTCGACTTTACTGTACTGCACATAAATCTTCCTTTACTTTTTTATGTACAAAAAACTCCTGTCAATATTATTGACAGGAGTTAGTAAATTTATTGAACAATGTCGGAATTATTTAAACTTTTTATATAGGCGTTCACTTGGTCGCGATTTTTAAAAACAAGGGTCTTTGATTTATATTTTTTGTAAATATCTTTATAGCCCTTTCTGCGTCTGAATGTTCTGCCCCAAAACAAAATCCACATGGCAAATTCAAAATCAAATTTCTCATTGCATCCGTCTGCCATATCTATACGTGATGTGCCTTTATTTTCAAAATATCTTTTCAGTGCAGATTTGAAGCAGAAAAAACGATTAAAATTCAGCATAATTATTTTATCAGCCTGCTCAAGCCGTTCTTTTTTATACAAGGCAGAATAGTTTCCGTCAATCACCCAGCTTTCATTCTGCATAAAATCATTAACCATTTTTCTTTTTTCATCTTCATCTCGTATTTTCCAGTTTGGTAAAAACTGCACTGTATCAAGGTGCAGGACAGGGATATTATAATGCTCGCCTAACATCCGTGCCAAAGTAGATTTTCCTGCACCGCTGTAGCCTAATACTGCAATTTTCATATTTCAAGCTTTACAGGGATATATATTTCAATATACCTGTCCTCCTTTCTGTCGTCATACCAATGGTAGATAACCAGCTCAGGTGTCGGCTGCAGCTGATAATTTGTGCTGGAGAGCCACTCGCAGAAAATATGCTTGCATATATCCATATAGCTTTCTGTGGGATAGCGCTCGCTCTTCGTTTTAAAAACGGCATAATGTGCCTCAGGCAGAACAATTTTACTTATCGGTATCTGTCTTTCAATCTGACTGCTCAGTTCAATATCACTGTCTATCGGCTGAGCATAGTAAAAATCATATCCCTCATCATCAACATTATCAATCACACAGTAATCCGTACTGGGGTCAAAATGATTAAAGCATACCGATGAAATGCCCTTTAACATCCACTGCTTGTTCCTTGTAGAAAGAAACAAGTCCTGCTCCTGGCTTCGCCTTTCATCGCCATAGGGAGTGCCCTCAAAATGCCTTTTATATCCAAAAAATGCCTGTTCTTTTCTTTTAACAATTCTATAGTCCACAAAATTTCCGCCCTCCACAGCCTCATAATTTGAGAGACGTGAAAAGGATTTGATTTTTGCATCAGGTCTGCGTGCCTGAGACGGCGTTATTCCGTGAAACTTGGTGAACGCTCTTGTAAAGCTTTCAGGATTTTCATAACCGTATTTTGCTGCCAAATCAAGAATTTTTATATCTGAGCCTTTCAGCTCAGCACCTGCCAGTGTCATTCGCCTTGCACAGATATATTCGCCGAGAGTACAACCGGAAAAAGCCGAAAACATCCGCTGAAAATGATAGCTTGAATAATATGCTTTTGAGGCAATCACCTCATAATCAAGCTTAGTAAGGAGGTTATTCTCAATATATTCAATTGCAGTTTCAATTCCTGTCAAACGATTCATAGTGCACCTCCTGATGATAATAATCTAATAATAATTTTAACACAAATACCTTGAGCTGTCTTGACTTTTTTTGCGATGTTGATAAAAGCCCGAAAAAAGAAATAGGACGAAAACAAAGTTTCGTCCTTCAGTACCTAAATATTCCTTATTATTTCTTCCATTTCACTCATTTTGGATTCCATATCCTTAACAAGAGCAAACTGGCTTCTAGCACGAACAATATTATGCTCAGGATATGCTGTTTTAAAATATGTATCACCATTGAGATAATCTGTAAGGAAACGCATACCGCATTCAAAAGTCATCAGCTTTGCGGAAAATGCCAGATTATCAATCTCGCACTGCGTAAAGCTTTCCCCAGCCTCGCTCAAAAAACCTTCGGCATAAGCCTTGAAATAATCAAGATTAATCGCAATCCTGGAAGTATCAGGCTCGTCCTCAGCACAGGTATTTGCACCGAATCTGATTGAATCACCAAAATCATAAAGAGCAAGTCCCGGCATAACGGTATCAAGATCAATAACACAGATCGCATCATCTGTTTCCTCGTCAAATATAACGTTATTGAGCTTTGTATCATTATGCGTTACGCGAATAGGCAGCTCACCCTTTTCAATCAAATCTACAAGGCGTGAACAGTCTTCCTTCCTCTCCATTACGAATTCAATTTCCGCTTTGCAATCCTTTGCTCTGCCCTGCAAATCATTTTTTACTGCAGGCAAAAATTCATTCTCATATCTCCGGATTGTATTATGGAAATCAGGTATGGTTTCGTGCAGTGTTGTTGCAGGGAAGTCTGACAAATATTTTTGAAATCTTCCGAATGCAACACCGCTTTTGCCAAAAATTTCCGCACTGTCTACACTGTTATAGCTTTTGCTGTCGTCCACGAATTTATATGCACGGTAACAGTCACCATTATCACATCTGAGATATTTGTCACCATCAGATGTTTTAATATAATTCAGTGTTTCCCTGTTCGGATCTCCGCCGCAGCCTTTGATTTTATCACGTAAAAAAGAGGTTACCGCGAACACGTTATCCATTAACTCATCTATATTTTTAAATACGTTTGTATTCACTCTCTGTACAATATATTTATTAACAGTATTTCCGTTATTATATACAGCCATATAGGTTGTATTTATGTGTCCTGAGCCGAACACTTCACATTCAGCAAGCTCACCCTTAAAGTTAAATTTATCCAAAATATGCTTAATATCTTCCATAACATTTCCCCCTTAAAGGATTTTAACATAATAAGTCATAATATGCAATATAAAAATACCCTGCACATTTTTGTATGCAGGGTATTACACTTCAATTATTCACTTCTCAGTGCATCAATAGGACTCATCTGTGCCGCCTTCTTTGCCGGATAAATACCGAAGAATAAACCGACACCACTGGAGAACAGAAGAGCAAGAGCAATAAGCCACCAGGTAATATTCGGTGCTATATCAATAATTGAGCAGGCTGCAAAAGCACCTGCAACACCTATGGTGACACCTATGGCACCACCGATCAGACACAGGATGATTGACTCGGTCAAAAACTGCATTGTGATAACCTTCGTCTTTGCGCCTAATGATTTTCGAATACCGATTTCTCTCGTTCGCTCCGTAACCGATACAAGCATAATATTCATTACACCGATACCGCCAACGATAAGAGAAATTGCACCGACGCAGGCAATAAATGCTGTAAGAACAGACATAATGATATCAACAATTTCAACGTATGTTGCCATATTCTGAGCAGTATACATATTGTTTGAATAATTTCCGTGTGCAGATTTCAGATAGTTTACAGTTGCATTTCCGACTGCATCATAATCATAGCCCTCTTCTGCAATAACAAATGCGCTGCTGAGCTGAGCATCAGCACCTGTTATCTGCGTAAGCGTTGTACACGGCACAAACAGTGCAATCATAACCTGGTCTGAATTCATCTGGAACATATCGGCCATACTGCCTCCGCCCATTGAATTCACCATCTGGTCGATGTTCGCAACACCGCACACCTTAACCTTCATTGATTTACCGCTTGAGGAAACGGTTATATATTCATTGGTAACATCTTCATAGCCGAAAGCATTTTGAGCAGACAGCGTACCGATTACTGCCACAGGCGCATTGGAATCGTATTCCTCATCATTAAAGAAGCGCCCATAGTCACATGGAGCAGTAAGTGCAAACTGAACATCACTGTTGACACCAATCATCATTACAGTTGCCTCAGTAGCTGATTTATCTATCGTAGCTCTGCCGAAGCCCATAAGCATTGGAGAACAGCGTTCAACACCCTTAACCTTATTTTTGATATTTTCAATATCGTCAAGAGTCATATAATCGTTTTCAGTTGCTGTTGTTGCATCAACACTGACAAGCACTGCATTAGAGCCCATATCCTCAATCATACCGACAATATAGTCTCTTACACCGGTACCGGCACCGATAATCATAATTACCGAGCTTATACCTATTATGATACCAAGCATTGTAAGAAGGCTGCGCATCCAGTTTGATTTGATACACTTGACAGCGATTTTCAGACTTTCCTTAATATTCACTCTGAAATCTCCTTACTTTTCTATAACTTTTACCTTAAATGTATCTTCTTCGTAGGTTGATTCAGGAGCGGCAACAATTCTGTCACCGATTTTAAGACCTGATTTAACCTGATATATAGCGTCAGACACTGCACCTGTTTCAATCAGAGTCTTTGTTACAGTCTTCTCTTCCTCATCATAAAGGTATACATATGAGCCTGTTTTCTCAAGCTTAATTGCTTCAATAGGAACTGCAACAACGCCTAAATATTCACCTGTCTTAATCTCAACATCAGCATCAAAGCCGGCAATAATATTTTCATCTGTCTCAGGAATTGTCACTGTACAATCAACACCTGCACCTGTGCCTGTAAGGCTTGAAAGTCCGCTGATACCTGCCATAGAACCTACGCTGTCAAGAATACTGCCTGAAGAACCGCCTGTTGCAGTAGGAGCTATTGCAGAAACCTCACCATCATAAGAACCATATGCAGTAGTTACCTTTACAGGCATACCAATCTTTACCTTATGTAAATCATATTCACTAAGGCTTACGGTTACTGCCATTGAATTCAGATTTTCAAGCTTGATTCCTGTTGAAAGAAGTGTGGTCTGTGCACCTGCCTCAATATCAACTTCTGTTATTGTACCGTCGAATGAAGCAACCCAGCCTTCTTCCATTTCCTTTTTCTGCTGCTCAAGTGTATCGAGTGCCTTCTTTGTAGCATCAATAGCCTTCTTCTGTGCAGTGAGCATAGTATCATCTGACTGTACTTTATAGATAGCGTACTGTGCCTCAAGAGATGCAAGCTGAAGCTGAGCCGCAGTTAATGAAACATTGTTTGAATTAATAAGAGCACTTGTAACCGCTTCAAAATCAATTGCTGAAACAGCAGCATGAATCATATCCACAGCTACATTACTCTCAACAATCAGATTCGCAGCGTCAATAATACCCTCCTTGAGTGCCTCTGATACAGCAGCAGCTACTCTGTCTGCTATAACATTGCTGTCAAATACACCATCCTCAATCGCATCCGTAATGGTCTTTGTAATGATTTCAGTTAAAGTTGCAAGTGTATGAAGATCATTGGTAATCTGGCTTAAATTCTTGTTAAGCTCAGCCAGTGCCTCTGCAAGAGAACCGATATCGGATGATGCTGATGTAGGAGCAGTAGTAGGAGTTGTTGTGCTTTCACTTACAGACGGCATTGTCGGCTGACGTCTTGTGGTTGAAGGCTTCGTTGTCTCTCTTTTTGTAGTGGTTCTGGCGGTTGTCTTTTTCGTAGTTTTCTTAACAGTAGTAGCTGACTTTTTCTGAAGCTTTTCAATTGTTTTTTCAGTTTCAGAAATTTGAGACTTAATCGCATCTGCCTTTTTCTTTGCTGCACTCTGTGAGCTGACAGCACTGTTATAGCTGCTGAGTGACTCGTTATAGCTTGAACGAAGTGAATTTATCTGACTGTCAAGTGACTCAACATTAAAGGTTGCAAGAACATCGCCCTTCTTAACCTTGTCGCCAACCTTAACAAAAACTTCTTTAACAGTTGCAACAGTTCCAACCTTATACTCTTTTACGGAGCCGGAGGAAACCTCACCGGTTAAAGAAACGCTTTCATAGATGTCATCAGTAGCAATCGTATAAAGCGAAACTTCCTTACCGCTGTTTGCTTTTGACACACCGAAAATAACTCCGGCAACAATTGCAATAACGAGAATAATGCAAATAGGAATTATTATTTTCTTTTTACTTTTCTTTACAGTTGCCATAAAACTAACCTCTGCTTTGTATTGATTTATAATTTTGTATGATTAGTATAATTCCGTTTTGTATAATTGTCAATAACAAATTGTAAATTTCACGATTTATTCACAACTTATTTTGCATTAAGTGCTTTCTGACCGATATCTTTTCTGTAATGCGCATTTTCAAACTTGATTTTATCTACGGCAGCATATGATTTTTCAAGTGCCTCTTCAAGAGTATTGCCCAGTGCAGTAACACCTAATACACGGCCGCCTGAGGTAACGAGTCTTCCGTCATTTATTGCAGTGCCTGCATGATATACCGTAACACCGTCGAGCTGACCCTCAGTAAGACCTGTAATTTCTATTCCCTTCGGATAGGATTTAGGATAGCCGCCTGATGCCATAATGACGCAGGTGCAAGCCTCATCAGACCATTCTATGTCAAGCTCTGAAAGTGTTTCATTATTAATAGCTTCAAAGATATCCATTATATCTGTTTTAAGTCTTGGAAGAACAACCTGTGTTTCCGGATCACCGAAACGGCAGTTGTACTCAATAACCTTTGGTCCCTTCGGTGTAATCATTAAACCGAAGTACAGACAGCCCTTAAAGGTTCTGCCTTCTGCATTCATTGCCTGGATTGTAGGAACAAAGATTTTTTCCATACATTCCTTTGCAACATCATCAGTATAGTAAGGATTTGGAGAAACAGTACCCATACCGCCTGTGTTGAGACCCTTATCGCCGTCAAGCGCTCTCTTATGGTCCATTGATGAAACCATAGGCTTAACACACTTACCGTCAGTAAATGCAAGAACGGATACCTCAGGACCTGTCAGGAATTCCTCAACAACAACATTATTTCCTGACGCACCGAAGATTTTATCCTCCATAATTTCCTTAACACCTGCAATCGCCTCATCAAGTGTTTCAGGAATGATAACGCCCTTACCCAGTGCAAGACCGTCTGCTTTGATTACTGCAGGAAATTCATTCTTTTCTTTAAGATAATCAATAACATCCTCAGCCTTGTCAAACACCTTGTATTCAGCAGTAGGAATATTGTATTTAAGCATCAGGTCCTTTGAAAATACCTTTGAACCCTCAATGATTGCTGCATTGGCTTTTGGTCCGAAGGTGGCAAAGCCTGCATCGTTAAGTGCATCTACCATACCTGCAACAAGCGGATCATCAGGAGCAACTACAACGAAATCAGCCTTGATTTCCTTAGCAAGATGAACAACACCGTCAATATCTGTTGCAGAAACATTGTAGCACTCTGCATCATACGAAATACCGCCGTTACCGGGACAGCAGGCGATACTGTCAACTCTGTCTGATTCTTTTATCTTTCTTATAAGTGCGTGCTCTCTTCCGCCGCCTCCTACTACTAATACTTTCATATTTAATCTCCTTTTTATGTTTATTATGCGGAATAATCACCTATTCCCATACCATTGTGAATTGTTATATGGGCGGATATTGAATCCGCCCCTACTAATGAATACTACAGTATTTAAAGCAAAATAGGACGATTAAAAAAACGTCCTTGTGATTTATTTATTCTTATTTATAATTCTTGTTTCCTCTTCGCCTGTTTCAAGATTAATGAAGCGTGTGAAAAGTGAAACCTTGTTATCCTCATTGAGGTTTGCCCATATCATATCGGTGAATGAGTTGATATCGCCGTCAATTACAACCGGTGTCGGTTCACCTTCAAAAGAAGGAATCGGATCACCATCACATTTATATGTATGAATAAAGTGACCGAGACCTGCTGAAGCAGGGTATTCATAGAAAAACCTCAGGCACTCCGGCTTGCCCATATTTGATTTGAGTATGGAAAGCACATAGTCTCCGTTCGGCTTAACCACACCTGAAATTCTCGGTGTATAGTTTGGTGCATCAGGCTCAAATTCCCTTGTAAGAAGTGCGTGACGATAGCAGTGACCCTCACTCATAAAATCATAAATTGTATCTGTCTGATCACCGTTTGTAACAATTGTTTTATTGCCGAGCTTTAAAACAGGATTATAAATAATAAGGCTTGGGTCCTCCATTTTAGATTCATCAAAAGCCTTTGTACGGATACCGCCTCTGTCGTTTTCCTCAAAAATTCTGTTGCGGCTGTTCACACTTCTGCCCATAATGAAATAAGCAATAACTGCATTTTTGCCGTCCTTTGATTTACCTAGAACGATACCGCGTCCCGGATATGAATTTGCGCTTAATTCCTTTTCAAGAGTTGTAATTTCCATTCTATCACCTCAGATTATTTCAGTCTTATTATCAATTACTTTTATTCTGCCTTCACAGAAAAGGGACACAGCCTGCGGAAGAATTTTCCATTCGCACTGCTCCATAACTCTTTTCTGCAGAATCTCAGGAGTATCACCGTTTTCAACAGCAGCCGCCTTCTGAAGAATAATCGGTCCGCCGTCGCACTCCTCTGTTACAAAATGAACTGTTGCACCTGTCAGCTTAACACCCTTTTCCAGCACAGCCTCGTGAACATGAAGTCCGTAAAAGCCTTTGCCGCAAAAGGACGGAATCAGTGCAGGATGAACATTCATCATCTTGTAAGGGAAAGCCTTGACAATCTGCTCATCCAGTATTGTCATAAAGCCTGCATAAACAACAAGGTCTGCCTTTTCCTCAATGAGTGCATCGGTTACTGCTTTTGTATAGGTATGAACATCATCATACTCTTTTCTTGCGATAACGCGTGTAGCAATACCGTTTTTCTCAGCTCTTTCAAGAGCATAGGCATCAGGCTTGGATGCGATAACACAGGTGATTTTTCCATTCTTGATTTCACCGTGATTCTGGGCATCAATCAGTGCCTGCAGATTTGTGCCGCCGCCTGATACAAGAACTGCTATGTTCATCATACTAATTCAACACCCTTTTCGCCTGCTTTGATTTCACCGATAATGGCAGCCTGCTCACCATTTTCCTCAAGAATGCGTACAGCCTCATCTGCCTTATCAGCATCAACTGCAATCACAAGACCTGTACCCATATTAAAGGTGTTATACATATCTCTTTCAGGGATATTGCCTGTTTTTGCAATAAGGTCAAAAATAGGCTTTTTAAAGCATTTATCCTTTTCAATAACAGCAGTAAAGCCATCACTGAGCATTCTCGGAACATTTTCGTAAAAGCCGCCGCCTGTGATATGGCTGATTGCATTTACAGTTACCTTTTCCATAAGAGCAAGAAGAGGTTTAACATAAATTCTTGTAGGGGTAATAAGCTCCTCACCGAGCGTTTTACCAAGCTCGTCATAGTAAACCTTGATGGTCTCTTCATTGATATTGAATACTTTTCTGATAAGTGAAAAGCCGTTTGAATGAATACCTGATGATGCAACACCGATAAGAACATCGCCTGCCTTAAGATTTTCACCTGAAACAAGCTTGTCCTTTTCGCCGATACCAACGGTAAAGCCTGCAAGGTCATATTCCTCATTCGGCATAAGACCCGGATGCTCCGCAGTCTCACCGCCTACAAGAGCACAGCCTGCCTGAACACAGCCCTCTGCAACACCTGCAACAATCTGTGCAATCTTTTCAGGATAGTTTTTGCCGCAGGCAATATAGTCAAGGAAGAAGAGCGGCTTAGCTCCTGAGCAGGCAACGTCGTTAACACACATTGCCACACAGTCAATACCGACTGTATCATGCTTGTCCATAAGGTAAGCAAGCTTGATTTTTGTTCCTACACCGTCTGTACCTGATACAAGAACAGGATTCTTATACTCGCCGTAAGGAATTTCAAACATACCGCCGAAACCGCCGATACCACCGAGCACACCCGGAATCGTTGTTCTTTTAACATGTGATTTAATAAGCTCAACAGATTCATAACCTGCGGTTACATCAACACCTGCTGCTGCATAGCTTTCGCTGAAACTTTTTTCCATATCTGTTATATCTCCTTAAGTTTTTCCTGTAATGCAGCATCCTTTTCACGAACCTGCTGTGCCATATCTTTTCTCATATCCTGCAGCTTTTTCATTAAGTCAGCATCACCTACAGCAATAATCTCTGCTGCAAGGATAGCAGCATTCTTAGCTGCGTTAACGCCAACAGTAGCCACAGGAATTCCCGGAGGCATCATAACCGTTGCAAGCATTGCATCCATACCGTCAAGCACCTTAGCTGAACAAGGAATACCGATAACAGGAAGTGTGGTTGATGCTGCGAGAACTCCGCCGAGATGAGCAGCCATACCTGCTGCTGCAATAATAACTCCAAATCCGTTTTCAATGGCATTTGATGAAAATTCATTTGCCTCCTGCGGTGTACGATGGGCACTCATAACCCTTACCTCAGTTTCAATACCAAGCTCCTTTAACTGCTTGATTGCCGGTGTAACAATCGGCAAATCGCTGTCTGAGCCCATAATGATTGCAACCTTCTTCATAATACTCTCCTTTATAAAAAAATATCATAGTTATTATATATTAAGACACTTTAATTTTCAATATAGAAAAGTGCCTAATTTATACATTTAATCATAAATACTTTCGGTAATTTTTCCATACGTGAAAAAATTTTCCGCGTGTCTGAAGTCCTCATCATCAATGATTCCGTCCTGATTATAATCAAGCATTTCACAAATATACCTGTTATCGTCGGTATATTCCCCATAAAGCTTTCTGAACACAGCAAAATCCTTTGCATTCACATATCCGTCAGGATGATAATCATCATTAAATAAAGTTATATCACCAAGCTTCATATTCATATCCGCATCACTGACAATGTCCATATTTCTTGCCGCTGCAAACGGTGAACTTACTGAAAATGTTCCCACAGATGCCGGAACGTAAAAATCAAAATTTCCGTCACTGTCCGTGAGTACAAGATTCTTTCCGCCGGCTGATATATATGCATTTCTGACAGGATAGTGGTTTACACTGCTTCCGTCAGGCTTTTCCATTAAAAGCACTCTGCCTGTTATGTGAACACCGAGCCTTTTAACAAAATCCGTTTTATAGCTGAAACCACAGTTTTCACAATTATATAATGTATATCCGTCAGTGGTCAAGGTTTCAGGCACAACGGTACGAACATAGCTATGTGTGTTTTCCATATTAACCGTAAAGCTGCCGAGAGACATTTCACTTACGCATTTTACAGTGAATACATATTCCCTGCCTGCCTCAAGATACCCTTCAACCGTAAAATTCAAATCATCAAGGGAGTTATCATCGTACAATGTATCATTGAATATACAATCGACATCAACACTGCCAAGTGAAAAGAATTTATAATTATCGCTTACGGCAGGTGTAAAGATAAAATACATTTCATCCCTGAAGGAATCCATAAAGTATTCGCAGCCTACTGACTGACCCTCTTTGATTGTAAATTCATTCAATACATGATAGTTATCTGTATTTTTGATTTTATCTGTAGCATAGGTATATGCAGGTGAATCACGGTAAACATTCAGCACAAAATCACTGTACACGTAGCCGACCTTGTTTTTCTCAAAGCCGAAGCTGTAGGATAGCAGCGTTGCTCGTTTCGGCACATCAACGCTTTTCAGATTCGGACAGCGAAGGAATGCTTTTGAACCAACGGAAATATCGGAATACATATCCTCAAAAACAACACTTTCAAGTGCCAAGCAGTTTTCAAAAGCTGACGAGCCTATTTTTGTCACAGCCGCCGGAATGGTAATACTTTTCAAATTCGTTGAGTAATAAAAAGCATTGTTGCCGATGGATATCAATTCCTCAGGAAGTGTTATACTTTCTGCAGAATTAATACCGCTCAGGGTATAATTACCAATAGCAGTCAGAGTGGAAGGCAGTTCAAAATCAGTTGCGCGTACATTGTAGAAAAAGTAATCACCTAATGCAGTGATTCCCTCTTCAACCACAACCTTTTTTATGGATTCATCACGCCATTCATACCACGGCTGGGACACACTGTCGTTACGGAAGTTGGGAGTCATACCGATACCGCTGATTGTCAGCGTTCCTGTTGACGCTTCAAAGGTATAGTATGTATCCGTTGCACCCAGCTGTGTCTTTTCTATATCCACAAGCTGTTCCTTCGCAGGAGAAATAATATTCGCATATAAAACAGTCAACAGTAAAACGACTGTACCTAATAATACAGAAACTGTCTTTTTCACAATATCCCTCCTATCACAGATTGCTTCAGTATAGATTATTTTAACATAAATTATTTATGAATACAATCAACTTTTGGACAAAATACCCTTTGACCGAAAATGAAAATTATGATAATATAAATCGAAAAATGAATAAGACATAAGAGACACAAGTGGTGCTTTGCACGTAAATCTGATTACGCTGATATGTAAAAAGACTTATGATGCCCTACACCGCTTGTGATTTTTTATGCAAAATTTTTACACAAAAGGAGATTTATTATGCCAAGAAATCAATTTCAGCGAATGATATTCGCACTGCTCACAGTAATCGTTACTGTCCACGCCTACGTCTTTTACAGCCTTTATGTTGTAAACGGTCCAACCTTTATGGAAATAACAGGTGAAGGAAGTGTGCTCAAAGCAATCAACGCAATGGGCGGCGTTTCCATGTTCGGCAAAATGATGCCGATATGGGCAATTATCCTTATCGAGTTTGTATGTGCATATACCCTCGAGGTAGTTATGGGCAGTCCGTGCTCATTTAAGCTTGCATCAAAGGTGTTTGACCCAAGAAGCACAAATCCTGTAATTTTTGAGACTGCAATCATATGTGCAACTGTAGGTCTTATGTGTCCTGCAATGAGCTTTATTGCAGCATTTATGTATTATCCGTATTATGCAGGTTTCAATTTCCTGACACTGCTTGCAAATTGGTTAAAGCTTGTTTGCTTCAATTTCCCATTTGCTTTCTTTACGCAGCTTTTCTTTATCCAGCCGCTTATCAGAACTGTATTCAAATTTTTGTTCAGAAAGGATATAAAGAAAAGAGAAGAACAAAATGTGTAATATAGATTAAATTATTGGTTAGTTAATCAATAATGTTATTGACATTCTGTAGGGACAGGTTTCCACGCCTGCCCATTTTTCATATTTTTTGGGAGGGCACGGAGACCCTCCCCTACACCAAGCTATAATTTACTATATATAAAAACTGCTTTGGATAATCCAAAGCAGTTTTATTTTTATAGGATTAAATTGATTTAAGGAGTGCAGGGAGTCTTGTGAGTGCTCCGCCGATTCTCCAGAACAGCTTATTGAAACCAACAAAGCTGGACTCATCATCATTGAGTATCATAAGAAGTCCCTCTGCCATAGGCTCGGACATAACACCCATTGACATTGCAATAAAGTTACGGATTGGAATCTGAGTTGCCATTGCAGCAAGCATCTTTCCGTCACCGTTCTCAGCAGAGCCCATTTTGGACATAATGCCTTCAATAAGGTTGCAGATTTTTCCGCCCCATTTTGTATGGCGTGCATCGTTGAGACAGCAGTAAAGATCAATCTTCTTTGTGGTATCAGGCTTATCATCAGGAAGCGCCTGACCGTAAACAGCCTCAAACTGAGCACCCTTCATACCGTCAAGGTCTGCTGTATAATAAGCAGGAGCTGTTTCTCTGTAATCCGGAATAGCAGCATCAACTGTTGATGTTACTGTCATTGCAGCAGAAAGTCTGATATCACGGCTTGATGCACCAACAAGGATATCGAACTCACCTGTTTCAACCATCCAGTCGCCAAGCTCAACATTATAGAACGCAAATGCTCTCTTTGAAAGCTCAACAGAAACTTCCTTTTCCTCGCCTGCCTTAAGGAATACTTTCTTGAAGCCCTTAAGCTCTTTAACAGGTCTGAAGATTGTTGACTCCTTATCAGCAACGTAAATCTGTGCAACCTCTGCACCGTCAACACTGCCTGTATTCTTAATCTTAAAGGATACGGTTACTGTATCTGTATCCTTAATACTGTCAGCTGAAAGCTTGATATCACTGTATTCAAAGGTTGTGTAGGAAAGGCCGTAACCAAATGGGAAAAGAACATCCTTTTCTGCCTTATCATAATAACGATAACCGATATATACGGACTCTCTGTGTTCACTTGTAACAGGACCGCCCGGATAATTACCATAGGTCGGATTCTGGTCAAATGAAAGCGGATAGGTTTCTGATGTTTTACCGGACGGATTAACCGCACCTGCAAGGATATTTGCAACAGCAGCACCGCCTGCCTGACCGCCGAGACCTGAATTAAGAAGCGCCTTAACCTCATCAAGCCAGGTAATGTTTACGACTGAGCCGCCTGCAAGAACAACGACTGTATTCGGATTCGCTTTAGCAACGGCTGAAATAATATTGTTATGGCTCTTCGGCATTTCAATGTCAAGTCTGTCATAGCCCTCGCCCTCGAACTCTTCTGTAAGTCCTGCGAATACAACAGCAACATCAGCCTTCTTAGCAGCCTCAACTGCCTCATTTACAAGCTGAGCATTGATTTCATCCTTGCCTTTTTCATAGCCTGCTGCATAAAGCATATCCACACCAAGCTTTGAAAGCTCATCATAAGCATTATCAAGCTTTGTAGGATTGATAACTGATGAACCTGCACCCTGGAAACGAGGTGACTTTGCCATTTCGCCGATTACAGCAACCTTCTGTCCCTTCTTAAGAGGAAGAATAGCATCATCATTTTTAAGAAGTACCATTGAGCCTTCGGCAACCTTCTGTGCAAGCTTGTGATGTGCATCAATATCATATGTATGTGTCTTTTCAAGTGCAGGCTTTGACTTCACGATAAGGTCAACTACATTGTCAACTCTCTTGTCAAGGATAGCCTCGTCAAGCTCACCGCTCTTAACAGCCTCAATAATCTTCTTCGTATTCAGTCCGCCTGATGACGGCATTTCAAGGTCAGTACCATACTTAAGACCGGGAATACGGTCAACAGATGCACCCCAGTCTGTAACAAGGAGACCCTCAAAGCCCCATTCGTCACGAAGCACCTTTTCCTGAAGCCACTCATTCTGAGAAGCATATACGCCGTTGATACGGTTATATGAGTTCATAATTGTCCAGGGCTGAGCCTCTTTTACACAGATTTCAAAAGCGGTAAGATAAAGTTCACGCATCGTTCTCTCATCAATTACTTCATTGATAACCATACGGTATGCTTCCTGTGAGTTACAAGCAAAGTGCTTGAGTGATGTACCGATACCCTTAGACTGTACACCGTTTACAAGACTTGCCGAGCATTTACCTGCAAGATATGGGTCCTCACTGAAATACTCAAAGTTACGTCCGCAAACAGGTGAACGCTTGATATTTGTACCTGGTCCGAGAATGGTTGAAACCTGCTCCTTTAAGCACTCTTCAGCAAGTGCCACGCCCTCTTCCTGAATCAGCTCCTCGTCCCAGGAGCATGATGTTGTTGATGCAGGAGGGAAACAGGTTGCAGGAACTGAATTTCCGAGACCGATACCGTCAGATGCTTTCTTGTCCTTGTTCTGCTTACGAAGACCGTGAGGGCCGTCTGTAATCATAATCTGAGGCAATCCAGCCTCAGGTGCAGAATTCAAATGCCAGTAGTCGTAGCCTGAAACAAAAGCAGCCTTTTGCTCAAGGCTTAATTTTTTGATAATTTCCGGGTGTTTCATATTGAAAAACGCTCCTCTCAAATTTTTACCATTTATCGTTTACCATTATACAATAAAAACCGTATCATATCAATAATTATTTTTGTTTAAAATCACCATATTCTTAAAAAATGTAATATATCTTAGGTAACTTGTAATTATTTTTGCAGTATGTTAAAATATTAACAAAGGACGTGATGATATGAAAAATACCATACCCTATTGTGATTCTATTGAAAGCAGGCTGAACACAATATGTACTGAGCATAAAAGCATATTGAACCACAGTATTTCATATGATGAGGTTAAGCTCTATCTTATCGAGGGTGACTATTACGGTGATGATTACTCCTCATACGACGAGGACAAGAGAATTGTTCTTGTGAAGGGTGATGATTATGAGGATTATTTTGTATCCGACTACCTGATTGAAATGACGAACACATACAGAGACAGCCTTGAATACGCAGGACACTTCAAGTCCCTTGATGAGTTCTGCGAAAAATTCGGAGTATAATAACACGGCAAGAAAATCAGCTCATATTCCGGGCTGATTTTTTTGTGACCTTTTTATCTTCTTGCTCGTATTATTTGTGAAAGGAGGAATGCTGATGAGTAATGATAATAATGAAATATTCAGGCAGATATATGACAAATACGCCGATACGCTTTACCGCATTGCATATCTTCACACCGGCAGTGCCCAGGAAAGTGAGGATATCCTGCAGGAGGTTTTCATTAAAAGATTATACAATGCACCGCATTTTACAAATGAAACCCACGAAAAAGCGTGGCTCATAAGGGTAACATCTAACAAATGCAAGGATTATCTGAAATCCTCTCGTCACAGCAATATGTCGTTAAATGAAGAAATTATATCGGACAAAGGCTATGAAGATGATAAAGCACTGGATATCCAGGCAAAAATAATCAGTCTTAATGATAAATATAAGACTGTTATATATCTGTTTTATTATGAGGATTACTCGGTCAAGCAGATTGCCTCCTGCCTCAGACTGACGGAATCAACCGTTAAGATGAGGCTGAAACGAGCACGGGAAATACTTAAAAAGGAGTTAAAGGATTATGAAGAATTTTGATAATGAGATTAAAAAATCAATTGAAGAAATCAAACCTGATCCATATATGGAAACAAGACTTTCAGCAAAAGTCAGTGATTACAAAAAGCCTAAGGTATCCCCTTTGATTAAAAGAATCAGTGCAGCAGCACTCGCCCTTGCAATCGTCTGCACAGGTATTGGTGCAAATTACGCAGTAAAAAATAACAGAAGTGACCTTGACTTCACAATTGTTGCTTATGCTCAGGACGGCAAATCAAAGCATACCCTCAGTGATGATGAAATTATATTTACTGACCTTCAGTTTATTTATCGAAAAAATGAGGTTAAGGAGGGTGACAGTCCGATAAACTATATGGAAACAAAAAACACATTGGATTTCGGAATTGATGCTGAAAACATTACCGAAGTAACCTTTGAATCTGAAAATTACGGCTTTGATATATACGACGATAATATGAGGGACAATCAATTTGAAAGGGATGATTACTATATTGTAAAAATCCCTCTTAACGATGAAGAAATAAAGAAATTTTCTGCTATTCAAGAATTTGATATTGAGGATAGAACTCAAAAAAAATTCCTGAAGGAAATGATGAAAAATAGAGATTTGTCTGAATATTTCGGTGATAACTCAATGAACGTTGATGATTATTATGTACACGAGGTATTGGATAATACATCTGATAAAATAAAAGAATTCGGACTTGAAAACATAGGCTATATAACCCCATACTTTTATCTTGTAAAAAAAGATGTATATGAAGATATTACAAGAGGCGGAAAGTCAGTTACCGTAAAAAACTACAATGATGAGGACAGAATACACGGTATAATGTTTGACACATGGACAGCAGTATGGCTTATAAAAGATAACCCGGATATGAAATTAAGCGACTTGCCGAAAGATAAAATCACCGTTACCGTAAAATTCACATCAGGTGAAACCGTAACAAAGCATATCCTTGCTGAATTTGACGACGACGGATATCTGCACTGCAGCCTTGAACAATAAAATCAAACAGCACAAACCAGCACATAAACGAAACAAAACCGCGAATATCAGTTCGCGGTTTTTACTATGTCTATAATATTCCTGATAATCTGTAGGAGACGATTCCATACGTCCCACAATATAAAAATAATTATTTGGACGGATGTTGAATCAGTCTCTGCACAGACATATATAGCATTTTGTGCAGAACACAAACTATTCAATGCTCTAATATAGATTCTATATCTTTTTTTATCAATGATTGCATACTTTCTTTGTATTTTGATAAATCTAAATTCTTTATTTTGTTTTCTATAATATCCGTGAGTTCAATTTTGTACATTAAAATTAAACTGAGTTTTTCTAAACATTGTCTTACCGATGTTCCTTTTTCATCTTCCAACTCACTTAATATCATATCAATATTAGTATTTATTTTATTTTCCGTATCCCATTTTGCCAAACAGCATATTAATCTGAATCCACGAACTCTGACAAACGTTTTTGAATTACTTAACATTTTTAATACTTCACTAAAATAGTTATACAATTCATTTGATTCAGCAGTTATAGTTTCTAATTCTAAAAGAGTTTTATATGCAATATTATTATCCTCATTATATAAATTCTCTAATTTTTCTTTTATAAATAACTCATCAAGAAATGCTTTCATAAAATCACCTGAAATATTATATCATATCTCTTTATTAAAGTAAAACGGAGAGCAATGCTCTCCGTCTACATACTTATTAACCAATTAATTCTCTGATAATCTTTTCTGCTTTTGTTACGTCTGCTTTGCCGCGTGAATTTTTCATAACGTAACCGAACATAACATTGATTGCCTTATCCTTGCCGTTTTTGATATCCTCAACAGCCTTTGGATTGGCATCAATTGCACCCTGACAAAGCACCTTCAAATCATCATCTGAAAGACCTGCAAGGTCCTCAGCCTTGATATACTCGGTTACATCTGCACCGCTTTCAAGCATCTGAGCAAGTACATCTTTCGCCTTATTCGCTCTGATTTTCTTTTCGTCAATCAGCTTAACCAACTCAGCAAGCTGCTTCGCAGTTGTTCTGATTTCAAAGTTTTCCTTATCCTCTTCTGTCTGAAGAGTGGCATAAACTGTACCGATTATCATATTAAGAACATTGCTTGGGCTCGCACCTTCGTTCACTGCCGAATCAAAGAACTCCGTAACATTTCTGTACTTATAAATCAGTCTTGCATTATTCTCTGGCAGTCCCATATCCTCAACATATCTCTTAAGCTTAGCGTCAGGAAGCTCAGGAAGAGAGGCACGGATTTCCTCAACCTTTTCAGGTGAAATATAAAATCTTAAAATATCAGGCTCAGGGAAATAGCGATAATCGTCTGCATTCTCCTTCGTACGAAGAACATAAACCGTATCACTGTTTGCATCGTAACGCATCGTTGACTGAATGATTTTTTCACCTGAATCGAGAATATCCTCCTGTCTTTCCATTTCAAGCTCCATTGCACGGACAATGTTTGAAAGGGAGTTAATATTCTTAATTTCTGTTCTTGTGCCCCAAGGCTCGCCCGGATGATGAATGGATACGTTTACGTCACAGCGCATTGAACCCTCCTGCATCTTACAGTCGGAAACACCAACATTACGCATAATGAGCTGGAGCTTTTCGGCATATTCCCTCGCCTCTTCAGGCGTTTCAATATCTGCCATAGAAACAATTTCAATAAGCGGAACGCCGCCGCGATTATAATCAACATAGGTATAACCGCCGTCGTGTACCAGCTTGCCTGCATCCTCCTCAATATGAATACGCTCAATTCTGATTTTCTTGCCTGAATCAAGCTCAACATAGCCGTTTTCACAAACAGGCTCGTCGAACTGTGAAATCTGATATGCCTTAGGCAAATCAGGATAAACATAGTTTTTTCTGTCCATATGGGAGTTATTGTTTATATCACAATGAACTGCAAGTCCTGCACGAACCGCGAATTCAATAACCTGCTTATTCAGAACAGGGAGTGCACCGGGCTGACCTGTACACACAGGGCAGCAATGGGTGTTAGGCTCACCGCCGAACTGTGTAGTACAGCCACAGAAAATCTTTGTTTTTGTTGCAAGCTCGATATGCGTTTCAATACCGCATACTAACTGATAACTCAAAGTACTACACCTCCCTCAAAATCCTCAACACCAATTTGTGCATTTTTTTCATAAAAATATGCTGCGTTCAGTATTGTCTTTTCACTGAATTTCTTACCGATAATCTGCATACCGATAGGAAGTCCGTTGCTGTCATTCTTAATCGGAACACTGATTGCAGGAACACCTGTAATATTAATCGGAACGGTTGCGATATCGGAAAGATACATATCAACAGGTGATGCACCGCTGTAATTCAGTGGGAATGCTGTGTTCGGTGCAGTCGGTGCAATCAGAATATCACAGCTGTTAAATATCTCGTCAAAGTCTGCAATCAGATTTTCACGGAGAAGGCAGGCCTTCTTGTAATACGCATCATAATAGCCTGAGGAAAGCACATAAGTACCAAGCATAATTCTGCGCTTAACCTCATCGCCGAAGCCTTCTGTACGTGTTTTAAGAATCATTTCCTCAACATCATTAAAGCTCTCAGGTCTATAGCCGTAACGGATACCGTCATATCTG
Organism: uncultured Eubacterium sp.; assembly: GCA_910577195.1. Classification (GTDB taxonomy): domain Bacteria; phylum Bacillota; class Clostridia; order Oscillospirales; family Acutalibacteraceae; genus Eubacterium_R. The sequence continues at coordinate 233,909 of CAJTLP010000004.1, read as the reverse complement.
CCAAGATTTGAGGATGCCTCAGCACAGGCAATGATGTAATAAACAGGGAGTGCCTGCTTGAGCACAGGCAGACTGATATCAATAATCTCAGCACCGTTATCCTCATAGAACTTCACTGCACTGTCAATTGCCTCTTTGATTTCAGAATTGATACCGTCAAAATATTCCTTTGCAATACCAATTTTAAGACCCTTAACATCACGCTGACCCAGTGTTTCCGAAATATTGCCGAAATCAAAATCAACACTGGTCTGATCATTGGCGTCAACACCTGAGATGGTATCAAATACGGTTGCCGTATCCTTAACGGAATTTGCAAGCACACCAATCTGGTCAAGTGATGAACCGTAAGCAATCAGTCCGTAACGTGAAACTGCACCGTAAGTTGGCTTAAGACCGACTATACCGCAGAAGGATGCAGGCTGACGGACTGAACCGCCTGTATCTGAGCCAAGTGCATAGGCTGCAAGATTTGCACATACTGCTGATGCACCGCCGCCTGATGAGCCGCCTGTTACGTGGTTTACATTTCTCGGATTGAGAGGAGCACCATAGCAGCTTGTTTCACTGGTAGAGCCCATTGCAAACTCATCCATATTGGTTTTACCGAGCATAACAGCACCTTGTGCCTCGAGCTTTGTCCATACGGTTGAATCATAATAAGGTCTGAATCCTGTAAGAATTTTTGATGCACAGGTTGTCAGATCACCGTCTGAGCAGATATTGTCCTTAAGGGACATCGGAATACCTGTCAGAGCTGTTGCTGTGCCGTTTGCAAGCATTTCATCTGCAAGCTTTGCATTTTCAAGCGCCTTATCAAAGGTTGTTGAAACATAGGCGTTATACTTTTTATTATCCTTTTCAATGGCAGAAATATATTTTTCAGTAAGCTCTACTGATGATATTTCCTTATTTTTAAGCATTTGTGACAAAGGAGCAATAATCTCTTTCATTTATATGCCTCCCTTCACGCAGAACATACCCTTTGAACCGCTGACATTGGAAAGAATTTTTTCGTTAGGGAGAGACTCCTTAACAACATCCTCTCTGAAATCCTCAGCAGGGGTTGCAGAGGATGATACGTTTCTGATTTTATCTGCATCACCCTCAACCGAATTATTGATTGTATCGGCAAAGGCAATAATATCATCCATATCTTTAATGATTTTATCAAGCTCATCGTCTGAAAAATCAAGACGTGCCAGACGAGCAAGCTTTAATACTTCATCTTTGGTAATCATAATTACACCTCGTTTTAGTTGATTAGTTGGTGTTTCATTTCACATTGTAGGGGCTGGAAGATTCCCCCATAGTATGGGGGAAATGTCACAAAGTGACAAAGGGGGACGGCTCCCGTGAGGAGTCCATGCCAGCCCGTTTTCATATTTTTCGGAAGGGCACGGAGACCCTCCCCTACAATAAATGATTTACTTTCTCAATTTAATATGAACCTCACGGAGCTGCTGCTCGGTAATCTCATTCGGAGCACCGCACATAAGATCCTGAGCCTTGCCGTCCATTGGGAACGGAATAACCTCACGGATATTTTCCTCATTTCTGAGGAGCATAATCATACGGTCAACACCGGGTGCCATACCTGCGTGAGGCGGAGCACCGAACTGGAATGCTGTATAAAGAGCACCGAACTTTTCCTTAAGCACCTCTTCATCATAGCCTGCAATCTCAAATGCTTTTTTCATAACATCAATATCGTGGTTACGAACAGCACCTGAGGAAAGCTCAACACCATTGCATACGATATCATACTGATAAGCAAGGATTGTAAGCGGATCCTCATTTTCAAGAGCCTCTAAGCCACCCTGCGGCATTGAGAATGGGTTATGCGTAAAGCCGATTTTCTTTTCCTCTTCCTTATACTCATACATTGGGAAATCATTGATAAAGCAGAAGCGGTATGCGTTCTTCTCGATAAGGTCAAACATTTCGCCGAGCTTTGTTCTGATCTGACCTGCATAGCTTGCTGCCTTAGCCTCAGCATCAGCAATAAAGAAGATTGTATCACCGATTTCAAGTGAAGCCATATCTGCAAGCTCAGTTTTCATATCATCAGGGATGAATTTATCAATAGGTCCTTTGTAGCTCTTATCCTCCTGAACAAGAAGATAACCAAGTCCGCCCATACCGATTGACTGAGCAAATTTAAGGAGCTTTTCGTGCTTACCCTTTGAAATTTCAGCATGAACCTTAATTGCTCTGACTGTCTGACCGTGAAACGGCTTGAATGTGCAGCGCTGGAAGAAATCTGTTACATCAATAATTTCAAGTGGATTTCTGAGATCAGGCTTATCCGTACCATACTTGAGCATAGCATCCTTATAGCTGATTACAGGATAAGGAGCATCTGTTACCTCATATCCTTCAGGAGCGAATTTCTTAAAGGTCTTTGTTAAGATTTCCTCACCAACCTTGAACACATCCTCCTGTGTGGCAAAGCTCATCTCAAAGTCAAGCTGATAGAATTCACCCGGTGAACGGTCTGCCCTTGCATCCTCGTCTCTGAAGCAAGGTGCAATCTGGAAATACTTATCAATACCGGAAACCATAAGGAGCTGTTTGTACTGCTGCGGTGCCTGCGGCAGAGCATAGAACTTGCCCTTATGCACACGGCTTGGTACAACATAGTCACGAGCACCCTCAGGTGAAGATGCGCAGAGAATAGGTGTCTGAATTTCAAGGAAGCCCATATTTGTCATTTCCTGTCTTAAGAAAGAAATAACCTTGCTTCTGAAAATCATATTGTCCTTAACCTTCTGATTTCTCAGATCAAGGAAACGGTACTGCAGTCTCTTATCCTCTCTTGTTTCCTTAGAGGTCTGAATTTCAAACGGCAGTGGCTGACGCACCTTTCCGAGAGTTGTAACCTTCTGCGCCTCAACCTCAATTGTACCTGTTGCAATTTTAGGGTTTACTGTTTCCTCGTCTCTCTTTTCAACAATACCCTCGATAGAAAGGCAATCCTCCTTTGAAATACCGTCAAGGAGTGATGTGTCACGCATAACGACCTGCATAACACCGTTCATATCACGAAGGTCGATAAAGGATACACCGCCGTGATCACGAATATTCTCTACCCAGCCTGCAATTTTAACAGTGCTGTCAATATCAGCTTCTGAAAACTGATCCATTGTTTTTGTTCTGTAAAGTGTAGATAACTCCATCATCATTCTCCATTCCTATAAAATAAAAAATGCAGTCTTAAGTCCATATAGGACGAAAGACTGCTTCCGTGGTACCACCTAAATTAGCTGATGAATCAGCTCACTCAAAAGGATTAACGCTCCCTGCACGCCTGAGTCTACTTGCTAAAGCAAGTGAAAACAATCCAAAATAGGTTTTGATACGATTGTTCTTGCTTGCTTAATTGCTTTCTTTCAGGAACTCATAGGTGTTTTTCACCATCTGCATTTACTGTCTTGCACCAACCGACAGCTCTCTGAAAAAGCGGCAAACAGCTACTCCCCTAATCAAAGTTCTATATTATTGTAAATATAATAACACTTAAAAATGCTTTAGTCAATATTTTTCTTGATTGCCTTATTACATATTATATGCATTATTATTTCTAAAATGTAAATTGCCAGTGTAACATACCAGCCTGCTCCCATAGAGCCGATTATCAATCCGAGCACAACGAATACAACTGTATTCACAGCGCTGAAAATCATATTCCTTAAAAAGCCTGTTTTCGTTGCTGAAAACAGTGAGGATATGATAACCGCCAGTGAAAGCACTACCACAAGTGCCATACTTACAAGCGGCATAAGCACATCGCTTATTTCAACAGTGGATTTAACCAGTCCCATAATCAGACTGATCAGACTCACATCTCCATACATCGGCAGACACATAGATGCAAGCGGTGTAAAAAACAGTACAAGTCTTACAATCAGCACGGATGATGCGATGGACGAAGATTTAATGATATTCAGAAATCTATTGACTGCATCAACCTCTTTCTGCGCCTGTGCAGCATCCGCCTTTAAATTTTCATCAAGATTATAATAAAGGAGATTGACACCGCAGTAAGGACAGGTATCTTTCAGATAAAATGTACCGAGTTTTTTACCGCATTTCGGACAGGTATTAGTCTTCATTTGCTGCACCTCCCGAAACCTCTTTTGATAATTTTTCACGGCGGATTTTCATATCAGATCTGATTTTTTCCAGCTTCTCGCCTGTAAGATCATAGAAAATATAAGGAACAATTGAAATCAGACCAAGCACGTAAGGAATACAGGTATAAAGTGCCCACACCCATAAATCTGTATGCTCACCCTTAACCGTTATCTGCTCGCCTGCTGCATTTCTTGTAAAGGTCAGGCCTATAATCGGAAGAAGTGCCGTTCCCAGTGAGGTTGAAATAGAGCCTGTCAGCTTTCCTACAAAGGTAAGAACGGAGAAGCTTACGCCTTCATTTCTCTCACCTGTTTTCCATTCCATATAATCAACGGTATCACCAATCATTTCAGTTGGGATAACCATATTGATTGTATTGAAAAAGCTGAATACAAAGTTCTGTATCATCAGCAGTATTGAGATAACAAGAATATTTGAATTATAAAACTTAAGTCCGCAGACAAATACCAATGTTCCGACAACAAAACGGCAGATGATATTGAGCATTACAATACGTCGGTTATCAAACTTTTTCTTAACCTTAGGTATTAACAGATAGGTTAAGAAACCGAAAATTGTTCCGGGAAGATTTATCCACAAAACAGCAGAATTAAGATTAAGCACCTCAGAATAATAATATGTCTGGAATACACCTGCAAGTCCGGCTAAAGCACCGATAACATTGCCTAAAATGATAAGCATCAGAGGCTTATTCTTAAACATAACCTTAAAGCCCTCGAGAACGGACGGTTCTTTTACGGACTGAACCACTCTTTCCTTCGTCTTTCTTCCGGCAAGAGAGAACAGGCACAAAAGCATAACTGCTGCAATAATAGCTAAGATAAGGAAATCCTGTGACAGAGTGATATTCCATACACCGTTATTGGAAAGATCCATCATAATAACCAGCAACGGCGTTGCCAGACCACCGAAGATACTTGAAATCAATCTTGCACTTGAGATTGCTCTTGTTCGGTCTGACGGAGACGGTGAAATAGCTGTGCTCATACCCCAGAAAGGAACATCGCCTATTGTGTAGAAAAATTCCCATATGAAGTACGATATGTACATATATACAATTTTTACCGTTGTTGTTTTCGCATCTGCCAGAATCTCAGGTCCTGCAAAAAGCATAATCGTTGCGATTGACAACGGAATGGGAACAAAAAGAAGATACGGCCTCAGCTTACCGTAACGTGTTCTTGTTTTATCAATCAGACCGCCCATAATCGGATCATTGATTGTATCCCATATGCCAAGTACAATAATCATTGTTGCTACTGCTGTTTCAGGTATTCCGAAAACCTTTGTAAAAAACAATGAAAGATATCCGCCGGCAACCAGATTATATCCGAAAACCTGACCTGCATTGGCAAAGCCATATGCCAGATTTTCTTTAACACCGACATATCTTATGTCCTTGCTTTCACTCATATAACCCCTCCCATAAAAAATACCATTCGCTACTTATATTAAAACAAAAAGGCTGACAAGGGACACACTGCGTAAAGAATAATTGCTAAAAAATATGGAACTATGGTAAACTGCTGCGTTAAAATCATAGTGAGGGCACAAGCCCACCCTATAATTTATGCCTTGCATTTAATCCATATTTCATATTTTTTAGTGCAAAGCAGTTTAAATGAAGTAATTTTGTTCAAATTAAATTAATAAATCTCGGTGCATACTTGTGTATTCACCGAGATTTTTAATTATGAGATGGGCAAAATTAGAAAATTTAAACCAAATACTTCTTTACGCGGTGTGTCCCAAGTCAACCTTTTTACATCATTTTATTTATAATTATTTTGCTTTTGTTGTTTCGCTATCAACGTGGGTATGAGACTCGGTTTCAGCCGCCTTTTTCTGATAATCGGCATATCTGTTTTCAAGCTTTTCATACTCGTTTGTATCCATATTCTTTTTCAGTATTTTTTTACCGTCAAAAGAAATATAATACTCACCGATTGTTTCCATAGAGAAGGTGTCCTTACCGTCTTCAGTTGTAACATTATTTTTAACAATAATATTTGCAACAACCTTTACGTATTTATCACCGTCGATATCAACACCGTTTGATGATACCATAAAGGAATAATCCCTGTCCACCTTGTCAAGACCGAGCTCCTCTGCAGTATATGAATTTTCAATATATTTTGCTGCGTCAGCCTCTTTAATCTTAGCCTCTTCGGTTGCAATCTGTGAGGTTGTACCTGAAGGGGTTTCAGGCTTCTTATCACCTGAGCATGCAGTAAACACAGTCAAAATAACAATAGCTGACAGTAAAATCGCAAATACTTTTTTGATAACAACTACCCTCTTTCTTTGACGGATTGGAACAAATAATTATTCCTCGTCATCATCCTCACAATCGCACTCAACCTCAAACTCAAGCATTTCGCCGCAGTTAGGACAAGGAATAGTACCGTTAAGAACTGTATCCTCATCAACAGTAATCTCTGCACCGCAAAGAGGACATTCAACCTCAAACTCCTGATATTCATCATCGCAGTCACAGCAATCATCACAATCACAGTCGCAGTCAAAGTCATCGTCAACAAGATAATCTTCAACATCGGCAAGATCCTCGTCAATCGCATCAATCTGCTCTGCAAGCATCTCCATACCCTCAGTCATATCATCAACATCCTCAGCAAGATTTGAGAGAACATCAACAATTGCCTTGAATACCTTTGTCTCTTTTTTGTTATCATCTAAATCAAGACCGTCAAGCAGTCCCTTAAGATAGCCTAAGCTTTCAGTTGTTTCCATAAATAAAACTCCTTAATTTTATTGTAACTTTAAATTATGCTCTTTCCATATATTCACAGGTTCTTGTGTCAATTCTGATCATATCACCTTCATTGATGAAGAGAGGAACACGAATTTCAGCACCTGTTTCAACCTTTGCAGGCTTAAGTGTATTTGTAGCGGTGTTGCCCTTAAGACCCGGTTCTGTCTCAGTAACTTCAAGAGTTACGAAGGTTGGCGGCTCAACGCCGAATACCTTACCCTTGTAAGAAAGGATACGGCAAACCTCATTCTCCTTTACGTACTTAAAGTTGTCTGAAAGATCTGACTCAGAAACAGGAACCATATCAAAGGTTTCATTATCCATAAAATAGTAGAGACCGTCGTCACTGTAAGAATAAGCCATTTCTCTTCTTTCAATAAATGCAGTTGGGAACTTAGCTGACGGATTATAGCTCTTTTCTGTAACCGCACCTGTAATAACATTCTTTGTCTTTGTTCTTACAAAAGCAGCACCCTTGCCCGGCTTAACGTGCTGGAACTCAATAACCTGCAATACGTTGCCGTCCTCTTCAAATGTAACACCGTTTCTGAAATCACCTGCTGTTACCATAATTTATACCTCCAAGATAACTGATAATCTATTTGTAATATATTTACTTATCTATTTTATATTATTTCCAGCAATAAATCAATACCCATTTTGTAGCTATCTTTACCAAATCCGCTGATTTGTTTAACACAAACGTCAGTTATAACGGAAATTTTACGAAAATCCTCTCTTTTATGAATATCTGACATATGAACTTCAACATAAGGAGTAAATTCCTGAACAGCCTCAATAGCATCCCTTATCGCATAGGAATAATGCGTATATGCACCTGCATTGATTACAACGCCGTCAAATTCATCCTTGCTCTCGTGAATAACATCAATAATATCGCCCTCGTGATTTGACTGGTAAAAGGTGACTTTAGCACCATTGGCTTTGCCATACAGCTTAAGCTCATCATTAATCTGCTTAAGTGTTTCTCCGCCGTAAACATTCTTTTTTCTTATCCCTGTCATATTCAGATTAGGACCATTCAGTACAAGTATCTTTTTCATATTAATCGCCATAGCCTTTCAGGCTACAAAAAACTCATCAAACTCATCAAAACCCTGTGTAGCCTGACAAGGTGTTAATGGCGATTACAGCCATCTCAAAATTATGCCATAGGCAAATTTTTAGGGCAATATAATCTTGATAGTGTGCGTTTCACACTATCACCTACAATAATAATATCCTAATTTATTCCAACAGTCAATATAAATATGGAGTATATTGATAAATATAAAACATAAAAAATAACGGTACCAAACAAGATGTTCGGTACCGCATTGATGAAATATATTAATTATGCCATAAATGAACGGATAACAGATTCGCAATCCTTAGCATCCATAATCTTTGGTACAGGATAAAGAGGATTACCCTCTTTAAGAGCACGCTTTACAAGAAGAGGAATATCCTCCTCCTTGATGAAATCAAACTTTTCAGGAATATTCATATTCTTGTTAAGTGTTCTGATTGCATCAATAAATGCCTTACCCTTTCCTGCTGTATCAAGTCCCTTTCCGATACCGACGATATCAGCAAGCTTTGCAAGCTGAGGATAAGCTGCATCTGCATAATAATCCAGAACATATGGGAGAATGACTGCATTGGCAAGTCCGTGAGGTGTACCGTAAAGTCCACCGAGATTATGCGCAATTGCATGAACATATCCTACATAAGCGTGTGTGAATGCGCGGCCTGCAAGATATGAGCCCTTGAGCATATTACCCCTTGCCTCTAAATTCTTACCATCATTATATGCTGTTTCGATATTATCAAAAATAAGCTTAGTAGCCTGTTCTGCCTCACGGATTGTGTCCTTCGTATTACTCTTTCCGATATAAGCCTCAACTGCATGAGTGAGTGCGTCCATACCGGTTGTAGAAGTAATATGCGGCGGCAGACCAACTGTAAGTTCAGGGTCAAGTACCGCATACTTAGGACGAAGACAGGTATCATTGATTGCATTCTTCTCATGTGTTTCAGGGTCGGTAACAACTGCAGCAACAGTTGTTTCTGAGCCTGTACCTGCAGTTGTAGGTACTGCAAAGAATGGTGGGAGCTGCTTATGTACCTTCAACTGACCGCGCATATTGCGTACAGTCTGATTCGGCTTAACAACTCTTGCACCTGCAGCCTTAGCACAGTCCATAGGTGAACCGCCGCCGAAAGCGATGATTCCCTGACAGCCGTTCTTGACGTACATATCCTTACAATCCTCAATGTTCGGAATTGTAGGATTAGGCTGTACACCGTCAAAAACAACATACTCAATTCCTACTTCCTTGAGCTTTTCAAACATTGGGTCAAGGAGATGCAAACTCATCAATCCTTTATCGGTAACAACAAGAATCTTGTTAATACCCTTACCCTTGATAAACTCAGGGAGTTTAAGTATGCTGCCTGCACCCTCAAGAAGCTGCGGCTCAGACCAATCCATAAGACACATAGCGAGTTTAAAAACTCTCTGATAAATACGATACCAGCATTTTTTCAGTGTCCAGAGCATTTTAGTTCCTCCTTTTCAAAATATTTCATTTCTTATTGTACATTTTTAGCAATCGTTTTTCAAGTGTTTTGAAAAATTAGTCTTTTAAAAAAATAAAGTATATGTTATGATGTATACAGAATATAATTTACAGGACAAATAAATATAACAGGAGATGAAATTATGGATAATGAAAAATTAATCTTTTGCGGAAACAATGAGCGCTTTCTCAAAAAGGAGCTTATTGACCAAAGCAACGAGTCAAACGGCGGAACTGCCTTTCGCATTCCAAGCTTAATAAAATCCGGCAACACACTTATTGCGGCAATTGACAAGCAGTCCTGCGGTGCTGACTGGGGATTCATTGAGGTTGCAATACGAACAAGTGAGGACGACGGCGAAACCTGGTCGGACATACAGACCATTGCTATTCCTCCTGCAAGAGAAACAAGACTCACTGATGATTGCTATGCATCAGCCTTTTTCATTGATCCATGTATGGCAATTGCACCAAACGGTGATGTAATCATGATTGTTGATTTCTATCCTGAATGCAAGGGCTTACATAAAAGAAGTATACTGGATAAGAAAAAAGTTCCTTATTCCATGTACAATAATAAAATGTATCCTGTTATCTATGACCGTGACGGTAAATTTTATTTGGTTGTTGAGGATGGTGTTGTTCTTGATAACCATTACAAGGAAACAGATTACCGCGTTGCGGACTGGAAGGGCTCTCTTTATAAGGGTGAAGAATATGTGGGCAACATATTCTTAAACGGAAAAACCGGTAAAAATGAAGCCGATGCCGTTACCACATTCGGTGCTCCGCTTAAAGCCCCTAAAAGAAACTATGTTTATCTATTAAGAAGTACCGACAACGGAAAAACCTGGTCAGACCCTGTTGATATCACAGGTGACTTTCTCATCAAGAAGGACGGCACATTTGTAGGTGTTGCTCCCGGTGTCGGTCTCACTACACAGGACGGCAGAATCATTATGCCGCTTTATGTTGACAGAAAAGAGACGGTATCCATATACAGCATTGATAACGGTGAAACCTGGCACAGAATGACGCAGCAGCCATACTCCTGCAACATTGATGAATGGCAGGCAGTACAGGCACCTGACGGCGTTATTCTCGGCTTAGGCAGACAGAAGAGATACGGCAAAACACCGCTGTCTATTTCACACGACGACGGCAAGCACTGGTTCAAAGCTAAGCCAACCAATTTATATGCGCCGAAATGTCAGAAGAGCGTAATCAGCATTGGTGAATATGTGTTCTGCTCCCATGCATCTGAGAAAAAGCGTGAAAACGGTGTTATCACCGTAGGCAAATTCAAAAAGGTTAAGGGACAGACAGTTGGTATTGACTGGTATTCTGAGGTGGAAATCAATAAAGGCTTCTTTGCTTATTCCTGTCTGACGCAGCTGGATGATGAATATATCGGCGTGCTTTATGAAGCAGAGCCAAGCTCATACATCTGCTTTAAGAAATATAGAATTTCAGATTTGATATAACAAAAATCCCCCTGAATTCAGGGGGATTTTTCATTGTATAAATTATTGTTTAGTGTAGGGGAGGGTCTCCGTGCCCTCCCGAAAAATTATGAAATGGGCAGGCGTGGAAACCTGCCCCTACGGAATCTTAAGTACATTATTGATAAACTAAACAATAATTTACAAAAGTTTATCAAGTCCCTCAGTTGAATACTCCTCGCCGGCACGCTTTTTATTCAGTGCGGCCATAAGCGTTGAAACATTTTTCCTTGTCATAGGATAGAAGATGAGAGCAATGATTGACACTGCCAAAAATGCTGCAGGAATAACGGTTGAAATATTTTCCATACCGCCGACGATATGAGGGTCAGTTACAACAGTGATAAGTGACTCCTGACCGGCTGTATCCTTTGAGGAATCATAACCATAGGCAGACAGGAGCTGACCTGCCATAAGAATACCGAAGGCTGAGCCGAACTTCTGAATCAGCTGAGGAAGAGCGGTGATAATGGATTCTCTCCTCTGTCCTGTTTTAAATTCATCAAGCTCAACAAGATCATAACCCATTGAATAAAAGAAGGTCCAGAAGGTACCGATACCCATACCGAGAATTGCAGCACACACAATTGACATAACTCTGAAATTGCCGATCTGTGCATCAAGTCCGACAAGCTTTGCGATAATTTCACCCACCATAGTTATCGTGAGGAAAATAATGCTTGCGGTTCTTCTGTCTGTTTTCTCTGCAACCTTTTCGACAATCGGCACTACAATTGCCATTGATACAACCATTGAAATGATTACATAAACAATACCTGTATCATAATCCATACCGATGCAGTCGACCACCATATATGTAAGATTTGACTGAATCATTGAGGAGGCAGTGAGGAAAAAGAATACGAAAATCAAGAAAAATTTTGCAGGCTTCAATTTTAAAATCTGACCAAAGGCATTGAAGGTATCCTTCAGCGTACTCTTTGAATTCTCAGGTGTTACCGGCTTAGGGGTATAAACGCCCTTAAGTGATTTAACACATACGAAGCCGAGAGCCACTGCCATAATACTGATAATTGCAGCGATAACAGCGTATGAATTGCTGGCAAACCGTTCACCAAGAAGAATTGCTACAGTAGGAACAAGTGCCGGAAGAACGTTGCCAAGACCGACTGCTCCTGCATTTAAAAGGGAGGCAGTTGAACGGATATTGGTACGCTCATCATAATCCTCAGTCAGCTCAGCAACTACAGCATAATAAGGAATGGTATACATTGTATAGAACACCCATATTGCCATTGAAATTACAGTATAAATCAGAATCTTAGCAGTCTGACTTGTAAGCCCTGCACCGATTGTTGTCCACGCAGCGATAAATATAACACCAAGAGGAAGCAATGCACCCTTCATTACCTTGCGCTTATCTACGCCGCCCCTGTCCGTATAATTACCGATAATTGGATCAGTGATTGCATCCCAAGCGATTGAAATGAAAATTACAATTGAAGCGAATTTTGCCTGTATGCCCACAATTTCAATAAGAAAAGTTAAATAATACGTGTAAAACATATTATAAATCAGCGATTCAGTAAAAATACCAAAGGCATATCCTATCTTCTTTTTCTTAGTCAGAGTATCCGCCATAGCTGTGTACCTCCATAAAAATATAAAAGGACGCTGAGTAATTATATCCAGCATCCTCCTTTGAATAATTATATTATACAACACCTGTTAATGTATTACAAGAAAAAGCTGACTGCAAATCCTCGCAGTCAGCTTATATTATTATATAATTACTGATTAGATTCTGCTATAACCTTTTGTGCGATATGCTCAGGTGCTCTGTCGTAACGTGCAAATTCCGTCGTAAAGGAGCCTCTGCCCTGCGTAATCTGACGCATTGATGTTGAGAAGGTTGTCATCTCAGCATCAGGCACTTCAGCGATAATCTCCTGATTTCCGTCAGAGGTTGGTGTCATACCGAGAACTCTGCCGCGTCTTCTGTTGATATCACCGATAACATCACCCATTGCATCATCATTTACAGTTGCTTTAAGTGTAACAATCGGCTCAAGAATAACAGGCATAGCATTGCTGATACCCTCTTTAAATGCAAGGCTTGCAGCCATCTTAAAGCTCATTTCACTTGAATCCACAGGATGATAGGAGCCATCATAAAGGGTAGCCTTTACGCCTACCATTTTATATCCTGCGAGCACACCGGATTCCATACATTCGTTCAGTCCCTTTTCAACTGCAGGGAAGAAATTTTTAGGTACAGAGCCGCCCACAACTCTTTCGGCGAATACAAGGCCCTCAGTATCATACGGCTCAAACTCAATAAATACATCACCGAACTGACCGTGACCGCCGCTCTGCTTTTTGTGTCTGCCCTGAGCAGATACCTTTCTGGTAATGGTTTCTCTGTATGCAACCTTAGGGGTTGAAAGCAAAGCCTCAACAGCAAACTTATCCTTTAATCTGGATACGGCAACCTCAAGCTGCTGTTCACCCAAGCCTTCGATAAGCTGCTGATGTGTTTCAACATTATTGCTAAACCTAAGTGACGGATCCTCTTCACAAAGCCTGATAAGACCTGAGGCGATTTTTTCCTCCTCGCCTTTCTTTACAGCCTTGATTGCCATTTTATATGTAGGTACAGGAATTACAACGCTGTCAAGCTTCACAGAATTTGAGGCTGAACACATTGTGTCACCTGTGGAAAAGCCGCTGAGCTTTGTAACTGCACCGATATCACCTGCTATAAGCTTAGAAGCCTCCAGCTGCTTAGCACCGAACATTTTTATAATCTTACCCATACGCTCTTCCTTACCTGTACGGGAATTATAAGCCGTTGTTGACGGTGTAATTTTACCGCTTACAACCTTGAAGAAATTCAGCTTACCGATAAAGGTATCTGATACTGTCTTAAAGCATACGGCTGCCAGAGGTCCGTTTTCATCTGCAGAAAGCTCAATCGGCTCTCCGTTATTGTCAATAGCATATTCCGATTTAGGAGACGGACAAACATCCGCAATAAAATCAAGAAGCATATCACAGGCTACACCTGTAATACCTGATAAGGCAAACACAGGAATTATAGAACCGTCAGCCATACCAAGCTTAACACCCTTAATCTTTTCTTCGCGTGTAAGCTCTTCGCCCTCAAAATATTTCTCCATAAGCTCTTCATCCGTTGATGCAACAGCTTCTGCAAATACTGCCTTAACTGCTTCAAATCGAGGTGCGTCGGCAGGCTCAGGAGTGACCTCCTTCTTTGCACCGTTTTCATAGACGTAAGCCTTATCCTCAATCATATTATAATAGGAACGCACACTGCCTGCTGAAAGTACAGGCACTACAATCGGACATACCTGTGTTCCGAATTTGGCAACAATACCGTTAAAGCTCTTATAAAAATCTGCACGATCATCGTCCATTTTTGTTGCGACAAAGATACGTGACAGACCCTTTGAGCCTGCATTCTTGAATGCCTTTTCAGCACCTACCGCCAGTCCCGAACGTGCTGAAACAACGATAAGCGCCGTATCTGCGGCACGTATACCCTCAGCACTGCCCATAGCAAAATCAAACAGGCCGGGAGTATCAATAAAATTAATGGTCTTACCTTTATAAGACGTTGATGCAACGGCACTGTTAACACTTATTTTTCTCTTCTTTTCCTCAGCGTCAAAATCACAAACCGTATTACCGTCTGCTACCTTACCCATTCGTTCGGTTGCACCTGCAATATTCAGCAGTGCCTCACAAAGTGTAGTCTTACCCTTTGATGCGTGGCCGATAAGTGTGACGTTTCTTATATCCTCTGCACGATTACTCATAGAAATTCCCTTCTTACATTAATATCTTTGTGCATATTGTATAATATTTTTTAACATTAGTCAACACTGTACTGATAATTTTAACAACTTGTTTTTATTTGTTAACATTATTGTGCAATATGCCTGTACAATCCGAGCAAATAAAAACACCGAATATCCTTAGATGTTCGGTGTTCTGATAATATTGTATTCATTTAAGGTCTGTAAGCACCTGTTTTGCATACTTCAATTTTTTCTATATACGGCTCTTTTCTGCACTGTTCTATAACAAGCTCCAGAGAATCCGTTACAACAGGTGACTTGAAAATTGCAATTTTTGAAAAGCCTACAACAGTTCCTTCATACACACAATTTCCGTTTGCATAAATTTTAAATTTTTCAATACGCTGTGATTTGGTTGTATCCTCGCTGAATCTGATACGGTCAACGGACTGCTTTTCAAAGGAAATATTCACTTTCATCTTATCGTCCGACAATGAATATGTACTTTCAATTACACAATCATCTTCTTTTCTGAGCCACTCGCCCATCTGCTTAAGACGGCGTACATCTGCTTTGGCAAACTGACCCTTCCGGTTCGGAGGGATATTTAAAATCAATAAGCAGTTACTGCCCACCGAGCCATAGTAAATACGCATCAGCCTGTGAAGTGACTTAAGTGTCAACAGCTGCATCGGATGATAATACCAGCCCAATCGGATGGAAACATCCACCTCTGCAGGATACCACATAAACTCATCATAATTTGAAAGAAATTCCCTTGAGCCCATATCCTGAATCATAACATCCTGACAGCGTTTTTGAAATTTTTTCATATCATCATCTGTCTGACAGTTTTCAGCAATATTCTGAAGCTCGTATTGAAACTTCGGAACAACGTTCCATTCGCTTTCTCTCGCCTTGCCGCTTTCGTTACCGACCCAGCGAACATCAGGTGCACAGCCTGACATAACGATATCCGGCTGCAGCCTTACCGCTGTTTCCCAGATACGCTCAAAATCATATTTCTGCTTTGGCATACCGTCTGCGCTTGAACCGCAGGCACCATCTAACCATAGCATAAAAATTTCGCCGTAATTCGTTAAAAGCTCTGTAAGCTGTTCAATATAAAAATCATTATATGCATCTGTGGAATAGAGTGGACTGTTTCTGTCCCAGGGGGAAAGATAAACACCGAACTTCAAGCCATACTTTTTACACGATTCTGAAACCTCACGCACCACATCGCCCTTACCATTTTTATAAGGACTGTTTCTTATACAGTGCTCAGTCGTCTTTGTTGGCCATAAGCAAAAACCGTCATGGTGTTTGCAGGTCAGAACAACGCCTTTCATACCTGCTGCTTTTATTGCCTCGCACCACTGATCTGTATCCTGTGCTTTTGGATTAAATATACTCGGAGACTCTTTTCCGCTGCCCCATTCCCTGTTCGTAAAGGTATTTACGGAATAATGAACAAAGGCATAGTATTTCATATCCTGTATAATCAACTGACGCCTGTTCGGAACTATAGATGTATATAAATCAATTCTTTCCTTCTCGTTCATCATAAAATACCTTTCAAAATTATGAATTCTTTTTATCAGCCTTTTTCTGTGCTTTTTCGGCCTTAAGCTTTTCCTTCATTGCCTTTTGCTCAGCCTCAAGTGCCTTTGCCTTTTCCTCCTCAAGGCGGACAGCCTCATCATAACGAAGCTTAGCCTCATCATACATTGCCTTTATGTCCTCATAATGCTCATAATTTTCAGCCTGTGTAATAAGCTTTTTTGCATCAATATAAGGCTTTGCAAGTCTGTTATAATAAGAGTTTTCGTCGGTAGCTTTCTTTATATCAGCATCAATGATCTTTTTCTCTTCCCTGAGCTTAGCAAGCTGTTCCTTTATGGAATGAATCTCAGTCTTATTTTTAGATTTCTTAGCAGCGGAAAGCTTTTCCTCAAGTTCCATTCGTGCTGCAAGATTATTATCCTCACGCTCAAACAGAGACTCAAAAATATGAACATCAAATTCTTCAATCCTGCCGCCGTGTTTCGCCTCAATCTGCTTTTTGCTGTAAATTCTTGCTTTAGCAGACTCAATGGCAGAAGCACGTTCTTCTTTTTCAACCTTTGTAGTTTTAGGCATTGCCTTTGCTTTTGCGAGAACATCATTAAGCTTCTCCATAGAATCAGAAGTCAAACCACTCAGGCCTGCATTATAAAGGGCCTTTGCCTCGCTGAGCTTGTACTGCCATTCAGGTGAATTAAATTTATGAACCTCCTCCATAACAATTTTGGAGATTTCAATATTCTCATTGAATTCAATAGCTGCCTTAATTTCTTTTCTGGCAGCTTTTTTCTCTGCCTTAGAGGAAGCTTCCTTAACAGCTGCCTTCATTGAAGCAATATCCTTTGGCTGAGAATCTGCAAGCACACTTGACTCCTCAATCATTTCGATTGTTGAAACAATGTCCTTATCATTAAGAACACCGTTGCCGTAATCCTCAAACATTGCACGAAGCTGCAATACCTTAACAATACTACGCTGTCTCAGCTCTGTCATATCATAAAAGAAGTATGGAATAAAGTTTAATATTGCACCCACTATTGACAGAACAACAATAACTATAAATACCTTTTTGAAAATATCATTGATATATAAAACGTTATATGGAGAATTCATAACGTCCTCAATATTTTTGCCTGTAATTGCAACAATTTCGTTTGCACGTTCAGACAGCACTCTTTCATTGATTCCGAGCTTTTCATAAACTGCAGGAACTATACCGCTGGTAGCCATTGTAATTACAGTACCAATGAGACCTACTGTTGCAAACATTCCGTCAATACGCTCACCTGTTATGTACTGCTGATAGTCACGGATATCCGCATTAACGGCAGGAGTAAGGATTACGCCGAAAGAGGTCATTAAATAATTACCGAATAAAATAGCTGCGATTATCAAAATCATTTTTGCAGGCTCTGCCTGAACAACAGGATAAAGAAGTGCAAGGAATCCGGCATTAACCGCATTGGTAACGATTAAGACCTTCTTTTTACCCCATTTTCTGATTGCGAAAGGTGCAGCCAGCATACCCCAGAGATTCGCATTTGCAACAACCATTGTAAGAATTGTATACACACCTGCACTTATACCATTTTCATTATGATACTGGTAGCACCACTGAAGCATATTCGCATATGTATTCTCTAAAAATCCAACCCAACCTGCAAGGGAAATGACCCAGAACAGCTTGTTCTTGGCAACTGCTCGGATTGCATCAAAAAACTTAATCTGTACTACGTGTGTACGTGCCTGAACAATCTTTTCCTGCGTATTTGCATAAATATATACTGAGCAAATTACACCTATAATTGCAAACGGCGGATAAAGAACCCTGTATAATTTCATATCATACAAATCGCCGTTTGTTAAAGCCTGCGCCACAAGCGGAAGCAATGCAGACGCAATGGATGGAGCAAGAGAATACACAACTGATTTAATTGTTAAAACATCTGCACGCTCCTGTGTATCCGGTGAAAGCACCATGATAAGATTTTCATATGAATCATAAAAGAACATATAGAAAAACTGGAAGCCGATATTAAACAAAAGAACGATGACTGCCTTAACAATCTGATTTGAAATTTTTTCATACGGCACCATAACCATACCAACAACAAGGATGCAGGACGGAAGGGCCATAGAAAGCATATACGGTCTGTATTTTCCTTTTTTGCTGCGGGCATTATCAATAATATTCGCTCTCAGCGCAGTTGCCGGAAATGAAATGATGATTGATATAACATAGATAACATACATTATGGTCGGCGATATACCGATTGCATTACCTATAATTACATTTGTTGTGCTGAGCATAAGCTGCTGAACACAATAAATTAAAAAGTATATACCAATACCGCCGAATGAATACGCAAATATTTCCTTAAACGGCATATATCTGCCCGGCATCGGCCTTTTCCAATAAACTTTGGCATCTGAAACTGTCTTTTTAATCTGATTAATATCCAAATTTATTACCCCCTCAATACAGCCTCATACAATTTGCGTTCATACAACATTTTAATTATACTTTAAAATGCTGTATAATAAAATGCAGAATACAGTAATATTAATACACAAATAGGAAATAACTGAAATATCCTGCAGCGTCCTGTCAAATAAAGCAATCAATCGTTCTCCATATTGATTTTTTTGGCAGACGAATGGAAAATAAATACTTCCAATTGTTTTTTAACATAATTTTTTGAAAATTCTATAGCATTTATTGATAGATTAGTGACAAATATTGACTTCAGTGCAAATTGTTGCTATCATTTGTGTTGGTGATAATATGAATGATATGTTCTATGAATATGATACCGACAGGTTTAGTCCTCTTACATACAAATATTGTGCCGGTATAAAAAACAAGCCGCACTACCACAATCAGATTGAAATGTTTTATGTTGTATCGGGAACACAGGTTGTTACCATAAACGGTCAAACCTTTGAGGCTAAAAAGGGTGATATCGTATTTTGCAATTCTTATGATATACATCAATATTATTTCAAAGCGACATCGTTCATTCTTTTTATCGGAATACCCACTCCTTATACAGCATTCTTCAATTCACATACAGGTTCAGGCAGACTGGCTGAAAATCATATACCGAAAAGTAAAGCTACAGCTGAAATATATAAGGTTATGAAAACATTTTCAACAGCAAAGCAGCATTCTTTTATGCACAATTTCGGATTAGTAAATCAGCTTTTAGGTCTGCTTTTTGAGACTATTGGTGCTGAGTCGCAAAGCAATATAAAATCACACAATCTAATCCAAACTATTTTAGACTATATTAATAAAAATTATTGCCGTCCTCTTACATTGAATACGATCGCCGAACACTGCAATTATAATCCATATTATATTTCACGAATATTCAATAAAACATTCAATTGTAATCTTAACAGTTATATCAATTTGCGGCGTCTTGAGGCTCTTACAGAAATAAAAACACAGAATCCTGAAAAATCAATTACCGAGATTGCTGCCGAAGTCGGCTTTCCTACTCAGAGAACCTTTTACAGAGTATTCAAGGAAGTATACGGCTGCACACCGAGACAGTATTTTACTCATAATCAGGAGAATACTTTTGAAAAGAAGCATAAGCAGAATAGTTCTAAAAAAAGCAAAAATACAGGGAAAAGCTAAGATATTAAAACATAGCTTTTCCCTGTATTTTTTATCAGAATCATTTTTCAACTATCTTTGCACCGAATGGCGTGAGAGCAAGTTTAGCAAGCTTAAACTGCTGTTTTCCGAAAGGGATTCCTATTATTGTTATACACAATAGAATTCCCCATAAAAGGTGCTCCAATGCCAATGGAATACCGGAAACAAGTATCCATACAATATTAAGCAATACGGATACTGCGCCACCACCATATTCAATTTCCTTTTTAAATGGGAAAAAGCTTACAGACGCAAGCTTAAAGCATTGTTTACCTACAGGTATTCCGACAATTGTTAAGCACCACAATAAACCGACAAGACTCCAGCTTAAACCGCTGAACACTCCGCCGAAGATAAACCATAAAAAATTTCCGATTGTAGACATATTTATTTCTCCCTTAAAATTGATATCTAAAATTGATACCTAATACTTCAGAATATTCTGCTATCAGTGATTTGTTTCAAAACTGATATTATGATTGTACTTTTATTATTGATATCGTCCTTAATTTAATTATATAGGAATAGATAACGAAATACAAGAGCTAAGGAGCAAAGCCAGCTGACTAACCAAGTACATCTCTTTCAACAATCTGCAATAAATATAAAAAAGGGACAGTCAGTGACTGTCCCTTAATCTAAATGGTATATTATATCTTAAACAAGCTCAATGATGCACATCTCTGCTGCGTCACCACGACGAGGGCCTGTTTTAATGATACGAGTGTAACCACCGTTTCTTTCTGCATACTTTGGAGCAACCTCATCAAAAAGCTTCTTAGCAACGTCTTCCTTTGTTACGTATGCAAGAACCTGTCTTCTTGAATGGAGTGTGTCGTTTTTGCCAAGAGTGATCATCTTCTCAGCCATTGCACGAACTTCCTTTGCTCTTGTAACGGTAGTTTCAATCTTGCCGTTTTCTAAAAGATAAGTAACCATACCTCTGAGCATAGCCTTTCTGTGATCAGTTGGGCGGCCCAGCTTTCTGCTACCTGGCATTGAAATTCCCTCCTTTAGTCCTCTTCTTGACTAAGTCCGAAACCGAGTGAAGCAAGCTTAGCCACTACTTCGTCAAGTGACTTGCGTCCAAGATTTCTGACTTTCATCATATCTTCTTCTGATTTACCGATTAAATCTTCTACTGTGTTAATGCCTGCTCTCTTGAGACAGTTGAATGAACGTACTGAAAGGTCAAGTTCCTCAATAGTCATTTCAAGAACCTTTTCCTTGCTGTCATCGTCCTTCTCAACCATAATGTCCTGATTTCCGATTTCCTCAGAAAGATCAACAAAGAGCATAAGATGGTCATTGAGAATCTTAGCAGCGAGTGAAGCTGCCTCATCAGCCGGAATAGTACCGTCTGTCTCAATGTCGAGAATGAGCTTGTCAAGGTCAGTCTGCTGACCGACACGGGTGTTTTCAACTGTGTAGTTCACCTTTAATACAGGTGTATAAATGGAGTCAATTGCAATCGTACCGATTGGTAAATCCATTAACTGCTTATTGCGGTCACAAGGAACATATCCTCTGCCGTTGTCAGCAGTAAGCTCCATCACTACATTTGCACCTTCATCAAGATAAGCGATGTGAAGGTCAGGATTAAGAATTTCAACATCTGCATCGTGCTTAATATCGCCGGCAGTAATTTCACCCTCACCGGAAACTTCAATATAAAGTGTCTTAGGGTTTT
Source organism: uncultured Eubacterium sp. (assembly GCA_910577195.1). Classification (GTDB taxonomy): domain Bacteria; phylum Bacillota; class Clostridia; order Oscillospirales; family Acutalibacteraceae; genus Eubacterium_R. The sequence goes on along the minus strand of CAJTLP010000004.1, from coordinate 212,189 downwards.
CATCATGTATTTTAAGAATAACGTTTTTAAGATTAAGAACAATCTCAGTAACATCTTCTTTTACATGAGGAATAGTTGAAAATTCGTGTAAAACACCATCAATCTTTACGGAAGTGATTGCATAACCCGGAAGAGAAGAAAGAAGAACTCTTCTCATACTGTTTCCGAGAGTTGTGCCAAAGCCTCTCTCAAGCGGCTCAACAACAAATCTGCCGGTGCTGCGGCTTCCGATAGTAGACACGTCTACAATCTCGATTTTAGGCTTATCAATTTCGATCATTTAAAAGCCTCCTAAAAAAAGTTGTATTTTGTTTTCGCTAAATAACAGCAGCAAAAGGCTATTACTTAGAGTAGAACTCAACGATTAAATGCTCTTCAACAGGTGTTGCTATTTCGTCTCTCTCAGGGAGCTTAACAACCTTTGCTTCCATAGCATCCTTGTTTACATCAACCCACTGCGGAACAGGACGTGATGCATTTGACTCAACGAGAGTCTTGAATTCATCTGTAGTTTTGCTTGTTTCCTTAACAGCAACTACATCGCCTGCCTTAAGGAGATATGAAGGAATATCAACCTTAGTGCCATTTACAGTGAAATGAGCATGGTTTACAAGCTGACGAGCCTGTGCTCTTGAGCTTGCGAAGCCTGCTGTATAAACAACATTGTCTAAACGGCTTTCACAAATCTGGAGAAGGTTTGAACCTGTTACACCAGCCTTACGTTCAGCCATAAGGAAATATTTGTGGAACTGTCCCTCAGCGATACCGTAGTAACGACGAGCAGACTGCTTTGCACGAAGCTGAAGACCATACTCTGAAGTCTTCTTTCTGTTCTGACCATGCTGGCCAGGTGCATATGAACGGCGTTCAATTGCACATTTGCTTGTATAACATCTGTCACCCTTGAGGAAAAGCTTCTTGCCCTCACGACGACAAAGCTTACAAGCAGGTCCTGTATATCTTGCCATATCAAGTAACCTCCAAGTTTATACTATACGCGACGTCTTTTTGGTGGACGACAGCCATTGTGTGGAATAGGAGTAACATCTTTAATAAGACTTACTTCCAGACCTGCTGTCTGAAGAGCTCTGATAGCTGATTCACGTCCTGAGCCCGGGCCCTTAACGTAAACTTCAACAGTCTTCATGCCACAATCAATTGCTGTTTTAGCAGCTGTTTCAGCAGCTGTTGCAGCAGCAAATGGAGTAGACTTTCTTGAACCACGAAAACCCATTTCACCGGCTGATGCCCAAGAAACAGCGTTACCGTTCATATCAGTAATTGTTACGATTGTGTTGTTGAAGGTTGATTGAATATGGGCAGCACCACGCTCGATATTTTTCTTCTCACGACGCTTACGTGAGCCTGTGGTCTTTTTAGTAGCCATACTATTTTGTTCCTCCTACTTATTTCTTCTTATTTGCTATAGTCTTTTTAGGACCCTTGCGTGTACGTGCATTGTTCTTAGAAGTCTGTCCTCTTACAGGGAGACCCTTTCTATGTCTTACGCCACGATAGCAACCAATTTCGATAAGTCTCTTGATGTCAAAAGCTGTATTTCTGCGAAGATCGCCTTCAACAGTGAGATTATGAGTAATATAATCACTGAGCTTTTTAACATCGTCTTCTGTTAAATCTCTGCAACGAGTATCCGGATTGATACCTGTTGCTTCAATAACCTTTTTAGAAGTAGTAAGACCGATACCATAAATATAGGTAAGGCCGATTTCTACTCTCTTGTCATTAGGTAAGTCAACACCTGAAATACGTGCCATTTTACAGTTTACCTCCGATTATTAATTCAGGATTAGCCCTGACGCTGTTTGTGCTTTGGATTTTCACAGATAACCATTACTTTTCCATTGCGCTTAATTACTTTGCACTTTTCGCAAATTTTCTTTACAGAAGGTCTAACTTTCATTTTGAATATCCTCCTAAATATTTACTTTGAGCGCCAAATGATACGACCCTTTGTAAGGTCATATGGTGACATCTCAATTGTTACCTTGTCACCAGGGAGAATACGAATGTTATTCATTCTAAGCTTTCCACTGATGTGGGCAATAATAATGTGGCCATTCTGAAGTGTTACCTTAAAAGTGGTGTTAGGTAAAACCTCAACCACGGTACCCTCAACTTCTATCATATCTGACTTTGACATCTTATACCTCGCTGAAATAATAAAATACGATTGATGTTATCTATTTAACTGGAATCACATTACGGCGTAATCGCCAGCAATTGATTTTTATGATAAGCCCTGAAGGCTCATCACCAACTCAGACTTTTGTAAGGATTACCGGACCATTTGATGTGATAGCAATGGTATGCTCAAAATGAGCAGCCAATTTACCATCAGCTGTTTTTACGGTCCATCCGTCTGAAAGTTGTTTAACCTTATAGGTTCCCAGATTTATCATTGGTTCAATTGCCAATGTCATTCCGGGTAACAGTCTGATACCACGACCTGCGTGACCGAAGTTTGGTACGCTTGGTTCTTCATGAAGCTTTGTACCGACGCCGTGACCGACATAGTCACGAACAACGCCGAATCCACGCTCCTCACAATAAGACTGGACTGCAAATGATATATCACCGATTCTGTTGCCGGGAACTGCCTGCTCAATACCTTTATAAAGGCTTTCGCGGGTAGTATCCATCAGCCGCTTTGCTTCGGGAGAGCAAGTCCCAGCCGCAAATGTAGCAGCATTATCGCCGTTATAACCATTCTTAGCAGCTCCTAAGTCTATGCTGACAATATCACCCTCACGGATGATACGGTCAGCCTTAGGAATACCGTGAATAACTTCATCATTTATAGATATACATGCAGTAGCAGGAAATCCGCCATAGTTAAGAAAATTAGGTGTTGCACCATGCTTTTTAATAAACCTGTATGCAATCTCGTCAATTTCTTTGGTGGATACACCGGGCTTTACAGCCTCGCCTGCTACCATTAATGCTTCAGCCGAAATCTGGCAAGCCTCTTTCATAAGCTCAAGCTCACGACTGCTTTTAAGCACTATCATGTTAATCCTCCAACGCAGCGAAAACAAGTGCTGTTGTATCAGCAACCTCTTCCTGTCCTTCAACAATCACAAGCTTACCAAGACCCTTATAGAAATCCTTAAGTGGCTCAGTCATCTCATGATACTCTGCAAGTCTTGCCTGCACGGTTTCAGGAGCATCATCTTTTCGCTGTATAAGCTCGCCGCCGCAAGCATCACAAACGCCATCAACCTGAGGCTTTTTATACTCAAGGTGATATGAGTTTGCACACTTTGCACAAACACGGCGACCGCTCATTCTTTTAGTGATAGCTTCGTCAGAAACTTCAATGTCAACTACCTTGTCGATGTCAACCTTTGCATCCTCAAGAGCCTGAGCCTGAGGAATCGTTCTTGGGAAACCATCAAGAATGAAGCCATTTTTACAATCATCTTCTTTCAGTCTGTCCTTGATAATACCGATTACAACCTCATCAGGAACGAGCTGGCCGGCATCCATAAACTGCTTAGCCTTAAGACCCATCTCTGTGCCGTCTTTTACAGCAGCACGAAGAATATTACCTGTTGAAATTGCAGGAATACCATATTTTTCAACAATCTTTTCTGCCTGAGTACCTTTGCCGGCACCCGGAGCACCGAGAAGAATAAGTTTCATTTTACAATATCTCCTTACACATTAATCAAGGAAGCCTTTATAATGACGCATCATCATCTGTGATTCAAGCTGGCGAACTGTCTCAAGAGCAACACCGCACATAATGATGAGTGATGTACCGCCGAGTGAGATTGTCATACCGCCTGAGTCCTCTGAAGCACCCGGAAGCGGCTGAATAGCAAGATCACAAATAAGTGAATAAATAATCGGGAACAATGCGATTACTGAAAGCATCAATGCACCGATAAGGGTAAGCCTTGAAAGAACTCTGAAAATATAATCAGATGTCGGTCTTCCAGGTCTGATACCCGGTATTGCACCATTATTCTTACGAAGATTATTTGCCATTTCAATCGGATTGTACTGAATTGTACTGTAGAAATAAGCAAAGAATATAATCAGCAGGAAGTACATTAATGCATACATCCAGGAGTCGCCTGTAAATGCATTAAAGAATTTTTCCCAGAAAGTATCTTTATACTTATCTTCTGAAAGGAACATCTGAACAGTTCCCGGAAGAGAGAGAATGGATGAAGCGAAGATTACAGGAAGTACGCCGCTCATATTAACCTTAATAGGCATATGAGTTGACTGACCGCCCATCTGCTTTCTGCCAACTACACGCTTTGCGTATGTGATTGGAAGTCTTCTCTCTGAATTATCCATAAATACGATGTATGCGATCATAAGAAGGAAGATTACGCATACAACCGGAACAAGAATTCTGTAAACAACTCTTCCGGTATTGAGATACTGGAATAACTGCTGAATAAGAGTTGGGAAACGAGATACGATACCTGCGAAAAGGATAATGGAAATACCATTACCGATACCGCTTATTGTAATCTGTTCACCAAGCCACATGATAACAGCTGTACCTGCAGTAAGAACCAATATGATAACTACAGCCTGAAATACAGCATCAAAGCCTGTAAACGCATTACCATTTACATCTGTCATCAAATAGTTGTTCGCACGAAGATAGAAGAAATAAGCAAGTGACTGAAGTAAGCCAAGAGCTACAGTTACGAAACGGGTGATAGAAGCAATCTTCTTTCTGCCCTCTTCGCCTTCCTTCTGCAATCTTTCAAGTGCAGGAATTGCAACTGCAAGGAGCTGCATAATGATTGAAGAGTTGATGTACGGAGTGATTGACATAGCGAAAATTGTTCCGTAAGTAAACGCACTACCTGTCATCAAGCTCATATATGTGAGTATTGTGTTTCCTTTACCAACACTGATTTCATCAACGATGTTGAGGAAAGGTACTGGAATGACTGAACCTATTCTGAAAACGAGGATAATAAATGCAGTAAACAAAATCTTTTTACGGATTTCTGCTACTTTCCACGCATTTACGATGGTTTTAATCATTTAAAGCACCTCCACCTTACCACCAGCAGCCTCAATCTTTGATTTAGCTGACTCACTGATAGCTGTTACCTTAACGGTAAGAGCCTTTGTGATTTCACCTTTACCAAGAATTTTAACTCCATCAAGTGTCTTTTTAAGAACACCTGCATCGATAAGAGCCTGTGCATCTACTGTTGCACCGTCTTCAAATCTGTCGTTAAGTGTTGAAAGATTTACAATTGCATACTCAGTTGCAAAAATATTGTTGAAACCTCTCTTAGGTACACGTCTCTGAAGTGGCATCTGACCACCCTCGAAACCGGGACGTCTGCTGTAGCCTGAACGTGACTTCTGTCCCTTCTGACCTTTACCTGAAGTTTTACCCTGTCCTGAAGCGGTACCTCTACCGATTCTCTTTACGCTCTTCTTAGAGCCCTCTGCAGGAGAAAGTTCATGTAATTTCATATCTGCACCTCCCCTTATTCTTCTACAACAGTTACAAGGTGAGCAATCTTAGCGAGCTTACCCTGTGTCTGAGCATTGTCAGGCTGAACTGTTACATTGCCGATTTTACGAAGACCAAGTGAGTGGGCGGTGGCAATCTGGTCTGCTTTACTGCCGATTAAGCTCTTTGTAAGCTTGATTTTAATGTCTGCCATTATTCCACCCTCCTTAACCTAAAATTTCTTTGGTTGATTTGCCGCGAACTGCTGCAACCTCGTCAGCTGTTCTAAGCTTGCTTAAACCATCAATTGTTGCTCTGACAACATTGCAAGGATTATTTGAGCGGATAGCCTTTGTTCTTACATCCTTGATACCAACTGTCTCAACAACGGCACGAACAGGACCGCCGGCGATAACACCGGTACCCTTTGGAGCCGGCATAAGTAAAACTTCACCTGCGCCAAATTTACCCTTGATTTCATGAGGGATTGTTGTTCCCTTAAGAGCAACCTTAATTACATTTTTCTTAGCGTCTTCAATTCCCTTACGGATAGCATCCGGAACCTCACCGGACTTACCGATACCGAAACCTACAAGACCATTGCCGTCACCAACAACTACGAGAGCTGAGAACTTGAAAATTCTACCACCCTTTACAGTCTTTGATACACGGTTAATTGTTACTACTCTTTCTTCAAGCTCCATTGAAGATACGTCAATCTTTGCCATAAAAATTTACCTCCTTCGTTAGAACTTAAGTCCGCCTTCACGAGCGCCGTCAGCAACTGCTGCTACACGTCCGTGATAAACGTAACCGCCACGGTCAAATACGCATTCTTCAATGCCCTTTGCCTTAGCTCTGTCTGCTAATGTCTTACCAACAGCCTTAGCTGCCTCTACGTTGCCGCCGTACTCTTTGAAGTCCTTCTCAACTGTTGAAGCTGATGCAATTGTTACACCTGCTACATCGTCGATTAACTGTACGTAAATATTGCTGAGAGAGCGATATACGTTAAGTCTTGGACACTCAGCAGTACCGCTGATTTTGCCACGTACTCTTGTGTGGCGCTTCTGTCTTGCCTTATTGGCATCCTGTCTTGAAACCATTGTATTTCACTCCTTCCCTTATTTCTTACCTGCTTTTCCTTCTTTACGACGGATATGCTCATCTGAGTACTTGATACCCTTGCCCTTGTATGGCTCAGGTGGTCTCTTTTCGCGAACCTGAGCTGCGAACTGTCCAACCTTCTGCTTATCAGCACCGCTGATAACAATTGAAGTTGCTGACGGACACTCAATCTTAATTCCCTCAGGAGCTTCCATGATAACCTGATGTGAGAAACCAAGATTCATTACAAGATTGTTGCCCTGTAACTGAACACGGTAACCAACACCGTTTACCTCTAATGTCTTCTTAAAGCCTTCTGTAACACCTGTTACCATATTAGCAATAAGTGTACGGGTAAGACCATGAAGAGATCTGTTTTCTTTCTGATCGTTAGGTCTGCTAACGATAATCTCGCTGCCTTCAACACTGATAGCCATGTTTGGATGTGCATCCAATGAAAGAGTTCCGTTCGGACCCTTAACGGTAACAGTGTTTGCGTTGATATTTACATCAACACCAGCAGGAATTGTAATAGGTTTTAAACCGATACGTGACATCCTGACTGTACCTCCTTACCAAATGAATGCTAAAACTTCGCCACCAACATTTTGTTTGCGAGCTTCTCTGTCTGTCATAATGCCCTTTGAAGTAGAAACGATTGCAACACCGAGTCCCTTCATAACCTTAGGCATATCCTCTACGTTTGAGTAAATACGAAGACCCGGCTTTGATACTCTGCGAAGACCGGTAATAACCTGGCTCTTGCCTTCGCCGTACTTAAGTGTTACACGAATAACACCCTGCTTGCCATCCTCGACTACTTTAAAATTTTTGATATATCCTTCATCAACAAGAATCTGAGCAATTGCCTTCTTCATGTTTGACGCAGGAATATCTACTGTATCGTGCTTTGCTGAATTTGCATTACGAATTCGTGTAAGCATATCAGCGATTGGATCTGTAATATGCATTGATAATTCCTCCTTATTAGATTAGCAATTCTCAGTTCTTACCAAGATGATTTCTTTACGCCAGGAATCTCACCCTTATGAGCAAGTTCTCTGAAACAGATTCTGCATACACCATACTTACGAAGGTAAGCGTGAGGTCTACCGCAGATTTTGCATCTGTTGTACTGTCTTGTTGAATACTTAGCAGGCTTAGCAGCCTTAACTTTCATAGATGTTTTTGCCACGATAATCCCTCCTTACTCTGCAAATGGTGCGCCCATTAACTTAAGAAGCTCACGAGCCTCTTCGTCAGTGTTTGCAGTTGTTACCATGATGATGTCCATACCACGAACAGCATCAATCTTATCATAATCAATTTCAGGGAAAATTAACTGCTCCTTAACGCCCATAGCATAGTTACCACGACCGTCAAATGAGTTAGGATTAATTCCTCTGAAGTCACGAACTCTTGGAAGTGCGAGATTGAAGAATCTCTCAAGGAATTCATACATTCTGTCACCACGAAGTGTAACCTTAACACCGATTGGCATACCCTCACGGAGTTTGAAGTTAGCAACTGACTTCTTCGCACGGCAAACTACCGGTCTCTGACCTGTAATTGTCTGAAGATCTGTGATGATAGCATCTACAACCTTTGAATTTTCACGAGCTTCGCCGCAACCAACATTGATAACAATCTTGTCAAGCTTTGGGATTTGCATAACAGACTTGTATCCGAATTTCTTCATCAATGCAGGTGCAATATCGTTCTTATAAGTTTCTTTTAATACTGCTGCCATTGTTATGTTCCTCCCTTACTTAAAATTCTGCGCCGCATTTTTTGCAAACACGGTTACCGTCCTTACGGCCTACACGAGTTGCTTCGCCGCACTTAGGACATACTAATTGTACTTTTGAAGCATAAAGAGCTGACTCAACCTCAATAAGTCCGCCCGGCTCACCCATCTTACGAGGCTTAACATGCTTTGTAACAACGTTAACCTTCTTAACGATGACCTTGTTCTCCTTAGGACTTACAGCGATAACCTCGCCCTTGACACCCTTTGATTTACCGCTGAGTACTAAAACAGTATCACCGGATTTAACAAACATCTTACTCATATCTTCGCCCTCCAATTAAAGTACTTCCGGAGCGAGTGAAAGGATTTTCATATAATCCTTCTCACGGAGCTCACGAGCAACTGGTCCAAAAATACGAGTACCACGAGGGGTTTTATCCTCTCTGATAATTACGGCAGCATTTTCGTCAAAACGAATATACTGACCGTCGTCACGACGTACACCTTTAGTTGTACGAACGATGACTGCCTTAACAACTTCGCCCTTTTTAACAACACCGCCGGGAGCTGCCTTCTTGACACTGGCTACGATTACATCGCCGATATTTGCATATCTTCTGCCTGAACCGCCAAGCACTCTGATGCAAAGAAGCTCTTTAGCACCTGTGTTGTCAGCTACTTTAAGACGACTTTCCTGTTGTATCACAGCAATTTCCTCCTTCGTACTGCAAAATAACACTTTGCTAAGTTGCAGTTATTATTTTATATTGACTAAATTACAAAAAAGCTGTAAATCGTAACGATTATTTAGCTTTCTCTACAATATTAACCACACGCCATCTCTTATCCTTGCTGTATGGGCGGCATTCCATAATAAGAACCTTGTCACCTACACCGCATTCATTGTTCTCGTCGTGTGCCTTGTACTTTACAGTACGGTTAACAATCTTATTGTAAAGCGGATGACGAACCTTATCCTTGATTGTAACAACAACGGTTTTGTCCATCTTATCGCTTGATACAATACCTACTCTTGTCTTTCTGAGGTTTCTTTCCATTATTCAGTTACCTCCTTCTTAAGAATTAGCCTTTTCAAGTTCGATAGCTCTCTCAACAGTCTTGATACGAGCGATATCTTTCTTGACAGCTTTAATTCTCATAGGGTTGTCGAGCTGATTGATTGCCTGCTGGAAATGAAGATTGAAGAGCTCTTCCTTAAGCTCTGCAAGTTTTGCTGCTCTCTGATCTGCTGTAAGAGCCTTGATTTCTGATGCTTTCATTACTGCTCGCCTCCCTCTTCTTCTTTCTTAACAAACTTACACTTTACAGGAAGCTTGTTTGCTGCGAGTCTCATAGCCTCACGAGCTATCTCCTCACTAACACCGCCGAGCTCAAACATAACTCTGCCCGGCTTAACTACTGCTACCCAGTAGTCAACGTTACCTTTACCTTTACCCATACGGGTATCAGCAGGTCTTGCTGTAATAGGCTTGTCAGGGAAAATCTTGATCCATACTTTACCGCCACGCTTTGTGTAACGTGTCATTGCGATACGGGCAGCCTCAATCTGTGCTGCTGTGATCCAAGCTGGCTCAGTAGTCTGAAGACCATATTCACCATAAGTTACCTTATTACCTCTTGTAGCCACACCGGTCATACGGCCTCTGTGCTGCTTTCTGTGTTTTACACGCTTAGGTAAGAGCATTATCTTTTTCCCCCTTCCTTACGATTTGATCTCCTCTTATTCTTATTACGAGATTCGTGGAGAACTTCACCCTGATAGATCCAGGTCTTAACACCGATTCTACCATATGTTGTCTTTGCCTCAGCAAAGCCGTAATCGATGTCTGCACGAAGTGTCTGAAGAGGAATTGTACCCTCTTTATAAGTCTCAGAACGAGCGATTTCAGCACCGCCGATTCTGCCTGAAACCATAATCTTAATACCACGAGCACCAAGTCTCATTGTATTTCTGATAGCACCTTTAACAGCTCTTCTGAAAGATACACGTCTCTCAAGCTGCTGAGCAATGCTCTGTGCTACGAGTGTTGCATCAAGGTCAGGCTGCTTAATCTCAACAATGTTGATGAATACTTCGTTTGTATTCTTGCCTAACTTCTTTGCACAGATAGCCTTGAGCTTTTCAATCTCAGCACCCTGCTTACCGATAACCATACCCGGCTTAGCACAGTGAATATTGATTCTTACTCTCTTAGCATCTCTTTCGATTTCTACCTTTGGAACACCTGCACCGTAAAGGGTTTCAAGGAGATACTTACGAAGATTGTAATCTTCAACAAGAGTATCACCGAACTCACCCTTCTTTGCATACCAGCGAGAGTCCCAGTTCTTAATAACACCGATTCTTAAACCGGTTGGATTACATTTCTGTCCCATTTAACTTTACCTCCTCGCTTAGTCTTCCATTTCCTTAACGGTAATGGTGATGTGTGATGTTCTTTTATTGATTCTGTAAGCTCTGCCCTGTGCTCTTGCCTGAATTCTCTTAAGAGTAGGACCGGGAGTTGCATTGCAGTAGCTTACTACTAATCTTGATACGTCCATATTGTTATTGTTCTCAGCGTTAGCCATTGCTGATTTGAGAACCTTCATAACAGGCTCGCAAGCAGCTTTTGGTGTGTACTGAAGAATAGCCATAGCCTTGTCAGCAGGCTGATTTCTGATAAGATCAAGAACAATCTGCACCTTTCGAGGAGAGATACGGACGTAAGTTGCTTTTGCTGTTGCTTCCATAATAATTCTCCTTTCGATTACTTAGATGTCTTTGAGCCGGCGTGGCCTCTGAAAGTTCTTGTTGGTGCAAACTCACCAAGCTTATGTCCAACCATATCCTCTGTAACATATACAGGAACATGCTTTCTTCCGTCATGAACAGCAAATGTGTGTCCTACGAATTCAGGGAAGATTGTTGAACTTCTTGACCAGGTCTTGATAACCTGCTTGTCACCTGCAGCATTAAGAGCCTCAACCTTTTTGAAAAGGCTTTCTTCTACATAAGGTCCTTTTTTAGTACTTCTACTCATATTAATCTTCTCCTTTCTTCTTATTTACCGTTACGACGGCGAACGATCATCTTGTTAGATGCCTTCTTCTTATTACGTGTCTTATAACCAAGAGCAGGCTTGCCCCAAGGTGTGCATGGACCAGGACGTCCGATAGGTGATTTACCTTCACCACCACCGTGTGGATGGTCATTTGGGTTCATTACAGAACCACGTACTGTTGGTCTCCAACCCATATTGCGCTTACGGCCTGCTTTACCAATCTTAACGTTAGCGTGATCTGTGTTACCAACAACACCAACGGTTGCCATACAATCTCTTGGTACATTTCTAAGCTCGCCTGATGGGAGTCTGAGAAGGGCATATGGACCCTCAAGAGCCATAAGCTGAGCGCTGTTACCAGCTGAACGAGCAAGCTGAGCACCATTGCCAGGATAAAGCTCAACATTGTGTACGATTGTACCAACAGGCATATCCTTAAGTGCAAGTGCATTACCTGCAACGATATCTGCGTTTGGACCTGACATAACAGTGTCGCCTACTTTAAGACCTTCAGGAGCTGTGATGTAGCTCTTTACACCGTCTTCATACTGAATAAGAGCAATGTGAGCACTTCTGTTTGGATCATACTCAATTGTCTTAACAGTTGCAGGGATATCAAACTTGTTTCTCTTAAAGTCGATTATACGATACTTTCTTCTGTTTCCGCCACCACGATGACGAACTGTTATTCTTCCGTATGAGTTACGGCCTGACTTCTTGCTGAGTGGCTCAAGCAAAGATCTCTCAGGAGCAACCTTTGAAAGTGAAGAATAATCAGTTACTGACATATTTCTTCTTGAAGGAGTGGTTGGCTTATAATTTTTAATTGCCATTATTTTTTCTCCTTTCCGGATAACTTTGCGAAAGGATGGCACCTTTCATACCTCATCATCCGAAATCATTTTGTTGCTATACTATATTATATAGGGATGTAATTACATCATATCGTTGAAGAATTCAATTTCCTTTGAATCTTCTGTAAGGGTAACAACTGCCTTCTTCCATGATGGAGTGTAGCCAACGTTCATACCCTGACGACGCTTCTTGCCGCGAACATTGATTGTGTTTACCTTAGCTACCTTTGTGCCAGGGAAAACTTCCTCAACAGCCTTAGCGATTTCAATTTTGTTAGCATCCTTTGCAACCTTGAAGGTATACTTCTTCATCATAATGCCCATCATTGATTCCTCAGTGATGATTGGCTTGATAATGATATCCTGAGCAGTTTTCATTATGCATATACCTCCTCAATTTTCTTTGCTGCGTCCTTAAGAACTACAAAAGAGTCACAGTTAAGAATATCATAAACACAAAGTGTGTTCACTGTAACAACCTTTACGCCCTCAATGTTACGAGCACTCTTGTAAATCTTCTCATCGCTCTCTGCAGTAACGATAAGAGTTTTCTTAGCTGCCTTAAGCTTTGAAAGCATCTCAACAACAGCCTTTGTCTTGATTGTCTCAAGCTCAACCTTGTTGATTACCATCATTTCCTCAGCAGCAACCTTAGTTGAAAGTGCAGACTTCATAGCAAGTCTCTTAACTTTCTTGTTAAGGTTTACCTTATACTTTCTTGGCTTTGGACCAAGAGCAATACCACCGTGTGTCCACTGTGGGCTGCGAGTTGAACCCTGACGAGCACGGCCTGTGCCCTTCTGTCTCCAAGGCTTTGCACCGCCACCGCTTACTTCTGAACGAGTGAGAGTTGACTGTGTGCCCTGACGCTGATTAGCAAGATAGCTAACAACTGCAAGATGCATTGCTGATGTATTTGGCTCAATAGCGAATACTGAATCAGCAAGTTCTAATTTTGAAGTTTTCTTACCTTCCTGGTTATAAACCTGAACCTGTGCCATTTTTATCTCTCCTTTCGTTAAGCTTTAACTGCGTCTGCGATAACAACAATTCCGCCCTTAGGACCAGGAATTGCGCCCTTGATTGCGATAAGATTGTTTTCTGCATCAACCTTTGCAACCTTAAGGTTCTGAACTGTTACTGTTTCGTGACCGTAGTGACCTGCCATCTTCTTGCCCTTGAATACTCTTGAAGGACTTGAACAAGCACCGAGTGAACCTGCGTGACGGTGGTTAGGACCTGTACCGTGTGTCATTCTGAGTCTTGAGAAGTTCCAGCGCTTGATTGCACCGGCTGTTCCGTGACCCTTGCTTGTTCCCTTAACATCTACAGTTTCGCCAACCTCAAAAATGTCAGCCTTGAGAATGTTGCCAACCTCAATACCTTCGATGCTGTCAAGACGGAATTCTTTAAGTGTTTTCTTTGGAGCAACGTCTGCCTTGTCAAAGTGACCCTTCATTGGCTTGTTTACACGTGATACCTTAACATCACCGAAACCAACCTGAACAGCCTCATAGCCGTCGTTGTCCATTGTCTTAATCTGTGTAACTGTGCATGGACCGGCTTCAACAACTGTAACAGGAATTACTTTTCCGTTTTCGTCGAAAATCTGAGTCATGCCAATCTTTTTGCCGATAAGACCTTTTTTCATGTTTATTTCCTCCTTTTGGTTATTGGTTGAGTTTCCCCAACATGACCTCAGCTGCGATTAGAGCTTGATTTCAATCTCTACGCCGGCTGGGAGCTCAAGACTTGTCAGAGCTTCAACTGTTTTGTTTGAAGGTCTGAGAATGTCGATGAGTCTTTTGTGTGTTCTTTGTTCGAACTGCTCACGGCTGTCCTTGTACTTATGAACAGCTCTGAGGATTGTTACTTTTTCAATCTCTGTCGGAAGAGGGATAGGACCGCTAACCTGAGCGCCTGTTCTCTTTGCAGTTTCAACAATCTTCTCAGCAGCCTGATCAACAAGACTGTGATCATAGCCCTTAAGTCTGATTCGAATCTTAACCTTACTTGCTGCCATGTTATTTCCTCCTGAAAAATTATGGTGCGAGCTCCGATAAAGTTTTCCACGCGTCCGTGTGTTTCAACCCTCTCTGTAAATAAAACCGAATGATTGAATTTTCATTCGGGCAGAGAAATAACGCACTTTCAGCCGGTGTTCGCAAGCCGCCGTCTGCTACGTTTCATTACCTATCGGTGATTTTCGCCCGGTTTAAAATCGGACATACTCCGTGTAAATTCCCGTCTGGGTTAAGACGCCACCTTACACATCAACGCATATCTATGTGTGAAACAGGATATATCTATATAAATATATAGTAAGCCCTTTTCACAAGCTCATTTATTATATATTATAGATTGTCTGTTGTCAAGGGAAATTCTGAACTTTTTATAAATTTTTGGAAACTTTTTTTCTTTGTGCACTTTTAACGAATTTTCATTTGAATTTTCTGCAAAAATGCACAACAAAAAAATCGCGCGTAAGCAAGTAAATCCCTGCTCACACTGCAAAATATAAAAAAATTTAAGCTATTATTTAATCGTTTACTTATTAATCTTCTTCAAATCAAGAATTGATGCATAATGCGGAATAACAAATTCTTCAGACACTGTTGCAAGATATTCCAGATGCTCTTTTTCAAATGCCGCAATCTTATCGTGCAGAAGAGATGCATCAATCCCTCTGCAGGCTTTCATTCTGCCGTTCCAGCTTTTCCTTGTAAACGGCACATCAATATCATAGGTTATTGCATTTTCAACCTCAAATAAATCCATAAGCCAATCCGGCTTATCTATTTTATATCTTTTCATTCCTTCGCCTGTCCACAGCGGATTATATTTCAGGACTAAATCCTCACTTGTTTTAGCTATCTCACTTTCAAACGGCAGCCACGCCATATAGAGTATAAGTAAATGTCCATTTTCTTTAAGAAATCGGTGTAATTTAGGCAGAATAATTGTCTTGTCAAAATACATAAAGCACTGACAGGCAGTGATACACGTGTGTTGTTCTGAAAATCAACCTGTGAATTATTCCCCATATCAACCGTATAAATGTTTTTATAGCTTATATTTTTTGAAGAATAGGTTGAAATGCGGTCAGGAAGACATAAATCTCCAAAACCGATTAAGCTGAAAATAAAAATCAATACTACTGCTATGCAGGCATCTGCTATACGAATTATTTTTTTCAAATGAATCACCGATTATAGTATTGACAAAAAAATAAGGACATCTCAAGGATGTCCTAAATTTTTTATTTTATTTTTTTAAATCATCAAATTTTGCTTTCATCGTCGGATTGCCACGAGTGAGTTTTTTGATTGTTAAATCCTGTGCCTTATCGTTGGCTAATCTGAGATTGTTTTCAGACGAAAGCAATGCATTTTTCGTTTTCTGCAAATGGTCTATGGTCTTGTCAATCTCTTCAATAGCCTTCTGGAATTTATCACTTGCAAGTCTGAAATTTCTTGAAAAACCGTTTTTAAAGGTTTCCATATTTTCTTCAAAATTTGTGATATCAATTTCCTGATTTTTAATTATGGCAAGTTCACGTTTATACTCCATAGAATTCATAGCTGCATTGCGCAGAAGTGTTATAATAGGAATAAAGAACTGCGGTCTGATAACATACATCTTTGTATATTGATATGATACATCAACAATACCATTATTATAAAGTTCACTTTCAGGCTCAAGCATAGAAACCAAAACGGCATACTCGCAGTTTTTGGTATTTCTGTCCTTGTCAAGCTTTTTGAAGAAATCTTCATTTTTCTTTTTCGTTGAGGTTGAGTCCTGTTCGTTCTTCATCTCAAACATAATGGAAATAATTTCATTACCGTCAGCATCAAATTCGCGGAATATGTAATCGCCCTTTGACCCCTTTGAATCGTCGTTATCCTTTTCAAAATAAGCAGTCGGAAAGGCAGTCATCCTCAGCCTGTTGAATTCATTTTCACAGTGCTGCTCAAGACTTTCACCAACCATTTTTGTGGAAAGCCTTAATTTGAAATCCTTATATCTCTGCACCTCTTCCTCTTTCAGATTCAGCTGCATTTCATACTTTTCTTTCAAAGTATTCTCTTCGTTAATATGCTTCTGCTTCTGTATTTCAAGCTCACTGTTGAGGGAATCCCTTTCCCTTTCAATCTCAGAAACTGCCTCTCTCACAGCAAGTTTCTGCTGAGTTTTAAGGCTTTCGAGCTGATGTCTGAGTTCAAGTATTTCACGGTCTTTATCTGCAAGCGTGTCTTTCGCTCTGACCTCTTCCTCAAGTCGTGCCTGCTTTACGGCCTGCTCTCTTTCTGATTTCAGACTTCTTTCCTTTTCACTTATTTCTCTGTCAAATTCAGCAGTGCGGACCTGAGCCAGTATCTCAGCATATCCGGACTTGTCCACCTGGAAAACCTCACCGCATTTGGGGCATTTTATCTCCGGCATATTTTTATTTCTCCTTCATTTTATTATGTTTTGTTATGTAAAAGGCAGAATAAGGCTGAAAATCCGTATTCAGCCTTACAACTTTTTTATCCATCCTTCAGCTGCTTTAGGCAATAGAGAATAATGCGAACTCTGGTTTAAATTGTCCTATTTGCCCTTACTCTATGTTAAAAATACTCGGAATACAAAAAGCAAGGCAACAGCGAAAAATTCATAAATTCGCTTTAATTCTGCATTTTGGGCAGGTTCGCATTACTCTATATTGCCTACAGTGAAATCAACCTGTATATCTGCCTCAAGATAATCTATCATAGACTGCAAATCCGCAAATACACTGTAAAGCATTTTACAGTTTTCCTTTACAAAATGCTCTTCAATGGAATGGTCGAGCATAGATTCCATTGCGTCATAGTAGCCGTCAACATTATAGATTACAATTGCTTTTTTGTGTCTGCCAAGCTGTTTCAGTGTAAGAACCTCGAAAAGCTCCTCAAAAGTACCTATTCCGCCGGGAACGATTATGAATGCGTCTGCCAGCTCCTCCATCTTCGCCTTGCGTTCACGCATAGAATCGGTATAAATCAGCTCATCACACTCTTCGTAAATCTCCTCAATATCAGCATCCTTAAAAAACGCAGGTATGATGCCTGTGATTTTTGCATTGCCTTTTTTAAAGCCTCTTGCAGCAGCACCCATAAGTCCCTGACCGCCTGCACCAAATACAAGATTGTGACCTGATTTTGCAAGCGTTTCGCCCATAAGCTCAACAGCCTTTATATATTTATCATCTATTTCACTGCTTGCTGCACCAAAAACACAAATATTCATATTATCTCCTGTATCATATTTTCTCCTGTATATATTAAAAATGATTATAATAACAATATATGATTTAACAGCTTAAATATTACTTATAATCCACTGATAATTTTAACACAGTGTGAATTTTGTGTCAATTTCTTGTTTTTGCATATTAAATATAGTATAATTTATAAACAAATTATTTATATATAGAAATTGGTGCAATTTTGAAAATATTAACAATCGGTGATATCGTATCCCAGCAAGGATGCGAATATTTAAGAAAAGAACTGCCTGCTCTGAAAAAAGAGCTCGGTGCAGATATAGTCATTGCCAATGGTGAGAATTCGGCAGTAGGCAATGGTGTACTTCCGCAGAGTGCAACCTATATTCTTGACTGCGGAGTCGATGCTATAACACTCGGCAATCACAGTCTTAAGAGAAGAGAAATCTATGATTATCTTGACAGTGATAATCCGATTATCCGCCCTGCAAATTATCACAGCTCTGCTCCCGGCAGGGGCTATATGATTATTGACAAAGGCTACTGCCAGATTGCAGTCATTAATCTTCAGGGCAGTGTTTTTATGGAGCCTGTTGAAAATCCTTTTTCAGTGATTGACAAAATCATAGAGGAAATCAAAGCACAGGGAATTGATATGATTCTTGTTGATTTTCATGCTGAAACCACGTCTGAAAAAAGAGCAATGGGATTTTATCTTGACGGTAAAATTTCCGCATTATACGGCACACATACCCACGTTCAGACAAGTGATAATCAGATACTGCCAAACGGCACAGGCTATGTTACGGACATAGGTATGACCGGTCCGTTTTACGGTGTGCTTGGGGTTAAGCCTGAAAATGTTATTGAAAAGCTCAGAACAGGTCTGCCTGTCAGATTCACAACTGAGGACGGTCCGTGTGTTCTGGAGGGATGCCTGTTTGAAATTGACAACAGCAGTGCAAAAACCATCAGCACCACTTTAATCAGGAGGTAACAATGCAGAAAAAATATATTGCTTTGTTTTTATCAATTCTATTCATTGTTTCCTGTTTTGCAGGCTGTACAGCTGATGATAATCAGACAGAGGTCACAACCACTGTTCCTGCGTCTGTCAAAGAGGTTGACAATACCACCTTCAAGCTAAGCTATACTCAGTCCGACAGTCTTGACCCATTCAAGGCTGAAACACAGAACAACCAGGTGCTTGCCTCACTTGCCTTTGAATCACTTTTTGACCTTGATGAAAACTATGAGCCTGCTGCAAATATAGCCACAGGATATGCGTTTACAAACAAAACCACACTGCGTGTAGATATAAATCCACAGCTCACATTTTCAGACGGAAGTGAGCTTGGTACAGAAGATGTAGTTCACTCCATAACAGCAGCGAAAAAGTCACCTGCCTACGGCAGTGCACTCGGCTGCATAAATTATGCAGAGGCACAGAGCAATTCCGTATTCATTCATCTGAACTATGCAAATCCCTATGCAGTCAATCTGCTCACCTTTCCTATCACATCAACAAAGGATGATGAGGACGGCTTTCCTGTAGGCAACGGAAGATACGTTTACAAGAATTCAGGCGGCAAGGTAGTGTTAAAAGCGAACACCGATAACGGCTTCGACCCTTATATCGGTACAATTACACTTGTAAATATTGCAGCATCCGACTCAATAGATAATGCTGTTAATATCGGCAATATTTCCTATGCCTTCAGGGATATGAGCAGTGACACATCAAAACGTCTTTCCTGTGCAAAGAAGGCAGTAACCATGAATAATCTTGTGTTCATCGGAATCAATTCCAGAGGCGGTATTACCTCCAATGCGCATATACGGCAGGCAATATCGCTTGCAGTTGACAGAACCGTTATTGCCGAAAGTGCTTACTCAGGATATGCAAGCACAGCAGAATCCCCATTTAATCCTGATTTCAAATCAATAGGAAATATAAATATCTTTTCAAAAGAAGCAGATACCGCCACAGCAAAGCAGGCAATCAATCAAAGCGGATATGAGGCAGATAAGCTTTCACTTTCCATACTCGTTGACTCAAATGAAAATAAAATCTCCTGCGCCAATTTGTTAAAGAGCCAGCTGGAGGCTGTTGGCTTTAAGGTTACAATCGCTCAGGAAAGTGTTAAAAATTACAGAGCAAAAATAGCCCAGTCCAATTTTGATATTTATATCGGCGAGGTTAAGCTTTCGGATGATATGAGTCTTTATCCGTTTTTTGATAAAAAAGGCGGAGCAAGATACGGTATCGACCTTAATAAAATGACCTGTGATGATGTATATATAAAATATCTTTCAGGTGATGAGGAGCTTGGCAAATTCATACTTGCTTTCAATGATGAAATGCCGTATATCCCCCTTGTATATAAAAAAGGTATGATTTGTTACAGCAAAGCACTAAACGGTGATATGCAGGGATATTACGGTAATTTCTTCTCAAATATTGACAGCTGGAATTTTATTTCTTGATTTAATTATGAATAAGACATATAATTGTAATAAAGCAGCATAGAACATTCGGAGGTATTCTATATGATAAAACTGGAAAATCCAAATGGATATATTGAAATAACAAACAATTATTTCGCAAATCTTGTAGGCAGAGCAGCACAGAGCTGCTTCGGTGTAACAGGTATGGTAAACAGTAATCCTTATCAGAACCTTAAATCCGCTATAAAAAGCAAGGTATCGCGTGAAAATGATAATTATGATCAGGGCGTATCTGTAAAAAGCATAAACGGCAAGCTTACGGTTGAATTACACATTTCCGTTTCATACGGAGTAAACATCAATGCGATTGTTGAAAGCATTGTAAACAAAGTAAGATATACTGTTGAAGAAGCTACTGATTTAAAAGTATCAGCAGTCAATGTTTATATTGATGCACTTAACTGATTGGAGATATATTTATGATAACTGGTTTAACATTTCGCGATTCAATAATTTCCGCAGCTAATAATATTGCAAACAGCAGACAGGCAGTTGACGCCTTGAATATTTTCCCTGTTCCTGACGGTGATACAGGTACAAATATGAGTATGACCATCAGTGCTGCTGCAAAGGAAATGGCAGCACTTTCCGATAGCTGTACAATTGAAGAGGCATCTGCCAAATGTGCCTCTGCCCTTTTAAGAGGTGCAAGAGGTAATTCAGGTGTAATCCTTTCCCTTATTTTTCGCGGCTTTTCAAAAGGCTTTAAGGGACTTAAGGAAGCAGGTGCAAAGGATATAGCAAATGCTTTCAAAGAGGGCGTTGACGCTGCATATAAGGCAGTTATGAAGCCTACTGAAGGAACAATACTTACTGTTATCAGAGAAGCTAAGGATGCAGCTGTTGAAATGGCAAAGATTCAGGATGAGCCTCTTGAGGTTGCTTTTGCTGCACTTCAGGCTGCAAAAGAAGCTCTGGCAAAAACTCCGGATTTACTGCCTGTCCTAAAAAAAGCAGGCGTTGTTGATGCCGGCGGACAGGGCTTAATCCTTATATTTGAGGGTATGGAAAGCGTATGGCATAACGGCGTTATTGTACAGCCCCTTGACGGCTCAGGCGTAACTCCTGTTTCCGCACCGTCAAAATCAACGGTTGCCAACGCATCAGATGATATTGAGTTCGGCTACTGCTCTGAATTTCTGATTGAAAAGTCGGAAAGTGCCAAAGAAAAGGATCCGCTCAAACTCCGTGCATTTTTGGAGTCAATCGGCGACTGTGTTGTCGTCGTTGACGACAGTGATATTATCAAGGTACACGTGCATTCAAATGAGCCCGGTAATGTTATTCAGGCGGCACTTAAATACGGACAGCTTATTAACATAAAAATTGATAATATGAGATATCAGCACGCCAATGCTGAGGTTGGCGTGAAGGAAGGCGATAAGGTTATTGAGCCTTCTGTTTCTGCTCCTGAAAACGATTACGGCTTTGTAGCTGTCTGTGCAGGCAGCGGACTTGAAGAGCTTTTCAAGGATATCGGAGCAGATGTTATTGTAAGCGGCGGACAAACTATGAATCCGTCTACAGATGATATTCTGGGTGCTGTTATGAATACACCTGCAAAAACTGTATTCGTTCTTCCTAACAATAAAAATATCATTATGGCTGCCGAGCAGGTAATTCCTCTTGTTTCTGACAGAGAGGTACGTGTTTTGCAGACAAAGACAATCCCTCAGGGTATTTCAGCAATGCTTGCATTTGACGATACATCAACAGCTGATGAAAATCAGATGACAATGATGGAGACAGCTCAGGCTGTTGAAACAGCACAGGTTACCTTTGCCGCAAGAGACAGTGAGGTTGACGGAAAGGCCGTTCACGAGGGCGAGATTATGGGCCTTTGCAACGGCAAAATTAAGTTCATAGGAAATGATATAGTTGATATTGCTTATAAGGCAACAGACAAGCTGTTCAAAAGAGCAGAGCATTCTCTTATCACAATTATCTACGGTGAGGGTGTAAGTGAGGAAGATGCCGCTAAGGTTGAGGAAAAACTCAGCAGTAAGTACGGCTCTGATGCTGAAATCAGTGTTGTCAACGGCAATCAGCCGATTTATTACTTTATTATTTCAGTGGAGTAAACCATGTTAAATACTGAAAGTAACATAAAATTCATTAAGGGTGTTGGCGAAAAAAGAGCCGAGATGTTCTACAATCTCGGCATCTTTGATGTTGACGCCCTTATTCATTTTTTTCCGCGTAAATACGAGGACTGGACCAATACAAAAAGCGTTTCTCAGGTAAACAGCGGTGATAATATTACAATAAAGGCAACTATGATTACACCTGTTAAGGAGCATATGATCAGGCGCGGTATGACGCTTTACAAGTGCCGATTCTCCGACGGTGAAAGTGTAATCAATGTCACGATATTCAACAACAAATATCTTGCGCAGTCTCTCAGGGTTTATGAGGATTATGTGCTGTTTGGAAAAATTGAAAAAACTTTTACCGCATCCTCTATGTCCTCTCCTAAAATTGAAAAGCCGGACACAGGAATCTGTATTCACCCCATTTACTCCGCATCAGGCAAGCTGACCTCAAATGCCATTGCTAAGGTTATCAAAACAGCACTTGACAGCCTTGACGAAATACCTGAAACCTTAAGCGATGACATCAGAAAAAAATACGATTTGATTACACTTGATGAGGCAATACGGCTGATTCATTTTCCAAATTGTGAAATGGATACTTATAATGCACGCAAAAGGCTGATATTTGAGGAGCTTCTTACCCTTCAGCTCGGTCTTTTAAAGCTCAAGAGCAATAAAAAGAGTGAAACCACATTGCGTATAACAGAAGATTATACCGATGAATTTACCGCTCTTCTCCCCTATCGTCTGACAAATGCACAGAAAAGGGCAATAGCCGAATGCGTCAAGGATATGCAGAACAAATACCCAATGAGCAGGCTTTTGCAGGGTGATGTCGGCTCAGGCAAAACCGCTGTCGGTGCAGGAATCATTTACACTGTAATCAAAAACGGCTACCAGACAGCACTTATGGCACCGACTGAAATACTTGCCATTCAGCATTTTGAAGGACTTTCAAAAATGCTGGGCAGTACAGGAATAACTATCCGCCTGCTGACCGGCTCAACCAAAGCAAAGGAAAAGCGTGAAATCAAAGCCGATTTGTATGACGGCAAAATTGATTTGCTGATTGGCACCCACGCAATCATACAGAATGATGTTGAATTTAAAAATCTCGGTCTTGTAATAACCGATGAGCAGCACCGATTCGGTGTTAAGCAGCGAGCAAATCTTGCCAACAAGGGACACGGAATACATACTCTTGTTATGAGTGCTACACCGATTCCGCGTACGCTCGGACTGATTCTTTACGGAGATCTGGATATCAGTATTCTCGACGAGCTCCCTCCCGGCAGACAGGAAATCAGAACAGATGTTGTGGATTCACGATATAACAGCAGGCTGTACAAATTTATACGCGACGCCGTTGATCGCGGTGAGCAATGCTACATCATCTGCCCTATGGTTGAGGAAAGTGACGAAGCACCGTGTCTCAAATCTGCCGAGCAGTTTGCAGAGGAGCTGTCACAATCTGCTTTTGAGGGCTATAATCTCGGACTGCTTCACGGGAAGATGAAGCCTAAGGATAAGGAAAAGGTTATGAAAGCCTTTTCCGACGGTGATGTTCAGATACTCGTTGCAACAACCGTTGTTGAAGTTGGTGTTGATGTTCCCAATGCCACAATTATGGTCATTGAAAATGCAGAGCGTTTCGGACTTTCACAGCTGCACCAGTTAAGAGGACGCATAGGCAGAGGGAATAAAAAAAGCTTTTGTGTTCTTGTTTCGGACAGTAAAAGTGAAAACGCACGCAACCGTCTTATGATAATGAAAAAATACAGTGACGGCTTCAGAATTGCGGACGAGGATTTAAAGGCTCGCGGTCCGGGTGACTTCTTCGGTGAAAGACAGCACGGCCTGCCAACGCTCAAAATAGCCGATATGCTGGAGGATATTGAAATTCTGCACCTGGCACAGGACTGTGCAAAGGATATCCTTGATGAAGATTTCAACCTGGATTTGCCTAAAAATAAACACCTTTGCAGTTCCATTACAAAGATGTTCAGGGATATTGAGTATTAATACAGATTATAAAATAAACAAAGACCTGCTGACATAAAATCAGCAGGTCAATTTTTATTTGTTTTTGCCGCGATTAAAGCCTTCTTCAATGATATAGCAGTCTGTCAGCTCATCGCATTTCAGACAATCGCACTCATCCTGAATTTGCTTTATCAATTGAAAAAACAAGGCATTGCATTCATCTGACAATTGATAGCCTATGGCATCCTTTATTTGCTGCAGAATCATTGCATATGTATACGGTGCAATCTTATCAATTCGTTTTTTCAATATTTTCTGATTACCGTTTTTCATACGATTTCCTTTCAAATGTAAAATTCAACACTTGAAATAAACCTGATTATAGCGTATAATAAATCACGCATTAGGTATTATTCCTGTGCATTCGTTCTATGGACTTTGTACTTTGTTTTTGCCGACGGAGTACAAAGTTCTTTTTATTTTGTTCTGCTTTAAACATAGTTCACCCCCTTAAAATAAAAATGCGCAGCCGAAGCTGCGCCAAAAACGCATGCTCAGCTACAAAACTAACTTAATATATAACCGTTATAGGTATACTTAATAGAGCATGCATTTTTATCGTGAAATAAAAAAATGTATACTTATAACAGTAACAGGTATTAAATTAGTTTTGCAGGATTATTATACCATTATCCCAATATTAGTCAACAAAAAAACAGACGGTCATCGACCGTCTGTCATTTTTATTTATGAAAGATTATTTCTCAAGGTCAGCCTTAACCTCTGCAAGCTCTTTAGCAAGCTCTTCAGGAAGAGTATCGCCGAACTTAGCATAAAGCTCATCAACGCCCTTAAGCTCTTCCTCCCAAGCATTCTTGTCAACATCAAGAATCTTGTCAAGGTCAGCCTCAGTCATATCAAGGCCTTCAAGGTTGATATCCTTAGCATATGGCAGATAACCGATAGCTGTCTCCTGAGCGTCAACCTTACCGTCACAACGGTCGATAATCCAATCAAGAACACGAAGGTTATCACCGAAGCCAGGCCATAAGAAGTTGCCTTCATCGTCTTTTCTGAACCAGTTAACGTTGAAAATCTTAGGAGCCTTTTCAGGGTCAAGAGTTTCACCGATTTCAATCCAGTGCTTCCAGTAGTCACCCATATTGTAACCGCAGAATGGGAGCATAGCCATTGGGTCACGACGAACAACACCAACTGCACCTGTTGCAGCAGCAGTTGTCTCAGAGCCCATGATTGAGCCTACGAATACACCGTGATTCCAATCCTTTGACTGGTATACAAGCGGAGTAAGCTTAGCACGGCGGCCGCCGAATACGATAGCAGAAATCGGAACACCCTGTGGGTTCTCGAACTCTGAAGAAATACAAGGACAGTTAACAGCAGGAGCTGTGAAACGTGAGTTTGGATGAGCACCCTTCTCGTCGCTCTCAGCACCGTTCCAAGGATTGCCCTTCCAGTCAATTGCATTTGTTGGCGGATTCTTGTCAAGACCCTCCCACCAAACTGTGTTGTTGTCAAGATTATGACAAACGTTGGTGAAGATTGTGCCCTTCATTGTTGACTTAAGCGCATTTGGATTTGACTTTTCGTTTGTACCTGGTGCTACACCGAAGAAGCCATTCTCAGGGTTGATCGCATAAAGACGTCCGTCAGGACCTTTTCTGATCCAGGAAATATCGTCGCCTACGCACCATACCTTATAGCCCTTCTTCTGATATCCCTCTGGTGGAATAAGCATAGCAAGGTTTGTCTTACCGCAAGCTGATGGGAATGCAGCACAGATATACTTTGTCTCGCCGTTTGGCTTTTCAAGACCGAGAATGAGCATATGCTCAGCCTGCCAGCCTTCGTTCTTACCAAGATAAGATGCTATACGAAGAGCAAAGCACTTCTTACCGAGAAGAACGTTACCGCCGTATGCTGAGTTAACAGAAATAATTGTGTTATCCTCAGGGAACTGGCAGATCCATCTGTTTTCAGGGTCAACATTGCACTTGCAGTGCATACCGCGAACCCAGTCATCTGAATCACCGAGACAGTCAAGTACAGCCTTGCCTACTCTTGTCATGATATTCATATTAAGAACAACGTAGATTGAGTCTGTAATCTCAATACCAATCTTTGAGAATGGTGAACCAACAGGACCCATTGAATAAGGAATGATATACATTGTTCTGCCCTCATATGAGCCGGCAGCAATGTCATAAAGCATTTTATAGCACTTTTCAGGATCCATCCAGTGGTTGGTAGGACCTGCGTCCTTTTCATTCTTTGTGCAGATGAGAGTTCTGTCCTCAACACGAGCAACGTCATTTTCAGCTGTTCTGTGAAGATAGCAGTCAGGAAGAAGCTCATCGTTAAGCTTAATCATCTCGCCTGTTTCAACAGCCTCTGCCTTAAGAGCAGCAATCTGCTCAGCAGAACCGTCAATCCAAACAATGTTTGATGGCTTAAGAAGCTCAATCTTCTCATCCAGCCAAGCAAGTAAGGACTTGTTTGATGTAAGATTTGTTTCCATTACGGTATTCTCCTTTTTATAATAGTCTGTAATAATAAATGATAAAACTATCTCACGATAATTTCATTAGGTACAATTATACCAAATAATAGGAAAAATTCAATAGCACAAGCCAAAATTCATTAAATTGTAACAATAAGACAAAGCACGGCTAAATAGTTTTGTAATTTTTATCAATAGGCATTGTAGCATAGGCATTCAGAGATTCATCCGCCCTTTCACCCTGCACAAATTCATAGTAACCCTGCGATGCAATCATAGCCGCATTGTCACCGCAGTACCTGAGCTCAGGGAGATATAAATCCCATTTATGCTTTTTGCAAAGTGCCTGTGCCTCTGCCCTCAATTTAGAATTGGCAGAAACACCGCCTGCTATAACAATTTTATTGAATTTTTTTTCAGATGCAACCTTTTCAAGATTGGTTACAAGGCAGTCAACCACACTTTTCTGAAAGGATGCAGCAAGGTCAGCAGTATGTATATCCTCGCCCTTTTGCTGTGCATTATGAACGGTATTGATAACAGCAGTCTTGAGTCCGCTGAAGGAGAAATCATAGGGACTGCCGCTGACTTTCGGCTTAGGGAATTTATAAGCATTCTCATTTCCCTGAGGACTCAGCTTGTCAATGCTGACACCGCCCGGATACTCAAGCCCCATAGTCCTTCCTGCCTTATCAAGTGCCTCGCCAGCTGCATCATCACGTGTTTTACCGATGATTTCAAAATCAGTATATGAATTCACCGCAACAATGTGTGAATGTCCTCCGCTTACAATCAGGCACAAAAACGGCGGCTCTATATCACTTGAAATATAGTTTGACGCAATATGCCCCCTGATATGGTGAACAGGCACAAGCGGTGTATCTGTGGCAAGGGCAAGTCCTTTCGCAAAATTCACACCCACAAGCAGTGCACCGATAAGTCCTGGTGCATATGTAACGGCAATGGCATCAATATCAGCCATTGTGCAGTCTGCCTGCTCCAGTGCCTCCTGAACCACGCCGCTGATTGATTCCGCGTGACGGCGTGACGCAATCTCAGGCACAACACCGCCATACAGCTTATGCTCCTCAAGTGAGGTCGCTATTATATTTGATAAAACCTTTCTTCCGTCCTCAACAACTGCAGCCGCAGTCTCATCACAGGAGGACTCAATACCTAAAATTTTCATTGTTCAATATCCTCTATAGATTTATATGTTTTAACATTTTTATCGTATTTTTCTATGCTATTTAAAATCAACTTCTCAGCTCTTTCATCATTTGGTACACCATATTCATACCACTCTCCGTCAAGCTGAAATGCATATGCTGTTTCATCATATTCCGAATAGGAATGTGATCTTCCGCTATGAGTACCTTGTAATATGGCTATCTCCGCATCTTCAAATGAAATTACATTTTGTTCGGAAAACGCAGTTTCCTTATAAACAATATCTCCATCATCATTAAAAGCCATACCATTAAAGCAGAAAAACATTGTAAAGAAAAAACACACTAAAATAATCAATACACCCACAACAAAAATCACACCTGAAGGACTTGATTCTGCTTTTATAATTTGTTGAAATTTATCATAATAATCCTTTTTTAAAATCAACTTATATAAAGGCTTTTGAATAAACCATGTGAAGATAACTGATAAAAATACACCGACTGTTGCAAAACCTACTGCAGTATCAAAATAAGACCTACCAAAGCAATTATCAAAAACATGCTTGTCAATATTAACACCTAAAACACCGAATAAAACAGCAAATACAACTGCCATTACAGCATATGGTGCATAAAGAAGAATTTTATCCTTTGTACTGTAACCGTATAATTTTTTCTTGTTTTTCTTTACTTTTCTTATCTGTTCTTTATCCGTCTTGGATAACACCCTTTGTGCTCTTGTTTCATAACCATCTGACAGCTTATTTCGTTTTTTACGTCGGTTAAGATACTTTTTCAGTTCATCCATTTCATAGCATAAACCATAGATAAAATAAGACATATCCAGAACATCATCAGGCAAATCAATACATTCATCACCCTCAGCATCTTCATAAATATGCATATAAAGCTCCTGTGACAATTCATCTGAAAGTGCAATTGAATTAAGAATGGATTGATATTTTTGTGTGGCAGACATAACATTATTGAGAGCATCTGTAATCTGTTCATCCGTAAGACAATAATCATATGTATAAAACGATATATCATCACTATCCCTTAAATCAAGAACATCCACAAAGTGACATAAGAACTTTTTGCCGTCACTTTCAAACTCAAAACAACAGTTCACCGTGTTATGATTATAAGCATCATAATATATATTTACATATTGTCTGAAATTTTTATATTCAAGAATCGCACTATAACCTGAGCAATCGCTCATTTTATAATAGGATACATTCTTTACTTCTCTATGAGCAGAGTAGTATTTATCGAAATATTTATCAAATACAGCATTGAAATTTTTCATATCCTCTGATGATATTGTTTTAGAAAAAAACTTTTTCTTTTTCATATTAACAACCCCTGCAAATATGTTCCATAATCAAACAACAAATTCGTTATATAGCTTTGTGGCAAAATCCTTTAAATATGTCTGGTCAAACTCATTTTCAAAATACAATTCTTTTTTGCGGCAATTATCAAAGTTGTAAATTATACCTTTAACAGAGATATGCCCCAATAAATCAGATGAAAATTCTATAAAATTATTGTCACTATACAATTCTTTTATAGTCGCTTTTCCGTTTAATGTACAATATAAGTGATACAAATCCTTTGAAAAGTTGACTATATCCTGCCAGCATATTTCCATAACCGTTGCCGCTTTAAAGCCGTCGCATTCAACATCAACGTTCAAAAGTGAATTGGCATAATAACTATCTTTCTCACATAATTCAGCAACAAAACTGAATTTAAAGTAATCTGTATCAAGTATATATTTATCCGACTTTTTTATCATTTTAGAATTCCTTTTTATATTTCAGATACTCCTCGTTTTTATCGTGCAGTTCAATGGAGGGATTTTCCTTAATATTTTCATCATACTCATTTAAAATTTTAATTTTGTATTCAAATTCACTATCATATCCATCTACCATTTCCAGCAAATCCGAAATTAAATCAAACGTAGTTTCATATAATATTTCTTCCAAGTTATCAACGTTTCTGTACTTTGATAATGCTGTCTGAACATTACGTTCCTGAATCAATGATAGATACTGCATAAATTTAATTTGAAAATCATTCATACTAAAATTCCTTTTTCATCATAACTGCGTTTTCGGTTGGATTGGAGTAATAATTCTTACGCACACCGATTTTCTCAAAGCCGAAGGATTCATACAGTTTAATTGCAGGGACATTATTCTCCCTGACATCCAGAAAAACTGCATCCAGCTTATTGACCGAAAAGCATTCCGTGAGAAGGGCTCTGCCGATGCCAAAACGTCTGTAATCAGGCAAAACGGCAACACGCATAATATCCCCCTCACCGCAGCAAACCTGCATACTCATATAGCCTGCAGGCTGATTATCGGCATAGGCAATATTAAAATATGCACTTTCGTTACTGATTGAATCGGCAATACTTTCCTCCGTCCACGCGGTTGAAAAACAGGATTTTTCAATCATGGCAATATCCGATATATTCTCTTTTGTCGCTTTTGTAATTTTTATGTTCATATGTTCATTTCCGTGTTTTTGTTATGTTGGATTACTGTTTAGTGCAATAACGCATTGTAAGCGGATAACGCGTTTAGAGGACGAGAAATTGCCCTAAATTTTGTATTTTGCGAATGGGTGCTGTACGATGGTACTGCCCCTGAGCAAAAGACAAAAAACGCACAAAATACGAACAGGCTCGATGCCTGCGAGTATTTTCATTTTATCGGCAGGAGCAAGCCCCTGCCCTACAGAATAACATTATTTATTTAATTGATTTTTATATATTTTCGTGCGTGGTTTTGGGTGATTTATCGTTCTCTAAACAATAACTTAATGTGCATCGTACCAGGTGTTACCTATCTTACCGTCAGCTCTCAGACGTACTTTCATTTTGCAGGCATTTTCCATTTCCTCTGTTACAATTTCGAGAGCTCTGTCCGCCTCATCATCAGGTGCTTCAACGATAAGCTCATCGTGTACCTGGAGGATGAGATGCGATTTCATATTTTCATCTTTGAGACGCTTGTCAACCTTAACCATTGCAATTTTGATGATATCTGCCGCAGTGCCCTGAATCGGCATATTTCTTGCAACGCGTTCGCCGAAGGCACGCAGCATATGATTGGATGCTGCAAGCTCAGGCAGATAGCGTTTTCTTTTGAACAGGGTTTCACTGTAGCCCTTATCCTTTGCCAGGTCAATCATACGGTGCATATATTCATCGACACCGCTGTATGTGGCAAGGTAGTTATCTATATACTGCTTTGCCTCTTTATTAGTAACACCAATATCCTTTGCCAGTGAAAAGGCGCCGATACCATAAACAATACCGAAATTAACCGCCTTTGCCCTGCTTCGCATCTGTGGAGTAACCATTTCAAGAGGCATATTGAACACCTGAGACGCAGTAATCGTATGAATATCATCACCGTTATTGAATGCATTTATCATTGTTTCATCATTTGCCAAATCGGAAAGCACCCTGAGCTCAATCTGACTGTAATCAACGTCAACAAGCTTTTTACCCTCGCCTGCAACAAAGAATTTACGCATTTCCCTGCCAAGCTCGGTACGGATAGGTATATTCTGCAAATTAGGCTCAAGTGACGAAATTCTTCCTGTTCTTGTTTCAACCTGATTAAAGCGTGTATGAATACGTCCGTCCTCTTCAATAACCTTTAAAAGTCCGTCGCAATAGGTTGACTTAAGCTTTGAAAGTGAACGGTACTCCAGTATCTGAGAAATGGCAGGATGCTCGTTTACAAGTCCCTCCAGCACCTCTGCATTTGTTGAATAACCTGTCTTTGTCTTTTTCTTGCATGGCAGTCCCAAGTCCTCGAAAAGAGCTACACCAAGCTGTTTCGGTGAGTTGATATTGAACTCATATCCCACGCTTTCATAAATGGACTCGGTAAGCTCTCTTATCCTCTCACCAAGCATTTTACCGAAGTTCTCTATTCCCTCTTTGTCAACCTCAAAGCCTGCATATTCCATTTTTGCCAGAACGGCAGAAAGAGGAAGTTCAATATCTGTTAAAAGAGCAGTTTCGTCTGCTTCTGTAATCAATGCATCAAGCTTTTCAAAAAGAGGCTTAACCACAGCGGCTATGGATACGGTCATATCCTTTTCACCGAGCGTATTCAGATATTCAGGTATCTTCACACCGTATTCCATACAGAGATGTTCCATATCATAATTGCTGTCACTGGGTCTGAGAAGATATGCAGAAAGCATAAGGTCACCGCATACACTCTTCAGCTCAACACCGTATCTGCAGGCAAGACGATGAAGTTCCTTTGTATTATAAGAATATTTTTTCGTACTTTCATCCGCAAAGAAATTGCGTACGAAATAGGAATACTCAGGTGTTTCAGACGGCATAACAATAATTTCGTCACCGAAAGAAAAATACAAATCCGTTATACTGCCGTCAACAATAGCCGGATAAAAATATGCATCTGTACCTCTTACACGATCAAGAAGATAATCCGCATCCACACAGGTAAGGCGTGTGATCTCCCTCTTTTCCTCCTTAATCTCTTCAGCAGACTGAGCCTGATTAGGGTCAAGGTTGAACTTCGGAATCAGTGAAAACAGCTCAAGCTTAATAAACTGTGCCGCTGCCTTTTGCCTGTCACCGTCTGTAATGCGGTAACTTTCAATGTCAGGATTAACAGGTGCATCCGTCCTTATCGTTCCGAGCTCAAGGGAAAGATAAGCCTTTTCCTTATCCTTTGCAAGCTTTGCTCTTACACCTGCTTTTATATCAAGGCTGTCAAGATTTTCATAAATGTAGTCAATGGTATGGAAACGCTGAATCAAATCAAGTGCCGTCTTCGCTCCTACTCCTGCAACACCCGGAATGTTATCCGAGCTGTCGCCCTGAAGTGCCTTTACCTGAATCAGCTCAGCAGGGGTTACTCCGTATTCCTCAGCAATTGCATTTTCCTCATACACATCTGTCACAGCCTGTCCCATTTTGGTACGTGCAAGGAGCACCTTAACACCGCCGTGAGCAAGCTGAAGAGAATCCCTGTCACCTGTAGCAATAAAGCATTCATCACCGTTTTTACGGCAGACCTCAGCAAGCGTACCGAGAATATCATCAGCCTCCCAGCCCTCCTGCTCTAAGGTTGATATACCAAGATCCCTGAGCAGTTCCTTTAAAACAGGCATCTGCTGTCTTAATTCATCAGGCATAGCGTGTCTGCCTGCCTTATAGGCATCATACATCTTATGGCGGAATGTGGGTGCGTGAACATCAAATGCGACTGCGATTGCATCAGGATTGCAGATATCCTTTAATTTCAGCATAATATTCAAAAAGCCGTAAATTGCATTCGTATAATAACCGCTTTTTGTAGTCAGCAGCTTAATACCATAAAATGCACGGTTCACAATACTGTTTCCGTCAATAACAAGTAGCTTCATAACATAACCTCATTTTTATATTTTTGAAAGTATTACAACTTTTCGTAAATATTTCAACATTTGGTAATAGTATATCATAATTTATTATAATATAAAAGACAAAAATCCCACATCACATTTTTTGTGATATGGGATTTTATAAATCTTTTATTCGTCGGTATCAGCCTCAGTTGACGGCTGGGTAGTGGTCACGACCTCACCATAAACCTGAAGAATAATTTCCTCGCCGACTGCAACATCCTCACCTGCTGCAGGAGCCATACCATAGCTTGCCTTAACTGAATTCTCAGCGTGTCCGCCATCGTTGTAAATCTCAACGGTTGAAACGGTAAAGCCAAGTTTTTCAAGTTCCTTAGATGCTTCCTCAAGGCTCATACCGCCAACGTCAGGAAGCTTTTCGGTCTTAACGCCCTTACTTACAGTAAGCACAATTTCAGTTCCTTCATTCACCTGTTTGCCTGCATTTACGCTCTGCTTGAATATAACACCCTCAGCAACATCCTTTGAATAGTCGGCAGTAAAGGATATCTTGAACTGCTTATTCCAAGCACCGTTATTCTGAACATCACTCTGCATATAACCCGGTGAAACAAAATCAGGCACCTCGTGTGTTGCCAATGTAGCAGGAGCAGTGGTATCCTCCTGAGGTTTGTTAAATCCTCCGTTATTTACAAAATATGCACCTGCAATTGCAGCGGCAATAATCAGTATTACAAGAATTGTAATGATAACCTTAGGTGTTCTTGACTTAGGTGCAGGGGTATCATATTCAGGATAACCTCTGTAATGCTCCTC
The DNA here is from genome assembly GCA_910577195.1 of uncultured Eubacterium sp. Lineage (GTDB taxonomy): Bacteria > Bacillota > Clostridia > Oscillospirales > Acutalibacteraceae > Eubacterium_R. The sequence continues at coordinate 178,190 of CAJTLP010000004.1, read as the reverse complement.
CTCTTCAACAGGAGTGCTTTCAATCATTTCAGGCTGTCCTGCTGCTGCAACAACACCTGGTGTAACGCTAAGCTGCTCTCTGAACACCTCAATGGACTGGGTTCTCTTTTCAGGATAAATCTGAAGTCCTCCGCCGAGTGTTTTAATGATGTGTGTAGGAATCTTCTCAGCAATGGTATTCGGAATCATAAGCTTATCATTTGTCTCCCTCGACTTGGCATCAGGAGGATTCTGGCCCACAAGTGCACGGAAGATACAAGCAGAGAAAGCATATATATCCGTAGCAGGGCACATCTTATGATTGTTATCATACTGTTCAAGAGCAGTATATCCCTCATTCGGAGTAAACTGCAATTCCGATGACATGGTATTCGCCTCTGAAATACAGAAGCTCTTAAGTCTTACCTTTCCGTCACGGCAAAGCACAAGATTGTCAGGACAGATTGCACCGTGAATAATGCCGTTTGAATGCAGTGCTTCAAGCGTTGTAAGCACAGGCATAAACATCAGCCTTGCCTGATCCCATAGAATGTTTCCGTCGGGACTTCTGAGCAGAAATTCGCGCAGTGTAATTGACTCAAAATGTTCACTCACTGCATAGGCTGTGCCGTTCAGTTCAAACACATCAAAGGTCGGAATAACGGCTGAAAGGTTACGCAGCTTTATAATCGTTGACCAGAGGTTCATAAAAGCATTTTTATACTTTTCGTAATTCACTCTGTATCTTTCCCTTACATGAACATCACGGTTTCCCTCAAGGCGGTTTGCAATGCCCTTAGGCAGAAATTCTCTGATATTCACCACCGTATCAAGCTGGGTATCATACGCCATATAAACAACGGCGTCACTTTCGTGTGTAACAACTGAGCCGATAATATAACGGTCAGCCAGAATTGTTTTAGGCTGAAGATACATCATATCAGTCGGTGAATCATTATCATAATTACAATTTTCGCAGACACTGCCGTTGGTGAGCTCACCAAAGCAATTCATACAAAGATTATCAATATCCTTCAATTATATCACTCCATAAACAGAACATATAAAATTATAATACCAACCAAGCTAAATTTTGTCAAGGAAATTAACATTGAATATATCGTTAATTTATTGTATAATAACTATTAACAAAACACGAATAAAGTAGAGGAAAAGAATATGGCATCATTTGCAATGATAAAAGAGCTTGCCGAAAAAAAGGACAAAAACGGCAACGGATATCTTGATATGACAGTAATCGGCAGTGATAAAAAGGAATATCCTGCTAAAATATGGCGTTTTGAAAACAACGGCCAGTTTGAAGCCGGAGAGGTTGTTGAAATAGAATACTCGGTTGACAGCTATAAGGGCAAAACGCAGCTTACAATCACAATGATAAAGAAAGCGCCTGACGAAATGATAAAGGACTTTGTTCCTTCGTCAGAGTATAACGGAAAAACCGTTTTCAGTATGCTTTTAAATAAAGTAAACAGCTTTGCTGATAACGATTTAAAAGAAATTGTTTCATCCATTATGCTTAAAAACAGAGAAAAATTGGAGGAGTACCCTGCTGCGTACCGGCTTCACCACGCTATTGTGGGCGGACTTATGCTCCACACCGCATCCATTGTTGAAATGGCTGAAAAGACCTGCCAGGTTTATCCGAATATCAACAGGGAGCTTCTACTTTCAGGTGCAATCCTCCACGATGTGGCAAAGACATTTGAAATGGAGACAGGAAAAACAGGTCTCTGCAGCGGATACTCTGTCGGCGGTGAGCTGATCGGTCACCTGGTAAAGGGTGCAATGTATATTGAAGAAACAGCTAAAGAGCTTGGCATTGAAAGTGAAAAGGTCACTCTCCTTGAGCATATGGTGCTTTCACATCACGGTGTACCTGAGTACGGCTCACCTGTCAGACCGATGTTCCTAGAGGCTGAAATTCTTTCCACACTCGACTCACTTGATGCAACTATTTTTGAAATCAATAATGCAACAAATAAAATCGAAACAGGGAAATTCACGGACAGGCAGTGGGCACTTGATAACCGCAAGCTGTTTAATCACGGTCTTTCATCAACAGAACACAAAGTTAATTTAGGAGAATAAAGAGTTGGATAGTATAGTTAACGAAAGCTGGACTGAAATTATAATAACAGTTGACACAAAGGATATTGAAACGGCAAGCAATATTGCAAATATGGTAGTGCCATACGGCATTTATATTGAGGATTATTCAGACCTGGAAAACGAGGTTATGGAAATTGCGCACATTGATCTGATTGAGGAGGATCTGCTCAAGGCAGACCGCACCAAAGCGTTTATACACGTTTATGTGAATCCGCACGAAAATCCTATGGAGGCAGTGTCCTTCATTGAGGAAAGACTCGGCAGTGAGGATATTGCGTATACCTTTGAGGTGGATGATTGTGCCACTGAGGACTGGGTAAATAACTGGAAACAGTATTTCCATCCTATGCCGATTGGCGAAAAACTGCTGATTCGTCCGACTTGGGAGGATGAGTACGACGCAAACGGCAAAACGGTTTTACATATTGAGCCGGGACTTGCTTTCGGTACAGGAAGTCACCCTACGACTAAGCTTTGCCTTGAAACGCTTGAAAAATATATTGATGAAAATTCAACCGTACTTGATATCGGCTGCGGCAGCGGTATTCTTTCAATCGCCTGCCTGCTGCTCGGTGCAAAATCAGCCTTTGGCGTTGATATTGACTCACTTGCCGTTAAAACCGCAGTGGCTAATGCCAAAGAGAATGGATTTGACGAAAGCAGATTCAATGTCGTTCAGGGTAATCTTTCCGACAAGGTTACAGGAAAGTACAATGTTGTTGTAGCAAATATTGTTGCAGATATTATTATGGAATTCAACAAAGAGGTTGGCAGATTCCTTGATGATAACGGCGTTTATATCACAGGCGGTATCATTGAAAGCCGTGAGGATGAGGTGCTCTGCTCCTTTGCGCAGAATCATTTTGAAGTGATAGAACGCTTTGAGGAAAAGGGCTGGCTTGTATTTGTACTGAAGAAAGTAACGGAGAAGTAAAATGAATATGAATCCTGCAGCACTTATGAAAATACTTAGTGCAAAAAATACATTTGATAAAAACCATCCTAAGCTGAAAAACTATTTTGCCGCAGTGCAGAAAAAAGGCATACAGGAAGGTACGGTAATTCAGTTAAAAATAACCAACCCTAACGATGAACCGATGATTGCAAATATAAAGGTACAGCAGTCGGATTTGGAACTTTTATCCGAGCTCGTGGAAATTATAAAATAAAAAATGAACAGCAAACAGCAAAACACCTCAGCATCAGCTGAGGTGTTTTTGATAATGCATATTAATCATTCAAACTGACAGGCGTTAAAATCAAACAGAGCCTTTGGCTGTTCTGTATGATAAGTGGTGCCATTATAAATAACATCAATCCCCTTTTCATTCGCTTTAATATCAAAGCATTTTGAGAACAGCTTTATATTCTCCAGTGTTATTTTATCACACTGACTGCTGAGCTGCGGATTGATTCTAAGCTTATTCAGTCCCACAGCCTTAAGTCCGAAAAGTCCTTCCGTTATGATTCTTGCAAAAAGCAGACTTTCAGCCGCAAGATGTGCACGGTTGCCCTCAGGATATTCTTTAATAATTCTGCCGTTTAATTTAATATCTGCAAAGCTGCCGTCAAAATTGTGGCTGAAGGACGAACCTGTAAGATTAGGCTGAAATCTCAGCATAGGGAAGGTAAGATGCTTCATAATGCGCAGTCTTCCCTCGCTATCGTTGCCATAGCTGATGATTGCAGAAACATAAAAGCCTGCCATTTCGATATGATCGCTTACCTCATATCCATCAGCTTTTATATCCCAGATAACCTCCTGATTTTCTCCGAGATATCTTGTTCTTTTCACATCAAGCTCAGAAGACTTTGACCTTGCCCAACCGGCAAAAGGCTTGGGCCTTAACGCTGAATCATGAAAATGATAGAGATGATTTAAAATATTACTTTTCATCAGCACGTACTTTCAATTCCTCAATAATCTTTTGATGATCCTTTTCGTTCAAATCATAAAACAGTATAGGAATAACGCAAATCACACAACTGATAATGGTTGTTATAATAAGGATATTGAATATAGGTGTTCTTACAGACGCGTCATACAAAACAGTGTAATCCTTTTCAAGTCCGTAATGCTCATAAAAATATGGAATAATCAGTCCGGTGAACATACCGGCAAAGGTTGTAAGCATTGCACCTAACTGTGTAATAAAGCCCTCCAGACGTACGCCTGTTTTCCACTGCTGATAGTCAAAAATTTCTGCTGTCATGGATGTAGTTACTACACTGTCACCGCCCATCATCAGCGTTGCCAGATACAGGAATACAAAGAACAGAACGGTATTATCCATAGTTACAAGCATTAAGCCGGAAAATACGGCACGGATTAAATTCGTCCAGATGAGAACATTCCTTTTTCCGATTTTCTTGGCAAGCAGAGGTGCAAGGAGCATAAGCGGCACGGAAGCCGTACCGATAACGGTATTCATAATTCCGAGCATCGCATCGCTTTTAATCTGATAAATACAGTACCAGCCTAAAATGGAGCCTATACCATATTTCAGACAGCTTAAAATGGAATGAATATTAATCAGCCAGAAATATTTATTTTTAGCAACCTGCTTTATTCCCTCACTGAATTTTACCTTTGCCACATAATCCTTAGCAACAACAATCTTTTCCTCAGTTCCTTTAAAGGTAATTATACTCAGGATAATTCCAACCACCGAGAATGCAGGGAACAATATTCTGTAGGTTTTAAAATCCGTCATACCGCCTGTGAGGCCTGCTAATATAGGAAGAAGCATATTAACAATGGACGGACCTAAACTGTATATAAACATACTTACTGAAAGCAGACCTGTGCGTTCCTCACCATTTGGTGTAAGCACCTGCGCAAGGCTTGTAAATGCCTGTGCATAAAGTGCCTGAAATACCATCAGACATGCATATACAACTCCGATAACTGCAACCTTTGCAGTGTAGTTGATATCATTCGGTATAAATGCCATAACACACAGCAGAATAGCAGTCGGCACACCTGTATAAAGCAGGTATGGTCTGAACTTTCCGTACTTTGAATTTGTATTATCAATCATCATACTTATAATCGGAGCTTTAAGAATATTGATAATACTCATTATGATATTAAGCCACGCAAGGTGCGTCGGCTTAATACCGTAAGCAGAACCGATAAGCAGACAGTTTGCATTCAGTGCAACATAACCGAAAAGTGAATTGATTGTATTTACACCGATTCCGCCTATACTGTACGATGCAAATTCCTTATACGGTATGTATTTGCCTTCGGCAGGAGTGCTCCAGTGATTTTTAATTTCCATTGGAATTTCTTTAATTTTTTCAAGCATAACTTTTACCCCATATTATACTATATTACAGTTCCGTTTTTATAATTGAATTGCAAAGTTTTTTCAAAACCATTCAACAAATATTCTACACGAATTATATCGTTTTTGCAAATTCCTGCTTTTAGAATCTTTACATCCCTTTTATGGATTGTGTCAAGGAACACTTCCAGCTGCTCCCTGCTGTACTGAGAAACATTATCGGAAACAAACAAAAGACTGCCGAAAACGCTGTTGATTTCCGCAATAAGCTTTCTCTGTTCAAAGCTCATTTTTATGTTATTGTCACGCAGGAGGAAAACATCCGGATCATTCATAAAGGCTCTGCCATTCAGTCCCCTGCGGAAAACGGAACAGTTAATTGTGTTTGGTGTGCTGACGTCCTCTCGGATACCATATGGATTATGTTTCCACTCCAATGCCACATCGGCACCGACTCTGCAGAAATCAACCTTTCCGAATGAAGGCATAAGCGGAACTCCGCAGCCTAAAATCAGCTTGTCACCAACACAGTCCCTGATAAAGTCCATTGCCTCACACATAATCTGACCCCTGCTCTTGTTATGCATAGGCACAATACATGCAGCATAGAGGAAATCGAGCTTGACCATATCATAGCCCCAATCATTCAGAATGGTGTCAAAGACCTTTCTGATATACTTTGCGGCATCCTGATTATAAAAATCAATTGCGTAAAATCCGCCCCAGTTCGCACCGGCAGGATAGAGCTTTCCATTATCATAATGAACAAGCCAGTCCTTATGCTCTTTATAAATAAATGAGTTCTTTGTGGCGGCAAACGGAGCAAGCCACAAGCCTGCCAGCATATCATTATTATGAATTTCATCGGCAAGCTTTTTCATTCCGCTTGGGAATTTCTTTTCATCATGATGAAGCCATTCACCGATGCATCTTTGATATCCGTCATCAATCTGAAAAATATCCACCTTTTCAGGCAGTGCAGATAATGCCTTTAAATCCCTCTTTACAATGTTTTCATCAACATTTCCGTAATAGTTATACCAGGTTGTATAACCACATTTTTTCTCTGTCTGGCGGCACTGGATATTCATCATTTCAAACCATTTATCAAATACTTCATCATATCCGCCGTTCAGATGAACGAAATCAATGAGCCTTGAATTACCCCTGAAGGTCACGCCGTCAAAATCCTTCTCAGCTGTAACCGAAGATTTTTTCACATCAAAGCACACGATTGTATAACCACTGCTTTCATTTAAAGAGGCAAACAAATCAATATTTTCATCATTTCTGACATAGCCGTATGAATAGCCGAAAAATTCACCCCTCCCCTTAGGGTATTTACAGAAGAATGCATCACCTGACCTGCAAAGTCCGGTATGTGCGTTAATGGGCTTTGTCAGCACCCATTTTTTCCATTTTGAAAAGCCTGACATTTTTTCACTTGTAAAATACTCACGGCTGTCTGTCCAGGACTGATAGCCGTTTATAAATACAACGCTGTCTTTCTTATAGTAATAAGGAAAAATCACTTTGAACTCTTTAATCCTGATATCATTTTTTGTAATCATATCAGCAGTAAAGCGGCCCTGTAAAAAGCTGTCCTTAATCCTGAAATGCGGTGTTTCCCTTTTATCCGAAGAAAAAACTTCACCATTACATTCATATGTTATGCTGTAAGAAAACATAGTCCACCTCTTTCATCCTTGTGAAATAAAATCATTTATGCTATTATGATAATATCACATAAAAATATTTAATTATATTTGAAAAATCACATATTATCTTAGGAATATCACTATGAAGAACGAAGCGTCAAATTACTGGAAATTTTATAGCAGCGAATATCCGCTTAATGTAATGGTTATAGGAAAGACGATTTGCGATAAGGATTACTATGTTAAGCGTACAAAATCACGGATCATAGCACTTGAATATATAAAAAAGGGCAGCGGAATACTCAATATTAATTCCGACACATATCATACAAAACAGAATTCCGTTATCCTCCTCACTAAAAACAGCTGCCACGAGTATTACTGCGACGAGGATAACCCAATGGATAAGGAATGGATTGTATTTGACGGTGAGCTTGCTGAATACTTTATCAAAACCTATCTGCCTGAAAACAGCTATTATTTTGAAAACTGCAATCTTGCACAATATTTTGAAGAAATAGAGCGTGTGCAAAAAAACTACTCAAATGAGTACGAAAAAATGACGGATAACATATCCGTGATACTGCACAGAATGTTTATCCACATAAAAAATACACTTCAGAAAAGCAATTATAATTTGCCTCAGCAGATACAAAGATATCTTGATGCAAACATTGAAAAGAAAGTCACAATAGATGAACTGAGCAAAACCTTCAGCTACTCAAAAAATCATATAATCAAGGTGTTTAAAGATACCTATGGTATGACACCCTACCGCTATTTTCTTGAAAGGAAAATTGACATTGCTAAACTTTATCTGAGCAATACAAGATATTCAGTCAATGAAATTGCTCATATTCTTGCTTTTGCAGATCAGAACTATTTTTCAGCAGAATTCAAAAAAATGACCACCCTTTCACCCTCTGAATACAGAAAAATGATGAATCCCTCCGAAAAGATATAAACCGCAGCATTGCATAACAGTTACTATAAAAAGCATCATGATTTCCGATTTGTGTATTTATTGTATTGTATTTTGAATTTATTTAAAAACAGTGCTGTACTATAATAAAACAGGAACAAATTCAATAATATAAAAAATGCGAAAGGATGAAAATCTTGATATGAATTTTTTTAAAAAAATGGAAAAAGGTTTTAACTCTCATACAGGCTCATATGTTTTTTATATTTTAGCCGCGGCAGCCTTTGCTTTTCTGAAAAGTGCTGAATTTGCATATGGCTGGATAGCTGAGCTTTATCCGCTGGGTGACAAATTTGTACCTGTTATGCTGGGTATAACAGGCACATGCGCCGTCATTTCGGTAGCATACATAATGCTGCTTTCATTTGTTCCTGAAAGCAAAAGCATAAGAAGCAAAATATTGAAAATCATTCACATCATTATCGAGATATTAAGTGTGATTCTTTTCATTTATACCACAGTACTTCTTTTTGGATTTGACAAGGGAATTTCTCTTGAAAACATTTCAACAGGTGTTCAGTACCTTGCTCCGAATCTTGCCATTCTCGGTATGATTGTACTAATACCCCTTCCTCTTATTTTCTGTGAAAAAGCATCCAATTCCGGCAAGGCGCTGATTGCTTCAGTGCTTATCGCTGCATTAACAATTATACCCTTAAATATAGATTTCAGTAAGCTTGAAGGAAATAGCAATAAAAATTATCCTGACATGCAATTTCAGTCCGAAAATCCTGTTGAAGATGCACAGATCACCTACGAAAGTCTGAAGAACAATGAAAAGGCAGACGCTATTAACCTGCTTGATGACGGCAACAAATGCTGGACTGCGCAAAAGCCTGACACTGCTTTAAGCAGTGAATACGGTGATATAAACAACAGTGTGGCTGAAATTCAGCTGAAAGAAGCAAAAACCTTTAACACTGCCGTAATTGAAGAAACAGGAAATCAGGTTCAGTATTTCCGCCTGCAGGCATATATCAATGATGAATGGATTACGGTTTATCAGAGTGAAAAAATTCAGTCTTTAAAAATCTGCAGCTTTGATGCCGTAACTACAGATAAAGTACGCCTTTCTATAGATAAATTCAGAGATGACAACATCCCTGCCAAAATTAAATCCTTAAAGCTTTATAACGAGCCGACACGCAGTGCAGACGATTTTGAGGTTACTGCTTATCAGAGAATTGACGGTGATGTACCTACCGAAATACTATCTAAGGGTGATGCATATGTTGACAATTATGCTAAGTTCTATGACGTTTACAGCACTGTTATCCTGTTCGGTGCAGTAAACTGGGATGAAAACGGAAACATCAGCTTCGGTGAAAAAGGTGAGGAAAACTTTGCAAAGCAAGTTGAAGCCCTTAAGGAAATCATCTCTCACCGTTCAAATAAAAATCATCAGGTAAAGCTAATCATTACAGCTCTCGCAGACGGTACAGGCGGAAGTCACGGCGGCGTAAATGTATATATGGGCAAAAATATGGAAACCATTGCCGATCAGATCATAAGCCTTGTGAACAAATATGATTTTGACGGAGTGGATATTGACTGGGAGTACCCTGCATCAGCTGAAGACTGGAGCAATTTCGATAAATTCATAGCAAAGCTTGATGAGGGTATGAATACAAACGGTAAGGACAGAATTTTATCAGCCGCATTGTCAGCATGGAATCTCGGCCTTTCACAGGAGACCTTTGACAGGCTTGACCAAATTCAGTTTATGGCATACGACGGAAATGATAAGGACGGCTATCAGAGCTCACTTCAGCAGGCACAGGACGGTATTGCAGATTTTGCAAACAACGGCGCTGACATAAGTAAAATAAATATAGGCATAGCAGCTTACGGCAGACCCATTAACTCCACACCTTTCTGGGCAACCTGGAGAGACCTTGAGCAGGCAAACTACTGGGACAGCAAATACTACAATGTTGCGGACTGCAATCAGATATACGAAGGAACTTTCTGTTCCCCTGCGCTCGCAGGCGATAAAACCACATACGCACTTCTGACAGGCTGCGGCGGAGTTATGGTTTTCCGTGTTGCCTGTGATAAAACTATGGATGATCCGAACAGCGTGGCCTGCGGAATCCAAAACACATTGAACCGCTATATAACAAACTGGTAATAAAATATCAAAGAATACTGCAATAAAAGCTCCTGTAAATCGTACGGATTTGCTGGAGCTTTTATGATATCATCCATTCAATTGCCACTGTTCATAGATATCTTTTAATCCTCCGCTGCTTTATTGATGCAATTCATTGCATTCAAGCTGCGCGGATAACCGATATACGGCAGGCACTGAGAAACAATTTTCATTAAAAATGCCTTATCATTCCCCATATTCATATTGCCCTTTGCGTGACCGATAAGCTGCGGCTCGCATCCGCCCTGTGCTGACAGAAAACAGAAAGTAATCATCTCTCTTTGTGCAAGATTAAGTCCTGTTCTGGTATAGTAATCGCCAAAGCAGTTTGACGCAAGCCAGCGGTTGATATGTCCTGCTTTCCAGGCTTCCTTCATATGCTCACCGAAAATCTCAACCTGTGCATCAATACCGCGTTCAAGCCTGTTCTCAAAGGTCGTGGTTGCCTGACCCTCAAGCGGAAGCTCAATACCGCGATTCTCCATAATCTCATTGGTGATATTCAGAAAGGGCAGCATTCTGCCGTAGCCTAAATAATCCACTGCCTGATAAACAATTTCCTTAACAGCTATCGGAGTAACACCGTTCTCTAATGCTTTCGGCAGTATCTCCCGATAGGCATCTGTACCCTGACAACCGATAAGCGTTGCAAGAATTGCCATATAGCGTGTAACATCATCCAGCTGCTGATTTTCCTCGTGAACAACCTCGTCAAAGGCAAAATGCGAAAAGCGTTCCATAAATTCAGGGTCTGTTTTATAAAGTGACATTATCGTTCCTCCAGTGCATTATATTCTTCATCTGTCACAGGCTCGCACCATTCATTTGAAGTATTTTCACCGGGTGCTTCAAACGCGATATGACTGAACCAGCTGTCAGCCTTAGCACCATGCCAATGCTTGACATTTGCAGGAATAACAATAACCTTACCCTCACTGAGGCTGACAGGCTTTTTGCCGAATTCCTGATACCAGCCCTCACCGGCGGTACAGATTAAATCTGACCTCCGCCGCTTGCGGAATGGTGAATGTGCCAATTGTTTCTGCAGCCCGGTTCAAAGGTTACGTTTGCAAGGAATACAGATGTTTCCTCAGGTTTGGTAAGAGGATTCAAAAAGGAATCACCGATAAAATACTGTGCAAAGGCATCGTTGGAATTACCCCTGCCGAATTTGTTTGCTTTTTCAAATTCTTCATAAGATGCATATCGCATAATGTGTTACCTCTACTTTCCGAATATTTCTTTCGCTTTTTTCATATTTTCAATAATGCTTACCTCAAATGGGCATCTTTTTTCACAGGCACCGCAGGCAATACAATCCCCTGCATAGTGACCGAGCAAATCATAATGCTCCCTGACCGCCTCAGGCACCTCACCCTGTGCAAGTGATAAATTCAAAAATTTTGTTACCGAAGCAACGTCAATCTTTTTGGGGCAAGGCGCACAGTGACTGCAATACATACAGTGCCCCCTCCAACTGATATTAGGGAAAGATGCCAGTGCTGTGGCATAATCTCTTTCTTCATCCGTTGCATTTTCATATTCACAGCTATCCTGCAGCTGCTCAACACTGTGAGCACCGACCAGAACTGTGGCAACTGCAGGTCTTGTCAGTGCATAATTGATACACTGATTGACAGTAAGAGCCCTGCCTGCAGGCGAAAGCTCAGCATCCAGCAAATCACCGCCGCCGAAGGCTTTCATAACTGTAATACCCACACCTTTTGCCTGACATAGCTCATAGAGTTCCTGTCTTGCAGGCTCCATATTTTCAAGAGGATTTACATAGTTTTCCTCATTCCAGAGCTGTTCAACGTCCTCATTCGCAGGCTGCAAATCATAGCAGGGATTGACACTGAACATAAGCACCTCAATGTTGCCACTTTTCACCGCCTGTAAAGCAACATCAGGATTGTGGCTGCTGAGTCCTATATGATGAATTCTGCCCTGTTTTTTCAGTTCAAGCGCATATTTCATAACCTCGCCGTCTGCAATTTCATTCCAGTCCTTCAGCGAGTCACAATAATGTATCATACCCACATCAATATAATCTGTTTGGAGCAGGCTCATCATTTCCTCAAAGCCGTTTTTAACCTCATTGATATTGCGTGTACGTTTATACTGACCGTCCTTCCAGACTGAGCAGATGTGGGACTGAATAACAAACTTTTCCCTTCTGCCCTTTAAGGCTTCGCCAACACTGGCTCTCACATCCGGATTTGATGTATATAAATCAAAATAGTTTATGCCCTGCCTTTCAGCCTCGTCAAAAAGCAGTGCAGTATTTTTACAATGATGAACGGCAAAGCCCTCACAGCCCATACCGATTTCACTGACCATTAAGCCTGTATTTCCAAGCGGATTATATTTCATTGTCCTGCCCTCCTAAAAATTACAGTTACTATCTTTATTCCATTCAAGCTTTCCTGTTTTTACCGCCTCTTCATATTTTGATATTTTATAATTGAGACGTTTCAGGGTATTCTCTATTTCCGTTTTTTTAGCAACGAGTATATCACGCTGCGCAGTTAAAAGCTCCAGTCTTGCGGATATGGTTTCATCACTCTGCTGAAACAGCTTCAGATATTCTATCATCGCTTCAACAGGCAGTCCTGCATTTCTCATACACAGTGCCAGTTCAAGCCACTTCAAATCCTCTTCCTGATAGTCACGCATACCGCCGCTTGTCCTTGTTACAGGCGGAATCATACCTACTCTTTCATAATATCTGAGTGTGTCCTGCGAAACGGAATATTTTTCACTTACCTCTTTAATTGTCATATTATCACCCCACTAATTCTCGATCATTATATACTCTGGAGTTAACTCAAAGTCAAGAGTTTTTTTCAAAAAAATAAAAGTCAGCTTTTAGCTGACTTTTTGTAAATTATCAATGAAACAACCGCCGTTATAGCTTCTGTAATACAAAAAGCATACCATACGCCGTCTGCCTGTAAAAATCTGCTGAGCAAAAATGCCAGCGGAATAATGATTACAATATATCTGAGCAAAGATATACAGAGAGACGGCAGACCTTTGCCGAGTCCCTCCAGTGCTCCGCAGCAGGTTACAGACACTGCTGATACAATAAAGCCTAAGCTGATAATCTGCAGAGCCTTTGCGCCTATCTTGATTGTTTCCGTATTTTCAGTGAACAGACCAATAAGGCTTGTCGGTATAGTCCAGGACAGAATCGTACCAATTACCATAACAATTGCAATTAAGAACAATGATGTTTTAAAAATGCTTTTCACTCTGCCGTATTCCTTAGCACCGTAATTATAACCCATAAGGGGTCTTATACCCTGCACAATTCCGTTCGCTGTAAGATAAATAAACGTCTGCAGTTTATAATAAACTCCGAGCACAAGCACATACACCGCACCGAATGAAGCCAGTATTGCATTGAGCACGGAAATAAGCAAGGACGGCAAAGCAAGATTCAGCGATGCCGAAATACCGACAGAATACATTTTTTGAATTACATTTGCATTAGGACGCAGATATTCTTTCTTTATTTTTACAGGAATCTTATCAAAATGATAAAACAGCAGATATACAATAAGAGTGACACACTGTCCTATTCCTGTCGCATAGGCGGCACCTGCTATTCCCATTTCAGGGAAAAATCCTATTCCGAAAATCATAAGAGGATCAAGTACAATATTCACAATAAAGCCGCACATCATACTGAACATAGAAACCTTCATTTTCCCCACTGCCTGAAATATTTTTTCATAGCCTATGCCTATTGTGATTACAGGGCAGAACAGAAAGGCTCTATTTGAATACGTCAGTGCCAGCTCAATTGTTTCACTGTCAGATGAAAACATAGATAAAAATGCAGGTGCTAAGGCAATGCACAGAATACTCATACCGATTCCGTGTATCAGGCTGAAAAGCATTCCCTGCGTGGCGGATTGATTTGCAAGCGCCTTCTCCTTTGCACCGAGCCAGAATGCAACACAGGCATTTATACCGATTGCAAAGCCTACTGCAACAGCATTGACCATATTCTGTATCGGATAAACAAGTGCCAATGCCGTCATAGCCTCTTCACTCATCTGTGCCACAAAATAGCTGTCCACAATGTTATACAGTGAATTCACTGCCATAGACAATACCATAGGCAAGGACATTGACAGTACCAAAGGCAGTATCTTTCTTTCCTTCATATACGTTTGCTCCATCATATCCTCCTGAGTACAAATTAACATAAAAAAGCCACACAACTACACTAAGGTAATTGTGTGGCGAAAAGATGACCTTGTCCGGAAAAATCCACAACATATTTTTTGCAACAATACTATACACAAACTTGATGCTTTTGTCAAGCTATGCATTTTTCTTTATAAATTTCATAGCTGTTACATCTGAATATGTTATAACTCAATCATAAAATAAATAATGTGATTGCTTTTCTAAACTTTTTGAATGAAAATATAAAGTATTGTTCAATGCTGTGAAGTATAATAAAAGCTGATTTATAATGTATAACAGGAGAAACACGATGAATAAAATCTGGTACAAGCAACCTGCTAAAAACTGGCGTGAAGCATTACCCTTAGGTAACGGCTTTATGGGAGTTATGGTATACGGTTCACACAAAAAGGAAAGACTCTGCTTTAATGACGGCACACTGTGGTCAGGTTATCCTAAAAACTACAATTCATCAGATAGTCTTAATCATCTTGAAAAGGTACGCCAACTCATTTTTGAAGGCAAAAACGACGAGGCTGATACGCTTTGCGAGGATAAGCTCAAAGGCTTTTACAGTGAAACCTTTTTACCGCTTGGTGATATCATTCTTCGATTCAGAAAAACGGACAAAAATATGATTTCAAGAAGTCTCGACTTAACAACAGGTGTACATACGGTTCGGTCAAACAGCTGCAAATCTGAAATTTTTTCATCAAACCCTGACAGAATAACGGTTTACAAAATAAATTCCGATAAACCTTTTTCAGTAAAAATCAGTGCAAAAAGCAAGCTGCGCAGCTGCACAAATACAAATGATAACAGTTTGTATCTGCTTGGCCATGCACCTGATTATGCAGCTCCCAACTATTTACGTACGGAGCTTTACCCCATCAGATATAATAAAAAAAAGGGTATGGCATTTTGCCTGCTGGCTCAGGCTTATACCAACGGCACTATCAAAAGAAAATGTAAGCATTTGACAGTACAAAATGCAACTGAGCTTACAATCTATTTTGCAACTGCAACAGGATTTAACGGTTTTGATAAAATGCCCTGTACAGATACAAAAGCTGTTTTGGAAAAATGCCGTGCGGTCTTAAGCAATATACAAGAGTGCGATTATAATGAACTCAAGAAAAAACATATTGATGATTTCTCAAAGCTCTATAATCAGCAAAGCATTTCTTTTCATTCCGAAACAAGTATACCAACGGATGAATTGATTCAATCCGTTAAAAAGGGAGCTGATGAAAAGGCACTATGTGAGCTTCTGTATAATTACGGCAAATATATGATTATTTCAGGCAGCCGAAAAGGCGGTCAGCCTCTTAATCTTCAGGGCATATGGAATCATTCTGTCCGCCCACCCTGGAGCAGTAATTACACTGTCAACATCAATACACAGATGAATTACTGGGGAGCCTCACGCTCCGGCTTGTCCGAATGTATTGAACCGCTGATTCAGATGGTATATGAGACTTTAATCACAGGAAGAAAAACGGCTGAAATCAACTATGGCTGCAGCGGCTTTGCCTGCAATCACAATGTGGATATCTGGCGTAAAACTCCGCCTGTTCAGGGTGATGCAAATTATATGTTTGAGCCCCTCTGCGGTGTCTGGCTTGCCAATGAAATATATACGCACTATCAAAATGGCTTTCTGAATGAATACAAGGACAAAATCAAAGAAATCGTAACAGAGGCTGCAAAATTTTCAAATGATTATCTTGTTTTGCATAATGAATATTATGTTATATGTCCGTCAGCATCGCCTGAAAATGTGTTTATAAATAACGGAAAGAGATGCAAGCTTGATTATGCATCTGCTTTTGATATGGGAATCGTCAGACAAGCATTCAAAAATGCATTAATCCTTTCAGATGATGAAGCTTTAAAAACAGAAATAACGGAAAAGTATTCAAAGCTTTATCCATTTAAAAACGGTGAAAACGGCATATGTGAATGGCATAAGGAGTACGATACACCTGAAAAGGGACACAGACATTTTTCACCGCTTTATGCATTTTATCCTGCAAATATTATCGGATATCATAAGAATCCCCAGCAGACAGAATGGATAAAAAAGCTTTTTAAATTCCGTCTTGATAACTCAGGTCAGCACATAGGCTGGTCTGCTGCCTGGGCAATCTGCCTTGCTGCAAGACTGCGTGATGCGTATACAGCACGTAATGTTATTAAAGGACTGCTTTCACATGCAATCTTTTCAAATATGTTTTGTGTTCACCCACCCTTCTATTTTCAGATAGACGGCAATCTCGGCTTTGTGGCAGGCATCAATGAAATGCTTGTAACGGAAGAAAACGGAATCATAGAGCTTTTACCTGCTCTGCCTGAGAATTTTGCAAAATCAGGTAAAGTTAAAGATATGGTTGTAAACGGTGCAAAAATCAGCTTCGAATGGAAAAACGGCCTTATAACAAATATCAAGAGTGACAAACCTGTTCAGTTGCTGAACACAAAGCTTTCAGACAGCATATCAACAAATAAAAATATAGATATTTTGTCCTGAATATTTTTATATAACATAAAGCAAAAAAATAATGCTTCAATCAGTCCATAAAGTACCGATTGAAGCATTTTATTTTTATTTGAATAAATTAATCCTTGCATTGCTCCTCAAAATCAGCCACAAGTGCGTCCTGAATTGCCTTAAGCATAGCAGGTGCTTTACCACCGACAAGCTTTCCGTCAACTGTTGTAACAGGAATACAAAAGGAGCCTGTTGAATGAATGACAATTTCGTCTGCCTCCATAAGTTCACTTATAGTATACTCCCTCTCTTCAACCTCAAATCCAAGCTTTTGAGCAAATGCAAGAAGTCTGATTCTGGCTGTACCTGGAAGCACTTTATCATCAAGCGGATGCGTAATTACCTTGCCATTTTTGAAAATAGAAACATTGGAATGTGCACACTCTGTTACAATACCGTCTCTGACAAAGATTGCCTCCTCACATCCTGCACGTTCTGCAGCAGTGACAGCAAGGCAGGAGGGAATCAGATTCAGTGTTTTGCAGTTGCAGTATTCAAAGCGCTTATCTTCATAAGTAATAACATCAATCGGCTTATAGGTATCAGACACCTTAGACGGAGTCAATGTAATCCATAGATTCGCTTTATTCTGATCACCTGATGAATAAATATGCTCTCTCAGTCCTGAACCGCGAGTGACCTGCATATATACAAACTGATCACCGTCGTCAACCTTTAGCACAAGCTCTTTTAAAAGTTCTTCAAGCTCTTCACGTTCAATCGGCATTACAATGTCAAGAAGCCTTGCACTGTTATAAAACCGATTTAAATGCGCATCCAAATCAAATATTTTATAGTTATGTGAATAGGTTGCATCATAAATCCCGTCACCGAACCAGCAGACTCTGTCCAGCATCGGTATCTGCATATTTTCTATTTCATCATATATTCCGTTATAATAGCCTAAATTATTCATACGTTTTCCCTTTACTTAGAATATTCATTTAATCTGCTGTCTTTTCAAATATCGGCAGTACATCAAGCGGTGCATCAACCGTAATGATTTCTCCGCCGATATATACTTTCTTGTTAGGTACATAACGCCATTTACCATTCGGAAGGCGAAGTGTTTTTTGCCTGTCACCTTTTTTCAGAACAGGCGAAACCAAAATACTTTCACCAAGCATAAACATATCATTCACTTTCTCATATCCCTGATTGGGATACTGATATTCCAATGAGCGTATAATCGGCTCTCCTGTTTTTGATGCGTTTTGCGCGAGGGAAATAATTGTGTCAGCGTATTTCTGATGAAGCTCTGCACAGCTGATACAGACCTCTCTTGCAGTATCATTTTCTATTTTCCATATTGCGAAACTATATTGCATCATCGGCATAAGTGCACTGCATTGGCACCACCGTATAAGCAGCTCCGTATCGAACTCATTTTCAGCTTTATCAATACTGAAGGTGTCTCCATTCTTACGCTTAAAGCTGCTGATTTCACCGCCGCCTATCATATCAGGACAGGAATAAGGATAACCGCTCAGCCCCTGCAGCAAAGCATTTGGAATCAAGGTATTCAGTCCGTTTCTGTCCCAGCTGTGAGTTTTGTCCGCCAGACGTTGTGTTACACCCCAGCCGCCTCCCTTAAAGCAGGCTCGCAATTCGTTAAATTCATATTCACGTGCAGTTTCCGCCCAGAGGTAAGACTGTTCATTGGCATCTGTTCCGGGTCTGAAAGTTCGGTCACTGTCCTTATAAAAATAAGCATCACCTGCATCCTGCTTAAAGCCGTCAACACCATATTCGTTCATCAGTCTGTCAGCAGTTGCCTTGAACCATTCAACAGATTTAGGATTAGATAAATCCAATACAGGATGCTTGCCGTTCCACCAAGTGCGGTAAGCAGTTTTACCAAAACAGTTTCGCACAAGCATTCGGTTTTCAATCATAAAGGAATAGTCTTTAACTGTCGGTGCAACAAACGGACAAATCCATAAAATCACCTTGAATCCCATTTGGTGCAGCTCATCAATCATCCTTTTAGGATTTTTGAACTTGTCAGGATGAAACTCCCATTCACCGAAATCGGTCTGCCAGCCGTCATCAATAATAAGCTCACCGGCTGCCATTCCGGAATCTAAAATACCTTTTGCAAAATCAATAATTTCATCTTCGTTCTGATTCGTGGCAAGATGAATCCACGTGCAGTATTGAGGTGTACGAAACATCATTTCATCAGGAAGCTTGCCGTCAAAAGGAAAATGTGCTTTGCTTGCGGCAAGATAAGCACCGCGCAGATTCTTATAGCCATCATACAGCTTGATTTCACTTTTTTCAGAGTAACAGACTGCCGTACCTTTATTCCACTTTACCATGTAGCCTGCGTTGCTCCATATATACCTGCCTTTATTGCTGACCCAAAGCGGAGTCGCCTGATTGTAACTGTCTATGTATCGTGTATCCGTTTTTGTTCTACTGTTTTCAGTTACAGGCAGTTTATATCCGTAATTGATATCTGCACCGTACCATGCCTCGTTGGGCAGTAAATTGAATTTTAATTTATATTTCAAAGAAAGCTCCCCTTTTTATTAACATAATATATGTCAATAATATTAAAAAAGTGATTTTAAGTAAATACACAATGCAGTAAATTCAATACACAAATCGGAATACAATTAACTCGTTTATTCCCTTATTCACAACTAACCTCCTTGATAATAACATTTCCATAATACAAAATTATTCTATCAAGCCGTATTTTACTTTAATTCTGTCAAGCTTTTCAAGCATAGGCTCGGCAATAAACCAGAGAAAAATTGCTGTAGCAGCCGCGTGAATACAATCCATCGGAAAGCCTGTTATATAATAGCTGAATATGATTTTCCAGTTTAATGCTTCACCACCCCATAAAAGAGCCGTTGAGGCATTCACAATTCCTCCGTAGATTACAATGGCACAGACTGCACCGAATATACAAAGTGAAATTTTTGAGCGTCTGAGCCAGCCCTTCTGAAAAAGAACACCTGCAAGAAAGCCGATTATACCCATAGCAAACATCTGATACGGTGTCCAGGCACCCTGCGAAAACAGAATGTTTGAGACAAGCATTGTAACCGCACCGACAAGGAAGCCTGTCTCACCGCCAAAGGCAATACCGGCTATAATCGTTAATGCCATTACAGGCTTAAACTGAGGCAGCATAAAGAATGCGGCTCTGCCTGCAATACCAAGTGCACAAAGCACTGCAATAATAACGAGCTCCCTTGCCTTCGGTTTTCTGCCTTCAAAAACCATAAAAAACGGAACCATACACTCAAGCAGTACCGCCAGTGCAGTTATATAATACTGCTCAACATCAATATAAGCTACACTGATAAACAGCGTCAGCGGAATTAAAAGCAGTATTAAAGCAACTGACAGACTTGTCCGTTTTGATAATTTTCGCTTTTCCTTCGGTATCTGAACAGGAACAGAGGGTGCCGACCTCCTCCCGATAAACACAGCAGTCAATATAAGAAGCAATATAAACAAGCCGTAAATAATGAGCTGTTTGAAGCCTGAATCGGTTGCTCCGTTCAGGTCAGTCAGTTCATTAAGGCTTTCATTTTTCGCTGCAAATAAGTATACGCACAGAGAAAGTAAGGCAGATACACCTGCTCCAATCTTTCTCCATAGCGGAAGCCTGTTTGGTTTTTCCACTGTTATCTTTTCACTTTCAGCTTTCACAGCATAGTGAGCTTTTGAGACCGTTAAAGTCTTTGGCAATTCTCCGCCGATTGCCTCAATCACATCCTCTGTTGTAACAGCATCAGGTATAATATCCCTTGCAATCCTGTTGGCAGAGGTTGTATAAAAACTATTACCGCTGAAAAACGCCTGCGGTGTACCACTTGTAACAATGTCTCCGTCAAAAAATAATGCACAGCAGTCTGCATATTTTGCACAGAATTCAATATCGTGGCTCACCATAACAATACAAATGCCGCTATCAAGCAGCTCTCTCATAATAACAGCAAATTCATCTTTAAATTCCGCATCAAAGCCTTTGGTAGGCTCGTCAAGAAGCAAAATATCAGGCTTAAGCAATAACAGCTTAGCGAGTGCTGCTCTCTGCTGTTCACCCCCTGAAAGGTCAAAGGGGTGCCTGCTTTCAAGTCCGCCTAACCGGCACAGATTAACTATATTCTTAATATTCCCCTGCTGCTGTTCTTTGGATATCTTCTGACTTTTCATAACATCAGCTAAATCCTCTGCAACCGTTTTTTTAACAAACAACGTCTGCGGATTCTGAGGCAGCATACATACCTTTCCGTATGTCTTAGCCTCTCCGTTATAAGGTTTACAGCAGCCTGAAATCAGCTTAAGCATTGTTGTCTTGCCTGTTCCGTTGCCACCGAGAACACATAATAATTCACCTGAATACGCAGTCAGATGAATACCTTTCAGAACATCAGGCAGTTCCTTTTCATATCTGAACCATACATCTGAAAGAGAAATCCTTTCATCACCAAACGGAGGATCATTTTTATTTTTTTCAACAGCTTTAATACGGTTATGCTCTGCATAGCCTTTTAAAAATTCACGTCCCTCATTAACGGAAACCGCACATTTAAAATCAGAATTCACCGAACCCCATATCTGTGTGGCTGAAGGCATTGCACGAAACATATTATGCTGATTTTCTTTAAGATAGGATGCAACCTCTGTAACACTTCCGCAACAGATAAGCTTTCCGTTCTCCATAACTGCAGCACGGTTCGCTATCGAAAGCACGTCCTCAAGCCGATGTTCCGTGATTATGACTGTTGTTCCAAGCTCTCTGTTTATTTTTTTCAGAGTTGCTAAAAAGTCTGATGCCGCAATGGGATCAAGCTGACTTGTTGGCTCGTCCAATATAAGTACACTCGGCTGCATAACCATAACGGATGCAAGGTTAAGAAGCTGCTTCTGACCGCCTGAAAGTTCCGAAACATTTTTGTAAAACCAGTTCTGAATGCCGAAAAACGATGCCATTTCAGCTACTCTGCGTCTGATTGTCGGCGTATCATATCCAAGACTTTCAAGTCCGAATGCAAGCTCATGCCATACTTTATCCGTGACAATCTGATTATCAGGTGACTGCAGTACAAAGCCTATTTTTGATGCACTTTCACGGTCACTTAAATCTGCAAGGGGTTTACCGTTAAAAAGGATATCTCCCTCTCTGATACCGTGCGGTGTAAGCTGCGGTTTCAGCTGACGGAGCAATGTGGATTTACCGCAGCCTGAATGACCGAATAACACAAAGAAATCGCCTGCGTTAACAGTAAGAGAAAAATGGTCTATCGCAGGAATTTCTGATTCAGGATAAAAAAAGGTTAAATTTTTGACTGAAAGGATTTCCATTTTCTCTCCTCTCTGCTGTTTATAACAACCGGCGTTATACACATAGCGAAATAGATTATAAAAAAGCTGATTGTCAGCGGTTTGGCAAGTACACCGGTAATACTCGGAAAATACAACCAATGCAAATTACCGGAAATACTGCCGCTGATAAGATAAATACCACAGAAGCAAAGCCAAATCAGTGCATATTTATCTTTATCAGCAAAGCTATAAATGTGGAAGGCAGTTCTGCCTTTTAAACCATATCCCCTGCTCTTCATACTGTCTGCAGTATCGACTGCATTTTCAAGCGACCAGGTTACCATAATGGAAAAGCAGTTTATGGAATTCCTTAATCGTTTAAATATACTGCCGTCTGATATATCATTTCCGATTCCTGCCTGAGCTTCCTTAACATATTCAAACTGCGTTTTAAACTTCGGCACAAATCTGAGTATCATACTGATTACTAAGGAGAGGGACGGAATCAGCTTACCGAACAGATAACAAAATTTATCGGAGGTTATCACGGATGTATAACATCCAAACCATATCAGAACCGATACCAGCATAACCCCTGCGGCAATGCCGTATAAAATACTTTCAAGTGTCAGCGGATTACCTGACGGAAGAAAGCAGAGAATAATCGTTCCCTGATGATTAAAGGCAGGATTGATAACCGCAGTTAAAAGAAGCATAGGTAAAGCATATCGAATCAAAAAAAAGATTGATGTTTTACCATTAAGCTGAACATAATAACCAATTGAACAAAGCAGTGACACAGCAAGGCAGACAGGATGCATAAAAAACATGGAAAAACCGATTACCAGTCCGAAATAAAGGAAATTCACCAACGGATGATAACCTGAAAAAGTATCTTTATTCTGCACTGCCTTCACCACCTTAATGTTTTCTTTTTACCGCAAAAGTATTTTTATATACTAATATAAAATAATATATAACAGTTACTATACATTTTTTTCTGATTTCCGTCAAGTAATATCATTAGGCAATAGGAGTAATATGCTTTGATTTAAAATGATATCAGCAATCTGTTTTAAAATCATAAGAAAAAGCAGATATTTATTTTAGCAGTAATTTATCTGTTGTTTTCTCTGTACTTCATAGGTGTTACACCTGAATACTTTTTAAACACTTTTGAAAAATAATTCAAATCAAGTATGCCGCATTGCTGAGCGATATTCTGAATCTGATCATTGGTTGAGGTCAATAACTGCTTTGCATATTCAACACGTTTTTTATTCACATAATCAGTATAAGTTGTTTTGACCTCTTTTTTAAAGAGAGCAGAAAGATAACTGGCATTTACACCCAATTCATCAGCCTGTGTCTGCAGGCTTAAATCAGCGGTCAGATCCGCATCAATTCTTGTTGTAAGTTTTTGAATAATAGGTGAATGATCCTTTGCGGAATGCATCTGAACCAATCTGCAGTACGTGTCAATCATATCGTGATGAAGCTGTTTCCCTTCTTCTATAGAAGAAAGTTTTTCAATTTTCACGGCAAAATCCGAAGATATTTTATCAATATAGAATGGATGAACTTTTCCATGCTCTGCTGCCTTGCGCAGAAGCGTATTAAAAATGATCGAATAATTTTTAAGATTTCGTACGGGATCATCAACACGCTTTTCGCTTAAGAAACTAAAATTGGACGCTGACAGCATCTCCCTGCATTTTTTCCTGTTGCCCTGTGATACTGCATGGATAAATATATTTTCTTTTTCATATCTCAGTTCGAGATTTTTAAGAGACTCTTCAGTTGCATATTCGCTGTAATGATTCGTCAAGTTCTGTGCAGTCATAAACCCACCCCTTTTTTATATTATCGTATAATATTTGTCAAAAATCAATAAATAATAAAAATATTACTAATATATGCAAAAATAATACTCACGTATAAATTTTGTATATAGTAAAATGAAATTGCCGAAAATTATTAATGATTCATATTTTTTTAATACTTTATCAGGAGGATTTTATGGAAAATAAACAATTGAGACCTTTTGGCATACGTGATAAAATAGGCTATGCATTTGGTGATATGGGATGCAATTTTTCATTTCAGCTTGTATCGTCGTATATGTATCTGTTTTATACGCAGTGCATCGGTTTGAGTGCAACGCACTGGGCGTGGATTATTGTTGTTTCAAAAATATGGGATGCTGTAAACGATGTGATTATAGGATCTATGGTCGACAGAACACATATCAGCAAAAAAAGCAAATTTATGCCTTGGATTTCTATAGGCTCAGTCGGACTTGTATTTTTTTCAATCATGATATTTACCCCTGTAAGCAATTTCTCAGACGCAGGAAAAATTTTATGGTGTCTGCTGTCATACTGCTTATGGTCCGTTGCGTATACAATGATTAATGTGCCTTACGGTTCATTGCATTCCGTCATCACTGATGACCCCAAGCAGCGTACAACACTGTCCACATTCAGAAGCATCGGTGCGGCACTTCCTGCTGTTCTGGTTATGATTCTGCCTAAGATTGTGTATGAGGATAATGTCTTATCATCAAACAGACTGTTTATCGTTTCAGTTGTATTTTCAATCGCTGCATTTTTCACCTTTTTTGCTTTACAGAAAATGGTAACGGAAAGAGTTGTAAGAGAAGATAAAGTAGAAAAGGTCAGTTATATTTCAACTGTTAAATCTTATTTTTCAAACCGTGCGATTGTCGGAATAACAATTGCCACCGTAGCTGTTGTTATATTCTACAATTCTACTATGTCTGTTAATAATCTGGTGTTCCAGTTTTATTTTAACGATGCAGAAAAATCAACTCTTGCAATGATTGCTTCTTATATACCGCTTGTTGCCTTTATGCCGTTTGCTTCAAATATTGCTGCAAAGATAGGAAAGAAAAAGCTCCTCACCATATCAGGTCTTGTAAGCGTTATATCAGGTATCATAATGCTGTTTCTGCCTATTACGCCTGATATGAAGGGTATCATCATTTATGTAATCGGTCTTATGTTTGTAAATACCGGCTGCTGTGTATTTCAGATTATTGTATGGGCTATGGTTGCCGATTGCATTGAGGACAGCTACAGAAGAAAGGGTATCCGTGAGGAAGGCTCTCTTTACGCAATATATTCTTTTTTCAGAAAGCTGTCGCAGGGAATCGGTTCTGCTCTTGTGGCACTCGCCCTCAGCTCTGTAGGCTATATTGAAAGTTCAGCAGTTCAGACCGCTGAGGCTTCAAAGAATATCAAAAATCTATATATAATCTTTTTAATTATAGGCTTACTGATTATGACACTTGCAATGAAATTTGTTTATAATATCGGTTTTAAAGAGGAACAGGAATTCAACAATCACAACAGTGATGATAATGTACAGGGAAATTAAAAACTATTTATACAGAACGAAGGAATCTATATGAGAAATATAATAAATATCAATAAAAACTGGGAATTTATAAAAGAAGGAAAAAGCAGCACTGTTGACTTACCCCATACTTGGAACGGAAAAGACGGACAGGATGGCGGTAATGACTATTACAGAGGAACCTGCATTTATAAAAAAAGCATATCGAAAGCAGAGCTTCCCGAAGGTGAGAAATTTTATATTCAGCTTGACGGTGTAAACTCCAGTTCAAAAGTGTTTTTTAATAATAAAGAAATCATTGTTCATCATGGCGGATATTCAACCTTCAGAACCTGCCTTGAAGACATTTCAGATGAAAATGAAATAAAAATTGAGGTTGACAATTCTCCAAATGATTTTGTTTATCCGCAGCAGGCTGATTTTACTTTTTACGGCGGAATTTACCGTGATGTTTCAATAATAGGCGTGGCGAAAAATCATTTCGACCTGGATTACAATGGTGCACCCGGTATTATGGTAACACCTAAAGTAAACGGCAAAGATGCTGATATTGAGATGCAGGCCTTTGCAGACGGAGAGGTCAAGTTTGAAATCATTGCAGACGGTGAAATCATCAAAACTGTATCGGCAAGCGGTAAAAATCCAAAAGCTTCTGTAAAAATTGAAAATGCCCATCTCTGGAACGGAACAATTGATCCTTATCTGTATACACTGAAAGCATGTCTGATAATAGACAGTAAAGCAGTTGATGAGGTATCAACACGCTTTGGTATTCGCTCCTTTGAGGTCAATGCGCAAAAAGGTTTTATCCTTAACGGAAAAGAATATCCGCTCAGAGGCGTATCACGTCATCAGGACAGACCTGATATCGGCAATGCCCTTTTGCCTGAGCATCATAAAGAAGATATTGACTTAATTTGTGAAATGGGTGCAAATACAATCCGTCTTGCACATTATCAGCATTCACAGACATTTTATGATTTGTGTGATGAAAAAGGTTTGGTTGTATGGGCTGAAATTCCTTACATTTCAAGGCATATGCCAAATGGTGTGGAAAACACAAAAACACAAATGACTGAGCTGATATGTCAGAATTATAATCACCCTTGTATCGTTACTTGGGGTCTCTCAAATGAAATCACGATGGGGGGCGCCGGAGATAAAAGTCTTATAAGCAATCATAAAATGCTGAATGACCTTGCACATTCCCTTGACAAAACAAGACCCACAACACTGGCGGCTCTCACAATGTGCGGCATTGATGAGGAATATGTCCATATTTCCGATATACTCTCTTATAATCATTATTTCGGCTGGTACGGCGGTAACGTTTCAATGTATGGTCCCTGGTTTGACGCATTCCATAAGAAATATCCTGACAAAGCAATCGGCATCAGTGAATACGGCTGTGAGGCTCTGAACTGGCATACCTCAGCACCCGAACAGGGCGACTATACCGAAGAATATCAGGCATATTATCACGAAGAGGTTATAAAGCAGATTATTGACAGACCATATCTCTGGGCAACTCATGTCTGGAATATGTTTGATTTCGCTGCTGATGCACGCTCTGAGGGCGGCGAAAACGGTATGAATCATAAGGGCCTTGTTACCTTTGACAGAAAATACAAAAAAGACAGCTTTTATGCCTACAAGGCTTGGCTGTCAGATGAGCCATTCGTTCATATCTGCTCAAAAAGATATGTTGACAGAGTTGAGCCTGTAACAAAAATTACTGTTTACACAAATCAGAATGAGGTTGAATTATTTGCAAACGGAGTAAGTGCCGGAAAGCAGAAGAAAGACAAATACCCTTTCTTCTATTTTGAGGTTAAAAATGAAGGTGAAACAAAGCTGACTGCAAAAGCAGGTGAATGCGAGGATACCGCAATCATCAGAAAGGTTGAAACCTTCAATGAAGAATACAGAATGGCAGAGGAAGGTGCCGTTATCAACTGGTTTGAGATTGATACTCCTGCAGGATATCTTTCAATCAATGACACACTTGGCGATATTATGGCAACTTTCAGAGGAAAGCTTGTTCTGCTCAGTATGATTCCTATGCTGAAAAAAGCTCTTTCCTCAACTGATGACAAATCAAAGGAGGAAAAGAGCAAAAAATCCGGCACAGGATTCTCTGTCGCAGGCTTTAAAATCAATAAAACGATGCTTGATATCGCAAAGGGTTTTGCACTTAAACGTGCATTCTCCATGCTCGGCGGAAAATTTACAAAAGAGCAGATACTCGGCTTAAATAAAAAACTGAACAAAATTAAAAAGAAATAAAGAAACAAATAAGGTATGCTGTAAGTTTTACAGCATACCTTATTTCACTCATTAGAAAAATGCATTTTTTAAATGTATTGTGACTTTGTCACAGAAGTTAACGATAATATCGGATATAATAAAGGCACAACAAAGAAAGGACGAAAAAATATGTCAGTACTCAGTGTAAACAAAAACAATTTTAACGAAATCAAAAACAGTAACAAGACTGTTCTTTTGGACTTTTATGCAGATTGGTGCGGACCCTGCCGTATGGTTTCACCGCTTGTGGATGAAATCGCAGAAGAAAATCCACAGTATGTTGTAGGCAAAATCAATGTTGACTCTGAGCCTGAATTGGCTCAGGCATTCGGAGTTATGAGTATTCCTATGCTTGCAGTAATGAAGGACGGAAAAGTAGTCAATCAGGCAGTAGGAGCAAGACCTAAGGCGGATATTCTTGCGATGTTAAAGGGTTAAAGCACGAAGCCGCTGCTTATCTATTATTGTAATACCCTTGCGTGAAGATTTAACAATACCCTCGTTTACAAAATATTTCAGCATTCTTGAAACTACCTCACGTGCCGAACCGATATATTTTGCAATCTGTTCATGTGTAAGTGCAATAAAATCACTTCCTATTCTTGATGATTCATCAAGGAGAAATATTGCGAGCCTTTTGTCCATGCTCATAAACAGTATTTGCTGCATAACCCACATAACATCTGAAAAGCGGCTTACGGCTGTTTCAAGTGAGAAAATTTTAACTTTGGGATTATCGTTGCTGATTTTCATAAAAGCAGGTCCGTTAATCACATAACATTCGCTGTCCTCTTCCGCATCAATAAGAACATCAAAGGTTATTGAGCTTAAAACACAGGAGGCGGACAGCATACACATATCCCCCTTGTATAAACGGTAAAGCGTAATATCCTTACCCTCATCAGACATCATATATACCCTAAGGCAACCGCTTTGAACAAAAATGACACCTGAGCATTCGGTGCTGTCATGAATGGTTGTACCTTTTTTATAAACAATATCTGTTGAATGATTGCAGATAAAATCTTTTTCCCTTTCGGATATTTCATTCCAAAACGGAAATACATCACTATAAGTAGATTCAAAATCAATGTGTGCCATTTTCGGCTCCTTTCAGAAAGAGGTATCATTATGAAAACAATTATTATCGGCGGTGTTGCAGGCGGTGCATCTGCAGCTGCAAGACTGAGACGGCTTGATGAAAAAGCCGAAATCATTATTTTGGAAAAGGGAGAGTTTGTATCCTTTGCAAACTGTGGTTTACCATATTATATCGGCGGTGAAATCACCGACAGAGAAGAACTCACCCTGCAGACTCCGGAAAGCTTCAAGGCAAGATTTAATATTGACGTTCGCATTTTTAATGAGGCCGTTAAAATCAACCCTGAAGAAAATACCATAACAATTAAAAATCTTCAAAACGGAGAAAGCTATACTGAGAAATATGATAATCTGATTCTTTCTCCGGGTGCAGAGCCGATTATACCAAATATAAAGGGAATTGAAAGTGCAAATGTATTTACCCTTAGAAATATCCCGGATACACTCAAAATAAAACACTATATAGATACCGAAAAGCCTGAATCGGCTGTTGTTATCGGCGGAGGATATATTGGTGTTGAAATGGCTGAGAACCTTGCAAAATCAGGTCTTGACGTATCAATCGTTGAGCTTGCAGACCACCTTATCGCTCCTCTTGACTTTGATATGGCAGCAGATGTTCACCGCTATATTAAGGAAAAAGGCATAAAGCTGTTTTTGAATAATGGAGTTACTGCCTTTGAGCACAACAGAATTCTTCTTCAAAAAGGAGAAATCAATGCCGATATGGTAATTATGTCTGTTGGTGTCCGTCCGGAAACTGCCATTGCAAAGGCGTGCGGTATTGAAACCAATTCTCGCGGCAGTATAATCGTTGACAGTAAAATGCATACGAATATTCCGAATATTTACGCAGTAGGCGACGCTGTCGAAATAAAGAATTTTATAACAAATGCTCCATCATTTATTCCCCTTGCAGGACCTGCCAATAAGCAAGGCAGAATAGCAGCTGACAATATTGCAGGATACGAAAGTGAATACACCGGAACACAAGGCTCTGCCGTTCTTAAGCTGTTTGATATGACTGTTGCAACAACAGGACTTAACGAAAAATCCGCACAGCTGAGCAAAATAGATTATGATAAAGTATATATTTATTCTTCTTCCCATGCATCATACTACCCTAACGGAAATATGATGTCTATAAAAGCCTTGTGGGATAAGAAAAGCTTAAAAATAATCGGTGCTCAAATTACAGGCTTTGACGGTGTAGATAAAAGGATGGACGTTATTGCCTCTGCCATTCGTTTCGGCGGTAAAATAACAGATCTTACTCAGCTTGAGCTTTGCTATGCACCACCGTTCTCAAGCGCAAAGGACCCTGTAAATATGCTGGGCTTCACAGCAGAAAATATTATAAGCGGTAAAATAAAGCAATTTTTCTGGAATGAGGTTGAAACTCTTCCTCGTGATAACAGTGTGACTCTGCTGGATGTCAGAACAGTTACAGAATTCAAACGAGGAAAAATTGACGGATTCATCAATATCCCCCTGGATTCCCTGCGTGCAAGAATCGATGAAATACCAAAGGATAAGCCCGTATATGTGCACTGTCATTCAGGGCTTCGCAGTTATATTGCCTGCCGAATTTTACAGGGCAACGGATATGACTGCTACAATCTTGCCGGCGGATGGCGTCTTTATGAATCCGTTATAAATGAAAAGACAGTGCCTGAATACATCTGCACGGAATGTAAATAACACTTTATATTTTAATCTTATCTTTTATATATGTCAAATCGTACCGTCAGGCAATGCAATAAATCATAAAAGGACGTGAAAATATGTTTTTTAATCTTTTTAATCATACTGATATAAACAAGGGTGTTGAGGAGTGGAAAAGCACATCCGGTGCAGTGCTCCTTGATGTACGCACAAAAGAGGAGTATAATGATTATCATATTGAGGGAAGCGTAAATATTCCACTTGATAATCTAAGTGCTGTCAATCAAAGAATAGCGGATAAAAACACTCCGATTTTTGTTCATTGTCTCAGCGGTGCAAGAAGTGCCAACGCAGCAAGATATTTAAAAGCACAGGGCTACAACAGTGTAAAGGATATCGGAGGTATAAACGCATATAGGCAATAAAAAGTAATCCGAACTCTGATTTAAATTGTGCCTATGGGAGAAGTTGTATCATGCAATATTTCATATCGTTTTTAGAAGGTATTATAACCTTTGTATCACCATGCCTTTTGCCTATGCTGCCGATATACATTTCCTATTTCGCAGGCGGAAAGGAAAAGGATACTAAAAGAGTCATTAAAAACTCTATCGGTTTTATTTTGGGCTTTACTGTTGTATTTGTTCTTTTAGGTGCACTTGCCGGAACACTCGGCAGTCTTCTTAACGAATACAAAACCGTCGTAAACATCGTGACCGGACTTATTGTCATCTTTTTCGGACTTAATTTTCTCGGCGTTTTCAAGCTTAATATTTTCAAAGGTATCAAATCAGCAAATACGAATAATTTAGGTTTTTTCTCCTCTTTTTTATTCGGCGTTGTATTCTCAATCGGATGGACTCCCTGCGTAGGTGCATTTTTAGGCTCCGCACTGATGATGGCAACAAGTCAGGGAAGTATCGCTCAGGGAGTATTTATGCTGCTTTTGTATTCTTTAGGCTTGGGCATACCGTTTTTTATCAGTGCCATACTGATTGACAAATTAAAAAGCACATTCAATTTTATCAAAAAGCATTATAACATTATAAACACTGTCAGCGGTATTTTGCTGGTTGCAGTCGGTGTATTAATGGCAACCGGACTGTTGGGTGAATTTTTAAATCTGCTGTCATAGGAGGAAATATGAAAAAATCAGTTAAATGGATAATAGCTGCCTTACTTTTGGTGGGATTCATCGCAGGAGCATCAGTTGCTTACAATAAACTGACTGCAGATTATAAGGATGATATGATCACTCAAAACACAACAAACCAATCCGTACAAAATCATAATACAAGCACTGCACCTGATTTTACGGTTCTTGACCGTAACGGCAATGAGGTTGCTCTTTCCGACTATAAAGGAAAACCTGTTGTACTGAATTTCTGGGCAACCTGGTGCTATTACTGTAAGGAGGAAATGCCTGATTTCAATGAGGCATACAAAAATCATCCTGATGTGCAGTTTCTGATGATTAATGCAACAGACGGCATTCAGGAAACGCAGGATAAAGCGAATAACTACGTTAAAGAGCAAGGATTTGAATTTGAAATTTTCTATGACACCAAACTGGAGGCAGTGAATAATTACAATATAACCGGTTTCCCTGCCACATATTTTATTGATAAAAACGGAAATATAGTGACTCAGAGAACCGGTATGATAGATAAAGACACCCTTGAACAAGGCATAAATATGATTACACGATA
The DNA here is from genome assembly GCA_910577195.1 of uncultured Eubacterium sp. Classification (GTDB taxonomy): domain Bacteria; phylum Bacillota; class Clostridia; order Oscillospirales; family Acutalibacteraceae; genus Eubacterium_R. The sequence continues at coordinate 145,796 of CAJTLP010000004.1, read as the reverse complement.
ACGCAAAACAGAGTTTTTGCAGAGAGAAATTAACAAAGGCATAGGTACTGCAAGATTTACAGTACCTATGCCTTAATATTTTATAAAATACAAGAAAAGCTATTAGGATCTAATAATTTTTATCAGTTTCAATTCAAAAGGTCTGAAATGCAGCAGCTCATCAACTGCATTCACTTCATCTTCCATAATATCTGTAATGCCTGACACCTCATAACCGTCAAAGCTTACAGCACATTTCTGAACACTTTCACTGCAGTTATACAATCGCAAAACTGCACCGTTATCATCATCAGAAGTTTTTACAGATTCAAGAATGATATTGTCATTATCACATTTAAATGGTGCAAAATTTTCCAATCCACCAATACCGTTTACGGCAACAGGTACATTATTAATCTGATATGCATATTTATACGTGTCAGAAGCCAGCTCACCGCTGTGCGTATAAATTGCAAGCTTCAGGGTATGCACGCCCTGATCCACATTCGTTCCCGGACCCCCAAACGGACTTCTGATAAGGTCAATGTCAATTACACTGCCCTTACATCTATAGCCATACTTACAATCATTAATGATAGAAATTCCGTATTTATCATTGCTCAAATCAACAAATTTCTGCCCTGAAACCTCATACTGCGCCTTTTCCACACTGTTATTTTCAGTTGTTGCACGTTTGATATGACCAAAAGGAACATTAAAGCTGCATTCATCACTGACTACAGTAACAGGAAATTCAACACGCATCATCTGTCTCTTTTGATGACAATCTATTGTAAGCTCCATTTCAAGAAGTTCACTGTTCTGCGTAAGAATATAGAGGCATCTGATTGTACTTGCACCAAGTTTAAACTCCGACATTGCAGTTGCACGTGCACCATCAAGATTTGTTTCAAAGGAGGTGCATTTCGCATTCCGTCGGCTTTTCTGATAATTTACAGGGTGAATATCCCAGCAATCACCAACATCTGTATAACCGGAAAACACGCCCATCCTTTTACCATTCTGAACGAACTCCTGATTGAGCACTTTATCAAACAGAGAAACGATACATCCATCTTTGAACTGAACACGCAGTTTTTCATTTTCGATTATATTTTGCGTTGCTCTTACAGTAAATTTTTTTACCTTTTTCATCTGAGACACAGAAGCAAATCCCATTGCCGGTACATCAGAATAATACCATTCACTGTCTACTTTAAAAATACCGCTTTGTGAAAACGAATTCAGATTCAGCAAGCCTTTTCCGAAAAGTTTATTTGACAGACTTTCTATTCCTTCATTAAGATGTGCAAGTATCTTTTCATACCTTGCAACACTTTCATCATATACACGATTGATTGATGAACCGGGAAGAATATCATGAAATTGATAAAGAAGTACTTCCTTCCAGATTTTTTCGAGCTTTTCAGCTGAAATAGGGATATCAATATCACAGTCCTTTGCCAGCAGCATAAGATATTCATAATTCTTAAGTGCAAATTCGCACTTGCGGTTATACTTTTTATTTTTGCTCTGGGTTGTATATGTACCCTGATGTCTTTCAAGATACAGCTCACCTATATGAGTCGGATAATTGGTTTTTCCGTCATCAAGGATTTTAAAGCTGTCCAGAGCCTTTTTAGGTGTTACTTTCGACATATGTGAAAGGTCTTTAAAACGGTGCATACGTTCAATATGCTCATATCCCGGACCTGCTCCTCCGTCACCTATACCATACAGCATCATTGCATTACTGCTTATGGCTCTCTCCTGATAGTTTTTCTCTCCGAATTTAAGGCGTGAACCTTTAACAGGTCCATTGTATGTATCGTCCGGAAGCATATGTGCAAATACCTCTGAACCGTCAGGAGATTGCCATTTAAAAGTATGATATGGAAATTTATTAACTGTATTCCAGCTTATTTTCTGCGTAAGAAAATACGGCACTCCTGCCAGCTTCATCACCTGCGGCAAGCAGGCAGAATAGCCAAAGCTGTCAGGCAGCCACAGAATTTTCATATCCTGCCCGAATTCTTCACGAAAAAACTTTTTGCCGTAATAAAACTGCCTGATCATACTTTCACCGCTGATGAGGTTTGAATCCATTTCAACCCAAGTTGCACCTTGTACATCCCAATTCGGTGTTTTTGACGCTTCAAGAACACGCTCATAAATCTGAGGATAATCCTCTTTTATCCAATCATAAAGCTGAGCCTGCGACGCACCAAAAATATAATCAGGATATTTTTCAATATTATGAAGCTGTGTACTGAAAGTTCGCGCACCCTTGCGCTTGCTTTCTCTTATAGGCCACTTCCATGCAAGGTCAAGATGTGCATGACCTACAGCCATATATTCAAATTGGCTGTCTGCATTTTTCCGTGCCAGCAGCGGAGCAATTTCTTTTCGTACCGCAGCAGCCTTTTCATCAGTTATACTTTTATATGAATTCATCAGGCTTTTGCATATATTATAAATCTCAGATGTAAATTCATCAGCAGGATTTGTATCATAAACAGAAATCAGCACCTGTAAATCATAAGCAAGTGCACGGATATTTTCATTACATACGGCAATACAAGCCTCATCAATAGCAGCTTTATTTTTCAGATTACCAAACAAATCATTTGCAGCCGCATCCACCCAGAAATCAACGATACCATTCTCTGAAAAATCATCAACAACCCGCTTAACAGGAAATCCGAGAGAATATTCAAATTCCGAAGCTGAACACGTAATGGACTGGACTGCAGTGCCGTCTGTCTTACATATCAAGCCTTCGCCTCCGAGATTTAAAAGATAAACAATATTTTTATTATCAGTTACCGAAGGAATTTTGCCGGTAATATGAAACCACGCACAATCAAAGTTGTTATGTGCCCAAACATCGCCAACCTTAATATTCTCGATTTTTCTGCCTGAAAAACGCTCTTCAAACTTCAATGGCTCACTGCTTACATACGCATCCATTTTAAGCTCTGCAACAGGTGTATAAGAATGGTCAAACAAGAAGTCGATCATTGAATCCATACGTTCTCGGTTTAATATTTGCGAAACATTTATTCCGCCATATTCTTTATGGCTCATACTTATGCGACTTATTTTATCAGAAACATTAAATATTTTTTGAGCAAATGTTTTTTTCATTATGCACTATACAGTTCAGTTTAATTTATCAAACTGAATGATCCTCCGCTATTATTTCACAATAATAATATCATAATAAAATCTTACTGACAATATATATATTTATTCAATCTGTGATTATACGTATATCGTAACAACTTGAAAGCTAAAACTTTCAGCCTATATTACTGGTTTTCATGAATTGTTCACAATTATTTCATCAATAATTCTCATAAGTCCTTCAGGAGTTGCCTGCTGCGTGCATTTACATTAAAGCTGTATTTTGCCCTTGTATCTGTACGCCTTGTCTGCTCTGAGCTGTGTGAAACCGTACCTGAAAATTTCGCTGTAACCGGACTCCAGATTGACTTGTACTCAGTATTTACTGTGCTGTCCGCATTATTCTTAGTCACATCCTCTTCAGCGGTAGTTACCTCTAAGTCAAAGGCTATATTCACATCTTCAATTGCAAGATTGGGAATTCCTGTAAGCGCAAGAAATGGTGCCTGTATATATCGGTCCTGTGTGCCGGGATTACCCTGCGTATCCACAGTGCTTTCACTGTATTTCATTGTAACCATTCTGACATTTCCGTCACTGTCAATACCTACATCCTGCACATACTGTGCAAGCATATGACTCATCTGGCTTTGTGCCTGAATTGTTGCAACAAGAGGAGCTGGAATCATTTTTTCAATGGGCAGATTATTTACAATTCCGCCGACAATTTCGTGATTTATAAATTATCTCCTTGAATTAATCATTATCCATACAATAAACATTAATTGAATTCGTCAGTTTTTCAGAAATTCTGCTTACCGCCTCAGGTGGATCATCGGATTTGAATTTCATACAAATATCAATGTTGTCAGCAGCATTTTTGCTGCAATTATTCATATCAACACTGAATGATGAACGCGTAACAGAAAAATTATCATCATCTTTACCGCCAACGCCTTCAAGCTCTTTTATTTTAAAATCCTTTAAATTGACCTTCATTCTCACTTCCATTTCATCAAGAACAAGCTGATAGAGTATGCCGATTGCAAGCTTATCTATTTCATAGCTTTCCTTTAAAAAATCGGTGTTATCCATACCGAGCAGCTGCATAATCTCAGTCTTAAGCACTCTCGCCTTCATATTATGATTGTTTCTTATAAGAGAATTGTTTATAAATTCAAGTGCCTTTGAATACTCATTGTTTTTTACAGACAGACAGGCAAGATGATAAAAGCCCTGTGACTGTGTTTCCGCACTCCATGTTGATTTGAAAAATGCATCATATGCCTTGCCGTATTCACCCAAAAGCTCGTACGCAACACCCAGATTATAATAACACTCTCCGCTATATGGATTCGGATTTCTCCAGGTCTGCTTTTTGATAGCCTGTTTAAAATAATTGATGCTTTCCTTAATTTGTCCGTTTCTTAATAAAAGTAAACCATATGCATTATTAAGACGAATATCTGTTTTATCCCTTTTAAGTCCCTCAAGATAATAATCTGCAGGCAAATATGTTGCGTGGCGATACTGCTCAAGATGCTGACCTGCAAGATATAATTCTTCAAGTGATTTTATATTTTCAGGCCTTTCAAGTGCCTTTGCAGGCTCAGGAACAGGCTGTTCGGTTTTTACGTATTCCTTATAACTGCAAAGCACTTTACCGTTTTCATCATATACGGTTATAATATAATTTTTCAGATGATCAACCGTTTCACAAAAGCATTTTTCAGGTGAAAGATTTACTGCTTTTGAATAAATTTCTTTGCCGCCTGAGGTTATCATAATAACAGCATTATTGTAAAGTGCAGTCGTATAAACCTTAATCGTATTTTTATCAACACCGATTACAGCATCCTTTGTTGCATTTGAAACTCTGCCCACTGTTTTGTACGGCATAAAGTATTGCGTAAAAGTCTTTTCCTCCTGAGGCTTAATCCAAGTGAAATCAGGCTGATTATCGGTAAATACACCTGTCATCAGTTCAATATAAGGTCCGTCCTCATCTGTCAGGTTTTTATCCCACATCCTGCCGAAATCACCGCAGCCCCAAGTCCACTGCTTCTTACCCGGTGAAATATGGTGATCCGCAATATGCAGAAGTCCTGCATCCTTCCCCTCATCAAAGTTACCGATAAAATCAAAATCCGAATGTGCCGCCATATATGAGGTCGGAACTTTTATATTCTTATAACGTGAAATATCCACACCTGCCGAATAATCATATTTATAATATTCACCTGTGGCGATAGGAAATGTGGAAACATCACGCTTGCCGTGATCATACACTGCATTTACATCAGGAGGAAATACCGAAAAAGTATCATCATTCACTGCAACAGCAGGATTTGCCCACCATAAAAAGGTCTGCGGATAATCTGTAGGATTGTAAAGCTGACCCTTAATCTCAATATAAGCTTTGTCAGGATACAGCGTAATGGCAGCCATTCCTTTCGTGCCGTACATAATATCGGTTTCACCCACATATGTGGTTACGGAACCGTCAGCATTTTCACGGATTGAATAATCAACAGGGCTGAAGGTTGACGGTCTGTGATGCTGAGGCCAGTTGAACTCAATGCCGCCTGATATCCAAGGTCCTGCAAGACCTACAAGTGCAGGCTTAATAACCTGATTATAATAAACAAAATCATATCCGTTTGTCTTATCATAAGCACGCTGAATTCTTCCGCCGAGCTCAGGCAGAATCATAACATACAAATATTCATTCTCTAAAATAAGAGCTTTGTATTCTTTAAGTTCCTTTTCATCATAAATTTTCTCTGTTACAGGAAGCGGATACACCTTTCCTGTACTGCCTTGATAAGCTCTCTTTTCAATAAAAAGAGGACTTTTTTCAGGCTTGGCAATTTTATATGTAGGAATTTTAACAATTTCCTCTCTGATTTCTGCTTTCATAATTCACCTCAAAATATAGAAATATTGACCTTTAGCTTCTTTTATTATACAATGATTTAAAAAGGATTTCTTTTGAAAAACTGCTGAAAAATTTATAAATCCTGCTATGAGGTCAACTATGGAAAATTTACAAAAGGGTGTACTTGAAAAATCTAAAATGTTCTTTTATTCAGCACATCAAAGCAAGGATATTTTCTTTTATCCGCTGAGTGCAGGCCACTTTTACTGCAACAGCGATTACAGAGTGCAGAGAAATCATTTTGACAGCATTCTGATTACGCATATCATACGCGGAAGCTTTTCATTTTTGGCAGACGGTCAGGAGTTGACTGTCAAGGCCGGTGAAACTGCTGTTATTGACTGCTTTAAGGAACATACTTATTATACGAATGACAGCTTTGAGGCTTACTGGATTCATATTAAGGGAAACAACACAAAAGCACTTTTCACCGAATTGACAGGCAGATTCGGAAACATTATCGGCTTTGATAATGAAATTGAAATGCAAATAAAGGACATTTACAATCTCATAAAGAATAATGAAAGTATAAGCGAAAGCAATATGTCACTAAAAATATACGGACTCATAATCAGCCTTTTCAATGCTAACGAAAATAACACCTGCAGCAATACAATCATACAGACTGCCATAAATTATATGAATCAGAATTATCAGAACAAACTGACAGTTAAAAATATTGCAGACCACATTAATATGAGCCCATCACAGTTTTCAAGGCAGTTTAAAAAGCAAACAGGCACATCACCCTATGATTATCTTCTTGGCATAAGGCTTACCAAAGCAAAGGAGCTATTAAAAAATACAAGCCTGCCGATAAGTGAAATATCCTATCAGACAGGCTTTGCGAATGACTCAAGCTTTATTTACTTTTTCAAAAAGCACGAAGAAATATCCCCTCTCAAATTCAGGAATATATTATTCTAATAATTATAAAAATATGGATTCTTCATTGCATTTGAATTGTGTTATGCTATAATAAAATAATATATTTTAAAGATTGGATTAATGCTATGAACAAAGCAATTGAAATGTTCGGAAATCATATATATAAATTGACGCAAAGTAATCCTGAAAAGGCATTAAAGCAGTTATCATTTGTATACACAGCAGCAGGATTACAGTGCAAATACCTACCGTCAAAATTGTTATTACCTGCAAGGCAGTATATGCAGTGGGCAGCGGCTGACTCAGCAATCAAGCCTTTGAAAAATCCGGAAAACGCAGCAATTGTCAGCCTTTATCTGCCGTGTGAAATATTGCACGCAATGGGGATTTATCAGATGTTTCCGGAGGCACTTTCCTGTTATCTGGCTGCGGCAGGCAGTGAAAAAATCTTTATTGAAACTGCAGAAAATAACGGCATTCCGAAAACCTTATGTTCTTATCACAAGGCGTTTATCGGTCTTGCAGAGTCAGGTGTATTGCCAAAGCCAAAGTTCATCATCAACACAAGTCTTGCCTGTGATGTTAATCATTTATCCTTCAGACGTGTTGTGGATTATTATGATGTTCCGCATTTCATGATAGATGTTCCGCTGCAATATAACGAAAGCAATCTGCAATATGTTGAAAATCAGCTTCACCAAATGGTTGATTTTATTGAGAAAAACAGTGATTTCAGGCTTGATGAAAGCAAATTCAATGAGGTTATAGTCAGAAGTAAAAATACAATAAAGAATTTCAGAAAAATTGTTGAACTGAGAAAAGACAGATATCTGTCTGATGAAATGACATCACAGATGCTCTCCATATTTGCAACTCATATTATGCTTGGCTCAAAAGAGGCAGAAAAATACAGCGAGGATATGATAAAGCAATTGTCCGTTTGTCCGAAAACACATAAGGGTGTTCGTCTGCTTTGGGTACATACGCTTCCTTATTGGCAGGATGCACTGCGCAATCTGATAAACTTTACCGACAGATGTGAAATTGTTGCCTGCGATATGGTGTTTGATGCACTTGATGTGAATTTGGATGAAGAAAATCCATATCGTTATATGGCTGACAGACTTTTGCGAAACACTGTGAACGGCTCAAGAGAGAACAGAATAAACGCTGTACTTGAATATGCAAAAAAGTTAAAAGCAGATGGTGTTGTATGGTATTGTCATTGGGGCTGCAAGCAAACCGCAGGAAGCTCTGCGGCGGCAAAAGCAGTTCTTGAAGCAAATGGCTTGCCTACACTCATTCTGGACGGCGATGGATGCAATTCACAGAATGTCAACGACGGACAGACTGTAACAAGAATGGAAGCATTCCTTGAATTGTTGGAGAATAGAAAATGATTGGATATAACTGTAAATATGCCCCTGTTGAAATTTTGGCAGGCTTCGGCGAAAAATATCAGCTTATAAATAATGAAGTGCAGAATTTTGATTATGCATCAAGTAAGCTGCATCCCAATATGTGTTCTCACGCAAAGGCTATGCTTGAGGAAATACATACCGAAAAATACAGTGAACTGCTTTTTATGAATTGCTGCGACAGTTCGCGAAGGATTTTTGACTCGTCAAAGGATGAGAATATTCATTTTTCATACTGTATAGATTTGCCCTTTTGCAATAATTATTGTGCTGTTGAAAAATTTAAAGATGATATTATAAATTTTATAAATGCGTATGAAAAGCACAGAGAAAAGAGCTTTGATAAAGCGTTGTTTCTTTCGGCATTCAAAGAAAAACAGGAACTGCCCAAAGGCAAATTCATTGCCATACTCGGTGCGAGGAGCAGCAAAACACTTATTGATGTCGCGGCAAACTGTTTTAATGATACAGAAATCCTTGATTTAACCTGTGCAAACAACAGAGAAGTTAATCCTATTGATGCACAGCCGGATGAAACGCTTGAGAAGTATTATGCTTAAATATGCAAAAGCTTTGATGGCACAGACGCCTTGTATGCGTATGCAGGATATTAAAGCAAGAGAAGCTCTTCTTGAGAGTGAAAATTGTGTCGGTATTATTTACAGCACAATTAAATTCTGCGATTATTATGATTTTGAGTTTTCGAAATTAAAAAATCTGAAAATGCCTATTATAAGGCTTGAAACGGATTTTACCAATCAATCCTACGGGCAGTTATTAACACGCCTTGAAGGCTTTGCGGAAACAATCAATAAAACAGACGGCAAAAGGAAAAACATCAATATGAATGGCAAATATTTTGTAGGTATTGACAGTGGCTCGACCTCAACAGAGCTTGTTGCTGTTGATAAGGATTTGAACATTGTTAAAAGTGTTATGGTGCGTACAGGTGCTAATGCAGGCGTTGGTGCAAGGAATGCACTTGAAAAAGCAGGTATTGATATAGAAGATATTACGCATATTGTTGCAACAGGTTATGGCAGAAAAAATATTGATTTTGCTGATGATAATGTAACAGAAATTACATGCCATGCAAAAGGGGCAAAGCACATATATAATGATGTTAAAACCATTATTGATATCGGTGGTCAGGACAGCAAGGTAATCAGCCTTGATGAAAACGGTAAGGTTATCGGTTTTGTAATGAATGACAAGTGTGCAGCAGGCACGGGCAGATTCCTTGAAAATATGGCAAAGGTACTTGAAATCAGTATTGATGAAATGGCACAGATCGGTCTGAAATATAAAAATGATTTGACTATATCGAGTATGTGCACTGTTTTTGCGGAAAGTGAGGTCGTTTCACTTATTGCGGAGAACTATTCCGTTTCCGATATTGTTCACGGACTGAACAAAAGTGTTGCCGTAAAGACAAAAGCCCTTGCGAATAGTGCTAAAGATAAGGGTGCTGTAATGATGACAGGCGGCGTTGCAAAAAATAAAGGTGTGTTAACAGAGCTTGAAAAACAGCTTAATGTAAAAATATTTATTCCGCAGCAGCCTGAATTTTGCGGTGCATTGGGTGCTGCCTTAATCGCAGCAGGCAAATAGTTATAACAGTCAGATTTATAAAAACAATTTTAAAAAGGAGAAGCTCTTGAAAGAAACGAATTTCATTTACAAGCAGCTGCCGGATACACTGTTGCCCTGGTACAAACAAAATGCACGTGCACTTCCCTGGCGGCAGGACACCGAACCCTATCATATCTGGATTTCGGAGATTATGCTGCAGCAGACACGTGTGGAGGCTGTACGAACATACTACCTTCGTTTTTTGGAACAGCTCCCCAGCATCCACGCTCTTGCTGAAGCTCCTGAAAGTCAACTGTTCAAGCTGTGGGAAGGGCTCGGCTATTATAACCGTGCACGCAATTTGCAAAAAGCGGCACGTGTGATTGAAACACAATACAATGGACATTTCCCGAATCAATATGAGGACATCCGTACTCTGCCCGGCATCGGACCATACACCGCAGGTGCTATTGCTTCCATCTGCTTTAACCAACCCTACGCTGCCGTAGACGGTAATGTACTGCGCATTATCACACGTATGACTGAAAACGATGCACCGATTAATCATACACAGACTAAAACCGAAATTGCCGAGCAGCTTGAAAAAGTATATCCGAAAAATGCTTGCGGACAGTTTACACAAGCGTTAATGGAGCTGGGTGCAACCGTTTGCACACCTAAGTCCCCCAAATGTACTGAATGTCCGGCACAGGAATACTGCCGTGCGTATACCAACGACACAGTACTGAAATATCCGGTCAAACTGCCGAAGAAGGATAAACGTCTTGAAGAACGCACAGTCTTTTTACTGCAATGCGGAAATAAATACGCTCTGACCAAACGCACTCAAAATGGGTTGCTGTCCGGATTGTGGCAGCTGCCGAATGTTCTGGGCAAAATGGGTGTTGAGCAGGCATTGCATACCGCCGATACCTTTGGCGTTCAGCCTGCACAATTATGTAAACAGATGCACCGTGTTCACATCTTTACGCACATAAAATGGCAGATGACCTGTTATCATATTCTATGTGCCAAAAAAGCATCTGATTTTGTTTGGGCAACTGCACAAGAGATTGAAAGTACCTATGCACTGCCAACGGCATTCCGTATGTTTTTTGAAGCTCAAAAACTTCAGAATTCCAATTTTAAATAAAATAATTTTATCACATATTGTAAACCCCAAGCAAATAATTGCTTGGGGTTTTACAATGACATTTATATACGTAAATGTAAAGCTTAAAAATTTATACTGTAACATCCGTAAATATCGGATAATGGTCAGACATTTCCGACAATGCCTGAGGAGATACAATTGCATACCTGTTGATCCGTGCTTCACCATTTAGAAAAATATGATCCCAAGTCGGTGCATCTACATCATGTGCGTCACCGTTTTCTTTCTCCAGAGCAACAAGCCTTGTATCAGTCAAAGTCTTGCAAAGTTCTTCATAAATTTCAGGCGCATCCATAACAGGGTCAACACCTTCGCCTGGATTCATTGTATTGAAATCACCTATGCAGAACACAGGCACACCGTATTCGCCTTTTATATTATCAGAGATTTCATTAATCTGCTTTACCTGCGTTTTCATATAGGAAAGCATAAGTTCCTCTTCATTCTCACGGATACAGTCAAAATGCGTAGAAACTACGGCAAACTGCTTTCCGGTTTCCTTGCTTTCAAAAATCCCCCAAACTGCACGGCGCAGTCTTGCGTCATTTCCTTCATCGTATTTCATTTGCCCTTTATCAATAAGGTTCAGCGTATCCGCATTATACATAAGTGCAGTCATTCTCATTAATGCGCCTGTTGAAACAGGATAAAGCATTTCATAATTACCCTTATTACGCATAAGGCAGTTAAACCACTGACCGCTTACCTCCTGAACACCGATAACATCAGGCTGATATGTATTCACCGTTTCAAAAAACATTTTTGCTCTCGGACGTGCATCCGAACCGCCCCAGCTCTTGTAATGTACAAGCAGATTGGATGTCATAATTCTTACTTCATCATCCTGTTTGGTGCTGTCAACCTGCTGCATTGCCTGATCAAAGTCATCAGGCAGAGAATATTTATCAATTCCACCCTGAATGTATGCACCCAATACGGTGCCTGAAACTCCTAAAACAATAATAACACATAAAATAATTGCAACAATTTTCATAACCTTTTTCATCTTTATCTCCTTACCACTTATTAAAAATCATTTTGTCGCCGCAGAAAACAGTAATGAATCCAGAACCAATTTTGCCGTTACATTCAAAAGGCTCTTTCAGCTCGTTAAATGCAAGATTAACCGTATAATCTTTTTCCTGCGTTTTTATAACGATTCCCATTGCCTTTTTACAGGAAAGAATTTTTTCACTTCTTGCAGCCTTTGCCTTGACAAGGGAAACATCAAACGGTTCAAATGCTTCTCTGTTATTGCCGTATATAACGGTTATTGCACAGTTGTCGCCGACAGCAGAAAAGCTTGATTTTACACAATCGTTATCACAGACTGCATTGTAGTTTGAAGAATAAATGGATTTATCCTTTATCACTTTTGCATTCGGTGTAAGAAAATGCATTACAGTCTTTACAGTGCCGTCATCAAATTCGGCTTTATTACCGCATATATTCACTTTTCCTGTCGGTGCAAAGTGAAAATACTGCTGATAAGTATGAAAGAATTTTGTTTTGAATGCATCAATAATGATATAAATATCAGACTTGATATAAAGAATTTTTCTTTCTGTAAAAGCGCCCTTTGATTTCAAATACCCTAAGTCTGCTTGTTTCACCAAGTGATGAAAGACTGTTTGCAAGTCCTGAATTAAGTATGCCGATAAACGGATTTATTGCCAGCATAACTACGCCTATGAGCAGCGTTCCTAAAAGAGGATAGATAAATACAGGCTTAATTCCGTCCATAGATTTCGGAATCCAGTTAAATGCTTTCTTCAGAAGATTTACAAGCACACCTGCTGCAAAGCCTGCAAGCAAAGCACCTAAAAAGCCCAATACAGCAGTATCGTCACCTGTGGAGATGAAAGTGTTGCACCTGTTGTAGCAAGATAACCTCCTACAATACCGGGAAGTAAGCCCGGTCTGTCTGCTATTGACTGTGAAATATATCCTGCAAGTATAGGAAGCATAAATGCAAATGCTGCCTTACCAATCCAGAATACAACTGCTGCAATAGGATTTGTGAAACCAAAGTTACCGCCGACATTTGCGTTGCCGGCTATGGTATCAATAAGAAAGCCAAGTGCAATCAGCACACCGCCGCCTACAACAAACGGAAGCATATGTGATACGCCATTCATCAGATGCTTGTAAAGGTTTCTGCCGAAGTTTTCTTTTTCTTCATCATAGGATTGCTCATCTGTACTCTCTGAATGATAGACAGAAGCTTTACCGTCAATTATCCTTTAAACAAGTTCTTCAGGCTTATTAATACCGTTTGAAACGGAAGTTTTCAAAACAGGCTTTCCGTCAAATCTTGCCATCTCAACATTTTTATCTGCGGCAATAATAACGCCGTCACATTCCTCAATTTCTTTTTTAGTTAAAATATTCTTTGCTCCGCCTGAACCGTTTGTTTCTGCTTTAAGCGGACAGCCGAGTTTTTCACCTGCCTTTTCAAGTGCTTCGGCAGCCATATAGGTGTGAGCAATACCGGTGGGACAAGCTGTTACCGCAAGAATTCTGTAGCCTTTTTTAACTTCATTAATTTCTGCTTTAGGCTCGCTTGGATATTTTTCTCTTTCCTTTTTATCAATGACAGATAAAAATTCATCTGTAGTTTTTGTATTTCTTAGATCTGCACAAAATTCAGGTTCCATAAGCATTACCATAAGTCTTGAAAGTATTTCAAGATGAAGATCTCCGTCAAGGGGAGCGGCAATCATAAACAGAATGTCCGATGGTTTTCCGTCAGGAGCATTGTAGTCAACACCTGCAGGAACGGTTATTGCAGAAAGACCTGCCGTTTTCACGCTGTCTGATTTAGCGTGCGGAACTGCAATACCTTCGTCGATAGCAGTAGAGCCTTGATTTTCTCTTTCGAGAATCGCTGATTTATACATATTTACATCTTTTAAATTTCCTGCTTTTTCGTGCAGTGCAATCATCTTGTCAATCGCATCTGCTTTTGAATTTACAGAGATGTTAAGTTCAACTGCATCAGCCTTTAATAAGTCAATAATTCTCATAATCTTTTCCTCCTTATTTTAATTCTTCGCTTTGAAGCATTTTTTCAATTTCTTCTTTTGTTGCAAGGTTTGAAGAAAATGCTGTTGCATTACCGCAGGCAGAACCTAATTTTAATGCGTATGCATAATCTTTTGTTTTACAGTAGCCTGCAATAAATCCTGCCACCATTGAATCGCCGCATCCGACAGAACTGGTAATCTTACCCGGCACATTGCCCATAGTATGGATATTGCCATTTTCGTCAAGCAATGCGGCGCCGTCTTTTCCTCTTGAAACAAGAACATTTCTTGCCCCCATATCCTGCAGCATTTTCCCGTATTTTTTGATATCACCAAGAGTTTTTATTTCTGTTGAAAAAATTTCTCCGAGTTCGTGGTGATTCGGCTTAATCATAAACGGTTTGTATTTTAAAACATTTTTCAGCAAATCACCTGTTGCGTCAACAACAAAATCTAATCCCCTGCCATTTAATTTTTCAATGATTTTTTCATAAATGTTATCAGGTAATGATTTAGGAATTGAGCCTGCAAGCACAAGACAATCGCCATTTTCCAGATTTTCAATTTTTTTGAAAAGTTCCCGAATACCGTCATCTGTAATTTCGGGTCCGCAGGCATTAATGTCGGTTTCCTTTTTTGATTTGATTTTAACATTTATTCTTGTGTATCCGTTTTTTAAATACACAAAATCATTTTCAATACCGTCTGCATTCAGCATATTCTCAATCTGATGCCCCGAAAAGCCTGCCAAGAAGCCTAAAGCCTTGTTTTTTACGCCCAACCTAGTAAGAATAACAGAAACATTAATACCCTTTCCGCCGTAAAAAATCTGTTCCTTTTCAGTGCGGTTAATGTCGTCTGATTGTAATTCACTGACATACATAAGATAGTCAAGTGCCGGATTGAATGTTACAGTGTAAATCATTAAACCACCTCTTTTACAACTGTTCGTTTTGCTATATTATTATTGTAGCATTTGTCGGTTACAATACAGGCTGAATCAATAGAAGCAAAGGTTACTGCGCTGACCTTGTCGAATTTGGATGAATCGGCAAGTATATATGTAATAAAGCTTCTTTCAATAGCTACTGCTTTGAGCATTGCTTCTTCTGTATCCGGTGTTGTAAAGCCCTGCTTTTCACTTATACCGTTTGTTCCGATAAACGCTTTTGTAAAGGAGTATTTTTGTAAATTTGTTGCAGCCACAAGACCGATGATAGCCTCTGTTGATTGCTTAAGCAGACCGCCTAAAACTATTGTATTGCAGCCGTTTTTTGCCAACTGCTTAGCGTGATCGACTCCGTTTGTAACAAAGGTTGCCTTTGAATTTTTCAGATAAGAAGTCATCAGCAGGGTGGAAGTTCCCGCATCAATAAAAACAAAATCATCATCTTGTATTTGACGTGCGGCATACTCGGCGATTCTTATTTTCTCATCGGTATGCTTTGTCAATTTATCTTCAATATTATCTTCAAATCTGACAAATTCCTGATTAAGTGCCGTTGCGCCTCCGTGCACCTTGTTGAGTTTGCCCTCGCTTGCAAGAGATGTTAAATCACGCCTGATGGTTGATTCACTTGCAGAAAGTATCTCTGTCAGTCTTGATACTGTTACGGAACCTTGCTCATTTAGGATTGATAATATTTTTGATTGTCTGTCTTGAGTAAGCATCACCGTTTGAAATAATCACACCACGATATGTAAAATCCCTGTCAGGATATTCGCTTGTTGCATAACAAAGCTCGTGATTAACCTGAGATGAATATATAAAGTAATATAAATCACCGAATTTTCTGAGTGATGCACCTTCATAAAAACAGTGCTTTCTGTATTCTGTTCCTTTAGGTGCATTATTGATTGCAGGAAGAATTCTCTTAGGCTCACCTTTAACAGTAAGCATATCATCTTCAAGCTCAACAACATTTTCACCCATAATGCTGAGTGGATTTTCACCTTTAATTTCCTTTACTGATTTATTGAAAATTCCACGCATAACATACGGCATGATATGCTTTACAATAGGTGCATTTGTATCCATAACAAAGCCCCAACCGTATGAAAGATAAATTCTGCCATTGTCATTCAGCACAGCAGGATCAAAGGGAATATATTTTAATAATGGTTCGCCGTTAGAACATCTAACATCTCCATAATATTCAAACTGTCCTGCAGGCGTATCACAGACAGCCACGCTTATAGGTCCGTCAAAACCGTGATTGCCTCGTCCCGATAAATCATAGTAAAGATAATATCTTCCGTCATTTCCCTGAACAACATCAGGAGCATATAAATCCTGTCTGACCTCGCTGTAATGAGGACATTGCTTTGCCTGATAAATGATTCCCTCACATCGCCAGTCACTTAAATCATTGACCGGTGCAGACCAGCATTCATAATCAAGCAAGCAAAAATCATCTCCGCCCTCTTTGTCGTGACTGCCATAAATATAAATTCTGTCACCAAATACATGAGGCTCACCGTCAGGAATATATGTATCAAGCGGCAGGTAGGGATTAAAGACTTGTTTTTTCATAGTGCCACCTCTTGACAAGTCAATTATTTTCAATTACACTTTAATTATATCAACACAGTGTCGGTGTAACAATCATCAGTTTGTATAATGATTGTTATAAAATCAACACAATCAGCGAAAGTGACGGAATAATATGAATACAAAAAATAATCAGCGCACAAGACTTTCAAAATTATTATTCAAAAATGCAATAATTGACCTGTTGAAAGAGAAGGGAGATATTCACAAAATATCCGTTCGTGAGCTTTGCCAAAAAGCAGAGCTTAACCGTTCAACCTTTTATGCGCACTATAATGAGCCTAAAGATTTGTTGGAAGAGCTTGAAAATGAACTTTTGAATTCAACAGAAGAACATCTGAAAAAAATCGGAGCAGAGAACGATTTGGGTGCTCATAAATATCTTCTGTCTTTTTTGAAATATATAAAAGATAATGATAAGTCTTTCAGAACACTGCTCATAGATTCTTCCGACCCTGATTTCAGAACAAAATTTATGCAGCAATCAATTATTCAGTTTGTTGAAAATCTCAATATCGTATTTGAAAAGGAAACAGAACAATATATCTATTCATATATACTCAATGGCAGCACAGGCATTATTCTTCAATGGATACGCTCGGATTACGCTGTTGATGAAACAGCAATATGCAACCTGCTCTTTTCAATTAACAGGAGTGCACTGATTAATCTTGATGATTATTTTGTTGAATAATATTCAATAATTCAAAAGTTACACTTAACTGTATATGTCAATTTGATTTCACATTTATCCTTGCATAAATTTAATACAAATAAAAACGCCATCTTGATTTTTTCAAGACGGCGTTCTTCTCCGAAAAATATATTGACACAATATATACTTTTTGCTAAACTAAATATTATCGGCAGAGGAAGTCGATAGTATACATTACAATTGAATATTTTTACTTATTACTTATTTATAGTTTAACTCAATAAAAGTTAAAACTAATTTTTTGGGTTTAATGTACGCTAGGGATAGTTGGGCATTGAAACTTGTACATATTTGCATAGTAATTCCTCACACAAGGGAGTAGTCTGTGTAAAAGTATGTGTAGGTTTCGGTGCCCGACTTTTGTTTTATCATTTTGCATTTTGAAATCTATAAAATTTTTAGAAAGGAGATCTCAACTATTTATAAGAGCAAAAAACAAAATGGAAATTTTTTTATTCTGCCGAATGACATTTTTAATGAGAGAATGAATCCGAGAGATTTTATCGTGTACAGTTATCTAAAACGATGCTGTGATTCAAAACAGCAATGTTTTCCATCAATAAAAAACATTGCTGAAAATTGCAGTATATCATCTGTAACTGCCACCACAGCAATTAAAAATTTATCTAATAACGGATACATTGATATCGCTCATAGATACGATGGCAATGGTCAGTTATCTAATCTATATACCGTATTAAAAATTTAAACCACCCCGTATTTAAAATCTTAATACTAACAATCAAAAACCCCTGTCACAAAACTGTCGGCAAAATTTAGAGAGTTCTAAAACAAATAAAATAACGAATCGGATTGAGAATAAAAAGCAAATAGACGGCATTTGTGACAACAGTTTTACAGGCACAGCTCAAGCCATATTCTCAAGGTCGATTTTCAAGCAGGAGAAAGAGTAGGCGCTTTGGAAGCGCTCTACTCGCCTAACTTCGGCGTGCAACGCCCGCCGTTAAGCCAAATTTAGAAAATTCATCTTAGGGGTCGTAAAATGCCCTTAGGTGCCTATGATAGGTGCTGTAAACTGCAAAATTCGGCTTGGTTAAAGGAAATTTTACGGTGTCATAGCAGGGGTTGTAACAAAAAAGGAGATGTTAACTATAAAAAAGACAACTAATGAATTAAAATCAATCGCAACTGAAATTTCAGGCAAGTTTGGTTACTTTTTGAATGTAACCGAAGTGGGAAAAGTGTTCGGTATCAGCAGAGAATCTGCAAGAAAACTTGTTGCCGACATACCTACTGCTGAGCTTACAGGCAGTAAAAAATATTATCTTTATGATATTCTCAAAAAGGTTTACAAATAAAAAACAGCAAGCACTAAGCCTGCTGCAAAATAACTATATCATTGTAATCTCATTCGATTGAGCAGAGATATTTTCATCAAAAAGTTGCTTTAAAAAATCGGTTACACCATTAGCAGCTTGAATTGTTGCAATCATCAAATCATCAGAATCAATATCCGAAAAATCAAAATCATAGCCATTATGATGAATTAATTGTGAAATAAAAATTCTCTGCGTTCTACCGTTGCCCTCTCTGAAAGGATGCAGCATATTCGTTACACAATAAAAATCAACTACAGCATCTACAAATTCATCTCTGTCTAAATCAGAAAACAAATTATTCTCTGCTAATCTGTCAAAACAATTTCTTGCAACATCTTCAAGTTGATCTTCCGAGCAAAAGCTTGTACCTTTCTTTGCCATATCAACCGTACGAAATGTACCCGCCCAATCATAAATATCTTCAAAAAGAAATCTATGTATTGCCTTGTAATGTTCCAAATCAAATTTATCAGATATAGGATTACTTTCTAAAATTGTTGCTTTAGCAAATGTAATATCAGCTTCAACTTTTTTCAATTTATCCTCGTCACGAATATCAAACTTGTTGATAAGACAGGTTGTATTTTCATAGCATCCATCAGTAATGGCATCAATACTATAACTCATTAAGCATTAACTCCTGCCTTTTGTTTAACTAATAATATATAATCATCCATTGTGATTTCATTAAGCAGAAGTTTTTTGCAAAGTATTTTGCTTTGCTCATCTATTGAAAAGCCTTCCATTTCAACAGAAGCAGATGCATTTTTTATTGCCTTATCAATTTCTTTTTCACTCATAGAATCACCTCGCATAATTATTATACCATTATTCAAAATTCATATCAAGAGTAATAATTACCTATCAATTTATTAAAATAATAAACAAATAAACACATAAATCTTTGTTGGTATTGGTGATAGATATTCAAGTACCAAAAGAGTAATATGTGTCACAAAGGAGATGATTATATGTATGAAGAAAAACGACCTGACGGTTCAATACTCTACCGAATGACTCGTCAGGTTACTGATACCGATGGCAATAAGATTCGATTGACTGCTCGTGGTAAAAGTGAACGGCAAGTTAAAAAGAATATGGAGCAAAAGCTGTTAGAATGGCAAAAGGAACAGGATGAATTAAAAAATAAAACTATGTTTCCCGAAGTTAATTTCAAAGTATTCGCTGATAACTGGTATGAGTTAAATATTAAAGATGCTAATATAAGTTCAACCACAAAAAATGATTACAAATATTATCTTTATAGTAACATCATTCCATACTTTGAAAAATTCAAGCTATGCGATATTACTGAAGATGATTGTCAAAGGTTCTTAAACAAATATGTTGGTTACAGCAAAGCAAATGTTTCAAAGATACGAATGACACTACGACGAGTATTGCGCAAAGCTCAAAAGCAAAAGTTAATCGGTGAGAATCCTGCCGAAGATATTGTGTTGCCTCAAGTCACTGAAGGCAAACGCAGACCAATTACTGACGAAGAACGAGCATTGATTTTGAAACAAGTTCCAAATCACTATGCAGGTGCTATGGTACTGACAATGTTATGCTGTGGATTGCGTCCTGCTGAAATAAGACGAATGAAATGGGATTGGATTGATTTTGATAATGCAATCTTAACTGTAGGTAAAAGCAAAACGAAAGCAGGCACCGGCAGAAAAATTCCTATGCCACCGCAATTAGTAAAAGCCTTGCGTGAACACAAGGCTAAAAATTTAAACGAACAGTATGTATTTGTAAGATGCAAAAATCCAAACTTACCTATGGATGAAAACGCCTTCTATCACGCATGGCATAACTTTAAAAGAGAAATGGATATTGCAAACGGTGCAACGGTTTACAGAAATCAAATTACCAAATCAACATTAGCAGAAGATTTAGAACCTTACCTACTCCGACATACATTCTGTACCGACTGTCAAGCCGCTGGAGTACCTATCAATGTTGCGAAAGAACTAATGGGACATAGTGATATCTCAGTAACAGCAAAGATATACACGCATATGGTAGACGAGGTATTCGAACAGAACCGTCAAAGACTTGCAGAATTCACAGAAAACAAGTTCAAGACAGCTTCAATTACTTCAAGTGTTGTTGGTGTGCCAGTACCTGTTCTTCTAACAACTTCTTCCCACTCTAACGGTTTTATATTAATTGCTTCTAAAAAGTCAAAAAGGGAATCTTTAATTTTTTCATTTCTTCCATGAACCACAAATACTTCATCCATATTATTTTCTCCTTGTTCTGTTTTTTCTTTATTCTCTATTAAACTATTTATATTTTCTCGCACCTCCATAATTCTTTTTAAATATGCATTTTCATCATTAATTAAAACTTCACCTCTATTAGGCAATTTATCAATATACATATATATGTCATTTTGTGTTGACTCATAACTTTTAATCAGTTTTTGAATTGATTCTAAAAATTTTATTTGTTCATCGCTTTCAACTGTTCCAATAAATACACTTTCATCACTTTCAGTTATAAATTTATATACTCCAATTCTTTCATATAGTTCACTCCAAAATAGAACACTAGAAAATGGGAAATTATCATCTAAATAATCGTAATTATTTATTCCCGAACTTAAATCGCAAAATATACTTGCTTTAAAGAAATTCATATATGATTGAATTATAAATAATATTGAACCCGAAACAATATAAATTTTTATATTGTTATCAGTCAATATATCAAATGTTTTTTTTGTTCCTTTTAATAACTTAATATTATTAGCAATTTTTAGTAACAAACTTTTATTCAGATCTTTCTTTTGGAAATACTCTTGCGTAATTTCACACCATTTTTTATGAGTAATTTCGTTCTTATCAAATTTTTTATGCAGTTCTCTACATATTTTCACATCATATCCTAATTCGGTCCAGATAGTTTCCCATGTAGTTTTTCCAGAACTGCCTTTTGTTAATGTCCCATCAAAATCAAAAACTACAGCTTGAATACTACCAATAGAATCAATTGACGACTCATAATAAATTTTTTTGTTTTTTAGAGTGCATACTTTAAGTAAACTTATATAATATGTTACAATATCATCAGAATATTCTATTATTGATAATTCGGTTTCCTTTATTATTTCTTTAATATTTCTATAAAATTCTTCATGAATAGCACTTGTTATATTATTCTTTATATGATTTTCTAAAAAGCTATACAATTCAGTTTGCAAAGCCTTTGAAGGAAAGTTTCTTCCACGTTTCCACTGCTTTATCGCTGATTCTGTTATGTGTATTTTTTTAGAAACATCCTCATCTTGTATACTAAATAAATCAAAAGCTAATTTCAATAATTCACCATGTTTTTTGGGCCACATTTATCCATCCGCCTTAAATTATTATAGTTTATCGATTATGATATTTTATTGATTTTCCTTTTATAATTATAATTATATATATATATGTATATCAACCGAAAATGCAAAACTGTACATTTTTTCGACAAAATTGCACTTATTTATCCTTATAAATATATAGTGTCAAAAATTGAAAAAAGTAACACAAAAAATAAATATTTTTTAATAGCTATCAAAAAATTCATATAAAGCACTAAAATACACGAAAATTATTGTTATACACGATACAATACGAATAATCAAATTAGTATTTATAAAGAAAAAGGCTACATTTTCATTTTGAAAATATAGCCTTTCCTATTAATAGAATTATCAAATTAAAAAATCAGGAATTTCTTCAAATAATGATAAGCTATTTTGCATAAATATATTCCTTAATTTTTTATTTTGGATTATAATTTATTTTAATACTTATCTTTTATACAATAAACTTTAGGAGTTGATATTATGAACGATATTCATTATGAAACAAGATATGTAGCATTTTTAGATTTACTAGGTTTTAAGGATATGGTAGATCAGTCAGCAAAAAAACAGAGTATCTTAAACAAGATAAATAAAGTATTAAATTACACTTATGAAGTACAGCATAATAATTACGACGGATTTATGTCACTAGTTGAATTCGGAAAACAAGTCACTACTTTTTCAGATAGCATTGTAATCTCGTATAGCACATCCACACCTGGCGGTGGATTCCATATTTTAATGGATTTAATATATATATGCATTGATTTACTTGATAATGGAATACTGGTTAGAGGAGGTGTAACAGTAGGGCAACTTATACATGATGAACAAAAATGCTTTGGTCCAGCGATGAATGAAGCATATACAATGGAATCAGATGAAGCAATCTATCCTAGAATCTTAATTAACAAAAATGTATTAGATTTTGATTTAGAGAATCCTGGACTAGCAAACACTGTCGAACAGGAAAACAAGTATTTATTGGGTCTTATAAAAACCGTTCCAGGTAATAAAAATTTATTTATTTTAGATTACTTGAAACAATATAATGAATTAGATGATATATATGCATATCTTGATTTCATATCAAACACTAGAGATTTTATTATTAAAAACCTGAGCAAATTCAAGGAAAACGAACGAGTATATAAAAAATATGAATGGTTAAAACGTTACTATAATGAAACAATCCAATCTTTTCACATTGATTTAGGAGAATTTCTCATATAATCCGGCTTTGTCAATAAAAGTGTGTAAGTTTTTTAAGAAGTCAGATAAATGATGTTTTTGACCGCCTTTGGAGTGGAGCGCAGCGAAACGAAAAAGGCGGTCAAAACGGCGTCAGATTAAGTGCTCGTATTTCTCAATACGGGCTTTAATTTTATCATTGGTCGCAAGCTGATTTCTGACCATAGCCCAATTCTGCACTTTACTGCCATTCCATTTTTTGTAGAGCTCGGTAATTCTGAGATAGAGCAATTTAAGAAGTGCGTTTTCGTTTGGAAAGGCACCTTTTTTGGTAACCTTTCTGAAACTGGAATTGATGCTTTCAACAGCATTCGTGGTGTACATAACTTTTCTTACTGCACTTCCGTAATCGAAAAGCTGCTCTACATGATTGAAATTCCGTTTCCATATATCCACTGCTCCGGGATACTGTGACCATTCCTGACAGAACTGTTCAAAGGCTTTTCGGGCAGCTGCAAGGCTCGGTGCACCATAGACCTTTTTTAAGCTTTGTGTGAATTTTTTGTAATCCCTGCTCGGCACATATTTAATTGAATTTCGGATTAAATGTACAATACAACGCTGTACAACAACATCCTTGAAAATTGCTTTTGCACCTTCCTCAAGTCCCGAAACACCATCCATACTGATAAACAGCACATCCTCTACGCCACGTGTTTTCAGCTCGTCAAATATCTGCATCCAGGTGTGTTTGCTTTCGCTTTCGTTGAGCCATAAGCCTAAAATGTCCTTTTCTCCGTCTGTATCATAGCCTAAAATCGTCTATACTGCGTAATTCTTGCTCTCATACTCTTTTCTGATCGTGACATACATACAGTCAACGAACAGAAACGTGTACATCCTTTTCAGAGGTCTGTTTTGCCAATCGCCCAGTTCATCCAACACACAATCCGTAATTTGAGCTATCGTTTCGTGCGAGATTTCAAAGCCGTAGATATCCTCAATCGTTTCGGCAATATCTCGTTGGCTCATTCCACGTGCATACATAGCCAACACCTTTTCTTCTATTTCCGATACATCCTTCTGCCGCTTTGGCACAAGCTTTGGGTCAAAGCTGGAATCTCTGTCACGAGGCACCTTGATATCCACTTCGCCGGAGCTTGTCTTAATCTTTTTGCTTGTGTAACCGTTGCGGCGGTTATCGGTGGATTTTGCTCCGTGATCGTTGCTTTCATAGCCGAGATGTCCGTTCATTTCACCTTGAAGCATTGCCTCAAACATCGGCCCGAAAATGTCCTTCAATTACTTTTACGAATAGCAGAAAACACAATATAAAAAAACAATGGAAAATTTTGAAAAAATTTCAGAATTTTCCATTTTTCTTTTCACAATTCATTGTAAAGGTGCGATATAGAGTTATGAGAGGAGGTGAAAAAGTGTTAAAAACAAAGAAATTTGTAAAACAATTTGCTTTGATTGTTTTATCAATGATTATGATGTTAAATTTTAATATTTGCGCAATCGCTGCAACTATTGATAAAAAAGATGACAGTGGTTTACAGCCGATGTATACAACAATAGAAACGAATAGTGTGTATATATCTATCAGCGGTATTAAAGCAACTTGTAATGCAACTTTGACTTCGCAGGTTCCGACTTCTTTAAATATAAAAATGGAACTGCAAAAGGAAAAGTCTAATGGATATGAAACTATTGAGACATGGACGAAAAGCAAAAATGGTGCCTCAATGTCATTTACTGAAACAAGAAATATTGTGAAATTCAAGGATGCACTTGGCAATATCACACAGTATGCTTATGATGCCAACGGCAACCTGACAAGTCTGACAAATCCGAACGGCGGCGTATATTCCTATGCCTACAATAAGGATAATTATCAGACATCTATGTAACTGAGGGTGAAACACAGACTGCTCAGTATGAATATGATTCCGTAGGTAATCTCACCAAGTATATCGACGGCAACAACAAGGCAACAACCTACACTTACAACAAGTTAGGCGAAATGACATCCATTACCGACCCGCTGGGCAAGGTTAAGGAATTTTCCTACAATGTCAATGCAATGCTTGATACCGTTACAAATCCTGACGGCTCGACAGTAAATTATGACTATGATGTACTTGACGAATTAATCGGTAAGAGTTATGATAATGAGGAAGACCCACAGGCACTCTATGGCTATGACCTTGACGGCAACCGCATCTCAATGGATGATGTTGCAGGCACAACAGGCTACGAGTATGACGAGGTCGGCAGAATCACAGCCGTTAACCTTTCAAACGGCAAAAAGATTCTCTATTCATACGATGAATACGGCAATATTTCAAAGCTCACTTACCCTGACAACACAACCGTTCAGTATACCTACAACGAGCTTGATCAATTAACACAGATTAAGGACAGACAGGGCAAGATTACTAAATATGACCGTGATGCCAACGGCAACATAACCAAGGTAACAAGACCGAATAATACATATTCAACCATTGAATATGACGATATGGGCAATGTTATCAAGGTTGTGAATATGGGTAAGAATCCATATTACAATATCAGTGAAGAGCTTTCAACCTTCGCTTATACCTATGACGCATCGGGCTTTATCACGGGCGAGGTTGCAAAGAACGGCAGACGCATTGAAGCAAGCCAGTATGAATATGACGAGCGAGGTCAGCTTGTAAAGGTATCGCAGACCGTAACCGAAAACAACAAGTTTGTTGAAGAAACGGAAATGGTATACACCTATGACGGCGCAGGCAACCGCTTAAGTGCAGTCAAGACAAGCAGCGACAAAACACTCTGCAATATTCAGTATACCTACAATGACAACAGTCAGATAACGGATATTGAAAGCAACTGCGATGATGACAAGCAGACGCATATTGTTCTCACCTACGATGAAAACGGCAATCTCAAAAACAGTACTTGTAACGATACTGAGAAAGTCCGTGATTACACCTACGATAACGAGAACAGATTAAAGGCGGTAAAAGAGAACGGCTCACTCCTTATGGCCGCTCTTTATGATGGCAACGGCGACAGAATATTCCGCCTTGATTACCGCAAGAATTCAGCTTATGTATCCAACAAAGCAGGCACTGCGGAGAATGTTTATTACTCCTCAAATTCCTCATATGATGCAGATGTAATTCTGAATGAGATGTTGATTCCGAATGGTGTAACCAACAACACGGCAATCAACTATGAGCTGACAGGCTATATTAATGACATCAATTCAGAATATACACAGGTATTAACTGAATTCGGTGCAAACGGCAATACAACAAATGTTTATGAGTACGGTGACGGAAGAAACAGTGCAACCATAAACGGCACAAAGGGTTATTATCTCTATGACGGCAGAGGTTCTGTTGCAGGATTAACAGGCAACAGCGGCGGCAGTATGATAACCTACCGCTACGATGCTTACGGCAACACAACCAAGTCAAACAATACCCTTAACAATCCATACCAGTACAATGCTGAATATACCGACTCATCAACAGGCTTACAGTATCTCCGTGCAAGATATTATGATTCCTCACAGGGTCGTTTCACTACAAAAGATACACTTCTCGGCAGCACAGACAAGCCGATTACAAGAAATCTTTACACCTACTGCGGCAACAATCCGCTGAACATCACAGACCCAAGCGGTCATGGCTGGTGGAGCAATGCAGTTAACAGTGTTAAGAGAACAGCTAATAAGGTTGTAAATACAGTTAAGCACGGCTACAACACTGCTAAAAACTGGGCAAATACGCATATCGTTCAGCCTGTTAAGAGTTTCATCAGCAACACAAAGCAGGCTGCCTCAAATGCTTACAACAGAGGAAAATCCTATGTTCAGCAGAAGTACAACCAGGCGAAGCAGAGTTATAACAATACCAAAGCTTGGGTAAGTAACAAATGGAACTACTTCAAATCTGATGTTAATGCAAAAGTTCAAAAGGCTATTGATGAAGTTAAGCGATTTGTTTGTACTACAAAAGACCGTATTAATACCTCGTGGAATGAGGTTAAATCATGGTCACAAGAACAAATTGAAAAATTAAAAAACACTCCACATTCAGGTAGTTATAAAGATGACACTTGGAATGCTGGTGCAGAAAAGGGTACTGCATATGCATATGGATATCGTGGTACAGCAAATGGACAATATGGTGATTTGCAAGGTACGGTCGAAACTAGTGCTTTATATGCTGATATTAGTGGAGTGGCTGATTTTGGGTTATTTTCAGGTGAAATCGAATCTGACAATAAAGACATGACATCTAAGCACGACGTAATTCCAGGACTTTCTTTGGGAGTTGAAGCTAATGCAGGTGTTGCAGATTTACATGCGGATGGACTTGCAGGAACAGAAAACTTTGGTGTTTCAGGAGAAGTTAATGCAAAAGTTGGAGCTGCTAATGCGGAAGCTGGTATATATATTGGGGGACGACAAACCAAAGACAAAAAAGGACAAGAAATAAATGCATATGTTGGTGCTGAAGCGATGGTTTCAGCTGCTTCTGGCGATGCATCGGTTGGTATTGTAGTTCTTGGACATGAAGTTCAAGTAACTGTATCAGGACATGCTGGTTCATTTGGTGGATCTGCTCATGCAGGTTATAAAGAAGGTGAATGGGGTTTTGGAGCAGATTTTGCAGCAGTAATTGGTATTGGTTTTGATGTCACAATAAAAAAGAGGTGATACATATGAAGAGAAAAGGTGTAAAAATGGTTTTCAAACCCAATGAATTCAAATATTTTTTATTTAATAAAAAAATTTGCCCTCGTTGTAGAGGAAAATTAAAAAGAATAGTAAAAAAAGAATATGTTGGGAAAGAGGCTACTGTTCAAAGTACACCTTTAGATATGTACGAATTCAAAAATTTTTATTATTGTGATTTTTGCAAACAAGAATATTCATTAACTGAATTATCTGAAAGGAGAAAAAACAAGTGATATTATCTCCGAAAAAAATTGCCCTTATTTGTATATGTATTATTTTTGCAATCGCTTTTTCTGGCTGTTCTAATAATACAGCAGAAACTATTGTTGATAATAAAGGTGAGATAATAATGAGTAAAGAATTGAGTGAGCGACAATCTAATAAATTATTAGAAAATGAAGAATACCTTCCTATAGGAACAGTTGTTACTGTAGGAGATGGGACAAAAAAACTAATGATTATCGGATTGTTGCAAACTAAAGCTGAAAATAATCAGATTTATGATTACTCGGCAGTCTTATATCCCGAAGGTTATATAAGTCCTAATGAGACATATCTTTTTAATAAAAATCAAATTAGCCGTATTTATTATTTAGGATATGTTTCTCAAGAACAGAAATTAGCAAACGAAAAACTTACAACAATTGTTAATTCTGAAAAAAGTTAATCAATAAAAGTTTTGTAATTTACTAAACAACGGAGCAGAGTGGGCAACCACTCTGCTTTATGAAAAAACTAATATGCTAATTTGAAAACCGTTTAAAGGCAGTAAAAGAGAACGGCTCACTCCTTATGGCTGCTCTTTATGATGGCAATGGAGATAGAATATTCCGTCTTGATTACCGTAAAAATGCAGAATATGTATCAAATCAGGCAGGTACTGCGGAGAATGTTTATTACTCCTCAAATTCCTCATATGATGCAGATGTCATTCTGAATGAGATGTTGATTCCGAACGGTGTAACCAACAACACGGCAATCAACTATGAGCTGACAGGCTATATCAATGACATCAATTCAGAATATACACAGGTATTAACTGAATTTGGTGCTAATGGTAATACTACAAATGTTTATGAGTACGGTGACGGCAGAAACAGCGCCACAATCAACGGTACAAAGGGTTACTATCTCTATGACGGCAGAGGCTCGGTTGCAGGATTAACAGGCAACAGCGGCGGCAGTATGATAACCTACCGCTACGATGCTTACGGCAACACAACCAAGTCAAACAATACTCTTAATAATCCGTACCAATACAATGCTGAGTATACAGACTCATCAACAGGCTTACAGTACCTCCGTGCAAGATACTATGATTCTTCTCAGGGCAGATTTACAACTAAAGACTCTGTTTATGGTCTTATACAACTTCCTATTACATTCAATCCATACACCTATGTTTGTAACAATCCTCTTAACTTGATTGATCCATCAGGAGAGTTCTTTAAAGGTATCTTCGGAACTGTTGCAGGCGGTGCTCGTGCACTATGGGATGGTGTAGGCGGACTTGTTACAGGTAAAGGCACATCTGGTTTTAAGAGTGGTTGGAATAAAGGTAAGTCAGATGGTCAGAGAGCCGGTGAGAAGTGGGACAACGGTGTTAAAAAAGGTTTAGATGCAACATCCGATTTCCTCATGTTAATGTATGAGGTTGAAAGCGCTAATCAACAGGCTAAAGTGGATGCAGCCAAGGCCGTTTATACTTTAGTAACCGGTGAAACTCCTGAAACCACTTCCAATCGTGGAAATCAAATCCGTGATTATGATAACCAAATTAAAAAGTATGAAGAGGAATTAAAAAATACAACCAATAAAGAACGGCGTAAAAAGCTTGAAGAACTGATAGCTATTGCTGTTGAGGAGAAAAAAGCATTATGTGATAAGCAGCATAGTGTTTATATGGACCTCACTCACGCTGCTCTTGATGTTATTGGTTTCGTTCCTTATGTTGGTGCTGCGGCTGATGGTCTTAATGCCATCTTGTATTTATCACAAGGTGATTTAGTAAATGCTGGATTATCTGCTGCATCAATGATTTTCTCTGCTGGTGATTTTGTAACCAAAGGTACAAAATATGCTGACGAAATCCTTGAAATTGCCAAAAAGTCAGGTTTAGATCCTGCCAAAGTTGAAGAATTATTAAAAGATGGTTTTAAATTTGATAAAAATGGTAGATGGCACAGACCGAATGGTCAATTTGCAAGCAATGCCGATATTGGACTTCCAACTAAACCAACAAATCCTAAACCTACTCCTAAGCCGAATGTAAATAATTCATCAAAACCAAATCAAGTTCATCATTTTGTTTCTGATAAAAATAGTGTATATACAGAACAATTTAAAAAGATAACTGATAAATATGGTCTTGATTTAAATGGTGACTGGAATAAAGAATCGTTGCCACATCAAGGAAGACATCCAAATAAATATCATGAATTTATTTTAGATCAACTTAATGATATTGATGCAATTGCTAATGGTAATCAAGAAGTATTTTTAGATTTATTCGAAAAAAGAGTAAAAAGTGTAATTAGAAATAATCCTGATTTATTGTATTAAAATGGTTGAAAATAAGGAGAAATCTCAAATATGTTTTATAAATTAACATATGATATGGATAGTATTGATAAGTTAATAAAAAACGGTACCAATGCTATTTATGCACAAGAGTCAAACTTAGGAGATATTGAATATCCTGAAATAAAAAAAGGGTTTTTTGATAATACAATTTTTACTCAAATGGAATTTGATTATTGGCCTAATGTTGAGTTTTATTACAGTGCAAAAGCATCGAATATAGAAAGCGATTATTTACTTAATGTAAATCGTTGGCCTATAATTCATAGAAATGTTATGAATAAACTAATTGAATTGGGAATAGAAGGCATAAAATATTTTCCAATCAAGTTAATAGATGTTGTTTCAAATAAAATAAACAATAATTATTTTGTTATGTATATAACTAACTTTATTGATGGATATGACATGAAAAAAAGCACATATTTTTATGACGAACAATATGATATGTATACTTTTATTCCTAAAAAAACTTTTCTAAACAAAGAAATATGTAATAGGTATGATATTTTCAGATGTACAAAAAAACGTCCAATTATATATGTTTCAGAAAAATTCAAATCTATTATTGAAGAAAACCAATGGACTGGTTTCTTCTTCTATGAACAACCTTGAGGAAATTATTTAACTTACATGAAAGATTTAATAACACATTTAATTACAGAGCGACCATTTCTTTTTGTAAGATATGTAATTTATGCATTAGTTTTAATAGTAAGCATTATTATGATTATTATTAAAAAATATAAAAACCGAAACAAATAGAATTGGTCTAAATTAAAACGGAGCAGAGTGGGTAACCACTCTGCTTTGTGAGAATCTAAAAACACAACAATCAACTATGAGCTGACAGGCTATATCAATGACATCAATTCAGAATATACACAGGTATTATCTGAATTTGGTGCTAACGGCAATACAACAAATGTTTATGAGTATGGTGACGGCAGAAACAGTGCAACCATAAACGGTACAAAGGGTTATTATCTCTATGATGGCAGAGGCTCTGTTGCAGGCTTAACAGGCAACAGCGGCGGCAGTATGATAACCTACCGCTACGATGCTTACGGCAACACAACCAAGTCAAACAATACCCTTAACAATCCATACCAGTACAATGCTGAATATACCGACTCATCAACAGGCTTACAGTATCTCCGTGCAAGATATTATGATTCCTCACAGGGTCGTTTCACTACAAAAGATACACTTCTCGGCAGCACAGACAAGCCGATTACAAGAAATCTTTACACCTACTGCGGCAACAATCCGCTGAACATCACAGACCCAAGCGGTCATGGCTGGTGGAGCAATGCAGTAAACAGTGTTAAGAGTGCTGCTAAAGCGGCAGGCAACTGGGCTAATAAGCACATTGTTCAGCCTGTTAAGAAGGCTGCCAACACAGCAGTAACTTGGGCAAACAATCATATTGTTCAGCCTATAAAGAGCAGGATTACAAATTCAGCCGCTTATCAGAAGGGCAAGCAGTATGTTGAGAAAGCAAAGCAGGGTTATAACCAAGTTACCAATTATGTAAGCAACAAGGCTCAGCAGTTCTATAACGATTATGTACCTCCGAAAATGCAGAAAGCAATTGAAGAGGCTAACCGCTACCAAGGAAATACTTGATAACCTTCTTTTGTTCTTCAGTTCTGCCTTTACAAAGCTTTTTAATGTCTTGTTTTGTATACTCTGCCATCAGAATATCCTCCTCTAATTTTAATTATCATTTAAATGGAAAAATCAAACTATTTTCCAAATTAAATACCAACAGGTCTTTCAACTTCCATAATACTATAAAGTTGGTCAATATCATAATCTGATATTCCCATTTGTCTAGCAGATACAAGTGTCTCTTGATATGTAGGTTTCGTATTTAAAAATTTTCTTTTGTAGAAATCAAATTTAAGATATGTAAGTAAATAATAATAAATACCTTTTGGCTCAATCATTATTGCTGCGTTCAGGAATTCAATTGCCTTATCTACTATTGCTTTTTGCTGATAAAATGCCTTCTTACCACCTAAACAACAAATAGCAGCATAAAAATAAACCTCTGAATCATCAAAATTATCTTCTACTGCCTTTTCAAAACTCTCTAACGCCTTGTCATATAATTTCAGCTTAAGATAACAATATGCAGTTGCCTTGTTAGCGCTAATATCGTTAGGATTACTCTGTAAATCCTGTCTATATGAATTTGCATACTTATTAACCATCGGAAGTGGCATACTATTAACACTATTAAATGTTGAAATTGTCACAGGTCCGCCACAATACTTGCAAACAGAATCGTTTATTGTAACAGCAGCTCCGCAACCGCGGCATTTTAAATTTAGTACATCAGTTGACATTACAACCATCCTCGTATTTTCGTAGAGTGATATACTTTACGAAAACTCATATGGCTATTTTTTGGAGTTTATCCATGTTAAACTGCTTCAGTTCCAATGAAGAATGAACATATTTATTCAGAGTGATTTGAACATTGGAGTGACCCAATATTTCACTGAGCGATTTAATATCGAATCCACATTCAACACATCTTGTAGCAAAAGTGTGTCTAAGTGTGTGAAAAGATGCATCCGATATTTCACAATTGAATATTGCTTTCTTAAAATGGATTTGCATAAGCCTTGGCTCAACAAATGAAATCTTATCCGACGCTAAAACATACTGTTCAGGTTGCTTACGGTTATTCTCAATTATTTTGTTTAAGAAATTTGGAATAGGAATAGTACGAAATGAATGATTTGTTTTTGGAGTATCAACAACAATTTTTGTTTTATTACCATCTTTTAATCGTATTACTGTCTTATTCACATTTATTGTTCCGTCGTGAATATCAGACCATTTTAATGCACATAATTCACCAATTCTAATTCCGGTATATAATGCAATATAGATTCCAAATTTATAGTTATCCATACCTTGAATGAGATAGTGTTCCAAATGCTTTTGTTCTGAAACCGATAATACACGCATTTCTTTATAAGTGTTTTTTACATATGGAACATTAATATGAAACATTTTATATCTCTTTTCTGCGAAATCAAATAAAGAATTCAAAAGCGAAATAATATCATTTATTGTCTTCGATGATAGTTTTTTATCCACAAGTAAATTCACAAAATTAATTGCATCTAATTCTGTTATAGAAAATATATCATACGCTGCTACATAATGAGTTTTTATATATTTATCAATTTTATATTTATAACTTTGATAAGTGCTTGCCTTGAATTTATTTTTATTCATCAACAACCAATCATCGGCAATGTTTGAAAGTGTAATTTTTGTTTCGATAGAATTCATCATTTTACTCTCCTTTTCAGCAAAAAATATATTGACTTTTAATTAAATTTTCTGTACAATATCTATATAATTTTAAATGTTAATTTTCGTAAAGTATATCAATATACGAAAACTAGTGTCTTGTGTTATAACTCTGAAAAGATAAAATTGCAAGTTAAAAAGACCTATTCCCTTTAACTCGGAATAGGTCTAATTTTATATTGACAATAAAATAATATTTTGCTAAACTAAATATTGTTGGTAAAAGATATCAACTTTATACATTGAAAACTGAATAAGGGCAACTTTTTTAGTTACTGCTATCACTGATTAAAACTATTTACTACATGAGATCAGCAACAGGATTAAGTAAGAAAGCATAAATTTGTTTTGAAAAACTTTTAATTCTCAAAGCCTAATAAATCAGAATTGATAGAGTCAAATTTTTTACATATTTTTGCCCATAGTGTTATCAAAACAGTTAGAAAAACAACTGTATGCACTAAGGGTGGATTGTATGTAAAAGATTTGGCTCTTTTTTGTTTTCTAAATTTCAGGATTGGAGGTGATAGCATTAACGGAAATTATTTCACATTACCAAACAAAATATTTGATGAAGGTCTCACACCTAACGAATTTGTTGTGTATTCATTCCTGACTAAAGCTAAGGACAAGAAGAATCAAAGTTACTGGTCAGTACCTAACATTGCTCACTATTGTGGTATCTGCGAAAACTCATGTCGCAAAGCAATAAAAAGTCTGACAGACAAAGGTTATGTAGATGTAACAAAAAGATATTTGGATAATGCACAACAAAGCAACATCTACACCGTCCGCAAAATTTGAACCGCCCCCGGTTCATAAAATGATGACGAACAATATAAGAACCTGATCTGTTACGCAAATCAAAGATTTGCAACAGGTAACCCAGAACCTTGTTATTCGCTTTGCTCATAATAAAAGTCCCTGTCGGCAAAAAAAGAGAAAGAAAAATCGAATAAGCAAAAACTTCTCAAAACAGTAGTAAAATTCTATTTGTGAGCATTTGTCGAGGTCACAAGAACAAATGAAACAAGTAATGTTTTTTACTGTTTTATCCAAAGCAGATACGATAGTAGATGCTTTAGTATCTGCGAGTTTCGGCTTTGTATTACGCTCGCCGAATGGCAGCGAAACAAAGCCAGCGGGAGACCCGCACCCCTTTAATTTGAAACAACAAATATAAATACGGAGGTACAAAAATATAAGTGAAAACAACAGAACTGAAATATTAAATTTCAGAGTAAGTAAAGAAGAAAAGAGAATGATTGAAGATAAGGCATTCATCAAATACGATACACTTGCGCCCTATCTTCGTGACTGTGCATTGGATAAAGAAATACTTGTTATCCCCGGACTGTCAGGAATACAAGATGAACTAAACGCCATCGGTAACAACTTAAATCAGCTCACTCGTGCAGTTAATATGGGACAAGCTAGTGCTGTTGACTTAACTGATATGCGAAAGGAGGTTGCTGGTATTTGGCAATTATTAAATTCAGCTCTGCAAAAATATCTGCTCGTATAGGAATAAACTATATCTGCAACGAAGAAAAAACACTCGGTAAATTAATTAGTGGTAAGGACTGTATGCCTGAAAGTTGCTACGATGAATTTGAAATGGTGCGAAATAATTTCAACAAGCAAGGCGGCAGAACTTACTATCACATGATACAATCCTTCGCTCAAGACGATGACATAACACCTGAAAAGTGTCACGAAATCGGTATGCAAATGGCAGAACATTGCTTTCCAAATTTCCAAGTTCTTGTTGCAACTCACATTGATAAAAAGCATATGCACAACCATTTCATTATAAATTCTGTCAGTTATAAAGACGGAAAGAAGATGGATTTATCACCAAGTGATTTAATTGCAATCAAGAATTATTCAAATAAATTATGTCAGGAAAATGGATTTGTTACAACCGAAGCCAAGACAAGACGAAATGAAAATCCAAAATGGAAACTGAAAATCAGATACTGGGCAATCAAAATGATGCAGGAATCTTGTGATATGGAAGAATTCATTTGGAAAATGAGTATGCACGGAATTGATATTAAATTCAATTCTGACTATAAATATATGACTTACACAGACAGTGAAGGTCATCGTTGTCGTGATGCAAAATTATTTGATGAGAGATTACTAAAGAAAAATCTTGAAATGTATTTTGATTTAGGCGGCTGCAATTCAATACTTGCAGAGGACATACTGGCATACGAAACACCAAAAACAGGTAATTGTACTGACGGATTGATGGAAAATATTTTTGAAATGCTTTCAAATCTTCCACAAATTGAATCAAACGATGATTACTATGATGGTGGAATTGAAGATATTGAAATGGATAAAATCATCGAGAAAATGCGTGCTCACGGATTGAAAATTACAAAAGCACAGCTTTCTCATTGCAGAAATGAATACAACAATCAAGAGCAGAATCAAGGTTTTGGTTGGTCTATGTAAGGAGGTATTATGAAGAAAACAAAAGCAGAATTAAAAACTATGGCAAATGAAATTTCAGCACAATATGGTTGCTTTCTCAATGTAACTCAGGTTGGTAAAGTACTTGGCATCAGCCGAGAAACAGCAAGAAAATTAGTTTCAAACTTGCCTTGTGCTGGAATCAGTAACACAAACAAATATTACATTTACGATGTACTCGAATTTGTTTATAAATAATCTCTATATTAGCTGGACTTTGAAAAGTCTCTGTGGTAGTGTTGTCACTGCCACAGAGCAACAAATAAAAATATGGAGGTAAAATTTATGTACGAACTATACGATAAGAATGGTAATTTCATATGCTATCGTATGACAAAACGAATTAAAAATGATAGTGGTGAATACGATGTCTTAACTGCTCGTTCCAAAAAATCCGAGAAAGAATGCAGAAAGATTATGGATGATAAAATCCGTGATTACTACATTCAGAAAGAAACAGAAAAACATAAAGGTGTATTTCCTGATATGCTATTCAAAGATTTCGCTGATAATTGGTACGAACTGAATGTCAAGAATGCAGACTGCAGTCAGGTTAATAAAAATAACTACAAAAATTATGTTTACACACATATTATTCCATACTTCGCCAACTACAAGCTGTGTGACATACACGAAGATGACTGCCAACTATTTCTGAATCAATATGTTGGCAAGAGTAAGGCAATGGTATCAAAATTGCGTATGACCTTAAGACGAATTATGCGTAAGGCTAAAAAGCAAAAACTGATACCAGATAGCCCTGCTGAGGATATTGTACTACCAAGTGTTACGCAAGGTACTCGCAGACCGATAACGGACGAAGAACGAGCAATGATACTTGAAACCGCAAAGACACATTATGCAGGAACAATGGTATTAACAATGCTCTACTGCGGACTCAGACCGATTGAAATTCGCCGAATGGAATGGGATTGGTTAGACTTTGAAAACAGCATATTGACTGTCGGCAAATCTAAAACCGAAGCTGGAACGGGCAGAAAGATACCGATTCCACCACAGCTCAAATCAGCATTGATAGAACACAAGCTCAAAGGTTTTAATGACAGATATGTATTTGTACGATACAAAAATCACAAACTGCCACTTGATGAAAACGCATTTTACCACGCATGGCACAATTTTTGCAGAGAGATGGACATCGCTAATGGTGCAACAGTATATAGAAATCAGATAACCAAATCAACACTCGCACCTGACCTTGAGCCATATCTATTACGACATACATTCTGTACAGACTGCCAAGCTGCAGGTGTACCACTGAATGTTGCAAAAGAATTGATGGGACATTCAGATATATCCGTAACTGCAAAAATCTACACTCATATGGTAGACGAAGTGTTCGAACAAAACAGAAAAAGATTAGCAGAATATGCAAATCAAAAAGAACAAAAAGCTGTTAATGAATAAAGAACAGAAAAGAAGTAGGGGCGTTCAAAATTTGAACCACCCCTACCTCAAATTTTGATGACAAACAATATAAAAACTTAGTAATTTATATATTCATCAATAATTTTTGATAATTCCTTTATATAATTACCGACCTCGTGCTCAGCATCATTTTCTTCAGGATATCTAAAAATAGTATCATATTTACTTAAAAATTCATCAAATTGTGTTTCGTTGCTTTGTAGTTCTTTTGCATAAATATAAGATACAACCATAACTGCAGCATCCATAGGACGTGATTCAAAGTTGTCAGCATCTGCCAATCCGGATACTCCAGCTCGGTCACAATTAAATAATCTACGAACTTCAGACTCCAACACAATTGCATCACTGTGAGTTATTCTAAACATAGATTCACCTCCTCAATATAATGTTTTCTAAACAAATCCCAATTTGCAAATTTGTTTCAATAATTAAATTATAACACAAGTTAAATTTAATTCAATAATTATCTGGACTTTGAAAGCAAAGTGTGGTATGTATTGTGTTGCGGAAATGCACGCTTCGATAGTCGCGAAACAAAAAGGTAAAGGCAAGGGATTGAAAAGTTCCTTGTCTTTATCTCTCGGAAATCTCTCACCGAATTGGCAACATTTGGCGATTTTGTGAGTCTCCCAAAGTCTCAGAATGGTCTGTAATAAAAAATGCAAATGAATACTAAAACTAAAAAAGCACCTGAAAAGGTGCAAAAATGTGCCAAAACTCGAAAAATAATGGACAGTTCAGAATGAACTGTCCAACTTTGGCAGAGGTATAAGGATTCGAACCTTAAATGACGGAGTCAGAGTCCGGAGTGTTACCGTTACACTATACCTCTGTATCTGTATTGCTGAATAATATTAGCATAAATTTATGATAATGTCAAGATGATTATTACATATTTTTTAGATTTTTTTAATTTATACAATACTGATATGACAAGCATATGAAAAAGGCTGCAAAATGATGTTTCAAGCTGCAGCCTTTTTATTATTTAAAAGAGAACTTCTTTTTTACAAGGAGTTGTCTGTGCTATCTTTTTCCCCTTTTTATAGGAAAAGAGAACCGCTGCATTTGTATTCAGTGCATCATAATAATTCTCAGCATCCAAGACAACAAAGCTTGCAGGTCTCCCCTCTTCAATGCCGTACTGATCTCCCAGATGCAGCGTACGTGCAGCATTTGTTGTGATAAACTTATATGAATTCATGATATCCTCATAGCCCATCATCTGACAAACGTGTAATCCCATAAATACGACATCACGCATATTTCCTGTTCCCAAAGGATACCAGGGATCAAAAATATCATCGTGACCAAAGGATACATTTATGCCTTCATTTGTAAGCTCCTTGACACGTGTTACACCTCTGCGTTTCGGATAAGTATCCATTCTGCCCTGAAGATGCGTATTCACAAGAGGGTTGGAAACGAAATTGATTTTGCTCATTTTAAGGAGTCTCATTAAGCGAACGACATAAGCATTATTATATGAATGCATAGCGGTTGTATGGCTTGCAGTGACCTTATCGAAAAGCTCAAGCTCCAGAGCTCTTGCGGCAACGGTTTCAAGTCCTCTTGATGCCTCATCATCAATTTCATCACAATGAACATCAACAAGCTTATCGTTTTCAGCTGCAAGCTGCATTGCAAAATTGAGAGATTCCACACTGTATTCCCTTGTAAACTCAAAATGAGGGATGGCACCGACAGCATCTGCGCCAAGCTTAACCGCATCAATCATAAGCTGCTTACCGTTAGGATAGCTGAAAATGCCTTCCTGCGGAAAAGCAACAATCTGAATATCCATAACATCACGGAGTTCTTCACGCAGTTCAATCATCGTTTCCATTGCAATCAAAGAGGGATCGGTTACATCAACATGAGTACGTACAAACTGCACACCGTGAGCTGCCTGCATCTTTACTGCACGCTTTACGCGGTCACGTATATCCTCTTTGCTGAGCTTGTCCTTACGCTTACCCCAGCACTCAATACCTTCAAAAAGAGTGCCTGACTGATTCCATACAGGGTCACCGGCTGTAAGGCAGGTATCCAGGTGTACGTGTGATTCAATGAATGGAGGGAGCACAAGCTTTTTGCCTAAATCAACTACCTCTTCACCCGGCAACGGTTCAATATCCGAAGCAATTAAATCAAACTTGCCGTCAGTAATACGAAAATCGGATGTTACCTCTGCATTTTCAATTCGTGCATTTTTAAATAACATAATTATTTATTTCCTTTCTTTGCCTTAGTAATTACTCTGAAAATCAGGTAAACTGCACACGCTGTTACCATTGCATTCATGGATGCAATACCCCAGTGAACAAGATTTCCCATAAGTGCACCGGCAATTACGCCAAGCACAGAACCGATATTCACTTTGGTATTTACAACGGAATCCTCTGTATAATTTTCCTTATTGAGGAAAAAGTCAAGCATAATAATCGCACCGACAGGAGGAAGCGTTGCATTCAGGATATTAAGAAAAGAAACAAAATTGTTGTAAAGCCATATTGCTGTTACTGTACCGATTGCACCTGCAACAAGAACCATTGGTTTTTTGCGCACCTTCGTAATATTTGAAAGACCGAGACCTGAGGTATAAAGAGCATTATCATTCGTTGTCCAAATATTTGCACCGAGTACAATCAATGCAGGAACGAGAAGCCCCTGTGCAATCATAACATAAAAAATATCATCCTTGCCTGTGAATGCACCACCCACTGCACCGAAGGAGAACATCAGAGTATTGCCGATAAAGAAAGCGATAACAGTGGTGATAACAGCGTTTTTATTGGAATTCGCAAAACGAGTGAAATTAGGAGTAGCCGTTCCGCCGCTTACAAAGGAGCCGATAACGAGTCCCACACCGGCAAATACACTTAACTCCCCTGTATTCTTGGCAAAAATTTGCACAAGGCCCCCACCGTCATTCGTTGCAGTTACCATAGAATATATACCGAGAACTGCTATTAAAGGAACAGAAATATAGCTTACAATTTCAAGTCCGTTAATACCGAAATAGGCAGACGCAGTCATACATATACCCGCGATTGCAACAAGAAGAATCGGACTTACGTGCAGTACATCTGCTGCAGGAACTGCAAACATTGCAACACCTACACCAAACCAGCCAATCTGTGTAAAGGTTATAAGTGCCGACGGAAGGAATGAACCGTATTTACCAAAGGAGCGCTGCGCAAGTAAATCCAATGACATACCTGTTTTGCTGCCAATATATCCGAGAACGCCTGTATACACACTCAATATTGTGCTGCCAATAAGCACCGAAAGAACAAAGCCTTTCAGGTCAAGTCCGTTACCGAGTTTGGCACCTACCGACATACTTGCAGAGAAAAAGGTAAAGCCGAGCATAATGAAAAACATCGGCCAAAATTTCTTTCGATTATTCTTTGGCACTGCCTCCAATGAATAATCCGCATCTGTGTGATTTTTTTGTTTTGTCTTGTCTGCCATTTTGTTTCTCCTTCATTTTCAATATTTTTTACATTATATCATATATATTTACCTGCTTCAATATAATGCAAATACGATAACAACAAAAAAGACTTATTAAAGCATATTAAATAAAATGCAATAACAAGTCTTTTTTATTTATGTAGATTAAATTGAAACCTCGTGAGCTATATCATAAAGCTCCATATC
The DNA here is from genome assembly GCA_910577195.1 of uncultured Eubacterium sp. Classification (GTDB taxonomy): domain Bacteria; phylum Bacillota; class Clostridia; order Oscillospirales; family Acutalibacteraceae; genus Eubacterium_R. The sequence continues at coordinate 104,258 of CAJTLP010000004.1, read as the reverse complement.
AATTGACTTTTTCATATTGAGTGCTTCAAAGATGTCGAAATCAACAACCTCTTCCTTCTGAGCAGCAACAACACGGTTACCGATATTGTTCATAAGAAGCTTAACTGCATAGTTGCCCATACGGGTTGCCATAACTCTGTCCTTAACTGTAGCATATCCGCCGCGCTGAACGTGACCGAGTGTCATTGAACGTGACTCAACACCTGTACGAGCCTGAATTTCCTTTGCAAGCTCATCAACGTCAACATCAACACCCTCAGCAACAATGATGATAAAGTGCTTTTTGCCTGTTCTCTGCGTGCTTTCCATACGTTCAATAACGTGCTTGTCAATATCAAATTCCACTTCCGGAATCAGAATAGCTGTAGCACCGACAGCAATACCGGCATTCAGAGCAAGATAACCTGCACGTCTGCCCATAACCTCAACAACAGTACAGCGGTCATGGCTTTCACTGGTATCACGAAGCCTGTCAACCATTTCCATAATTGTATTCAGACAGGTATCATAGCCGATTGTATAATCGCAGCAGGCAATATCATTATCAATTGTGCCCGGAATACCAACGCAAGGAATACCTCTTTCAGATAAATCTCTCGCACCGCGAAAAGAACCGTCACCGCCGATAACAACCACGCCTTCGATTCCCCACTCCTGACAGGTACGAATCGCCTTGCGCATACCCTCTTCAGTAGAAAATTCAACTGAGCGTGCTGAGTAAAGAATTGTACCGCCTCTATTGATTATATCCGAAACAGTGCGCAGATCCATCTCAATAAAGTCACCGTTTATAAGTCCGTTATAACCGCGTATTACGCCGTATACCTTTATGCCGTTTTTACAAGCTGTACGAACAACTGCACGAACTGCAGCATTCATGCCCGGAGCATCTCCTCCGCTTGTTAATACCGCAATTGTTTTCATAATTAGTATCCTCCTATACCTAAAAATGATAACATAATACATTATATTTTAATATTACTGAGCTAAAAAGTCAAGTCTTGTCTTTTCATTAGCTATATATTTTACATTGTTAATAAAAAATAATGATTACTGCCTACCCAACATATACAACATTTTCATCACCGAGTATTCTTTTGAGCTCCCTGAGTTCAGTTTCATTGACCTCAACAAAATCATTTCTCGGCTGAAGCTCATATCGACCACTATCAATATAGTAGAAATAAAGCGGAATTGTTCCGTCAAAAATCGTTGTTACTCTTTTGGCAAGCCTTATATTATCGTCCTGTTCATTCTGAAATCTCAGGAACAGACCAAGCTTTCTTTTTTTCTTTACAGGTACATTTTCGGCTGCATTATTACTGCCTGACGGTGGAAGCGATATTTCCGAAGCCAGTATTTTCGCATCCTTCTGCTCTTCTAAAGAAAGATTGCCGACAACACTTATAACGCTTGTTTCATAAATAAGCTCTGAATACTTTTCCAGAGTCTTAGGAAAAACGATAATTTCAATCGAGCCATACAAATCCTCAGCAGTCACAAATGCCATTGTACCGCCGTTTCTTGTCTGCTTAAGCGTAACATGGGTAATGATACCGCAAAGCTTTACCACGCTCTTGTCCTTATATTTAGACATCGTATCTTTTTCCGCCTCAATCAGATCAATCGTATAGGCATAGCCTGAATTTCTGCAGATATCGGCATATTTATCCATAGGATGTCCGGAAAGATACAGGCCTGTCATTTCCTTTTCCATTTTAAGAAGCTCTGCCTTAGGAAATTCAGATACATCAGGCATTTCAAAATCCAGTGACATAATGTCCCCCTGCCCCAAGTCAAAAAATCCAACCTGTCCGTAGCGTGTGCTCTGTCTGTAATTTTCAAGATTCGTGATGAGAGAAGGCAGAGCCTGGAGCATCTGACGTCTGTTGCCGCCAAAGCAGTCCATTGCACCGCAGCGGATCAGACTCTCAACCGCACGTCGGTTAAAATGCCCCTCCTGCATACGTTTGCAGAAATCCATTAAATCAATGAATCTGCCGTTTTTACGTTCCTCAACGATATCATCTATGAAATCAGAGCCGACATTCTTTATACCAAGAAGTCCGTAATTGATAACTCTTCCGTTAGCAGTAAAACCTTTCATCGAAGAATTGATATCAGGCGGTCCGAGTCTCAGGCCGATACGCTTGCACTCAGCAGTATAGCGTGCAATTTTATTTGACTGATCAAGCACAGATGTCATAAGTGCCGCCATAAACTGTGCAGGATAATGGCATTTCAGATATGCCGTTCTATAGGCAACAAGTGCATAACAGGCTGCGTGGGATTTGTTAAAAGCGTATTTTGCAAAATCCGACATCTGGTCAAAAATAGAATTTGCTGCGGATTCATCTATGCCATTCTTCCCACAGCCTGCAATAAAGGTTTCCCTCTCCTGCTCCATAACCGCAATTTTTTTCTTGCTCATTGCACGGCGTACAATATCAGCTCGTCCATAGGAATAGCCTGCAAGCTCACGGAAAATCTGCATAACCTGCTCCTGATACACCATACATCCGTAAGTGTTTTCAAGTATCGGTCTCAGCTTATCAGTGATATATCTTACCTTTTCAGGATTGTGTGAATTCTCCACAAAGGTATCAATCTGTTTTGCAGGACCCGGTCTGTACAGTGATGTGGCAGCGATTAAATCCTCCAGTGCTGTAGGCTTCAGATTGGTCAGCATCTGCTTCATACCTGAGGATTCAAACTGAAAAATACCCTCTGTCTGCCCTCTTGCAAATAATTTGTAAACTTCAGAATCATTGATTGAAACTGCATCAATATCAATGCCTGCTGCCTTTGAAGCATCGTCGATAACGGTCAGCGTTCTTAATCCGAGAAAATCCATCTTAAGCAGTCCCAGCTCTTCAAGCGTGGTCATAATATACTGCGTAACAGGTACACCGTCATTCGTAGCCAGAGGCACATAGGTTGACACAGGGTCGTGCGTTATTACCACACCTGCTGCGTGCGTTGAGGTATTTCTCGGCATACCCTCAACCTTTCTTGCAGTTTCAATCAGCTCATTGACCTGCTGATTTTCACGTATAAGGTCAGAAAGCTCCTTAGACTTTTTTACAGCCTGGTCAATTGAGATATGGAAATCATTGGGCACAAGCTTAGCTACTGCATCAACAGCAGCATACGGCATACCCATTGCCCTGCCCACATCGCGTATTGCCGCACGTGTGGCAAGTGTACCAAAGGTGACAATCTGTGCCACGTGGTCAGCGCCGTATTTTTCGGTTACATAGTCTATTACCTCTCCTCTTCTCTCATAGCAGAAGTCGATATCAAAATCCGGCATGGAAACACGCTCAGGATTGAGAAATCGTTCAAAGAGAAGATTATATTTCATTGGGTCAAGATCGGTTATACCCATACAGTATGCCGCAATGGAGCCTGCACCTGAGCCTCTGCCCGGTCCTACAGGAATATCCTTGCTTTTCGCAAAGGATACAAAGTCTGCCACGATCAGGTAATAGTCGGTATAACCCATTTTTTCCACTGTATCAAGCTCATATTCAAGCCTGTCGTAGTATTCCTTCGGCGGATTTTCACCATACCGTTTTTTCATCCCTTGCATACAGAGCATTTTAAAGTACTCAAAATGATTCATATTATCAGGGGTTTCATAGTATGGAAGCTTGGTTGTTCCGAATTCAAAATCAAAATTACATTGCTCTGCAATTTTCTGTGTATTGTCAATGGCTTCAGGAACATCGGAAAACAGTTCTCTCATTTCCTCCTCACTCTTGAGATTGAACTCATTGGAGTGAAATTCAAGTCCGGTATCATCACCGATAACGTGGTTTGTTGCAATGCAGATAAGCACCTGCTGAATTTTAGCATCCGCTTGCTCAATATAATGAACATCATTTGTGGCAACAAGAGGAATGCCTGTTTCCCTTGCAATACGCTTAACGCCCTCGTTAACAGAAAGCTGTTCAGGCAGTCCGTGATTCTGCAGTTCAAGATAATAGTTTCCCTCACCGAATACATCACGGTACCATAAAGCAGTACGCTTTGCCTTTTCATAATCCTTCTGCAAAATTGCCTGCGGTATTTCACCTGCAAGACAGGCAGACAGACAGATAAGACCCTCGCTGTACTTTTCCAGCAAATCATGGTCAATTCTCGGTTTGAAATAAAAGCCCTCTGTAAAAGCCTTTGACACCATATTTATAAGATTTTTATAGCCTGTTTCGTTTTTACACAAAAGAATTAAATGGTTATACTCCTTGTCAAGCACCTTATCCTTATCAAAGCGTGTACGTGCTGCAACATAGACCTCACAGCCTATAATCGGTTTAATCCCCTCTTTTTTGCACGCCTTATAAAAATCAACAGCCCCATACATATTACCATGATCAGTAATAGCAAGAGACTGCATTCCAAGACTCTTCGCACGACTGATCAGCTGCTCAATACGGCAGGCACCATCAAGCAGAGAAAATTCCGTATGTGTGTGCAAATGAGTAAACATATGATTTTCTTCCTTTAATTATTAATACTGTCCGCAATTTCGACGATACGCCTGAGCCTGTGATTAACGCCGGAACGGGACATACCACTGAGCTTTGACAATTCAGCAAGTGATAATTCGGGATTATCACGTCTCAGAATTGCCATTTCCTTAAGATCTTTTTTTAAATAGTCAAGTCCTTTTGTGCTTTCTATCCTTTCTATCGCCTCAATATGAACATAACTTGCCTTAACTGTTTTTTCAATATTGGCAGTTTCACAGTTGGCGGTTCGGTTTGCCTTATTCCTGAAATCCTTAACAATTTCAATATTCATCATTTCAAACATAGCCGATGATGCACCCATAAGATAAAGACAGTCCTCAATCGCACCGCTGCCCTTGAAATATACTATATTATATCCCTTTCTGTTTGAAAGCTTTGGAGACAGCTCCGTCTCCTCCAGAAAAGTTACAAGGCTTTTCGAAAGGTTCATAAACGGCACTGTGAATTCCAGATGATAATCCTTTTTGGGGTCTGACACAGTACCGCAGGACAAAAATGCACCTGCAAGAAATGCATTTATACAGGACTGGCAGTCGAAATTCGCGTGATTTATTTTCAGGCTGCCTCTGTCATTGTGTCCAAAGGCACCGAGAATTTTATCACAGCTGCTTTCATCCTCAATATTAATGGAAAAGCTCCTGCCCTTGGGTGAAACATGAATGTCACATTGAACATTGCAATACTTTTTTATCAGGCTTTTATACAGCTGAGCTATCCCCTCATTTTCAGTCTGCATACTGATTCCGTAAAATGAAAAGCTTTTGCCGAAAATAAGAAGACCGTAAAGCAGTGCCTTTTCGCAGCAGCTGTTCTCATATTCAATTTGAAGAAGTTCGTTTTTTACATCCTGTGAAAAAGACATTTTACCTACTCTTAACTATTTATTAATATTGGGACGATACAAAACCGCCCCACATATGAACACGTCTGTTCATTATCTTCTGTCAATGTCTCTATGATTTGCAGAAACATTGTCCCATTTTTTTGAAAAATGCTCCTTCAGTGCTTCGGCAATAGCCACACTTCTGTGATTACCGCCTGTACATCCGATAGCAACAACAATCTGGCTTTTTCCCTCTTTTATGTAAAGCGGATTAAGGAAGTCCAGCAGACTGATCAGTTTGTTCAAAAGCTCTGTTGACTCATTAAAGGAAAATACATAATCCTTTACTTCCTTATCAAGGCCTGTTTTATTTCTCAGAGAGTCAACCCAATACGGATTAGGGAGACAGCGTACATCAATTACAAAATCAGCCTCCGACGGAATACCGTGCTTAAAGCCGAAGGACATACAATAAATATTCATAATCTCACTGTCATTGCCGAGCAGTATCTGAGTCAGTCTTTCACGCAGCTTAACAGCATCCAAATCCGATGTGTCAATCACGTGGTCTGCACGTCCTCTGAGTGAAGAAAGTATCTCCTTTTCATAAGCAATTGCCTGTGAGATACTGCCGTTGAATTTATCAGCGAACGGATGCTTTCTTCTTGTCAGCTTATAGCGTTTGAGAGCCTCTTTATCATTCACATCAAGATAAATGACTCTTATGATATAGCCGTAATCTTCTATTTCATTAAGGCTTTCAATCAGATTTTGAAAAACATAATTTGAACGCACATCGGTTACAATTGCAACCTTAGGGTATTCATCGCCCTTTGAAAGAATGCTGACAAATGTTGCCATAAGTTCAGGAGGCATATTGTCAATACAGTAAAATCCGACATCCTCCAAAAATTTCATAGCGGTTGATTTACCTGCTCCGCTTACACCTGTAAGTACAACTAATTCCTTTTCCAAAATCCTACACCTCTTTTTATTATTTAGTCACTCTGATTTCCATTTCAAGCTTTACGCCTTTTTTATCATATACAGTATCACTGCATATTTTACATAACTCCAAAACATCCTTGCAGGTAGCACCGCCCTTGTTAATCACAAAGCCACAATGCTTTTCACTCACCTGTGCGCCGCCTACACTTCTGCCCCTGAGACCGCATTCCTCTATCAGAGCACCCGCAAAATACCCCTCAGGTCTTTTAAAAGTTGAACCTGCTGACGGAAATTCAAGAGGCTGCTTATTTCTTCTTCGTGAAATAAGATCATCCATTTTTTCCTTGATTTCAGCCTTGTCTCCCTTTTTTAGCTTAAGATACAAGCCTGTAATAATACAGTCATTTTCATAATATGCCGAATGGCGGTAAGACAGCTTCAAATCATCGTTTTCAAGACAGCCGATATTTCCGTCCTTATCAATATGACTGCACTTAACCAGCACATCCTTCATTTCTCCGCCGTATGCACCTGCATTCATAAATGCACCGCCGCCGCAGGTACCGGGAATGCCGTACGCAAACTCCAGACCTGAAAGTCCGTTTTCATATGCAAAGCGGCAAACCTTGATAAGCATTGCACCTGCACTTGCGTAAACAGTCTCATCATCAATAAGCCTTATATCGGAAAAATGCTCATCAAGGATCATAACACAAGCATCAATACCATCATCGTCCACAAGCAGATTTGAACCATTACCGACAGTGATTAATCGGATTCCTGCCGTTTTTGCCGTTTTAACAATCTCACTTATCTGTTCCTCATTTTCAGGATAAACAACAAGTGATGCGTTTCCTCCGATTTTAAAGGTAGTATGCTTTGACATCGGCTCATTCTGCACATATTCACAATTTATTTTCTTACAAAGTTCAATTAATTCTGTCAAATACAATCACCAATCAGTCTTTCACCTTACCAAGAATTGCTGCACCGATTACACCTGCATCATTGCCAAGCTGTGCTTTAACAATCTTAGTCTGAATTTTACTGTAAATTGAATATCTTTCTGCCTCAATATATTTACGAAGCGGCTTCATAAGCGTTTCACCCTCATTGCAGATACCGCCACCGACGCAGATAACCTCAGGCTGCAATGCATTGACAAGATTGATAAGTCCGCAGGCAACGTATTTTATATACTGGTCAACAACCTTAATACCTGCAATATCGCCCTTACGCATTGCATCAAAGGCTGTTCTGCCTGAAACCCTGCCCTCTTCAGCCGCAAGCTGATGCATAACAGAATCGGGATTTTCCTCCATAGCCTCTTTTGTCTGTCTGATCAGTGCCGTAGCTGATGCATAAGCCTCCCAGCAGCCCTTACGTCCGCAGGTGCACTGCTCACCATCAACATTAATGACCATATGACCGCACTCGCCGCCGGCAAAGTTTACACCGTTCACAATCTTACCGTCAACAATAATACCTGAGCCTACACCTGTACCAAGCGTAACGGCAACAAAATCCTTTGCACCATTGCCCACACCTGCATAAGCCTCTCCAAGTGCTGCACAGTTTGCATCATTTTCAATGAAAACTCTTTCATTGCCTAATCTGTCAATCAGCATCTGTTTTGCAGGAACATTATTAAAAACAAGATTATTTGCAAACTCAATAATGCCATCACCGTTTACAGTACCAGGAGTACCGAGACCGACTGAATCAATATCCTTCATTGTGATACCTGCTTTTTCAACAGCCTCAAATGATACCTTTGCAATATCATCAAAAATTTCCTCAGCACTTCTTGGACTGTTTGTTGCTGTCTTTGATGTTGCAACAATCTCATACTTATCATTTACAACAGATGAAACAATGTTTGTTCCTCCGAGATCAATACCAATACTATACATAACTTATTTCCTCCTCTTTAGCTTTGCCAAACATCTACTTCTATATCCTGCGGCTGCATTTCTTCCATGCCAAGACTTATCATAAGATCCTTTGCCGCATTATATCCCATTTTTTTCTGACGGTTATTCATCGCCGCTGTTTCAACAATAACGGCAAGGTTACGTCCGGGAGTAATCGGAACCGTAATTGCAGGAACTCTGACATCAAGTATATTGGCATACTCATTATCAAGTCCGAGTCTGTCATACGCCTTTGTTGAATCCCAAGCCTCAAGCTGAATAACCATATCAATCTTTTCGCTGGGCTTAACAGCACCCATACCGAATATACGCCTTGCATCAATAATGCCTATGCCGCGCAGCTCAACGAAATGGCGGATATTGCTGGGCGAATTGCCCATAAGTGTTTTATCACTGATTTTTCTTATTTCAACCGCATCATCTGCAATCAGTCTGTGGCCACGCTTTATAAGCTCAATGGCTGCCTCACTCTTACCTGCACCGCTTTCACCGGTAATCAGAACACCCTCGCCATACACCTCAACAAGAACGCCGTGTCTTGTAATTCTCGGAGCAAGCTCTTTATTTAGATAAGCAATCAGAGCAGCAAGAAACGGTGATGTCTCCTCCTGCGTTTTAAGAAGCGGAACCTCATATTTCTTACAGGCTTCAACAAAATAATCCGGTATCTCCAGTCCTCTTGTAACCACAGCTGCTGCAGGTCTGAGGCTGAGCCAGTAGCCGAGAGCCTTTTCACGCTCATCATCATTCATATTCAGAAGGAAGCCGAGCTCAGTCCAACCAAGAATCTGAATCCGCAGTGGATCAAAATAATCAGTATATCCGGTTAACACAATGCCGGGTCTGTTGATTTCTGCTGTAGTAATCAATATTTTTTCTGCCTCTTTGGGAAGGTACACAACTTCAAGATTATGTAATTCAATTATCTTTTCAAGTGATACAGAATAAGTCTGACCCATATATTCTCCTTTCAGAAGATAAAGCTATAAATATAGATTCTGTCTCCAAACAATATACATTTTTATTATAAATTATCTTTAAAACTTAATCAAGAGATATTTTAAAATAATTAACGCATAGTAAATTATATTGTATCATATTTACATAAAACATCTTTTATGATAGAATGATTCAAATAACATTTGATAAGTGAGGAATCATTTTTTGAAAAACAAACTAAAGGTCGGTATAGGCACAGATGCCTTCCCCCCTACCACTGACGGAATAAGCAATGTTGCACAAAACTATGCAGATCAAATTAACCGTCAGCATGGTGAGGCAGTTATCATAACTCCAAAAAATCCGAATCAGCTTGACTATAAATATGATTATCAGATATTCAGATATAAGAGCTTATGGATTCCTTCCAAGGAAGGCTACAGCGTCGGCTGGCCATTCAAGGATGAACTGCATCAGGCGATAATTGATATGAATTTTGACATACTTCACTCACACGCACCCCTTGCCACAAGCTATTATTTTCGCCGTGTTACTGAAAAAAAGAAAATTCCTGTTGTACTTACATATCATACCAAATATGAATATGATATCGACAAGCGTGTACCCACAAAGCCTGCAAAGGATTTTGCTTATCATTTTTTATGCAATAATATAAATGCGGCTGACGAAGTATGGGTAACCAGCAAGGGTACTGTAGATTCCCTCAGAAAGATAGGATATAAAGGCGATTATATCGTAATGCCAAACGGCTGCGACCTCCCCATTACCGATGTATCCGAATCAGATACCGCAATGATTAAGAGAAAGCATAATATACCTGAAAATACACCTGTATTTCTTTATTGCGGAAGAATGATTTGGTACAAAAACATACAGCTGATTCTCGATGCCTGTGCTAAGCTTAAAAATGAAGGTAAAGACTTCAAACTGATTATGCTCGGCTTTGGTGCTGATGAAAATGCAATTAAACGATATATTGTAAAAGCAGGAATCCGAAACAATGTAATTTGGACAGGTCAGATACTTGACAGGCAGGAAATACAGGGATATTACGGTATTTCCGATATACTTCTTTTTCCGTCAGTATTTGATACAAACGGACTTGTTGTCAGAGAGGCAGCTGCCTGCGCTACTCCAAGTCTTCTGATTCGCTCAAGCTGTGCAGCAGAGGGAATCACCGACGGTGAGACAGGCTTTCTCTGTATGGAAAGTGCACATTCAATTGCATCCATTCTTTCAAAAATAATGGACAATAAAGAGCTTATTAAGCGTGTCGGTAAAAAAGCACAGAGTGATATCTATATAAGCTGGGACGATGCCGTAAAAAAAGCATATGACAGATATCATATTGTAATTGATAATTTTAAAACTAAAAATAATATATAACACCAAACTGAATAGCCTGAATAAAAATAACCCCAGATGCAAAACATCTGAGGTTATTTTTATATTCTGAAATGCAACAAAGCATATAAACCTGAATTTGATTGTTTTGTGGCATCTGTTCAATCACAGCATAGAATGTAACAGAAATTTAAGGAGCTGAAGCTATGTTTAATTATGTAAAAAAATTACAATATCCTATAAATATAAAAAATCCTGACCCAAAAGCCGCATCTATTATCATATCCCAATACGGCGGACCCGACGGTGAGCTCGGTGCATCACTGCGCTATCTCTCCCAGCGTTATTCAATGCCATATCCTGAACTGAAAGGCTTACTGACAGATATAGGTTCAGAGCACACACAAGAGTGCTTTATGCGCTCGTATGCCTTGATTTCCTGTGCTCCTGCAAGGATTTTGCCCTGCCACTTTTCAGGCATCAGCTTAAGATGAATATCCATTTTTCTGCCTTTGTAAACAACGATTCTGTCAACAATGTTTCTATAGAATGCATCGTTCCACTCCTCGCCTGTTGATATAGCATTTACATATTCTTTTATATCAGCAATGATTCTTTCCTTGTCGGCAAACATCTGCTGATTGCTCTTCTCTTTAATCAGTTTCTGCTCAAAGTCTGCAATCTGACGGCTTAAATCATCGCAGACTTCCCTATACGCTTTTGCCTCAATATATCCGTTAAGGCACATATCAAGCAGTTTCTTTTTCTTGTCCTCGCACTTGGCAATTTCATTCTGAAAATGTTCAGTGTTATCATTGCCACTCACACTTTTTACAACGCTTTCTACAGTCCGCAAAAGTGTGTTAATAATGTCCGTTCGGCTCAGCATTGCATCTGCAACTACTGTCTGCAGAATCTCTTTTATATCCTTGTCATTGATGGAATTTGTTGTGCATCCCACAGCAGTTCCGTCTTTTTCTTTGTGTTTACTGCCGTTTTTCTGACTTTCAACACACACCCATTTCACATTCATTGTGCCGTCTTTTCGCTTTTTCTGCCGTCTTACAAAGCCTGCTGAACATTCACCGCAGACAATTTTGCCGGACAGTGCATATCTGTTTGCAAAGGCTTTTACTGTACTTTGCGACGGCTTGCGTCTTTCCAGCTCGCTCTGCACAGCCTCGAAGCGTTCACGAGGTATAATCGGCTCGTGATGATTTTTGATTGTTATCGTTTCAATCTCGCCGTAATTCCGTTTCTTTTGGTGCGTGAGATAATCAGGCGTGTAGGTCTTTTGCTGAACCAAATCACCGCAGTATTTTTCATTTCGCAGTATGCGGAGAATCACTGTATACGACCAGTCTTTCATTCGAGTAGACGTCTTGACTCTCTCTTCACGCAGTTCCTTTGCAATCCTATGAGCACCCTTGCCTTCGTCAAGAAATTTGTGATAAATCAGTCTTACGGTTTCAGCTCCCCCTTCATTGATAATCAGCTTGCCGTCACGCACATCATAGCCCAGCATATCCCTGCCGAGAACAACACCCTTTTCCATCTGCCTGCGCAGTCCCCATTTCACACGTTCGCTTGTTTTTCTGCTTTCCTCCTGTGCCATTGTGGACAAAAATGCAAGGCGCATTTCTGCATCACTGTCAAGGGTGTTGATGTTGTCGTTCAAAAAAATCACGCCGATTCCAAGTGCTTTCAACTCTCTTGTGTAGCTGATGCTGTCAAGAATATTTCTCGCAAACCGGCTGATTTCCTTTGTGATAATCAAATCGAATTTACCGCTCTTTGCATCCTCAATCATCTGATTGAATGCAGCACGCTTTTTCGTATTCGTGCCAGAAATACCATCATCAACATATATATCATAAAGCTCCCACAGGTGGTTTCGCCTTATATATTCGTTGAAAAACTGCTGCTGGCTTTCAAGCGAATTTGCCTGATCCGTCTTGTCCGTAGAAACTCGGCAATAAGCAGCCACACGCTTAACCCTATCATCCATTTCAAGCATATTTTAACCCCTTTCTCTAATGCACATTATATTCAGAACATCTTAAAGATTCGGCTTTTATGAAATAATTGCATTTTTATTCAATCTTCAGCCGTCTTTTGCACTCATCATATTGTGCTTTAGTGATTTTTTTATCTTCTAAAAGAGCTATCAGCATTGCCCTCATATACGCTTTTTCAAATTCTTTGTTTTCCTGCTTTGCATATTTGTTTTGACCTTCCAGAATCACTTTCGTTTTCACAGAACTCGCCTCAACGAAATTTATGCAAAAGCATCTTGTCCCTATGCCATACCGAATTATATATTTACATAATCATTCAAATCGTGATATAATAAAAAAATGAATCAGCAGGAAAAGAGAAACACAATGTCAAGATATATTGCTTTTGATGTTGAAACGCCGAATCGTTTTAACAATCGTATGAGTGCAATCGGTATTACGATAATTGAAGACGGAATGATTACAAGAAAGCTCTATTCTCTCATCAATCCTGAAACGAGCTTTGATTATTTCAACACACAGCTAACAGGAATCAGTGCAGAAATGGTGCAGGATAAACCTGCATTTCCGCAAATTTGGAATAAAATCGAACCGATTATGAGCAGCGGTATTTTAGTTGCACACAATGCACAATTTGATATGAGCGTTCTCAAATGCTGTTTACGAGATTACGGCATAGCGTGGAAGAAAAGCGTACCATATCTCTGCACAGTACAAATTGGCAGACGTGTACTTCCTAAAATGAGCCATAGGCTCAATTCAATGTGTGACTATTACGGCATTGAACTTGACCACCATCACGCAGGGAGCGACAGTCTTGCCTGTGCAGAAATTCTTTTACGATACATAGAAAGCGGAGCAGACGTAAATCAGTTTATAAAAACATATTATTTTTAAAACACAAATAAATTAAGCGTTGGAAAAACAAATTTCCAACGCTCTTTTCATTCCTGTTCAATCATTACAAAACCATTAAAAGTGTACCGACGCTGATTAAAATCAAGCCGATAATGGATTTCGGTGTAAACTGCTCGTGTAAAAATACAGCAGCAAAAACCATTGTAATGACAACGCTCAGTTTGTCTATCGGAACAACAACGGATACCGTTCCGTCTTTCAATGCTTTATAATAGCAGAGCCATGAAAGTCCTGTTGCCGCACCTGAAAGAATAAGAAATATCCAGCTTTTTCTGCTTATTGATGCAAGCCCTGACTGGGCATTAGTTATAAATACCATACCCCACGCCATAACAACAACCACAACCGTTCTTATCGCGGTTGCAAGATTGGAATCAATATCATCAATTCCGATTTTGGCGAGTATGGATGTTGCCGCTGCAAATATAGACGAAAGTATTGCAAACACAATCCACATAGTATTACACCCTGATTCTTAGTTTTATTCTGTGTTCATTATACTTCCTATCTGAAAAGATGTAAAGCAATTATATCAATTCAATACTTGGAATTACCATAAATCATTTTTTATGCTATAATGATTCTGAAAACAACAGAAAAGCAAAATCGTGTTGTTCCGATAAAAGATGAACTCCGATATAATGAAGACATCAAAAGAAAAGGATTATCAGCGGAAAATCCCACTGATAAAAAATTGTATCGACCTCAAAATTTGCCTATGGCATAATTTTGAGATGTCTGAATTTCCATTATACGCCTTGTCCGCCCACATTCAAGGTGTAAATAAATTTCAAGAAATAATTTGTGGGCAGAAAGGCTATAGAAATTATTATGAACACAGACAAAATTTATGCAGAATCCATCGCAAAGGAATATGCACCGAAGAAAACCTCAAAGGTTGTTGCACTGCGAAAGCTGGACAACAAGGCAAAGCGACCTGCAAACATTTTCGCTTACACCTTTGGCATCATCAGTGCTTTGGTGCTTGGCGTAGGTATGTGCCTTTGTATGAATCAGTTTGATTTAAACGGCACACTCTCAATGGTTTTAGGCATTATTGTAGGTATCATCGGAATTGCCGGCGTCAGCATAAATTACCCGATTTACAAAAAGCTATTGAAAAAAGGCAAGGATAAATATGCTTTTGAAATTGTTGAGCTTGCAAAAGAAATCAGCGAAAATGCTTAAAACCGTACCTTAAAAGGAGAAGGCTTTGAATAAATCCGAGAGTAAATATTTTAATACGGCAATCAAAATGGATAAAGCATTTTTAGATTTGCTTGCCGAAAAAGAATTTGAATATATTACAGTTAAGGATATCTGTAAAAGAGCAGGCGTCAACCGTTCAACCTTTTACCTGCATTATGAAACAATTGCAGATTTGCTTGATGAAAGCGTTGAATATATGTCAAACGGTTTTCTTAAATATTTTTCTGAAAATGATATCGGTTTAAAAATAAATAATTCACCCCTTGATGAGCTTATGTTCATTAAGCCTGATTATATTATACCTTACCTTTCATATATTAAGGACAACAAAAAACTGTTTCAGACTGCCGTTTTACACTCAGGTACACTGCAGCTTGATAAAAATTATAAAAAGCTGTTTGAATATGTGTTCAGTCCGATTTTAATGCGGTTTGATGTTCCTGAAAATGAACGGCATTATACAATGGCATTTTACATAAACGGAATTATTGCACTGATCATGGAATGGCTGAAAAATAATTGCAGAGAAAGTATAGAAGACATTGCAGATATCATTATTCGAAATATAAAGTCCACCGAATCATAAACATATTTTTCGTTCAAAAGCAGCGTTGACAGTACAGCTTAATTATTATATATTATAGTTAAAATATGCTTCTTTGTTTAAGGACATCACTATGAAAAAATCGCATAAAATTTTAATTACCGTTGTACTGCTAATGTGTGTAATAATCGTTTTTGTATGCTTAATAGGATTTACGATCGGCAATCGTTTTGGATGGCTTCATTTAATCATTTTTGCATGTATTAGTGCAGTTATCAGCTATCTGTCAATATTGTTTATAAACGGCATTAATTTTACTAAATCAAATAAGTTTTTCAAGCCTTTTATTATACTCATTATTGCAATTACGGTAGTTTTCAACATAATGTATAGCGGAATAAACAAGCTAAGTGCAGGCAGTGAAATTATATCTTATGATACAGTGGTTGAATATTCATATTGCGTCAGGCAACTGCATACAGATATTGGCTTTTATGACAAAAACGGTAACATGCAGGAGATTTGGGATTTCAAGCAAATTTGGCTTGATGATGAATCTTGTCCTGAAGAAGGTGCAACCATTATCGTAGAAGAACGACAGGGTGGATTTGGATATCCTGTTTTCAAAATCACACGAGTTAACGGACGAATTGAAAAATAATTAAAGCCTGCGGTCAAACGCAGGCTTAATCTTTTCGGATAATAACACCTTTTTTCTTTCAACAGCATTTTTCATAATCATTTTCCTTATTCATCTTAATCAGTATAATATCTATTTTAATATTTCACTTTTCTTTTAAAATCAATATTTGCCAATTTTGCCTGTCTGCACAAATCCTTAGTCTGCAAGGTATATCTCTTGGAATCTTTTATAAAATAAGTACCGCATTGCCTAAATTCAAAATTAGTATTCCGACGTACACACTGTTCCCGTATATTCAGTACCCAATCATAATTTAAAGGTCTGGCATTGATATCTGATTCACCGCCGACAACCACTAATTCTATATCATCAAGATACTTTTCGATATCCATATTTTCAAGCAGTGGCTGGGCAGTAATACATTTGTGTTTTATCGGCAAATCTTTAAATATATTCAGTTTATAATCGGCATTTTTCTGATTTTCAACCGTGCAGCAGACAACCACATTATCGTATCCATCAGCCCAATTATCAGGAATACATTTCATAAACCTGTCTACTCTTTTTGTCAGGAATAAAAAGGTGCAGTCCTGCCTTTCCCTTATCATTTTCCAGCAATCATCACGCCAAGCATCTGCCTCTTCAATAAGAAAATCAGAGGAAAAACACAAATAAACAATGCCGGATTTCATTTTATAACTTCCGTTTTTCAGTCTTTGAACAGGCTTATCAAAATCTTTTGTTTTTACAATTTTATTTGTATCCACATTTCGTTTTGCATCACCCTTGTGAATGTAGCAATGCAGACAGCCGTCACTGCATTTTTTACATCCGTGCCATGGATTCCACATTGCCATATCATCACACTCCTAAATTGTAATTTGTTAAAGTTCCAAATTCTGAAAATAATTTTTCTTATCAACAATAACTTTGTATCCGTCGTTTAACACTTTGCGTGTTCCGTTATCCAATGGCAAACGAATCCAAGAGGGCTCGACAATTCCGAATTCTGCTTCTAACCCATTTTCATACCAAACTCTAATGGAAGTACACGCCCCATAATATTCTGTTTGCATTTTAGAAAATGCTCCGAATTTCTTAACAAAATCAGGATTTTCAACCATTTCATTTTTATTGGTTGTAATAAGACATATATCCAAATCAGAATTTTCCGTATTTGTTCCTCTTGCATAAGGCCCAACAATAATAGCACTCTCAATATGATTATCGTTCATTGAAAATTCTTTGAGTTTAGCATTAAAACTCTCCTGCATATTTTGCTCATCTGAATTACGATTTGCATTATCTTTACCTTTTATTTTATCAACAATCCTTCGAATTCCCAAAGTGATAGCAATGCACATCGGGAAAAAAGGCGTGAACGGACCTGCCCAGAATGCAAGATATGCCGTTGCCATCACACTGCACCATTTCCAGTGAAACAGAGCGTGGCACAAATATCCGCCCCAAACCGGCGAATACATAACTACTACAACAATTGCAAAAATAACAACAGTGTGCCAATCCTTACATTCTTCCCATACCCATTTGCAAAATTTTATAAACTTGTTTTTTAGTTTAATGAATAACTCTTTTATCTTCTCCATTTTTCACATACTGCCTTTTGAACTATTGCGTTTTTTGTCACATAGGTTTCAGGTTTTTATTTAATCTGTCTACCATCCATACAATTCGTTTTTCTCGTCCCACATCTGTTTTAGCATCAAAATATGCACGTGTATAGGTTTTCTTTACAGACAGAGACATATTCTGAAAATTCGAGAAAGCAGGCTCATATTCTTCAAGTAAATGGGATAAACAAGCAATCTGTTCATCAGTAATTGCTGCAGGCTTTGGTGCATCCCACTGACCATTGTTTTTAGCTTCCTGTATTTTTTCTCTTCCAAAATCAGTCATAAGACCTTGTTCTTCAAGACTTTTAACCAATGCCTTATTTTTCTCTGACCATTTACTATTCTTTCTACGCATAGAAAAATATTTCTTGTAGGTTTTATCGTCAATACTTTGCATTTGACCATCTATCCAGCCAAAGCACAAAGCCTCTTCAAGTGCTTCGTTTGCTTTTATTGTCTTAGGACCTTTGGATTTACCAAATAAAAGCCAAACACCGTTAGTTGATTGGCAATTATCACAAAGCCAGTTCCTGAATTCTTTTCTGTTTTCAAACTTTATAATATTGCTCATATACAATCTCCGTTTTCTTCTTTTTTATCGGATGTCTGATCACTGTTTTCAGTTTACTCTCATCACATCTTCTCGGATCGCTCAAATAAATCTCGTGATGCAGTCTGCTGTCTGTTATATCCAATTCATAACCGTTTTCTTCCATATATTTGTGTATCAGCTCAACTGTTTTAGGCTCGTTATCATAAGAACCTATGTGCATACACTGAACACAAACACCCTCATCATAGGTTAAAAATTCAACCTTTGAAAAATCCTGTTTTTTCTTTGCTGTTGCCTCATCAACAGCCCACCTGAAATCATCCTCTGTCACAAAATCAGGCAGCCTTATCACAGAAATAAAGTTCATATCCTCTTTTCTGTTATAGTCGATACTTTCCGTATTTTCCTGCCACCAGAAGCCCTCAAGGGGAGGCACAACATATTCAAAATAGCCGTCAATTTTATGCGAGCCTTTATAACTCATTTTGATAGTAAAAGCAATGGCATATAGCAAACCTATACTGTTTTTATATTCACTGTTTTCGTCATTCGGATTACCTTTTCCTCTGACTGCAATATAATTCATTTTCGGAATTCCGACAATGCTCGGCTTCTTCGTCGGCATATAAAATTCTTTGTACTCTTTCTTATAATCAAAAGCCATAACCATTATCCTTTCTCAACTTGTTCAGTCAATAAAATAAACATACTGCAATTCACGCAGCTGCTTACTGCCTATAACATTATCCATATATTCGCCACTGTTCTTAAAACCGCATTTTTCATAAAAATGCCTTGCCCGATAATTGTCCTCAAGCACCCAAAGAAAAATCTTGTTAAAGTCCATTGCTTTCAATTCTTCAACAGCCTGTTCAAGTAAATATTTGCCATAACCCTTGCCCATATATTCAGGCAGAAAATAGATTGATATGATTTTGCCCCAATCCTTATAATCCTCAAAGCGTGATTTACAATAGGATGATGTACCGATTATTTTATTCCCATCAACCATAATAAGCGTGTGCCTGTCGGGATTATCCAATGCACCGCACCATTGACCGCTTGGAATACTGTCTAAATAATCCGACGGAATAATGCCTTTATACGCAAATTTCCAGCTTTGCTCATAAACATTGCTTATTTCTTCTCGGCTATCACTTGAATTTACCTTTCTTATAACAATATCCTTCATATCAATCCTCATATTCAAAGTGCCAAAACAACACTTTGAAAAAATTATAATACAAATTGCTGTTAACATTATAACATAGAACAGATTGATATAAAAGTTCAATTTAAACTTATCACAGCAGATAAAGCGATACTGTAAACTGCATTACCAAAACGCCTGCAATCGTTGACAAAGATTAACATATACGATAATATTTTAAGTATATTATCGACTAAATTTAACGATATGAGCGAAGAATATGAGCAAGATATTGAATGAAAATTTGATATATGAAATCCTGTCAGTTGTCAGCGAAATTCCTTACGGCAAGGTGGCTACATATGGTCAGATTGCTCGCTTGATAGGAAGGGATAACAATTCCCGCCTTGTGGGAAAGGTGCTTAGTATGGCTGAATTTTACGGCGATTATCTGTGCCACCGAGTAGTAAATCATCAGGGCAGATTGGCTCCCGGTTGGGCTGAACAAAAGGAACTTTTGTCTGCCGAAGGCATAACTTTCAAGGATAACGGCTTAATTGATTTAAAACTGTATCAATGGGATTGCTGATTACTAAAATGTTGCATAGCAACACAGAAAAAAGGAGCAGTTTCCGCTCCTTTTTCTTATATATCAATATCTTTATATATTATTAGTAGATTCTTTTATATAACATAGACATCTATGGTATATGCAATTTTCCTATCAACACCATTTTTTGTTTTATATAATTCATACGGCAGATATTGCTTGTCCGCATAGAATTCGTATGTTTTTAACAGTTTTAATACAAAAAAGTCCAATTGCGTATCCTCGACAGGTGTGGAAGAACTTGGGCATCTGGAGATGATCGGCACAATGGTGCATCAGCTTACACGAAATCTGACAGAAGATCAGATTGAAAAAAATCCCGGATTCGCCGCATATTTTGTTGACCACACAACAGGCGTATATCCGACTGCTGCAAGCGGTTTCCCCTGGAATGCTGCAAGTATGGCAGTTAAAGGTGATACAATCGCTGACCTCAATGAGGACCTTGCTGCAGAGCAAAAGGCTCGTGTAACCTACGACAATATTCTAAGGCTGGTTGATGACCCTGATATTATTGAGCCAATTAAATTCCTTCGTGAGCGTGAAATCGTCCACTACCAGCGTTTTGGTGAAGGTTTAAGAATTGTTACTGATAAGCTTGACAGCAAAAATTACTATGCTTTTAATCCAAGCTTTGACAAATAAACAGAGAAATACAAAACAGACCAGCTGCGTTGGCAAAAGGTCTGTTTCTTTCATTTTTTATTATCAACCTGTATTTTAAAAACTATTTTTCTGACATTGATATCTTTCTGAGTGTTCAATCCCATAAAGTGTGCATCTTCAGGATAAAGCAATAAAAAGGTACCATTTGTCAATGTAAAATCGAACATTGCATCGCCCTCATAAAATGCAATATCCCCTCCGGAAGAATATCTCAACCAAATTCACTTTATCAATCTCAGGCAATCAAGAACCGAACCCAATAGCCTAAAATAATACTATTCCTTGTAAATTTTCTCCGAATTTCATTAGACTACTGCCTCCTTTGCAGTTCATTTTAGAATGATTGCAGTATAATTTTCAGCAACTTTCAGTTGCAAATGTACTTCTGCCTGTATTTTTACTTGAATTTGCCGATTCTTTATCATAATTATAGCATAGGTTACATAAAAAAATCCAAGACAAATTAATGTCTTGGATTCCTATTATCTATGTTTAAATTATTTTATTGCCGACTGTTTAGCACTGTCGATAGCATCAAAAAGGGACTTTTCATTATCAGCAGGCGTATCACAGGAGTAATGCCAAATCATCATTCCGCCCATTCCGCTTTCAAGTGCAATTTCTGTCTTTTCTTTTATAACATCATATGTGTTAAATGAAAATGTAAGTCCCGTTTCAGAATCATTGTACAAACCGTTTTCATCCAGATCGTCACAGTAGTATTTATACTCATACCAATAAGCATCCTTTGTTGTAGGTCTTGCATAAAACGGTACACCTAAATCCAGCTTTGACTTATCGTAGCCTTTCTTCTCAAACTGTTTTATATCATCCTTTGCAATATCAATGGTTGCATGATTTCCATTTTCATCCCATAAATCATAGCTCATAACCTCAAAGAAATCTGTTGCATCCATTGCTTCCTTCGACTGTTTGAGGTTCCAGCCAACCATAGACATACCGATTTTATAATCATCACCCAGCACAGAATCAAGTCTTATAATGAATTCATCGAAAGACTTCCAATCCTTTTTCCTTAAAGGGAATTCATAGTCAAACACAACACCGTCAAAATTATACTTGGAAAGAACATCTTTGATCTCCGTTTCCAGTGCACCACTTTCAAATGCAGCCGTATTTCTGTCTGCCAAATCATACATCTGCTTATTCCAATCATCGGACTGTGATTGTGATGACGGACCAAGAATATTCAGATAAAACCTCTGATTGGTCATAAGATTTCTAAGAAAATCCACATCCGAGTCAAAGCTGTCAGAAAGATTAACCTTTCCGTTCTCATCATATGCAGCATTGCCGAAAAGAATTATATCGGTAACCTTATCAAGATTTGAAGCATCAAATGTTTCATCAAGTCTATCAGACACAATATATGCTGTCACTCTGAAATCCTGCGGATCGACAGGTGTTGACACAGTTTTATGTGAACATCCGAAAAAGCATAGCAATACCATAATTGCACATAGGATTACGGATAGAAAATTTAATATTCTTCTCATAATGATTAACCTGCTTTCTGAATTCATATTTTTCTTTCACGACTTTTGGACTACCTACCGGAACGTTTTTTATCCTTATAAAAATATAATATCATATGTAATACGAATTATCAACTTATACAATTTTCTTATCACCGAAACAGCCATAAACCATCAGCACTACTGCTATTTTATACTTTTTCATAATCGTTACTCCTTATTAATTGCTTCATACACCTTTTGAGCGAATACTTTACTGCCCTTTGCGTTGGGGTGAACTCCATCTGAAAAAAGCTCTTTTCTATTTTCAAAAACACTGTACATATCTATGCAGTGAACGCCCATTTTATCGGCAATAGATTTGACTGCAGGACATATTTCGTCAACCAGAACATCCTTTCTCAGCTGCCACATAACCCTTCCCCTTACCTCAAACAGAGGCGGCGGAACAAGGATATATACTTCAGGCGACGAGTCAAGAGTCAGATAGCTATAAATAATCTCACAGTAATCCTTGATAAATTTTTCTTTATCCCAGTTATTCTCTTTTGAGTCGTTTGAGCCAAGCATAAGCACAACAATGTCAGGCTTGAAATCCAGGCTCTGCCGGTATAATTTTTCATTGGTATAGGGATAATCCGCACTCTTTATAGCCGTTCTGTTGGTATATCCGAAGTTATTTACACAATAGTCTTCGCCCAGCAAATGATTAAGCACAGTCGGGTAATTGTTCTTTTGCCAATTCTGAACCATGCAGCCAAAGGTTATGCTGTCACCGACACATGCTACTCTGATCTGATTTTCCTCAGCCTTCTTCATAGGATGATAAAAATCAATAAAGCCGAAATAAAACAGCACAGATATTATAATAACAGCTGCAATTAAGACAACTGCTGTTGCTATAATGAATTTTATCATAATCTCACCTCAAAATGATTACTCTTTTAATCCAAAAGCAATCCATCTGCCGTCAATATCTTCAATAACAAATTCTCTGTTGTTATAGTCAGTCCGGGTCAACGGCACTGCGATTTTAACACCTGCATTTTTTAATTTTTCCTGCAGCTCATACTGATTTTTAACGTAGATATAAGCGTCATAGCCATAACCATACAACAATCTGTTCAGCTTAATTTCTCCATTAGCCTGCGTTAAAATCATTTCAATATCGTCCTTATAAATACATATATGTGGCTCTGTGCTCTGCAGATATTCAACAGCTTTAAATCCGAGCTTCTGCTCATAATATTCCGCTGTTTTTCTGATATCACTGCATGGAAAAATACAGCTCAATCCAAGCATTTTCATAAATTCTTTCACCTATTTTGTCTGTCACTAAATGCCTAAAATATAAAATCCGTTATCCTTATCTGCTGCTTTCTCAAGCCATAAAATAAGATTTTTATATTCATTATCAAGCTCTTTGTTTAGCTTTTGAAACACCTTTTCAGTCACTGCTTTACTATAATAATTCGGTCCGTACCAATTAAAGCCTGTTTCACCATTTGCCAGCAATGCACAGTTAAAAACAGTCGAATAGGATTTATAAAAATCGCCAAAATCCTCGTCGCTGATAAACAATAAATCGTTTTGCCAATGCTCTATAATATCAATATCAACGCTGTTATTTTTAATGGACACATCTGATTTACAGAACTGAAATTCCAAATAACAGCTACCGATTCTCTCATTCTCCGCAATAAACAGATATTCCCTCAATTATTTTATCCTTTTGATTTTGTTGCCTTTAACAAGATAAGCCTTCTTCGCAATATCTATCATCGGTTTATCTACCATATTATCTGTATAAAATTCATCTACCGTTTTATTTTTATAAAGTTCAACAAAGGTTTTACGCTTGTTATCTCTGAAATTAAGGTATTCAACCTGCATAGTATCACGGTTCACAATGGAGCAAATGCAGTTTTCCACTCCCAGCCTTTTGCACACCTCATCCATAATCATATTAAATGATGCGGTTATGATAACATCATCCTGCTGAGGCTTATACCAAGTTTTAATATTCGTTATATGCTTATCCCAGAAAGCACTGATGATTTCTTCCTTATTATCAAAGGCATTCAGATAAGATGAGGCATATTTTTTAACAGCCTCCTCCAAGTCCTGCATTGTCGTTTTTCCGAGCTTATATTTAATCAGATTAAAAACTACAATCGGCACATATTTAGCAACCGCAGGATTATATCTGATGCTGAAAAGATAAAAATCAAAAACACTTTCACCATTATATATTGTATTGTCAAAGTCAAATACTCTCATATAAAAGCCTCAAGTCAATTCGTGATAGCCTGAACAGGAACAAGGAAAAAGTACCATATAAAGTAATATAATGCAGCTCGTTATTTAACGGCATTACCTATATTTTAATCATAAATATATGATATGTCACAAATTTCTTCTTGTCAACAAAAACAAACCTTTATTACAAACATATAAGTATATTTACAAGATTAATCACATTTGTTATAATAAAGCAAAGAGAGGAATTATTATGAAAAAAGCCATAATCAGGATTAGCGCAGCTATTATGTGCGCAGTCCTTTTACTGTCTCTTTCTGCCTGCAGCGGAAAAAGGAAATAAAAAAAGAAGATACATATGCTGCCGAGATTGAGGCTTTGAGCATTTTTGACAATACGAATGAACAGGCTCTGCCTCAGACCATTATCCACAAGCTTATTACAGAGCATCTTGAAGCACCGCTTCCTGAGGGCAAAACAGATAAAAAGGTAATCTTTATCGGTTACGACGGATTCAGAGCAGACGGACTTGAAAATATAAAGGATATGGAAAACAGCGGTATTATGTATGTTAAATCGCTCGGCGGTCTTTATCACGCATTTTCAGGCGGTGTTGAGAGCGGCAAAACACAGGCAACCTCTACTGCTCCGAGCTGGATGGCAATGCTTACAGGCGGCTGGGCAGATTATAACGGTGTTGACGACAACGGTCAATCCAAAACCGATGTTAAAACATTCCTTACAAAAGCTGCAGAAATGGGATACACAGGTTCATTTACAACATCATGGCGTGAGCACACAAAAACAAGCTATTTCCCTGATATTGTAAATTCTATTACGAGCGGACTTCCTGTTGAATATACACATCAGATTGACGATGAAGCAACATACTATCAGATTCTGAAATACGTTGCAAAGCCTGAGGGCGCAGTAAAAAGCGATAAAGAAGATCCTGATGTAATATTCTTCACACTGGAGCATACCGACCACGCAGGTCACGATACAGGCTTCGGCAATCAGAATGATGAATATGTAAAGGGCTGCACGGATGCAGACAGCTGGGGATATAACATTGTTAAAACCATTGAAGAAAGAAGCACCTATGATACGGAAGACTGGCTTATCATAATTTCAACGGATCATGGTGGAACAGAATACAGTCACGGCGGACAGACACCGTTTGAAAGAATGACATGGATTTCCTGCAACAAACAAATTGAAATGAGTGAAGAAAACCTTAATTTTGCAAACAAATAAATACTTTTGAAAGTTAAAAAAGCCACAGATTATGCCGTTAATCTGTGGCTTTAATTATATTTTATGAACTGGATCTGCACCTTTTGCTTAGGTATCACACAAAGCTTGGCAGCTCGTCAAGTGTAATCACATAATCGCTGTTATAGATTTCACTTAAGCTTTACACCTATTAAATACAACAAATCCACAGCCTGAAACTGGTCTATCACTGCACCTTTTATATCATCAGCAGTAATCGCGATTCTTTCTATTCTGCTGCTTGATAAATCAACATCCTTTAAACTGGTTTTAAAAAAACGTGATTGTGTTAAATCAGCATGATCAAAATACAAATTCTTAAGCTTATTTTCCTGAAAATAGCTGTTATTCAGCATCGTATCTTTAAATAGAATATTCTCCATACTTGCCATTGAAAAACTGACATAACCTGCATTAGATTCAACAAAGCCGACATGATGTAATCTGTTCTCCGCAAAATTGCATCCAAAAACTTTACAATTATTAAACTGACACCTGACAAAAGTACATTCAAGAAATTCTGAATTTGAAAAGTTGCATCTGTCAAAAATCACGTCCATAAATGTGATTTTTTCTAATGTGCCGTTTTGTATACAAATATTATTGAAACTGCAATTGTGAAATTCAATTTCGTATAATTCTGCATTATCGCATTTCTCATTTTCAAAGCTATAGTAAGATACTTTTTCATCACGGTTTAAAGAACTTAATATTCCGGCTTCCAACTTTGCACCATCAAGATTTTTAGGCTTTATAATATTCATCTGTTTTCCCTTTTCTTCTAATTACAAATAAAATGTACACACATTTTACACATGCTTATGATTTTTATTGAGCCTGTCTACCATCTACGTAATCTCCTTCATTCTGTCTTACGCCTTGATAAACGACTGATCCGTTTCAGAAATTCCAAATTCATCAGACACGTATCGTTCAACCTTCATATGCAAATCATATTTTTCACGCAGCTCGATAATCTTTTTCATCATAGGTGAAGCATGATGAACATCAATGGATTGCTGATTTTCCCAGCTGTCAATTAAAAGCACGGTTTCTCTGTCATCCATAGGGAAAAAGTATTCATATTTAAGATTTCCGTCTTCAGCACGAATGTCACTGACAACACCGCTTAACACCATTTCTTCAGCAAATTTTCTTGCATTTCCGTCAACACCGGTGTAATAAATATTCACTGTAATTGCCATTTGCTTTTCCTCCGTAAATCCGGTTTATTCGTATTTTTTAATCACATAACGATTATGCGGCATATCCACACCTTTGTAATGCTTTGTAAAGCTATCACGCTTAATCATACCGTTTCTGATTGCCACATTCTGCGAAGGGATATTTGTATCTCGTATAATGGAACAAACCTCATCAGCGTTCAGTGTTTCAAAGGCATATTCTTTACAGGCTTTGGCAGCCTCTGTGGCATAGCCATTATGCCAGTACTGACGCTGAAAAAGATAGCCTATTTCAAGCACCTCTTTATCCTTCCACTGCTGCATTGTAAGACCGCACTGCCCAATCATTTCATCAGTCTCTTTAAGTATTGCTGCCCACAAACCAAAGCCCCACTGCTTATAACGTGCAATCTGTCTGTCAAGCCACTCCTGTACCTCAGTATCACTGAATGCACCCTCGTAAGCATACATAACCTCCTCGTCCTGCAATATTTTGCACAACGAAGCAAAATCATCCTGAGCCATTTCTCTTAAATATAATCGCTCAGTTTCAAGTATCCTGTCTGTCATCCTGCATTTTTCAGGATATTCCCTATCCTTCCAATACCACCATTTCAGTTTTTCATCTTCCCACTGCGTATGCTCGGCATAATAAACTGCCATTCTAAAAAGATACAGCTGGCACCTGTCAACCTGAAAGCCTTTTTTTAAACAATCTTTTGTGTAAAGGTCCTGCGGATTTTTTTCGATTAAATCTTCAATGCAGGTGATACCTATATTCATTAAGGATTCCTTTATCCTTTTGCCCACATTGGGTATATTTAATAAATCTGTTTTCATATAAATCTGCCTTTTGAATAGTAGTTTATTGGTGTAATTATTTCAAAGTCGATATGGAATCGACCCCTACAAATTTATAACAACACTCTTGTAATACTGTAGGAGCAGATTCTATATCCGCTTGTCATACGCTTTATATAGTGCTCCTATATTTTCCAACAACTGCTATTGGATAATTTTAATTTGCTTTATTCAGTCCATTGCCAACCTGCTTTTCTGCCGATATAATCGTTCTGTATTCCCTCAAATTTTCCCATAGGCAATACTTCATTATCTATTTTCATTTCCATTTCTCTGCATTCTCTCAGCCATTCCAAATTATCCAAAACATCAAAAATACCTGACGAATATACATCTGAAATAAATTGTGATAACTTTTCTCTATCTTCTGACGATAGTTTTTTTAAAACATCATTTATACCAATTTCCTGAGCTTGACAACCAACTACATTCCCTTTTTTTACACGGATAGCATCAACACAGTTTTCCGACATTGTCACAAAATTATCTATAAATTCTTTATACAGTTCAATACCTTTATCCATATTCAAATCTCACTTTCAAATTAAAATGCTCTGCTTTTTATTTTCTCAAAATCTCTTTAGGCGGTTCAATTTCATTTGCTATTGTATGCTCCGTAAGTTCGGATAAGAGTTTGATTTTTTTATTGATAATAGGACGCATACAATTGGGTACGTGCTCCTGATGTGCTCTGTGAATAGCCACACATTCCTTGCAGTTGCCGTGATAACGGCAAGCCTTCTGACAGGGACAATGGTCCTTTTCCTTATACTCTGTACGAAACTGTGCAGCAAACTCTTCCTGCAATTTCAGACCCTCTGTTCTGTTGCCCTTGTGAAATTGCTCCATTGCATCCAGCTCTTTCTGATTCCCCTCAATTTTCATCTTATCACACCTCTGTAATTCCTTTTCTATAAAATCAGCTGATTTCCTTTTTATGATTTAAATGTATTCCTATATGTCCGATACCGAGAATGAGCGCAGCAATAATCAACAGTAAATTCTTACCGTAAACGCCAAGCAATAGAAACGCGATAACAGGAAGTGTTGCACCTGCCACAGGAATACCAAGCAGACTTCTGTAGAAATCCTTTACAGTCTTTTCACTTTTGAAATACCTGAGCCAGTTGAGCTCATAAAGCACCATTAAGACAAACGAAAGCAACAACCATATTGTCCATATCGAGTCAAATTTAACATTGAAATCCTTGAAAATCAGCACAATACAGGTTACAAGAACCTGTCCTATATTTTCAACTATCCGCAGAACTTTATTTTCATTTTTTACGTAATTATCATAATCCTTTGGCTTGTGCTTTGTCCAAAATAAATTCGAACAAACAGCATTACAAGATAAATCAAACCTACATATGAAAATCCAAAATGCATAACTCTATATCCTCCGCATAATCACTGTCAATCAGAATATAATTAAGCCCATATTTTTTACACATCTCAAGATTATGAATATTATCCCTCAGAATAATATCCTTACTGCAGGATGAATCATCCATGCGATTTTCAATAACATTGGCAAATGCTTTGATATTGTCAAAATGCGTTTCAATATAATGCTCTGACATCACAAGGCAGCAATATTTTATCTCACTCAAATATTTGTCATCAAAATCTTTCGCCCAGTCAAACGGAATGTAGCATCCTTCAATAATAAGATTCTGATTATTTTCAATTGCTGTTTTAATAATCTCTTTCACAATATTCCAAAGATAAGGCGTAAGCTCTTCATCATCTTCCGGTGTCAGGTCAGTGTTGCCGCTCCTGATTAATCCCATTTTCAGATGATCAATAGAAAAATATGGATATTTATATTTTTCAAGCAATCTTTGAGAAAGATTGGTTTTTCCTGTATGGGTTGCCCCTGCAATTAATAGAATCATTGTTTACTCCGAACTACTTCTTTCTTTTTGTCTGCTTTGATTATAACATAATATGGAAATAAAATATAGTTTTTTATAAATTACGCTGGGCTCCTATAAATAAACAAAAAATGCAGTCGGCTAAATGTTGAGGTTGCACAACCTCAGCTAAGCTGACTGCATTTCTCTTTTTATTTTAATTTCTCTTCCCACTCTTTTACACGGAAGCCGGTTAAAATCGCCTTATCGGATATAATCAGCGGTCTTTTGACAAGCATACCGTCTGTTGAAAGGAGCTTTAGCTGCTCCTCATCACTCATCTGCGGCAGCTTATCCTTTAACTGCATGGATTTATAAAGCATTCCGCTTGTATTGAAGAATTTTTTCAGCGGCATACCGCTCTGTTCGTACCACGCTTTCAGCTCTTCATAGGATGGATTCTCCTCTTTAATATGTCTGCTTTCATACTCAAATCCGTTTTCATCAAGCCACTTTTTCGCTTTCTGACAGGTTGAGCATTTTGGATATTCAACAAATAACATATAATTCCTCCTGTATAGAAACATTGTGATAAAATAATATCACAAAGCGGACTGAAACACAACAGGTGTATTCAGTCCGCTTGCTATATATATTTATCAGCCTAAGTCCATACTGCCTTCAAATTCATCATCATTTTTAATGAACTGCTCATAATTTTCATTCTGCCATACCTTGACATAATCAATCATAAAATCATCGTTATCCTCATTATTATGGCTGAACTGACCTATCTTCTGACCGTGCGGACCCCAGCCGTCGCCTGCATCAATCTCAACAGTCAGGCGTAAAAATTCCTTAACCTTTGAAACGTCACCGCCGTCTGTTGCCCAAGTAGGCTTGCCGTCGATATAGAACACGTAATATTCAGGTGTCCACTTCAAGGCATATGTATGATAGCCGTCGTATAAATCCTGTTCAAGTGGGCTGATATAATCCTCGACCTTACCGTCCTTGCCGTAGCCGTCCCAAAGCAGTGCGTGACCCATTTCCGATTGTGCACTGTTTATAAAAGCACTTTCATAAACATCTATTTCCGTTCCGTCCTGTCCCTCGTTACCGACCTTACGCTGATTGGAGGACTGAAGCCAGAAGGCTGACCATAAACCCTGTGACTTAGGGAATTTTACACGGCATTCAAAATAACCGAACGCCTGTGAAAAGAGCATCGTATCCGCTGTGCCCTTGTTGTCATTATTGTCACCTGATATCAGTCTTGTTTCAATGCCTGAAGTGAATCTTCCCGCCTTAGGGCAATCGCCGTCACAGGTATGATTCTCTTCATAACGTGAATGAATAATGGCGTTGGAATCCTTAACCTCGACCATAGTCGGACACCACCAGCAAGCCTGCTCAGGCTTATCCTCATCCTGACTTTCCCAACGGATTGCGTGGGGTGATGTTGTCCATATTTCCTTATTTCCGGTATATTTTTCTCCGAAAGTAATATTTTCATTCAGCGAAGTGCCGTCAAAATTATCCTCAAAAACGAGATACCAACCGTCCTCATTCAGCACAGGAACAGACAAATCATATTTTTCATTGGTTTTCCAGCTGTCATCCGGCTTTTTGGAACAGCCTGTTATGGCTGCTGCACCTAAAATCACAGTACAAGCTAAAATAACAGAAATTATCTTTTTCATAAATTCACCTCATTATTTCAGCTCACAGGTAACTGAATTGCTTTCAGCACCCCAGGAATCAATAGCGGTTACTACAACATATTTTGCATTTTCAGGAATATTGCCCGGCAGTCTGAGCTCTACTGTATCAGACATATTGTCAAGTCCTAAAATATAGTCACTGAAATATGTTACATCAGTAATTTTCTTGGGTGAGCCGTTTTCATAATTCTTATTGTCAAATCTGATTTTTTCACCATTTTCATCATAGTGGATAACGTGGTTGCTATAATCCGTTTCTTCAAATTCAAGAAGCTGTTTATTTTCATCGCAGAACTCCAGCTTATAAGAATGAACAAAATCGTCGTCTGATGCTGCATTGAAAGAAATCATCTTTTGATCATTGCCGTCAATATCTTTGATATCACTTACTGCCACACTCAGATTACTGTCAATCATAGGTGCTTGATTTGAATTGCTTCTTGCATCAGTATATTTGCTGAGGCTTTCCGCACTGCCGAACGGTGCTTCGATTACCCAAGCATCCTTAAGTTCCTTTCCTGTATTCGCTTCAAGACGGTGAACGGTTACCTTACTGTCCTCAATCTCCATATAAATACAACCGGGCAGCTTATCAGCCATTGAATTGCCATAAGCATCCTTAGGCACACTTTCATTGAACTTACCGTGCTCAAGCTCGATATAATCAAGGCTCTGGGTTGTAAATGCAGTAAAATCGCCCTGCCAGATGGAACGCTCATCAATCAGTGAATAGTGTGAATGACCTGACAAGGAGATAACCTGACTGTAGTCCTTTAAAACATCTGTTATATCACTGTTTCCCCATTCATCTGAGCCGTAGGCAGTATCCTGCGGATTAAGATGTGTGATTACAAAAATCGGCTTGTCAGGTGTATCTGCAACAGCCTTATCAAGCTCGTCTCTTATCCAGTCCTTATTGGTATATGATTTATCATATGAACCGTCTGAAGAACTCCAGCAGATGAAGTGATAACCGTTGATTACCTTATGGCTGTAAGGCAGCTCACCGGTATATTCCGTAAATCTCTTCTGTTGTTTTGCAGGAGTCGGAATTTCAAAGCTGCCGAAAAAGTTAGGCAGCCAATAATCATGATTACCTAAAATATAAAGCGGAATCGGCTTATCACAGTCAGCCATTACCTTATCATAAATTTCCTTATATGTACCCCAAGCCTTTTTTGTACCCACATCTGTAAAATCGCCGCCGATAATCAGTGCGTCCATACCCTTATCTCTGAGCATTGTCAGCGTTTTTTCAAAGGATTCATACTGATGCGTTGTATTATCCGTTGAATCAGGGAGCTGTAAATCACTGATAACAGCAACTCTTAACGGCTCGCCGTTTGTTTCAACAGAATATGTTTTTACCTCTTCATCTGTGGTTTTTGCATATCCGAAGTGAACGCCAAGAGCTGCACCCACAATACCGACTACAGCCACAGCTGAAACAATTACCTTTGTAAACTTTTTCATAATTCATTACCCCTTATTATAGTTTAAATTACTTTATTTCAATCTTAAAGCAAATCGGCAAATCCGTCTGCACCTTATCACGCAGATGAATTTCCATACATTTTTTATTTCTTTCAAACAAAAGCGATTTATCATCGCCAAGCAGTTTAACGGATTTGATAATCATATCCTCATTAACACGCTTAAAGCTTTTTATCCTTACTGTATTGCCCTTTGCAGGTTTCATCTGAAAGGCATATATCATACCGTTTTTATATGTAAATCTGAAATCCGTTTCCTTATATCCCTTTTTCTTATTATCCTGGAAAAAGCCGTCTTTGACATTGGCTTTGCCCTCGCCGAAATGTTTCCAGCACCTTGTATCATAAATACCCTCGCCATTAATACGCAGCCATTTACCGATTCCCTTAAGAACCGCCGTTTCCTCTGCGGTTATTGTACCGTCCGCCTTAGGTCCTACATTAAGGAGCATCATACCGTTTTTGCTTACAATATCAATAAGGTCGCAAACAATATGCCCTACGGATTTAAATTGATTGTTTTCAGTGTATCCCCAAGAATTTTTTGCAATAGCGGTACAGGTCTGCCACGCAGTCGGAGAAATATCCTTTAATGCTCCCCTTTCAACATCAAAGATTGCACAGCCGGGAGGAAAAGCATTGTGCTTATAGTTAATCGTAACATCTTCTCCCCACTCTGCTGCACGGTTATAGTAGTACGCCGCAAACTTCTGAAGATAAGGCTTGAATGCCTGATTATGAATCCACCAGTCAAAGTATACAACCTTTGGCTGATACCTGTCAATCAGCTCACAGGTTCTCACCAGCCAGTCCTTAAGAAACTCTTCAGTGGGTGATTGTGCTCTTACATTGGCTGCTGCAATATTCATTTTCCATGAATCAAAAGCTTTGCAATGATACGCAGGTCCGTAAAAATCAGCATATTTTTCATCATTCACATCACTGTCAAAGGTTCTGCCCATATTCATAAAAAAGTAATGCTCTGCCCTGTGGCTTGATGCACAATATACAAGTCCCTCTTTTTCACAGGCCGCCTTAATCTCCCCTGCAACATCTCGGCACGGACCCATATTCACACTGTTCCAGCGGTTGAAATCCGTGTTATACATAGCAAATCCGTCGTGATGCTCAGCTACAGGCATAACGTATTTTGCACCGCTTTCCTTAAATAAAGCTGCCCATTCATCAGCATTGAACTTTTCACCTTTAAACATCGGAATAAAATCTTTATATCCAAAGTCCTTATGATTGCCATACGTTTTAATATGATGCCTGTATTCACGTGTCGTCTTATCATACATATTCCGTGAATACCATTCGTTGCCAAAGGCAGGCACACTGTAAATGCCCCAGTGAATAAAGATGCCGAACTTTGCATTATGATACCACTGCGGTGTTTCGTGATTACAAAGTGACTGCCAGTTATCTTTATATTTTCCGTTTTCAATTACGCAGTCAATCTTTTTCAGATAATCGTTAACCATTCTTTCAGCCTTTCTTTATATGTATAATAATACCTTTTCTTTTGCCGAGTCTGAAGCATTTTTCAATATTTTTTATTTTCCTTGCTCTTTTGCCAAAACGAATTTCCGAAAAGCTGTTCGGCTCAAAGCCAAGCAGTTTTTTATTTAACGCAAAACTAAAACTCTGTGCCTTATCTGCAAAATTATAAAAGCATAAAAGTGCTTCATTATCTTTAAGATAAACCGTTGACATAACGTTAGGATTATTGGATACAACAGGATTTTTGCTGTGCCAGTAGCCAAGCATTCTGCTGTCCTCAATACCGAAATCGTCCCATATCCTATACATATCAACCGCGTTCCTGTATCCCCAGCCATAGCGGTTATTCATCGCATAAAGCATACCGAGATACATATCTCCGCCGCCCTCAAGCATCTGACCGGTAATACCGTAAGGTATACCACTGACCTCAGCTAACACATATTCAGGTGAGTATTTTTTATAGAAAAAGCCTTCACCAAGCCATACGCTGTCAAGAAACGGTATAATCTCAGTATAAAGATTCATACAGCTTACATCACCTGCACGGACCTCCTCGTGATTCCACATATGCATATCAATCAGTCCGTCCGTCTTTTGCAGCACCTTTTTTGCACGCTCAAGCGTTGTGCGGTCAAGCGAGGTATCATCAATATAAATACCCTTGATACCCACATTATCCACAAGCCAGTTCAGTCCCTCAACATAATAGTTATCCAGTCTTGTATCCGGTCTGACTATAAATGAAATATCATGATCGTTTTTATATTTGCCGTGCTTATATTTAACAAACCAGCCGGGAATAATATCCTCACCGAAATTGTCAATCAGCCACTGCGGCTTTTCCTTCTGCCAGGAATGGCTGACGCCTTTTTTACGCAGAATGATTTCATCACCCAGTGCCTTGTATACAAAGGTTTCTGCCATATGATTGCTGTGCTCACGCTCGGTATAGTACAGCTTGATTCCTATACCCTTTTTACCGGCATAGCAAACAGCATTTTTTAATCTGTCCACCTCATAAAAAGGATAATTGATAAACGGCATAATCATATTGCCCTGATGGAAAATAACGTGGCTCAGTCCATTTCTTTCAGCAGTATCAATATCATTTATCTCATCCGTTAAATGATTGTTATGATGATACCTTACTGAAAATGCTTTTTTGTAATCAATCGGCTTAAGCGGTGTGATATGCATTTCAAAAATGAAATTTCTTGTCTCACCCTGCCTGAAATCAAATTCACCTGTGTAGGCAAAAATATGGGTGCTACCGTTTTCTTTTTCAGCCTTAATTCCGCCTTTTCCATTATTATCCCACGTTTTTACAGGCGTTCTGAGCGGCAGATTTTTATAGAATATATTAATAAGAGGTCTGATATAATCCTCTGCCTTGAGGTTCAGGCGCATACCACAGTTTACACAGCCTATATAAATACTGTCCTGCTGCTTCTGATTATCCCATTTAAAATCAACGCTTTCAGCCTTTGACGCTCTGTGTCCTAAGCCGTGCATCAGTGAAGAGCAGTCGGGAGCAATATAAAAATCAAGTGAAACATTGTTTGCTCTGAAATCCTTTTTCGGTGTGATTTTAACCGAATATTCCAATTGTCCCTCATACCTGAGAACGGATGTTATCACAGCAGAATAATCCTCATTCTCACAGGAGGTAACGGATTCAATGCGATTATTAAAACACTTTTTATCCATTACGCCGCAAGGCAGCGGATTGCCGTCAATCAGAAATTCAGCTTTTTTGCCGAAAAGCTGTTTCTGAACCGATTCTTCAAGCTCAATTGCCTCATTGAATTTTGAGCTTACCTGACAAGGCAAGCCGTTTTCCGAAAAGGATATTTCTCTTCCGAGAATGACTGCATTTCCGTCAACGAGCTCAGGCGGTGTATATGGAGAAACAACAGTGTCATCAATACACATATCGGAATTGAGCCAGTTGATACGCGATAATCTCCATAAATCATTATATCCGTTATTCTCAACAGGACTGGATATAATGTTGAACAGTGCTTCAAAGGTGCACTCTTCCTTTTCCGTACAAATTGTGATTGTACATTTTTCCTGCCTTTTGCCGGACTTATCTGCCTTAACCGTAAAGAATAAGGGTTGTATTGTGTTGGCGCTGAGCTTGATTTGCTGTTTTTTTCTTACACCGTATTTATCAACAATATCCGTATTGATACACTCGATTTCAAGGTTTCCCTGTGATGAGATGCTTTTGATAACATCATCCTGCTTTGAAAGCACGGCAAGCTGAACAACAAACACCTCGTTTTCAGACATTGTAAATTCCGCAAAGCCGTCAATTTTATGTTTCTTATCCAGAATGCTTAAATCGTCAAAATGAATGATCTTTTCTATTCTGTCAAAAACGTATAGTTCCATAGTATTCTCCTTTTGCAATATACATTCATTATAGTACATAATAGCTTGTAAATAAATTCAAAATACAGTATAATGAATACACAAATCGGAAACAGAGGTGCTATTTATGTATCAAAGCGAATCTTTTTTTATTAAAGAACATAATCACTCCGGATTATTCCATCCGGTAATCACAAGCGTTTTTAAAATTCTTGCTGATGACAGTTATTTTCACCGATGTGACGATGATGAACTGGAAAATCACCACAAAAAAACAATTGCGTTTATCAGATGCACTGACGGCAGCGGTAAAATAAGCACCGATGATGAAACGTTTATTCTTAATAAAGATGATTTTATATTTTTAAAATTTCATAGTATCAAGGAATACAAAAGCCTTTCAAATGTGTGGGGCTACAGATGGGTTAACTTTATCACGGATACGCATACTGCTGAATTCGAAACAGGAAAGGTTTATAACATTCCCTTAAGTGAAAACGAAGAAAAGTGCTTTAATAAGCTGATGACAGGCGGACAGTGTGAATTCATAAATTCCGGATATATCAATTCCTTATTCTTAAGCTATTTCTACAGCATTATGTATGAAAACAGAATGGATAATGATGATATACTGGAAGACAAAAGCACACGTATTATTGATGAAATGTGTTCCTATATCCAGCAGAAGGTATATTCGAAAATATCAATAGACGAGGTGGCGGATTTCTTTAAAATATCCCCAAGACGGCTTCACCAGATATTCACAAAGGAATTGACTATTTCACCAAAGCAATATATACTGAAGAAGAAAATGGAGGAGGGGTATCGCCTTTTGGTTCAGACCTCTGCTTCAATCAACAAAATTGCATATATGCTGTGCTTCAGCTCACCTTATCATTTCTCAAATGAGTTTAAAAAGACCTTTGGCCAGACTCCCAGTCAGGTAAGAAAAATGGAGCAGATGTATAGCAAGGAGTAATACTATGGGTGAACTGAAAAAATCATTAATAGCAAAGACCGATGCAAAGGCAAATGCCAATCAGATATTTGTCAGAGACAATTTACGTATAACAATCCTTACACCACGTCTTATCCGTGTGGAAAACGGCAGCACATTTACGGATTTGCCGAGTATGGCAGTATGGTTTCGTAATTTCAATACTGAGAAAATGCAGATAAGCAGTACCGCTGATACAGTTACCGTTGAAACAAGTGAGGTTATTTTTACAGTAAAAAGAGGAAAGCCTTACTGTGCTTATTTTAAAGACACACAAAAAACAGAGGTATTTTCAAAGCAAAAGAATTTAAAAGGCACGTACCGTACTCTTGACGGTACTTTCGGCAAAATTCCTCTTCAGGACGGACTTATTACAAAAAACGGTGCATATCTCTACGATGACAGCCGTTCCATGCTGATTGATGATGAGGGACATTTTGTCAGAAGAGCGGACAGCACTAAGGATTATTATGCCTTTGCCTATGGTAACAATTACCGTGAAACAATCAGAGCATTTTATCAGATCAGCTCCCCTGTTCCGCTCATTCCGAGATTTGCACTGGGCGTATGGTGGAGCAGGTATCACGCATATACCCAGCAGGAATACCTTGATTTAATGGCAAAATTCAGGAAAGAGGAAATTCCGCTTACCGTTGCAACCGTTGATATGGACTGGCACTGGGTTAATGTAAAAAAGCAGTTCGGCATAAATTATAACGGCTGGACAGGATACTCATGGGATAAAAATCTTTTCCCTGATTATAAAGCCTTTTTAAAGGAGCTTAAGGACAATAATCTGCACATAACCCTGAATCTTCATCCTGCTGACGGCGTACATACATATGAGGATATGTATGATGAATTTGCAAAGGCAATGGGTGTTACCAATAAAAAGGATATTCCTTTCGTCTGCGGTAATGATGATTACTGGAATAACTACTTTGATATCCTTCACAAGCCGTATGAAAAGGACGGCGTTGACTTCTGGTGGATTGACTGGCAGCAGGGCAAAAAATCAGATGTTGACGGACTTGATCCGTTATGTGCTTTAAATCATTATCATTTCCTTGACAATGCTGAAAACGGAGAGCTCCCTCTCATTCTTTCACGATACTGCGGCTACGGCTCACACAGATACCCGCTCGGATTCTCAGGTGATACTGCTATAAGCTGGAGAGTGCTTGACTTTCAGCCATATTTTACAATCAATGCAGCAAACTGTGCATACACCTGGTGGAGCCATGACATAGGCGGACACCATATGGGATACCGTGATGATGAGCTGTATTTACGCTGGATAGAATTCGGTGTATTTTCCCCTGTGCTGCGTCTTCATTCCACAAGCTCCATGCTGCTTGGCAAAGAGCCATGGAAATACAGAAAGGATATATGTGAAAGTGCAAAGCAGTGGCTCTGTTTCCGTCACAGGCTGATACCTTATATCTATACTATGGACTACCGCAATCATAAAAACGGTATTGCATTATGTGAGCCGATGTACTATTCTTATCCGAATACGGAAGAGGCATTCAATGTTGCCAATCAGTATATGTTTGGCAGTGAACTGATGATATGCCCTATCACCTCAAAGGCAAGCACCAAAACAAATTTCGGCACTGTAAAGGCTTGGATACCTGAGGGAAAATATACAGACATTTTCACAATGCAAAGCTACACAGGACCTAAGGAAATTGAGCTTTCAAGAGAAATATATTCCATACCCGTTCTTGCAAAGGAGGGTGCAATCCTTCCTCTGTCAAATGACAAGGGCAATACCTGCGGTAATCCTGAACAGCTTGAAATTTGGGTGTTTAACGGTAATAACAGCTTTACATTGTATGAGGACAACGGCAAAACAAATTACGAAGAATGCAATGTGAAAACTGAATTTGAAATTACCTCTGACCATCAGAATACAAGGTTTGTTATCAAAGCTCCTGTCGGCGATACAGAGCTTATACCGGGAAGCAGAAAATACAGAATTGTGTTCAAAGATATCGTATCAGATGATATTGACGTTCCTGAAGGTGCAGACATTTATCAGGACAAAACAGGTGCAGTTATTGTTGAATGTGATTTTAAAACTTCCGACATTGCAATCACAATAAAGAACACAAAACCTTTGCCAAAGGATACATATCAGGACAGAATCATCAATATTTTCTCACGCTGGCAGGAAGGCACCGCAAAAAAGAACAATGCATACAAAGCTTTTAAAAATGAAACAGACAAGGATGTGCTGTCAAGTATATTGACAAAATCACATCTGCCGAAGGATATAAAGGTACTTATAAGAGAATGCCTTAACGAAGAATAAAAAAACACAGTCTCAAAACAAATTTGAGACTGTGTTTTTTTATTTATCCTAATAATTTATTCAACAAATGTTCCCTTGAAATCAGGCTCAATTAACGGAAGTCCCAGCTTTTCAACTGCATCCTTAACTACATCCTCAGTCGTCTTGCTCTTAATCGGCATTCCGATAAAAGTCATATTGTAGATTGCAAGATCCTGGAATCTTGGTGTCATTTCGTTTACAATCTTTACTGTATCATCATCTCTGAAACAGAAAGTAAACTGTCTTACATGTGCGGTTTCAATCGGTCTTATCCACAGCTTAAGCGAGCCGTCCTCCTGCCATGAAGCCTTTGAATATGTATGATAATGCAAATCACCCAGAGTAATTTCAGAAACTCTGTATTCTCCGTCAAGTCCAACCTCTATGGTATTTGCATAATCCTTTTCTTTCCAATAGAAGGTCAGCTTTTCATCATCAAAGGTCAGTTTCATTTCATTGATTTCGCCCGGTTTATTATAAAGCATCTGCGTGATGGAAATTGTAATTACCGAAACGAATTCCGATGTTTTGCATTTAATAAGTCTGCCTGAAATCTTCTGCTCCATTTCTCTGTTTCTTTCCGTTTTCGGCAGCTCCTTAACGTGACAGCCGTCAATTACAGAAAGCATTTCATCATAAGCCTCTTTATTTTCAGAAAGTGCCTCATAGCCAAAGCACTTAGGGAAATATTTCCAGAATACCTTCATTATCTTATAGTCCTCAGCCTCACCGCAGTTGAGAACAACAAGAGCGTCATAATCAGGGAACATAAAGCAGCGCTGTCCGAACAGACCGTCGGCACGGTAGCTGTTTGCAATCTGATTCCTCCAGAACTGATAGCCGTAGCCCATCATATTGTCAATATAACCGTCGTTTACTGAATCAACCTGCTTTCTGGTGGCTTCCTTTACCCAGAGCTCAGGAATAATCTGAGTACCGTCAATCCATTTACCGCCGTGAATATAAGGCAAAAAGAACTTTGCAAGGTCCTCACTCTTCATATAAAGACCCCAGCCGCCGGCATTATTTCCGCTGCCATCCTGTTCCCAGAATGGTTTTTCAATTCCAAGCGGTTCAAAAATTCTCGGATAGAGATAGTCAATCATACTCATACCGGTAACCTTTGAAATAATGGCAGACAGCATAAATGTATTTTCGGAAATATAATTGAACTTCGTATTAGGCGGAAGAAGGAAGGTTGCATTCATAAAATTGGCAATCCAATCCTTATTGCCCTTTTCATCAAGAACCGTAATCAGCTTATCAGAATGCATAGTCAGAAGCATACGTATGGTCAGCATTCTGTTAAACGGTCTTTTGCTCATAGCATATTCAGGAAAGAAATCCGCTACCCTGTCATTCAGGTTAATCAGTCCCTCAGCCACAGCAAAGCCAATCGCTGTTGAAGTAACAGACTTGCTCATTGAATAAAGAACATGGGGCGTATCTGCATTATAAGGCTTGAAAAAGCCCTGTGCACACACTTTATCGTGTCTTACAACAGTAAAACTCTGAAGCCCAAGCCCCTTCTCGTTTATCTCGTTAAGAAAGGCGGTAATAACCTTACTGTCAACACCCACAGCTTCAGGGGTGGTATGTTCGAGCTGATAGTTATCTAATCTTTTCATAAATTCCTCTCCAATCGCCAGCTTATATTCATAATTTTAACACATATTGTAAAGCATTTCAATACAATTTGTATAAATAAAATATAAAATATAAATTGACATTTTCATATAGAATAGTATAATTAAGACTAAGATATTATGTCTAAAAATATGTTAATAAAAAAAACAATAGATGATTTATTGTTATCCCTTTTCTTAAACATCATTATGAGGTGATTATTATTTTTAAGTATACAAAAAAACTCATATCATTCATATCTGCTGTTATAATTCTTGTAATTATGGCAGTTCCGTTTTCTGTTCAGGCAGCATCTGAAAACACCTTAAGAAATTCCGTAGTTTCAATCGCTGAAAATGAGATTGGCTACACAGGTACATCATCCTATTCAAAATATGGTGACTGGTACGGCTATCAGGGCTCATGGTGTACTACCTTTGTGTTCTGGTGCTTTAATGAAGCAGGCAGCGACAACGGTGTCAAGCTGTTAGGTACAAGTATTCCCAACGGCGGAAACTGCAACAGTATGATCAGCTGGTTTTCAAATAAAGACAGGTACTATAAACGCTCAAGCGGATATACGCCAAAAGCAGGCGATCTCGTATTTTTTGACTGGAGCGGCAATGGCTCCTCACAGCATGTAGGAATTGTTACAGATACATCAGGAAGCACTGTATACACCGTTGAGGGAAACTGCTCAGGCAAGGTAAAATCAAGAACGTATACATCAAGCGGCTCAAAGCCATATAACAACATCAGTGCAATTATGGGTTACGGTGTGCCAAGTTATTCTTCTTCAGGCAGTTCAGGAGGACAACCACCTAAGACAACAAAAAGACACTCTACCACTAAAGCACACAGCAATTACGAAACAACAAAGAGAAATAATCAGCAAAACACCTCAAGCAGTACCACAGCAAAGAATAACGAGACAACAACTGAAAAAACGACAAAGAAAGAGACAACAGAAACCATTAAGCTTGACAGCCTTGATATACACGCCTCCAACTATGATCTTCAGATTGGCGATACGATTAAGCTTAACTATTCTGTTGAGCCGTCCGATGCCCCTGCCGTTGTAGGATATTTCTGTGACGAAGAAGGAATTATTGAAATCGGAAACAATGGTGATATAAAGGCCATCGGTTCAGGCACAGCCACCGTTGTGGTATGTGCAAACAACGAGCTTTACAAGCAATGTGACTTTACCGTTACAGAGGCTGTGGCACAGGTTACAACGAAACAAGTCAAAGAAAGAAAGGTAGTAGGCACCACGCAGACAGAGATTGTTACAACAGAAAAAAATGTTCAGACTGTTCTGACTCATATGGGTATGAATGTAAATGAACTCAGCCAAAACAGGCAGCTGTATATCATACCCCTTACGATTATTGCCGTAACATTTTTCATTTCTGTTTTTGTTGCATTGGCAAAAAGAGTTAAGCAAAAATAATACTTTATAATCAGAGGAAAGAATATGAAATTAAAAAACGGAGAAATAAAAAGCACAATAAAGAAATGGTTACTTGCATTTATTGATATGGCATTTTTTGCATTTTCAAATTTTGTAATTTCTTATATCATAAACGGCGGGGGTTTCAGCCATTTCGCTTATGACGGTGTACTTCTTAACGCATATCATTTAATAGGGCTCAGTATTATTGTTGCGGCTGTAAATTACTATTTTAAACTATATAAAAGCATCTGGACTTTTGCCGGCACAAAAGAAATCATAAACTGTGTTGCAGCAGCATTCTTTGATACAATTGCACTTTATCTTGTTGATAAGCTGATATTCAAGCTCATTCTGGATTGTACAATTCTTCCGTTATACGCATATGCACTGAACTTTATTTTGCTTATCTTCTTTTTCTGTCTTCCAAGAATCGGATATCGCATTTTACGCCACGAATTCAGCATTCACGCAGTATCGCAGAAAAGCAAGCATATTAAAAATGTTATGATTGTCGGTGCAGGCTATATGGGCAATACAATCATTGACAGCCTTAAATCAAATCAGTATGACAAATACAAACCGGTAGTTGCAGTAGATGATAATCCTCAGAAAAAAGGTAAAAGACTTCAGGGCATAAAAATTGCAGGCAGCTGCGATGAAATCCCTGAAATTGTAAAGGAATATGATGTAGATGAAATCATTATCTGCTTTCCTTCAGCAACTAAAAAAAGACAGAATGAAGTAACAAAAATCGCCGTATCGACAGGTAAAAATGTAAAAACTACACCGTCAATGGAGGAGATACTTCAGGACAGCAAAAAAATGCACCGCACACGTAATATTGATATTACCGACCTGCTTGCACGTGATGAGGTTAAGCTGGATATCAGAGTTTGCAGATACCTGATTAACAAAACCATTCTTGTAACAGGCGGAGGCGGCTCAATCGGTGCTGAGCTCTGCAAGCAATGTGCACGCTATAAGCCAAAAACAATTGTTATTTTTGATATCTATGAAAACTGTGCTTTCGAGCTTGCCAACGAGCTCAGGGAAACCTAT
Source organism: uncultured Eubacterium sp. (assembly GCA_910577195.1). Taxonomy (GTDB): domain Bacteria; phylum Bacillota; class Clostridia; order Oscillospirales; family Acutalibacteraceae; genus Eubacterium_R. Next base: position 60,263 of record CAJTLP010000004.1, on the reverse strand, counting down.
GGTGACAGCATAAATATTCAGGTAAGAATCGGTTCCGTTCGTGATTTATACAGACTTGAAGAAATATTTGAGGAATTTCATCCTGATGTTGTATTCCACGCAGCAGCTCATAAGCACGTACCTCTTATGGAGGACTCACCGTGTGAGGCAGTGAAGAACAATGTATTCGGTACATACAATGTTGCTTTGACTGCAGACAAATTCAATGTGCCGAAAATGGTTATCCTTTCAACAGATAAGGCGGTTAACCCTACAAACGTAATGGGTGCTACAAAAAGAATTACGGAAATCATTGTTCAGTATATGAATGAGGTAAGCAAAACAACAAAGTATGCCGCAGTACGCTTTGGCAATGTACTCGGCTCTCACGGCTCCGTTATACCGATATTCAAAAAGCAGATTGAAAAAGGCGGTCCTGTACGTGTAACACATCCGGACATTACAAGATACTTTATGACTATACCTGAGGCAGCTCAGCTCGTCTGCCAGGCAGGAGGTCTTGCCAAAGGCGGCGAGGTATTCGTGCTTGATATGGGAGAGCCTGTTAAAATCATGGATTTAGCTGAAAATCTTATCAGACTGTCAGGCTTTACCGTTGAGGAAATAGGAATTGAAATAACAGGACTCAGACCCGGTGAAAAGCTCTATGAGGAGCTTGCAATGGAGGATGAATTAAAAACACGCCAAAAAACTGCCAATGAAAAAATCTTTGTAAATCAGCCTGTCGTAATTGATAAAGAAGAGTTTGTACGTATGATTGACAGCTTAAGTGATATCAATGATGATAATGTCCGTGAAAAACTTCAGCAGTTTGTATCAAGCTATCATCCTGCTGAAAACTAATATAACCGATTAACCTTTGGAGAGTCAGATCATTTTGGAAGATAAAAGCAATACAGAAAAATCCGGATTGAAAAAAACAAAAAAGAACAGAAATTATTATACATCGTACCCAAAAATGGTGGCACTGAGTTTCTTTGCAATTATTATTATCGGTACAATTTTACTGATGCTGCCTATTTCAATTAAGGAAGGCAGTGTAAGCTTTTTGGACGCACTGTTTACAGCTACCTCCGCCACCTGTGTAACGGGCTTAGTTGTATTCGATACGTTTACGAAATGGACGCTGTTTGGTCAGATTGTAATACTATGTATGATACAGATTGGCGGACTGGGCTTTATTACAATCATCACAATGCTTTCAAGGTTTTTGAAAAAGAAGGTCAGCCTGAGAGAAAAGCTGATGCTCAAGGAAAGCTTCGGCAGTATTCCTACAGGGGACTCAAAAAAAATTGTCAGAGTTGTTCTTGGCGGAACTGTGATTTTTGAGGTTCTCGGAGCGGCAATATTATGCACGCAGTTCATTCCGGATATGGGATTAAAAAACGGACTTTACACCTCCGTATTTCTTTCCGTTTCCGCCTTCTGCAACGCAGGCTTTGATGTACTGGGAAGAATTCAGCCGGGCTCATCTCTTGTAACCGTCAATACCAACCCTGTAATCCTTTTAACGATTGCGTTCCTTATTATTGTCGGTGGAATCGGCTTTATCGTATGGGATGATATTGTGCAGCGTAAATTCAGAATTAAAAGATACAGCCTTCACACAAAGCTCACTTTAATTACAACTGCCGTACTGCTTGTTGGCGGAACAATACTCTACTATATTTTTGAACGCAACAACACCTTTTCGGATTTTTCAGAAGGACAAAAAGTATTAAATGCTTTCTTTGCCAGCACAACGCCGAGAACTGCAGGCTTTAACAGTGTGTCGAATGCAGAGCTGTCGGCTCCGTCAAAGCTGATAACATATATTCTGATGCTTATCGGCGGTTCAACAGGCTCTACTGCAGGCGGTATAAAAACAGCTACAATCGCCGTACTGTTTTTATGTGCTGCGGCAACGCTCCGCAATTCAAGAGAAATTGAAATTTTCGGAAAAAGAATTACTGTTGATGTAATCAGAAAAGCTGTATCCATTGTCATCATCAATCTTACAGAGGTATTCATAGCGTCGACTATTATAACAATATGCCAGCCGGAGCTTTTATACTCCGACATTCTGTTTGAATGTATATCTGCAATCGGAACGGTAGGTATGAGCACAGGAATCACGTCATCACTGGAGTTTCTGCCTAAGATTATAATCACTCTTATGATGTTTGTGGGCAGAATCACATCTCTTGTTTTTGCATTTATGTTTATACTTGAGGCAAACAAGAATGGCAGCAGAAGTACGCAGAAACCGAAGGGCAATCTGTTCATCGGATAGTATAGGAATAAATTAGGTAAGGAAATATATTTATGAAATCAATACTTGTAATCGGTGCAGGCAAATTCGGTCACCATCTTGCTGAATATTTATGCGAGATGGATAACGATGTAATGCTTGTGGATAAAAATGAAAATCTTATTGATGAATATTCAGAGGGTGTAACAACGGCTGAAATCGGTGATTTCACAATCAAAAGTAACCTGGCATCACTGGGTGTTGAGGATTACGACTACGTTTTTGTATGTGTTGGTGACTTTCAGGACAGTCTTGTTATAACAAGCTATCTTAAAGAGCTGGGTGCATCCTATGTAATCGGCAAGGCATCATCGCTTATTCACGAAAAATTCCTGCTTCAGAACGGTGCAGATAAGGTTGTTTATCCTGAAAGGGACACCGCATACAGCAAGGCGGTTGAATACAGCAATTCCAGTATTTTTGACTATTTCCCCCTCAACGAGGATACAGGAATTTTTGAAATATCCGCACCGGAAAAATGGATTGGCAAATCACTTTCCAATATCAATGTAAGAAAAATTCATAATGTTACGGTTATAGCATATAAATACAACGACAAAATCTTCCCTATCAATTCACCTGACTATGTGTTTTCAAGCACAGAGCATCTGATTATTATGGGTGAAAGAGACTATATTAAAAAAATAGCAAAATGAAAGAGGTAATATCAAATGCTTTTTAAACCGCAGTATGATGAAAACGGCAAAAAAATCCTTTGCCAGATGAACGGCATCAATCCTGAAATGCTTATGGACATCTATGTGCAGAAAATGAAAAAGGGTGACAAGCTCAGCATTTTTGAACAGGAAAATGAATGTGCGGTTCTTCTTTTATCAGGCAGCGTAAATTTCACTGTTTCAGATAAAATAAATGAAAACTGCAGCAGAAAAAATCCCTTTGAAAAAAAGCCTTATGCCGTTCATTTTTGTAAGGAAACACAGGCTGTAATTACTGCTGCAGAGGACAGTGAAGTGCTTGTTCAGATGACAGACAATGAAAAGACTTGGGAGCCTGTATTCTACAACCCTGACAACTGCCTTTATCAGGAATTCGGCAAGGGACAGTGGAACGGCACAGGTCACAGAATTGTATCAACTATGTTTGACCTTGATAATGCGCCATACTCAAATATGGTTATGGGTGAGGTTTTCAATCAGCCGGGACGCTGGTCAAGCTATCCGCCTCATCATCACCCACAGCCTGAATTATATTACTATCAGTTTGACCACCCTGAGGGATTCGGTGCAGGCTTTGAGGGAGATACACCCTATAAAACCGAGAACGGAACCTGCCTTTGCATAAGAGGCGGAAACGCACACCAGCAGGTAACTGCACCGGGATATGAAATGTATTATGTATGGCTTATCCGCCATATTGACGGCGATCCGTGGGACAAAACAAGAATCTATGTTCCTGAATATGAATGGCTTGCAAGCACTGATTAATTATACATTTTACGAATATTTATGCAGTTAATTTGCATTTTATGTTGACTTTGCAAAATTATTATGCTAAATTACTTTTGAGGACAAGGGTGTTCGATGTACGACCTCACTTGTCCTTTTATTATCGCTAAAAATTCAATCGGAGGAATAAAAAATGAAAATGGCAAAAAAAGTTTTAGTTGCCGTTCTTGCAGCAGTATTGGCTATCACCTGCTTTGCAGGCTGCTCAAAGGATGCACAGACAAATGCACAGGCAAAGGCAAAGGTAAAAGTAATTGACATTGAGCTTTCAGACGAGGAATATGCACTCGGCGTTGACAAGAGCAATGCAGAGCTTCTTGAGAAGGCAAATGCATTCATCAAGGAAATCAAGGAAAACGGTAAGCTTGACGAAATCTGCAATCACTATTTCGGTGACGGACAGCCTGTAGGCGTAACCTCAGCAGCTGAGGATACCTCAAAGGATCAGCTTGTTGTTGCTACAAACGCTGAGTTTGAGCCTTTCGAGTACAAGCAGGGCGACCAGTTCTACGGAATTGATATGGAAATTGTTCAGGCTTTTGCAGAGAGTCTCGGCAAGGAGCTTGTAATCAAGGATATGAAGTTTGATGCGGTTGTTCTTTCCGTTCAGCAGCAGAAAGCTGATATTGCAGCTGCAGGTCTTACAGTAAACCCCGGTCGTGCAGAGCAGGTTAACTTTACAGAATCATACTATTCAGCTTCACAGAAGCTCATCGTTAAGGGTGACGACACCGCTTTTGATGCTTGTCAGACAAAGGAGGATGTTGACAAAATACTTAACGGTCTTGATGCTTCCGTAAAAATCGGCGGTCAGAACGGCACAACAGGTCAGTCTTATGTTCAGGGTGACGAGGAGTTCGGCTTTGCAGGTTTAAATGCTACATTCGTTGGTTATGATAACGGTTCACTCGCTGTACAGGATTTAATTAACGGCGGCGTTAACTATGTAATCATTGATGCTGCACCGGCTGCAGCAATCACAAATGCGATTAACGCAGTAGCTTAAATTCCAAATAAAAATGAATGCAAACAACCTCACCTGTTGGGGCACCCTACATAAAGAATAATTGCTTAAAAGCAAGTGAGAACGGTAAAATACTGCGTTAAATTTGAAGTGAAGGCGTTAGCCTGCCCATCAAATTATGCCTTGTCTTTCATCCGTTTCACTTGTTTTTAAGTGCAAGCAGTTTTAAGCGAACTGATTTTGTTGAGAGTGCATTATAAAAATCCCATCAATACTTGCCGTATTAATGGGATTTTTTAATAGTGCTATCAGCGAAACTCAGAAAGCTTAAACCAAATACTACTTTATGTAGAGTGCCCCTTAAGTGAGGCTGTTTTTTAACAGGTACAAATTATGAATTTTGCAAGTAAATTTGAAGTTTTCTGGGACTTTTTTATAAATAAAAACGGTTACAGTACGGTTTTACTGGGACTGAAGAACACAATGATCATTGCCATAACAGGTCTTATTATCGGTATTCTTTTAGGTACAATTATTGCTACGATAAGAGTTGTACCCAAAAGCAATCCTGTTCTGACCGTGCTTGATAAACTGAGTCAGCTCTATGTAAGCCTGTTCAGAGGCACACCTATTGTTGTTCAGCTTCTGATTTTCTATTATGTTTTAATGCCGCTTTTAAATCTGCATATTAATTCTGTCGGCGTAGCTGTGGTTGTATTCGGTATGAACTCAGGTGCTTACATATCTGAAATTATGCGTGCCGGAATACTTTCAGTTGATCCCGGTCAGATGGAGGGCGGACGCTCCGTCGGATTAAGCTACGGCACAACAATGCTTAAAATCGTAATCCCACAGGCAATAAAAAACATACTGCCTACGCTTGGAAATGAATTCATTTCTCTTATCAAGGAAACATCTGTTGTAAGCTTTGTAGGTGCAACAGACCTTTATGTTGCTTTCAACAGAATCGGCTCAAACAGCTATGAATTTATGGTTCCTTATCTCGTTATGGCAATCATTTATATTGTACTTGTAGTATTTATATCTATGTTGATAAAAATTATGGAAAGGAGCCTGAGAAAAAGTGATAAAAGTTTGTAATTTAAAAAAGAGCTTTGGCGATAATCACGTATTAAAAGGTATTGATTACGAGGTTAATCAGGGTGAAAAAATCGTTGTTATCGGTCCGTCAGGCTCAGGTAAAAGTACATTTTTAAGATGCTTAAATCTTCTGGAAACACCCACTGAGGGTGAAATATGGTTTGAGGATAAGCTTATAACAGATAAAAAATGCGATGTAAATGAGATACGTCAGCATATGGGAATGGTTTTTCAGCACTTCAATCTTTTCAACAATTTAACGATTCAGAAAAACATTACCCTTGCTCCTGTAAACTTAAAGCTGAAAACAAAGGAAGAGGCGAATGAGGATGCTCTCCGCCTGCTCAGATTGGTAGGACTTGAGGACAAGGCTGACGCTTACCCTTCACAGCTTTCAGGCGGACAGAAGCAGAGAGCAGCTATTGTTCGTTCACTGGCAATGAATCCTAAGGTTATGCTTTTTGACGAGCCTACATCTGCACTGGACCCTGAAATGGTAGGCGAGGTTTTGCAGGTTATGAAGGACCTTGCAGAAGACGGAATGACAATGGTTGTTGTTACGCATGAAATGGGCTTTGCCCGTGAGGTTGCAGACCGTGTTCTGTTCATGGCAGACGGATATGTTGTTGAAGATGCACCTCCTCAGGAATTATTCGGAGCACCTAAAGATCCAAGACTCCAGCAGTTCCTTAAAGCAGTATTATAAATGGACAATAAAAAATCCTGTTACACACTGAAATCGTGTAACAGGATTTTATTTTTTATTTAAGTATTATTGTTTACCGTCTTGTAATCAACATATTGCTGACCGGCCTCAGGCGCCTTTCCGCCGTTTTTCGCTGCAAGCATTTCACTGACAGTAACAACCTGATAACCTTCTTCAATCAGCTTGGGAACAATCTTTTTAACTGCCTCAGCAGTTGTCGGATAAATATCGTGCATCAATATAATGGAGCCGTCGTAAACGCCTTTCATTGCTGCCTTATAAATCTTATCGGCATCCCTTGACTTCCAGTCCTCTGTATCTACAGACCAATAAGCAATCGGCATACCTTCCTTTTTGCATACCTCCTGAATTTTGGAAGTCATCATTCCTCCGGGACATCTAAAAATGGAAGGACTTTTTCCGCAGGCTTTTTTTATTGCCTCACTGCCATTGATTATATCCTTTTCAGTAACCTTTTTACCGTAATTCTGATGATCATAGGTATGGTTGCCAAGCTCACAGCCAAGCTCTATTTCCTTTTTCAGGCACTCGGAATTTGATTTGTTTATTCTTGAGCTGCACATAAAGAACGTAGCTCTTGCTCCGTATTCCTCAAGCACCTTCAGTATCTCAAGCGTTGAATTGCATCCGTTATCATAATAAGCCGGACCATCATCAAAGGACAGTGCAACAACAGGCTTTTTAGGATCAATATTCGTATTCATCACAATTTTTTCTTTGATCTCAGCCTTGCATGGCTTGCACCACTCACCAAATACTTCATTATCATCCACATTCATAAATGCTCTTGCTCTGACATAATAAGTATCCTTTGGTTTCAGCTTATCAGCCTTAAAATCAGCAACTGAAAGCTTTTCCTTCTGTGAATCGCTGAAATCTTCATTCTTTGAGTATTCCAGCTCATAGCCTGCTGCATTGTCTGCTTGCTTCCACTTAGCTTCCAGAACACCCTCTTCAGGAGAATATGCAGAAACATCCAATTTTTCAGGAAGCGTATATACCTTTAAGCTTTGTGCATTTTCACTTTCATATTCATTTTTGTTAAAAATCCGGAATGCGGTTACCTTAATTTCATACACCCTGCCGCTTCCGGCATCCTTAAAATCATATGAACAGGTTTGGCCGTCCTTAACATCACCGAGCTTCTCGTATTTTTTGGTATCATTATTTAAAGAATAAATATGATATCCATCCGCACCTTTGACCTCTTTCCATTGAATCTGAATTGAACTGCTTGTGTTTTCAGTCATAACAAGATTTTCAACATCATCAACATTTTTTGCATTTACGACCGCAATTGCCGCTGCTGCACAAGCAACAACCAATATAATAACGAGGCATGTTACAGCTTTTATCTTCTTTGCCAAAATTCCATCTCCTACCATAGCCAAACAAGAGTCGAACAAAATAAGATTTGAGTCTTGTTTAACTAATTTATGCCTACAATAAAAATTATTAATATATACCTGACTGAACAGGATTTCATACTGCTTTTATTCAAGTATAATACCGATATTTGAAAAAATCAACAGGAAAAGATTTATATTAAAAAATTAGTCACATTGTATATATATTCCCATAAAATTCTGTTAAAATTTTAATAAATTTACGTTGACCGCAGATAAAGTTAGTGATATTATATTACCGGCTTAAATATTAAAAACATATTATATGGAAAAATATGTTTTTGAAGGAGGACGGTTAAATGGAAAGTTTAATCATTGTACTGATTGGATTCCCGTTTTTGAGTGCATTGCTTCTCAGTATATTCAAAAACAACACAATCAGACAAATTATCACCTACATCAGCAGTATCGCTGTAATAGGTATGGCAGTAGCCTTTGCCGTTAAATATTTCACATCAGGCAATGCCGGCTTATCATTCTTCAGTGAAACAGAAATTGTTGATTATGCAATGATGGCTGTTGAGGCATTTTTGATGGTGCTGGTTACTGTACTCAGTATTAAGTATAAACAATATTATGCGGCTGTTTTGTCAATCGCACAGACTGTACTGATTTTCTGGTATGAGCTCAGCGGCAAAGCCCCTCACCAGATGGTAGATAAAATCTACATTGACCAGCTCACAGTTATCATGGTACTCATCGTAGCTGTAATAGGTACTCTCATAACAGTTTATGCTTGCGGTTATATGAAGGATTACCATAATCATCATAAAGAATTTATGGACAGACGCAGATATTTCTTTTCTCTGCTCTATGTTTTTCTCGGTGCAATGTTTGGACTTGTTTTATCAAACAGTCTCATATGGATTTACTTCTTCTGGGAAATTACCAGCGTTGTATCCTTCCTGCTTATCGGATATACAAGAACCGCAGAGGCTATTCACAACTGCTTCAGAGCCTTGTGGATGAATCTGTTAGGCGGCTGCGGTTTTGCTGTTGCAATTGTACTTGCAGGCATTCAGTTTAATGTAACGGATATGCAGAGTCTTATCCTCTGTGACGGTGCAATTATTGTAATCCCTGTTATTCTTCTTTCCTTTGCTGCACTTACCAAAAGTGCACAGCTTCCATTCTCAAAATGGCTGCTCGGTGCAATGGTTGCCCCTACACCATCATCTGCACTTCTTCACAGTGCAACAATGGTTAAAGCAGGTGTTTATCTTCTTCTCAGACTGTCACCTGTTCTTGCAGGCTCATATGCAGGTACAATGGTAAGCCTGGTAGGCGGATTCACATTCCTTATTATGTCTATGCTTGCAATTACCGTAAGCGACGGAAAAAAGGTACTGGCTTATTCAACTATATCCAATCTCGGCCTTATAACAGCCTGTGCCGGAATCGGTGCAGAGGAAACAGTATGGGCTGGTATGTTCCTTCTGATATTCCATGCAATATCAAAATCACTGTTATTCCAGACTGTCGGTGCCATTGAAAATTCAACAGGCTCAAGAGATATCGAAACCATGCACGGTCTTGTTCGCCGTCATCCGTATCTCGCATGGACACTTGTAATCGGTATTGCAGGTATGTTCCTGGCTCCGTTTGGTATGCTTATTTCAAAATGGGCAGCTCTTAAGGCATTTATTGATAACGGCTCAATTGTGTTGATACTCTGCGTATGCTTCGGCAGTGCTACGACTCTGTTCTACTGGATGAAGTGGATGGCAACGGTTATGGCATCCAAAAACAATGATGTTAAAGCGCCTAATACAACATCAGCAAATCAGTGGGTTTCCATTTTAATTCACTCTGCATTTATGATTATGCTTTGCTTTGCTTTCCCATTCATATCATCAAAGGTTATTATTCCTTATATCCACAATGTATTCAATAATGCTTATTCCGTTATCACAACGGATAACATCATCATAATGATGATTATGCTTATTGCTATATTTGTTATTCCGGGTATATCATGGATTTCTGCAAGACATACAAAATACCGCAAGGTTGACCGTTACATCAACGGTGTCAATGCAGGTGACCAGATGAATTATATTGACTCTATGGGTGAAAAGAGACGTTTCTTCCTTGCCAACTGGTATATGGAAGATATATTCGGTGAGAAAAAGCTCTGGAATCCGTCAGTTATCATTTCAATATTGCTGATTGTAACATTTATGGTTATTTCAATAGGAGGTGCATTCTGATGACAGGAACAGTAAAAATCATTATCAGTATTGTTGCCTATATTGTATTGGCACCTTTTATCGGCGGTCTTATGTCAGGTGTTGACAGAAAAATCACTGCTCGTATGCAGGGAAGAAAAGGTCCGTCAATATTACAGTCCTTTTATGACGTTATAAAGCTTCTGAAAAAAGAAACTGTAGTTGTTAACCACGTTCAGATATTTTATCTTTTAACCTTCCTTGTATTTGTTATATTTACAGGCTGTCTGTTCTTCGGCGGTTTTGATTTACTGCTTGTGTTCTTTGCACTGACAACAGCAAACCTCTTTCTTATTCTTGCTGCAACCAGCAGCCACTCTCCTTACGCAAGCATGGGTGCCAGCCGTGAAATGATGCAGATGCTGGCTTATGAGCCAATGGTGCTTTTAACTGCCGTTGGATTTTATCTTGCAACAGGAACATTCAAGGTAAGAGAAATTGTTACAAGCGACGGTACGCTGCCGATTATTATGCTTCCGGGAATCTTTGTCGGATTTGTATTCATTCTGACAATCAAACTCAGAAAGCATCCTTTTGACCTTGCAACAAGCCACCATGCACACCAGGAAATGGTAAAGGGTATCACAACAGAATTCTCAGGTGAAATGTTTGCAATTGTCGAAATTTCACATTGGTATGAAAATGTATTTCTTATGGGTGTCATTGCCCTGTTCTTCATCAATGCAAACTGGTGGACAATTATCATCGCACTGGCTGCAATATCAATCACATATTTTGTATTGATTCTCGTTGACAACACAAATGCAAGACTGAAGTGGCAGAAGATGTTTAAGAATTCATGGATTACAACAATCATCATCGGTGCACTCAACGTCTTCATTCTTGAAGTATTTTTTAAGGGGGTATAAGCAATGGCTGATATAACAAAATCACCTTGGATTATGCATTATGACGGTTCAAGCTGTAACGGCTGTGATATAGAGGTTCTTGCCTGTCTTACTCCTGTTTATGATGTTGAACGCTTTGGTGTAATTAATACAGGTAACCCTAAGCACGCAGACATCCTGCTGATTACCGGCTCTGTAAATGAGCAGAACAAGGATGTTGTTAAACAGATATATGATCAGATGACTGAGCCTAAGGTTGTATGTGCAATCGGTATTTGTGCCTGCAACGGCGGCGTGTTCAAGGACTGCTACAATATTCTCGGCGGTGTTGACAAGGTTATCCCTGTTGACATTTATGTTCCGGGCTGTGCAGCAAGACCTGAGGCAATTATTGACGGCGTAGTTCAGTCACTGGCACTTCTTAAAGAAAAAAGCAGAAAGCTCAAGGAGGGTAAATAAATGAGAGAAAATTATATTCTTGAAACAGTTGACATTCCTACCCTTTATAAAATTATGCTGGAGAGACAGAGAGCAGGCTACCGTCTGGCACAGATTTGTGCCACAGCTTATGAGGGCGGCAACGAGCTCATTTATTCAGTTGTTGACAATTATACCTTTGAAAATTATAAGGTAATTGTTCCGATTGACGAGGAAATCAACACAATCTCAGATTTCTTCCCTTCAGCGATGCTCTATGAAAATGAAATGAAAGAGCTTTTTGATGTTAAAATCAAGTCAATTAATCCGGACTATAACAACAAGCTTTACAGAATCGCTAAGAAAGCTCCGTTCAAAAAGGAAGTTAAAGAAGCTGTAAAGGTTGTAAAAAAAGAAGAGGAGGCGGCAGAATAATGGGTGAAAGATCAGTAGTTCCTTTCGGTCCTCAGCATCCAGTACTTCCTGAGCCGATTCACCTTGACCTTGTACTTGAGGATGAAAAGGTAGTGGAAGCAATTCCGTCAATCGGCTTTGTTCACAGAGGTCTTGAAAGCCTTGCAGAAAAAAGAGACTTCAACGACTATCAGTATGTTATTGAAAGAATCTGCGGTATCTGCTCATTCAAACACGGTATGTCCTACTGTGAGGCACTTGAAAGCATTTTTGATGCTGAAGTTCCTGAGAGAGCACAGTTCTTAAGAACAATCTGGGGTGAAATGAGCCGTATTCATTCTCACCTGCTCTGGCTCGGTCTTCTGGCAGATGCCTTCGGTTTCGACGCACTCTTTATGCAGTGCTGGAGAATGAGAGAAAAGGTGCTTGATATGTTTGAAGCATCAACCGGCGGACGAGTTATTTTCTCTGTTAACAAAATCGGCGGCGTTCTCAAGGATATGGATTCATCCATGCTCAAAAACTTTGTAAGCATCTTTGATGATATGGAAAAGGATCTCAGAAAGCTTGTTAAAACCTTCCTCAACGATTACACTGTTGAATCACGTTTAAGAGGTGTAGGTATTCTCACTAAGGAAGATGCTATCCGTCTCGGTGCAGTCGGTCCTATGGCTCGTGCTGCAGGTATTAAAATTGATACACGTATGACAGGATATGAAGCATACGGCAAGGTAGAATTTGATATTATCACGGCTGAGGAATGTGACGGCTACGGAAGATGTGCCGTTCGTATCGGTGAAATCTTCCAGTCCTTCAACATCATCAGACAACTTGTGGATAAAATCCCTGACGGTCCGATTGCAAACCAGATTAAGGGCAATCCGAATGGTGAAGCATTCGTAAGAGTTGAGCAGCCTCGCGGTGAAGCAATTTACTACGCAAAGGCAAACGGCACAAAGTTCCTTGAAAGATTCAGAGTGCGTACACCTACATTTACAAATATTGAATCCCTTATTCATATTCTTCCGGGCTCTGAACTCGCAGATGTTCCGCTTCAGATACTCACAATTGATCCATGTATCAGCTGTACGGAAAGATAGGAGGTAGTTTACTATGGCAATTATGAATTTTTCTTTTACAGCTTTGAAGAACTTATTTTCAAAGCCTGCTACTGCTAACTATCCTGAAGTTCCCAGAGAATATCCTGAAAGAAGCAGAGGACATGTTGAAATCAATATTGATGATTGTATTATGTGCGGAATATGCTCACGCAAATGTATGTCAGGTGCAATCACCATTGACAGAGCAAACAAGACCTGGTCCATTGAAAGAATGGGATGCGTTCAGTGCTCTGCCTGTGTAAATGCATGTCCTAAAAAATGTCTCTCAATGGTTCCCGGTTATACTGCTCCGTCAACAGAAAAAACGGTTGATACATATAATCAGCCTATTCCGGAGACTAAGCCGGGTAAAATCACAAATGATATGTCAAAGTGTATTCTTTGCGGTCTCTGTGCAAGAAAGTGTCCGCAGGAATGTATTACTGTTGACAGAACAGGTGAAAAAACCTGGTCAATTGACCGTGATAAATGTGTACAGTGCGGTGCTTGTATAGACGCTTGTCTCAAGTTCAAGGCACTCAGCACAACGGATGATGACGGCGAAAAAGGTGTTGTTACACTTCACAAGGAGTAATCCTCAATGACAAAAAAATTAACCTTTCACGGTATTGTTCAGGGCATCGGTTTCAGACCTGCTGCCCAGCGTATCGCAGCGGACCTTAATGTAAAAGGTCAGGTTAAAAATTCAGGTGGTCATGTCAGCCTGATTATCAGTGGCAAAGAACAGGCGTTGGACGAATTTGTCCAGCGCCTTATTGCCATGTTTGAAATAAAAAAATATGAAACCGAAACGATAAACGATTTGGATTTTACCGACTTTAAAATTGTACACTCGACAAACGATAAACAAACACCCTTTATCACACCTGACCTTGCAACCTGCAGTGACTGTGAAAAGGAGCTTAAAAATGAAAATAACCGCAGATTCCGTCACGCTTTTATAAGCTGTGTGAACTGCGGACCACGATATACGATTATGAATACCCTGCCCTATGACAGGGAGAATATTACCATGTCCGTTTTTGATATGTGTGACGAATGTCGGACGGAATATACAACCGTATATGACCGACGCTGCCACGCACAGACAATCGCCTGTAAGCAATGCGGACCTGAAACCAATATATCCATAGACGATGCTGCCGAAATTTTAAGGCAGGGAAAAATCCTGGCAATCAAGGATATCGGCGGATATCACCTTGCCTGCCGAACAGACAGTGTGAACAGTGTAAAGGATATCAGAAAGCTGAAGGGACGTGAGGCAAAGCCTTTTGCAGTTATGTTTTCATCCATAGATGAAATCCGTGAATACTGCAAAGTAAATGATAAGGAAAAGAAATTGCTCCTGTCCCCTGCTCGTCCCATTGTTCTGCTTGAAAAAATAAAGGATTTTGACAGCTCTGTATGCGGTGAAAGTGATTATATCGGTGCATTTTTACCCTGCAATCCCATTCAGCTTATGATACTTGATCAGGTTTCCCCCCTTGTTATGACAAGTGCAAATATCAGCGGCGAGCCTATCATCATTGATGATAACGAAATAAACAAATTCGGCGTAGACGTTCTGTCACACAACCGTGAAATACTTACACCCCTTGATGACAGTGTGGTGTGCGTTATGGCAGGCAGAACACAGTTCATACGCAGGGCGAGGGGTTATGTTCCCCTTTCCATTGAAATCAACAGAAAAGCAAAATCAGATACGCTTTGTCTCGGCGGTGACTTAAAGTCTGTATTCGCCTTTCATCGTGACAGATATGTATTCCTCAGCCAGTATTTCGGCGATCTTGACAACAAGGATGTATACGACTGCTACAAGTCCAATATAACACGCTTTGCAACGCTTCACGGCTTTGAACAGGAAACCATCGTATGTGATGCGCATCCGAATTACTATTCATCAAATATGTTCAATAGTGACATAAAAATCCAGCATCATAAGGCACACATTGCATCTGTAATTGCCGAGCATAAATTAAGCGGCAAGGTGCTTGGCTTTGCCTTTGACGGCACAGGCTATGGCGATGATGGTGCAGTATGGGGCAGTGAGGTATTCCTTTTTGACGAAAACAGAATTGACAGAGTTGAACATTTAAAATACACAAAAATGCTTGCCTCTGATGAGGTGTCAAAAAATGCAGATCTGGCACTTGACTGTTATCTCGGTGGAAACACTATTGTGGATAAAGCTATTGAAAACAATATCAACACCGTGCTTTCGTCCAGTATGGGAAGATTGTTTGACGCAGTATGTGCTCTGCTTGATATCAAGCATTATAACAACTATGAGGGCGAATGTGCCTGTGCACTGGAAAGTGCTGCTAAAAAAGCTGAAAAGGAATATAAGCTGATTCCGTCACTTGACCCTGAAAATATATTAACACAGATAAAAAATGCTATGCGTGAAAGCACGGCTGAGGAGCTTGCACTCGGCTTTCATATGATGATATGCAGGCTGATTTCCGAAATCTCAGAAAAATACAGGAATAAATACGGCATTAATCAGATTGCACTGAGCGGCGGTGTGTTCAATAACAGAATTATAACCTCTTCTACAATTTCCATACTTGAAGAAAAAGGCTTTTCAGTGTATATTAATGAGAGAGTGCCCTGCGGCGACGGAGGGATTGCACTCGGTCAGGCATATTTATCAGGCTTGGAGGTATAACAATGTGTGTTGCAGCACCAGGAAAGGTAATTGAAATAAAGGATAATACAGCCGTTATTGACTATAACGGAAATAAGGTAAATGCAAACAAGGGTATAGTCGACGTAAAGGTCGGTGACTGGACACTTGTTCACGCAGGTCTCATCATTCAGGTTATATCCGATGATGAGGCACAGAATATGATAGATATTTTTAACGAGCTGGGAGATTTGTCCTGATGAACATTACGGATATAACAGAATTCCTCTCCAATTACGACGGTGAAGAGCTGTCTTTTATGGAGGTTTGCGGTACGCATACCGCAGCAATAAGTGAGAATGGTATACCGTCTATTCTCAGCAAAAAGATAAAGCTGATCAGCGGTCCGGGCTGCCCTGTGTGTGTTACTGTGGCAGATTACATTGACAGGCTTTGTACGCTTGCACTGGAGGACAACACCTGCGTTGTAACCTTCGGTGACCTTATAAGAGTTCCGGGTTCATCCTCTGCCCTGCAGGAAACAAAGTCAAAGGGCGGCCGGATCCGTATGGTATACTCCCCCTTTGAGATTATTGACCTCGCTGAAAAAGACACCGATACCACATATGTTTTTGCGGCAGTCGGCTTTGAAACCACCACACCGATTTATGCGGTACTTCTTGAAAAAATCATTGAAGAGAATATAAAAAACATCAGGCTTTTAACTGCTCTGAAAACAATGCCTGCTGCCATTGACACATTATGTCAGATGGGTGGAAGGATTGACGGCTTCATTGCTCCGGGTCATGTCAGCGTTATTACAGGTGCAAATGAATTCAAACCCCTTGCTGAAAAATACAATCTGCCCTTTGTTGTCAGTGGATTTAAAGGCGAGGAGCTCCTTGCGGCTATTTATGCTCTTGTTAAGCTGAAAGGACAGGGAAAGGTTTTAAACCTCTACAAATCAGCTGTAACAGACACAGGCAATGAAAAAGCTAAGGCACTTGTAAACAAGTATTTTGAACCCTGTGACGCGGTGTGGCGCGGTATCGGCAAAATAGCCAATTCAGGTATGGCACTGAAAAAAGAGTACGCCGTTTACGATGCAGGCAGCCGAGAGCTGATTCACGATAATGTAAAAAATAAAAAGTGCAGATGCGGTGAGGTAATCACAGGCTTTTCATCCCCCTGTGACTGTCCGTTGTTTGCAAAAGCCTGCACACCTGAAAATCCACAAGGTGCCTGTATGGTATCAAACGAAGGCTCCTGCTTTCACTACTATATAAACAACAGAGGTTAGAATATGAAAATCACACTTGCACACGGCAGCGGAGGAAAGTCAACAAGCGATTTGATTGATTCCGTTTTTGCCAGGTATTTTTCAAACCCAATACTGAATATGATGGAGGACAGTGCCGTTGTTGACAGTGCTTCAAAAATTGCCGTGACCACAGACTCTTTCGTTGTCACTCCCCTTATTTTTAAAGGTGGAGATATCGGCAGGCTGTCCGTCTGCGGTACTGTAAATGATCTGCTTATGCGCGGTGCAGTTCCCAAATATATCACATCTGCCTTTATCATTGAAGAGGGTGCTAACAGTGAAACCCTTGAGCACATTGCAAAATCAATGGCTGACACTGCAAAGGAGGCAGGTGTGACCGTTATCTGCGGTGATACAAAGGTGATTGAGGGAAACGGCGGTATTTATATCAACACAACCGGTGTAGGCTTTGTTCACGAAAGCACGGACATTGTATCAACGAATCTTCGTGAGGGCGATGCAGTCGTTGTCAGCGGTAATATGGGGGATCATCACGCGGCGATTCTCTCAGCACGAATGAATATTGAAAATAACATAAAGTCGGACAATGCTCCTCTCGGCGAAATGGTGAGAGCAATGCTGAAAGCAGGAGTTGAGCTTCACTGTATGCGCGATGTTACGAGAGGCGGTCTCGGTACAGTATTAAACGAGCTTGCAAAAGCATCTAATGTCAATATCGAGCTTATGGAAAAGGATATTCCTGTTGATGATGAGGTAAGAGCATTTTCAAAAATACTCGGACTGGATATACTCCATATGGGTAACGAGGGCAAGCTGGTTGCCGTGATGCCGAAGGAACAGGCTCAGCAGGCTGTCGAAATTATAAAACAGTGCAGATATGGTGAAAATGCACAGATCATCGGCGAGGTTAAGCACGGCTCAGGCGTAACACTCATAACGCCTATAGGCGGTAAAAGACAGGTAAACGTTCTTTACGGCGAGGGACTGCCGAGAATATGCTAAATAAAAAATAGGCGGTTTTACAGGATTATTGTAAAACCGTCTGCTTTATTTTTTATAGCTTTATAATTTGTGTGCAAAGATTCTTTGTATCAAGAATTTTCACGGTTGAAGCACAGAATCTATCATATGAATTGCTTCCGCTGCCGCCACACTGAATAAACTTTACTCCATCTATGTACAGTTCAAATGTGTTTTTATGATCGTGTCCGAACACAGCAGCCTTAAGGTTATCCTTCAACTGTTCCAGCTCACCTGTATTGATATCCGGCGGACAAGGACATTCACCGAGCTTTCCGATATAATGCACACCGTCTTTAAACTTGTAATACTTTTTACCGTCACGGACATAGCCATAAGCCTTTTTATCACGCTTATCAATATAATCCATAATATCAGGCATAATGATATGCTGAAACAGAATTGCCTTTCTGCCTGCAATCTGCGACTTTGCAAAATCAATCTGCTCCTGCTTTACTGTATCGTAATAGCTGCCGTCACCGTTATAATAGGAACCGCTGTCGATAAACAACAGAGTCTCCCCCATCATATCCACAACATAATCACGGCCTTTCGTCAGGCAGTTTTTATATGATTTTGCAACGGCTAAAATTTCATCCTTCGTGGTCCGGCACTCATCATCGTGATTGCCGAATACAGTTGCAAAGGGTATATCACCTGTTAAATCAAAAACCTGTCTTAAACATTTTTCGTAATATTTTTTTGCGGTTGACGGACCGTGAACAATGTCTCCTAAAAATACAATCAAATCACAATTTGTTTTTTTAATCGTTTCACCGATTGTATTCAACGTTCTTTTGCTGCCGTGCGGTACATTATGCACATCTGCAATAAGTAAAATTCTCACAATTTCTCCTTGAAAAATATGTTATTATTATCTATATTAGAATATAAAAAAGCATTTGTCAAACACTATATAAGACAAAATTAAGCCAAACAAGATTTAAACCTTATTGTATTCGACTATTGTTTGGCTACGGAGCGATATAAAAATATGAACAATTATCACACACATACCACACGGTGCAGACATGCATTCGGAAAAGACAGAGATTATATTAACAAGGCAATAAAAGCAGGGATAACAGAGCTGGGATTTTCCGACCACGCACCTATGCTGTTCCCTGACAAAAGCTATTATTCAACATACAGAATGTTCCCTGAGGACGTTTCCGACTATATAAACTCTATTCACCTTCTCCGTGATGAATACAGGGACAAAATAAAAATTTATATAGGATATGAGTTTGAATATTTCCCAAAGCTGTTTGATAAAACACTTCAGTTTCTGGAGCAGTGCGGATATGAATATCTTATACTCGGTCAGCATTTTACGGATAATGAATACGAGCCTGAGGCACATTACTGCGGACTCCCCACAAACAGTGAAGAACTGTTCGACAAATATATAAATCAGGCACTGGAGGGACTCGGTACAGGCAAATTTTTATATATCGCCCACCCTGATTTATTCAACTACACAGGCCCTGACAGAATTTATATTGAAAAAATGACGTATTTCTGCGAAGAGATAAAAAAGCTCGGATATCCTTTGGAATTCAATCTTCTCGGCTTTGCTCAGAAAAGAAATTATCCTGACCGACGTTTCTGGAGAATTGTCTCACAGGTTGGAAATGATGTGATTATCGGCTTTGATGCCCATTCACCTGAGGTCTTTCAGAATAAAAGAATCTATAACAGTGCTGTAAAATATCTCGACAAGCTCGGCATAACTCCACTTGAAAAGCTTGATATAATGACTTGATTATCTATTAGAAAAGAGCAGAGTTACCTCTGCTCTTTTTGCCTTTCAAGTCCTATAAAATTATATTCATCAAGAGTAATTTCATCATCGTAATAACCGGTAGTTTTATATCCCTCTTCAGTAAGGCTTGTATGCTTCACACGATAATAGATTTTATTGCTATTTGTGTCCATTTTCATATTCAAATCTATTTTCTGCACATCCTACCAATTAAACTGATAAAGCTGTAAAGTAATCGAAACAGAATCAATATTGAAATTTATTTCATAATCACCATATGAATGTGCAGGAATTGATATTTTATATTTTCCGCCGCAGTCTTTCACTCTGATAGATTCCGAAGATTGAATACTTGCTTTATCATTTTCAGAAATTACATATTCACTTTTACCGTCGATTTCAACAGTAAGATTAATAGTAATTCTGTCACCAAAATACCACAAATGATAAAACCACCATTTATTCACAAATGAAAAAGTCAGACACATCATCAATATAGCAATTGTTATCCCTGTAATCTTAACAAATCTTTTCATAAAAATCCCCCTGTCTTAATCATAAGTCAGGGGGATTCATTCAGCAATGAATGCATTGTGGAATTATTCTATGAATTGTGGAATTAAGTATAAAAAGTATCATTAATAAATAAAAAATTACAAAAGCGTTGCAGAAAAGTTGAATTATAAATTTCTACATACTGTAGGCTGTTGAGAAACGGAACTGAATTTTGTATTTTGCGAGTGGGAGCTGTACGTCGCCCAAACAAATTTTACAATTTTTCGGAAACCTTATTTGCCCTGAGCAAAAATTCCTCATCATTTTTTCAATTAACTTCATTCATCTTTCAGGATAATCTAACCCCTTAGGCAAGCCTAATATATAGTCAGATTGAACTCCGTAAAATGAACACAATGTTTTTAAATGTTCAATCGGCAGTGCCCTTTTTCCCCTTTCATACTGAGAATAGGTTATCTGACTTATCTTTAATAATTCAGCTACCTGAACCTGAGTAAGATCTTTATCAACTCTTAACGCTTTTAATTTTTCCAAATGTGTCATATTTACCACCTCATTATCATTATAAATAATTCAAAATGAAATATCGACTTTTAATTCATATTGAATTATAATTGTAAATACAAACACTGGTTCAATTGTCGCAAACATTTTTTTACTGACAAAGTAAATGTAAAAAAAACAAAAGCACCCAATGCATTAAGCATTGAGTGCTTTTGTTTTACATAGTTACTTATCGCTGCGTGGAATACAGCTTAAAGTGCTTTGGTTTCAACCTCTTCAAGAATTCTTGCAAGGAATTCATCCATAGTTGTGGCACCTTCGTCACCATTCTTACGTGAACGTACGGAAATTGTGCCGTTTTCAATATCCTTATCACCTGCAAGGAGCATATAAGGTACCTTTTCAAGCTGAGCAGAACGAATCTTGAAACCGATTTTTTCCGATCTGTCATCAATCTCACAGCGGATACCCTTTGCCTCAAGAGCCTTCTTAACATCATAGAGATAATCGAGATGTCTGTCAGCAATCGGAAGGAGTTTAACCTGAACAGGAGCAAGCCATGTTGGGAATGCACCTGCATATTTTTCAATCAAATATGCCAAAGTACGCTCATAACAGCCGATAGAAGTTCTATGAATAATATAAGGATTTTTCTTTACACCGTCCTTATCAACATATTCCATACCAAATTGCTCCGCAAGCATCTGGTCAATCTGAATTGTGATAAGAGTATCCTCTTTTCCGAATACATTTTTAATCTGAATATCAAGCTTAGGACCATAGAAAGCAGCTTCGCCGATACCGATTTTATAATCAACGTTGAGGTCATCAAGAATATTTTTCATCTTACTCTGAGCCTCATCCCACTGCTCTTCCGTACCGATATACTTTTCACGGTTATCCGGATCCCACTGTGAAAATCTGAAGCTTGCATCCTCGTAAAGACCAAGTGTTTTAAGCATATATTCACAAAGCTCAAAGCAGCCTCTGAACTCATCCTCAAGCTGGTCAGGTGTACACATTAAGTGACCCTCAGAAATGGTAAACTGACGAACACGGATAAGGCCGTGCATTTCACCGCTTGCCTCATTTCTGAAAAGAGTTGAGGTCTCGTCATATCTCAGAGGTAAATCCCTGTAAGAACGAGGTTTATTCAGATATGCCTGATACTGGAACGGACAGGTCATAGGACGAAGCGCAAATACTTCCTTATCCTTTTCCTCATCACCAAGAACAAACATACCATCCTTATAGTGATCCCAATGTCCTGAAATCTTATATAAATCAGATTTTGCCATAAGAGGTGTTTTGGTTAACTGCCAGCCTCTCTTAGCCTCTTCATCCTCAACAAATCTCTGTAAAATCTGAATGATTTTGGTACCCTTTGGCAAAAGAATAGGCAAGCCCTGACCAACATAGTCAACCGTTGTAAATAATTCAAGCTCACGTCCGAGCTTGTTATGGTCACGCTTTTTAGCTTCTTCAAGCATCTGAAGATGTTCCTCAAGCATTGAAGCCTTAGGGAATGCTGTACCGTAAACACGGCAGAGCATCTTATTTTTAGCGTCACCGCGCCAGTAAGCACCTGTGCAGTTTGTAAGCTTGAATGCCTTAACAACCTTCATATCCATAAGGTGAGGACCTGCACAAAGCTCAGTAAACTCACCCTGCTTATAAAAGCTGATTGGCTCGCCCTTTTCAGCGTGCTCATTGATAAGCTCAACCTTATAAGGCTCATTCTTTTCTTCCATCATTTTGATTGCATCGGCAGGAGCAAGCTCAAATTTTTCAATCTCCAGTCCTTCCTTGACAATCTTTTTCATTTCCTTTTCAATTTTTTCCAAATCCTCAGGAGAAAAAGGAGTCTCTGTATCAAAATCGTAATAAAAACCGCTGTCAATTGCAGGGCCGATTGTAAGCTTTACATCAGGATAAAGTCTTTTAACAGCCTGAGCCATAATGTGTGATGCAGTATGATTAAAGGTCTTTTTGCCATCCTCATCATCAAAGGTGAGCACCTCAAAGGTACAGTCGGTATCAACAACTGTTCTGAGATCCTTAACCTCACCATTGATTTTACAGGAGCAAGCATTCCTGTAAAGACCCATTGAAATTTCCTTTGTGATGTCAGCAGCAGTTATTGGTGAAGAATATTCACTAACTGTGCCGTCTTTTAAAGTAATTTTTACCATATATATTACCTCCTAAAAATTGAAACTGCCTCATTTATTGTGAGTCAGAAACTTAATAAAATAAAAAAATCACCCTGAAAAATCAGGGTGAATAAAATTCACGGTTCCACCTGAATTATACTAAAAATCATTTTTTAGTATCACTCAAAGCCTTTAACGCAGGCATACGTTCCGCCATTTCCTGCGGACACTCAAAGGTGGTAATTTAACTCCCCATACTGCGTGCTCGCACCAGATGCACGCTCTCTGAAAGCTGCAGAAGCAAATCATATCCTTATCAATGTTTTACTGTTTTATGTTATTTTATCACTACCATTGACGATTGTCAACAAGCAAAATTTTACGCCGATATTTTACCCACTATTTAGGACTTTGTTTTTAAAACGCTTGACAGATACAAGATATAGGTGTATATTATTATAGAAGTTTTACATATAGTTATGTTTTTTTGCATACAAATATGTCAAACTTTGCTAAATTTGCATTTAAACTGTACCTTTTCTGAATGGTAAATTTCGAGAATTTTAAACAGAAGGAGGTGCTGTTAACGTATGAGTAGTGCAATCATTCCGATTGTTATCGGCATAGTATGTGCCGTTATTTTTGGTATAGTCGGCTTTGTTCTGGGCGGTGAGCACCGCAGAAGAACAAGCGAAAAAGAAATCGGCTCCGCTACACAGGAGGCCACAAAAATAATTAACAATGCTTTATCTGAGGCTGAGTCAACAAAAAAAGCCCGTCTCATTGAAGCAAAGGATGAAATTCACAAGCTCCGCACGGACGCTGATAAGGAAATCCGTGAGAGAAGAAGTGAAGTTCAAAGACAGGAGTCACGTTTAAATCAGAGAGAAGAATATCTTGATAAGCGTGCAGATTCAATTGAACAAAAAACGGAGGCTTTAAGCGATAAGCAAAAGCAACTTGATGAAAAGCTACTCGAGATTGACGGCATTAAGAAAAGCCAGTTTGATATGCTGGAACGTATATCGGGACTCACCCAGGAGGAAGCAAAAAAGCAGCTTCTTGCAACCCTCAGTGAAGAGCTTGATACTGAAAAAAGCAAGCGTATACTCGAATATGAGCAGATGGTCCGTGATCAGAGCGATGTTTTGGCTCGTGAAATTATCGGCACTGCAATCCAGCGTTGTGCAGCAGACCACACAGCAGAAACAACTGTTTCCGTTGTTGCCCTTCCAAACGATGAAATGAAGGGCAGAATCATCGGCAGAGAGGGCAGAAATATCCGCTCTATCGAAACCATTACAGGTGTTGAGCTTATTATTGACGACACACCTGAAGCGATTACAATCAGCTCTTTTGACCCTGTCAGAAGAGAAATTGCAAGACTTACTCTTGAAAGACTGATACAGGACGGAAGAATCCACCCTACAAAAATTGAAGAATGTTTTGAAAAGAGTACAAAAGAGGTTAACGCAACCATTAAGCAGGAGGGTGAAAAGGCCGTTCTTCTTGCCAACTGCGGTCAGATTCATCCCGGACTTGTAAAGCTTCTCGGAAAGCTGAAATACCGTACCTCATATGGTCAGAGCGTACTTAAGCACAGCCTTGAAGTATCATACATAGCAGGTCTTATGGCTGCTGAGCTCGGTGCCGACGAAAAACAGGCAAGACGTGCAGGTCTCCTTCACGATATCGGTAAGGCACTTGACCATGAAATGGAAGGTTCTCATATTGCTCTCGGTGTTGAATACGCAAGAAAGTATAAGGAAAACGAAGGCGTAGTTCACGCAATTGCAGCACATCATGGTGAAATTGAATGTAAGACTGTTGTCGCTTGTCTTGTTCAGGCAGCCGATGCAGTATCAGCAGCAAGACCCGGTGCAAGAAGAGAAAATATTGAAAACTATATCAAGCGTTTACAACAGCTTGAGGAAATTTCCACAAGCTTTGACGGTGTTGAAAGAGCATATGCAATTCAGGCAGGCCGTGAGGTAAGAGTTATGGTTAAGCCAAATGTAATTGACGACAGCAGAATGCCGTACATTGCTCGCGAAATTGCTAAAAAAATTGAAAGTGAAATGGAATATCCGGGTCAGATTAAGGTTAATATCATCCGTGAATCAAGAGCCAGTGATATTGCAAAATAACAAATAAAATGCCGGCATATGTCGGCATTTTTGTTAATCATTTACAAATAGTAACCGGAGATGAAACTATGATTAAACACATTGTATGCTTTAAACTTAAGGACAACAGCAAGGAAAGCTGTGAAAAGTCGGCAGAAATTTTCAGATCAATGGAGGGCAAGGTACCTCAGCTCAGAAGTATTCAGGTGGGAATTGATTTTCTGCACTCACCACGCTCTTATGATATCATTCTTGAAACTACATTTGACAGCAAAGAGGATCTTGAAAATTATCAGAAAGATCCTTATCACTGTGATGTTGTGAAAAAATATATACACAGTGTTCAGGAAACCTCAATCGCAATTGATTACGAAATTTAATATGAATTTCTAAAAGGCTGTTACGTTATAAATACGTTGCAGCCTTTTTTACAATATTGTGCACAATTGACATAATTCGGCATATTTAATAAAAATAATAAATATATATTAAATTTATTATATATAAATAATATATATCAGTTGACATATTATATGTTAATTGGTATAATATTTTTATATAATTTTACCATAAAACCAGGAGGGAACTATGGAAGAAAACAGAGATATTAACATAGATTTAAGAAAAATATTTTCTATGTTAAAGAAGAAAGTCATTTTCATCATTATCATATCTTTAATCGGCGGAGTACTTGCAGGCTGTATTACAAACTTTTTTATTGAGCCAAAGTATACCGCATCAATAAAGATGCATGTTTACAGCAGCAGTGATAACCGTGTTGCATCAAACAGTACAATTACCTCAAGTGAGCTGGAAGCTTCGCAGCGACTTGTTAATACATACCTTGTTGTTGTGGGAAGTAACACTTTCACACAAAAGGTTGCAGATAAAATCGGAAACGGAATGAAGCCTGAAATGATTCGCTCCATGATGAGCTGTTCTCAGATTGAGGACACTCTTGCCTTTCAGGTAAATGTCACAAGTACTGATCCTCAGCTTGCAGCTGATGTGGCAAATGAAATAGCAAACACCTGTCCTGAGGAAATCGTCAGAATCCTTAAGGTCGGTGGAGTAGAGGTTATCGACTATGCAACCCCTCCTACATCACCGTCATCTCCTAATCTGAAGAGAAATATATTAATCGGACTTGCTTTCAGCTTTGCTGTTTCTTTTGTTTTCTTCTTCATTAAAGAACTGTTCGACACAAGAATTATGGATGAGAAAGATCTTGAGAGAGAGTTTGACATTCCTATTCTCGGTACAATACCACGTCTTGTACCTTCGGCTGAAAAATCAAAATCGGATGCCAAATCGTCCGTAGGTTCATCAACTCCGTCATTTGATATAGGAAATACTGCAAAGGAGGAGACAAATAATGGCTAAGCTTGGATTAAAGAAAAAGAAAAAAGAAACAAAATCACTGGCTTTTTCACGAGAAGATCAGAAAAAGATTCTTTCTGCCGATTCCCCCTTTGTTGTTAAGGAAGCTTACAATTCAGTAAGAACAAATCTCCTTTTCACACAGCAGGGTGAGAAATGTCCTGTATTTGTTGTTTCAAGTCCTACTGCCAATAATGGTAAATCAATTAATTCCATCAATATGGCAATTTCATTTGCACAGATGGGCAAAAGAACCCTGCTCATTGATGCAGATATGCGTAACCCCACTGTACACCGTATGTTCTCTATTCCTGTAAAAAACGGTCTTTCCGAAATTCTTGCAGGACTTACTGACAGCATAACTGTTTCCAAAACAGATATTGAAAATCTTTCCATTTTAACAGCAGGTAAAATTCCTCCGAATCCGGCGGAGCTCCTTGCATCAGCACGAATGGATCAGCTGCTTGAATTTGTTAAAGAGCGTTATGACTGTGTACTTATAGACACACCGCCGATAAATCTTGTAACGGACTCAACTGCATTTGCTTCAAAAGCAACAGGATATATTATCGTTGTTAAGCTTGAAACCACTGATATGCAGGAAGTAAAGATGACAGTAAATTCACTCAGACATATCGGTGCTCCTATTGTAGGATTCATTATGAATGATACCAATGCCTCCGGCAAGCGCTATTCAAGATACTATAAAAGAGGCTATTACCGCTCAAAATACAACTACAACTATAATTATAACTATAACTACGGATACAGCAATTATAATTACAGATACAAATAAGCAGGTGTTTTTACATGGATAACCGTAACAGAATTCAGAAGCTTTCTGAATTTTTTGTGGGATTTTTATCATTAAGTTTTGCTCATATAATCAGTTACGTCTTTTTTACAGCAGTTATCAAAAGGATTGAGGACTACAGCTGTCAGAGCTGGATTGATTATGGTATAATTGTAATCCTTTCGTACATAACTGTTTTCTTCTGTTTCTACTCCCCTGTCAATCTGCTCAAACGCAGTAAGCCTATGGAGATTTCCTCAACACTGAGAAACTGTATGATTACATATGCACTCCTGTCTGTTTTACTGTTGATTTCCAAGAATGAAATCATTGACTCAAGATATTTATTTACAAGCAGCTTCATTGTCTATATTGTGCTGTCACTTGCAGGACGCTTTGTTTATAAGCGGATAATGATAAAGAAAATATCAAACAGTAAAATGGCAACAATTACCGGTGTTATAACAACTGTCGATAAAGGAAATGAATTCATCCCTAAATTGAAAACAGACTGGTCTAAGAACATAAAAGCGGTTGCACTGTTAGACACCACATATGAAAACGGCTCATACAGACGCGTAACAAAAAAAGCCGCTTATTCCGGCTCATCTGTTTTGACTGAAACTGAAGAAATCATTAACAATATTGACGGTGTTCCTGTAGTAGCAAATCTTGACAATCTTATGGGCTGGATTCGCACAGCTTCTCTTGATGAGATTTATATCAATCTTCCGTCAGGACATGAACACGAAGTGGCACAATATATTGAAGAACTTGAGGATATGGGAATCGTTGTTAATATCAATGTTCCATCCCTTGAAAAAATACTTCGTGAAAGCAAATTCAATAATATCAACTGTGAGATTAAAGGCGATGTCCCTATGGCCATTTTCTCACCGGCAGTGCACAACAGCACTGCACTGATTGTGAAAAGAGCTATTGATATTATAGGCGGACTTGTGGGAACTATTGTTTCACTTCCGATTATCCTGATAACTGCAATTCCGCTTCTGATAGAATCTCCGGGACCTCTTATTTTCAAGCAGCAGCGAATTGGGAAAAACGGCAGAATCTTTAATATTTACAAAATACGCTCTATGTATGTTGACGCTGAGGAAAGAAAAAAGGCTCTTATGGAGCAGAACAAAATGGACGGCTTTATGTTCAAAATGGACAATGATCCCAGAATTACAAAGGTTGGCAAATTCATTCGCAAAACCAGCATTGATGAGCTTCCACAGTTCTGGAATGTTCTTAAGGGCGATATGAGTCTTGTGGGAACACGTCCTCCTACCATTGATGAATTTGAACAGTATGAAAGCCACCACAAAAGAAGACTTTCACTTAATCCGGGTATTACCGGCTTATGGCAGGTTTCAGGAAGATCCGATATCCAGGATTTTGAAGAAGTCGTAAAACTTGACTGCACATATATTGATAATTGGTCTTTATGGCTGGATATAAAAATATTATTTAAAACTGTAGGAGTTGTTTTAACCCACAAGGGTGCTGAATAAACTTTTTTAACATGGTGACATTATGAAAATTGCAATGATTGGCCACAAAAGAATACCTTCGCGCGAAGGCGGAATTGAAATCGTGGTAGATAAGCTTTCCACCGAGCTTGTAAAAAGAGGTCACACTGTTGTGGCATACAACCGCAAAGGACACCATGTTTCAGGAAAAGAGTTTGAAAACAGTAAAAAATCTGACAGATATAACGGAATTAAGCTGAAAACGGTTTTTACTTTTGAGAGCAGCAAACTGAATGCTATTGTTTACAGTATATTGGCTGCAATAAGAGCATCCTTCAGCCGCTTTGATGTGGTGCATTTTCATGCGGAAGGTCCGGCATCCATGTGCTGGCTGCCTAAGCTTTTCGGCAAAAGAGTGATTGTTACCATTCACGGCCTCGACTGGCAGAGGTCAAAGTGGGGCGGCTTTGCTACCGGCTTTTTAAAATTCGGTGAAAAGACTGCTGCAAAATATGCAGATGAGGTTATTGTGCTTTCAAAAAATGTACAGAAATATTTTCTTGATACATATAACAGAAAAACAGTCTATATTCCCAACGGAATTGAAAAACCTGAAATCAGAGATAACTCGCTGATAAAAGAAAAGTTCAGGCTTGAAAAAAATGAATATATTCTTTTTCTCGGAAGAATTGTTCCTGAAAAAGGTGTGCATTATTTAATCAATGCATATAAAAACATTGAAACGAATAAAAAGCTTGTAATTGCCGGCGGATCAAGCCACACAAGTGAATATATGAATGAGGTCAAAGAGCTGGCAAAAGATGACAGCAGAATTATCTTTACCGATTTTGTACAAGGGCAGACTCTTGAAGAACTTTATTCCAATGCATATGTCTACTGTCTGCCGAGTGACCTGGAGGGTATGCCCCTCAGTCTGCTGGAGGCAATGAGCTACGGTAACTGCTGTCTTATCTCTGACATTCCGGAATGCACAGAGGTATGTGAAAGCAATGCAGCAGTATTTGAAAAAGGAAATGAAAAGGATTTGCAGGAAAAGCTGCAGATGCTTCTGAATCATAAAGATTTGACAGACAAATATAAGCAAAACTCTTCTGAATTTATCTGTAATAAATTCAACTGGAATGATATCGTAAGTGAAACGCTTGTCTTATATAAGGGTGAATAAATGAAAATTTTGATGGTAAATAAATTTCTGTATCCTGCAGGCGGTGCCGAAACCTATATGTTCGGACTGGGGAACTTTCTCAAGGCATCAGGGCATCAGGTCGAGTATTTTGGTATGGACAGTGAGGACAGATGTGTTTCTAACACAATTGACTGTTATACGGAAAATATTGATTTCAGAAATGCAGGTCTATCCGATAAACTAAAATCATCATTAAAAACCATTTATTCAAAAGAGGCTGAATCCAAAATAGGCAAGGTTATCGAAAACTTTAAACCTGACATTGTTCACCTCAACAATATTAATTTTCAGCTTACGCCCTCAATTATTTATGAAATCAAAAAACACAATATCCCCATTGTTCAAACTGTGCACGATACACAGATTGCCTGTCCGAACCACAGAATGTACAATGAACAGACTGAAAAAATATGCACTGACTGTTTTGGCGGAAATTATATGAACTGCATAAAAAACAAATGTGTTCACGGCTCTGCATTAAAAAGTGCAATAGCTGCATATGAGTCATATTATTATCATAAACGCGATACATATAATCTTGTGGATTGTTATGTCTGCCCAAGCAGATTCATATCCGATGTAATCATCAACGCAGGCGTAAAAAAGGACAAAATTAAAATTTTACACAATTACTGCAAAAGCTATGATGAGCTTAAGCCTAAAGATAAAAGCAGGAAATATGCTCTTTACTTCGGAAGATTAAGTGTGGAAAAAGGAATTAAAACACTGATTGAAGTTTGCAGGGAATTACCTGATATTGAGTTTATCTTTGCAGGCACTGGTCCTCTTGCTGATTTATGTAATGATGTCAGCAATATTGATGCCGTAGGCTTTAAAACAGGTGATGAATTAACAGAGCTGATAAGGAATGCCATGTTTTCAATATGTCCGTCTGAATGTAATGAAAACTGTCCGATGTCCATTATTGAATCAATCGCACTGGGCACACCGGTTATCTGTTCCGATTTAGGCGGAGCGCCTGAGCTTATAACAGAAAATACCGGTGAAATCTTTAAAGCATATAATAAAAACGATTTAAAAAAGAAAATTCTTAAGCTTTACAGCAATACAGAATTGCTTGATAAAATGAGCGAGGAATGTATCAACTCAAGTACAAATACGGTAAAAAAATACAGTGAAGCTATGATTGGAATATATCAGAGCCTGATTGAAAACAAAGGATAAATATATGGTTAAGCTTGTTTCAAAACTTATAAGCAAAATAAAGCACAGAGAGTATACCGTGGATGAAAGTATTACCGCATCAGACCTCCTAGATATTCTCTTTACCCGTATGGCAATGCTTATTAGGGGTTTTTTTTGCCGTATGGGATTTAAAAAGTCAGGCAGAATGACTTTCATCGGTTCAAAGGTAAAAATACGTTCAAAAAAACATATTACCTGCGGCTCTGGACTTACAATTGAGGATGGCTGCTTTATCAACGCACTATGCAAAAACGGAGTGACTATAGGCAAAAACTTTTCACTTGGCAGAAGCAGTATGATTGAATGTACGGGCGTTATCCGCGAGCTTGGTGACAGCCTTGAAATCGGTGATGATGTGGGTATTGCCGCAAATGCTTTTATCTCCGTAAGAGGCAAGGTTAAAATAGGAAGTTCGACAATCTTCGGTCCGGGTGTAAAGTTGTTTTCCGAGAATCATATTTTCACCGACAGAGAGACGCCGATTTACCTTCAGGGTGCTTCAAGACAGGGAATTGAAATCGGTGAGGACTGCTGGATTGGAGCAAATGCAGTTGTGCTTGATGGGGTTAAAATCGGCAAGGGCTGTGTTGTTGCAGCAGGTGCTGTTGTAAATAAAGATGTACCGGATTATTCAGTTGTAGGCGGTGTGCCTGCAAAAATAATCAGTACAAGATAATTGGAGAGAAAAAATGAAAAAATTAAACGGAACAGTCATTGTTACATACCGCTGCAATGCACGCTGCAATATGTGCAACAGATACAAGAAGCCTTCAAAGCCTGAAGAGGAAATTACTGTTGAAACAATAAAAAAATTACCGCCTATGTATTTCACAAACATCACCGGCGGAGAGCCTTTTATCCGTGAGGATTTAAAGGATATTGTACGTGAGCTTTATAAAAAAAGCGACAGAATTGTTATTTCCACGAACGGCTTTTTTACCGACAGAATCATTGAACTCTGCAAGGAATTCCCTAATGTGGGCATCAGAATTTCCATTGAAGGACTCGAGGAAACGAACAATACGATTCGCGGTCTTGATGACGGCTTTAACAAGGGGTATACAACTCTTAAGAAGCTTGTTGAAATGAATCATCCGGATGTAGGCTTCGGTATGACTGTTCAGGATGCAAATGCAAAGGATCTTGTAGAACTTTACAAGCTCAGTGACAAGATGAATATGGAATTTGCAACGGCATCACTTCATAACTCCTTTTATTTTGTAGAGGCTAAAAATATCATCAAGGACAGACCTATGGTTGCAAAGGAATTTGAAAAGCTTGTCAATGAACTGCTTAAATCAAACTCTCCTAAAAAATGGTTCAGAGCTTATTTCAATCACGGTCTCATCAATTATATTTACGGACAGGAAAGACTCCTGCCCTGCGATATGGCATTTGATACCTTCTTTATTGACCCTTACGGTGATGTTATGCCGTGTAACGGTACAAAGGAAAAAGAGGTTATGGGAAACCTGAATGATACCGACTGGGAAACGCTTTGGAACAGCAAACAGGCTGACAAGGTGCGTGAAAAGGTACGCCACTGCGACAGACAGTGCTGGATGATTGGCTCTGTCTCCCCTGCTATGCATAAATACATTCATAAGCCTGCTGCTTGGGTAATCAAGCATAAGTTTCTCCGTTTCTTCAAGGAACAGAAATATTCTATGTATGAAAATAAAATCTGCCGTGATTTACGTGACGGCAAGGTTACTAAGGAAGAGCTTGACAAGCTCTCGACATGCGATATGAATGCTATTGTAAATGATGGCCTTTCAGATGTATCAAGAGAACAGCTTAAGCATAAAACAGGTGAAGAAATCGTTGATGCCGATATCGCTGCACAGACAAGCAAATAAGCACTGAATCCGTATCTATTTGAAAGGATAGTGATTTCATTGAACAAAACATTAAACCGAGTAGATTATCTCGATAATATTAAAGCACTTGCGTGCGTTCTTGTTGTTCTCGGTCATTTCATTATGAGTATGGATGCAAGCAATATCGTACCCTACAACAGCTTTACGGAATGGTTTAAGGATACAATATATCTGTTCCATGTTCAGCTATTCTTTCTTTGCAGCGGATTCTTGTACATTTTCTCTGTTAAACGTAAAAACAATTATAAATATCCTGTGTTTGTGGCTAACAAGCTGCTGGCTCTCGGTGTGCCGTACTTTGTATTTTCAACAATTACCGTGCTGATGAAAAAGCTTGCAGGTGACAGTGTTAACACACAAGCCGACGGCTTGCTTCACACACTTTTTATTGAGCCCACTGCACCATACTGGTATTTATATGTCTTGTTCTTTATGTTCCTAATCATACCGCCGATTAAAAGTAAAAAGGGCATCAGCATATTGCTTGCCGTTTCCTTTATACTGAAAATCGTTTCGGTAACTGATATTCTTCAGGACATCAGTCTTCCCTATTTTATAACAGGAATATTCAGCTATTCCATATGGTTTGTGCTGGGTATGGCACTGTGCATTTTTGATTTTAAACCGCTAAAACATAGAACTATTATAGGTGCTGCAGCTTTCGCAGTGTTTACTGCACTGAGTGCAGTAAGATACCATTATGGTATCGAAAACAAGGCTTTATCCTTTGTTCTCGGCTTGATTGCCGTAATCGGTATATTCCTGTTATTCTCAGGCAGTACAATCAAAAGCGGAAAAATCACACAGCTTTTAATTAAGTACAATCTTCCTATTTTCCTTATGCATACCATATTTGCTGCAGGGGTAAGAGTCATTCTTTCTAAAATAGGTCTTAACGCGTGGTACATACAGGTGCCCTGCGGACTGATTGCCACCTTTGCCGGACCTGCCATTGCGGCATTTATAATGAACAAAACAAAATATCTGGAAATATTCCTTTATCCCACAAAGCTGATAAAAATCAACAAGGAGTAAAAGTTTTTATGAATTGCAAGAAAAAAATTGCTGTTATCACACGCCACGCGGTGTCAAACTACGGCTCCGTTTTACAGGCATATGCACTTCAGAAAGCAATTAACTCCTTTGGCTTTGAGGCTGAAATCATTGATTATATAAGAGAAGATGAGGATTATCACAACATTGCAGACACACTTGTAAAAAAATCCTCGTGGAATAAAAATGCCCTGACTCGTATCGTTTATAAATCCATACAGTCACCCGAATACATAAAAATGGGTAAGGCATTTGAAAAATACAGAAAAGAATTACTGAATGAAAGCAGCACAAGATATGCATCCGTAGATGAACTGAAAAAAAATCCGCCTGCCGCCGACATCTACTGCACAGGCTCAGACCAGGTTTGGGGGGCGATTGGCAGTGATGAAATTGACGGTGCATATTTTCTTGACTTTGCTCCGAAGGGCAAAAAGAAAATCGCTTATGCTGCCAGCTTTGGCAAGACGGATACCAACAGCAGCTGTAAGGAGAAAATCAGAAATTACCTTGCATCCTATGATTGTTTGACTGTACGCGAAAACAGTGCAGTGAATCTGATTAATCATCTTGGCATAGACACTGTAAATCAGGTTCTTGACCCAACTCTTTTACTGGATAGAAATGAATGGAGCAAGCTGATAAAGGCTGATATTCAAAAAGGATATGTTCTCCTCTATCAACTCCACAGCAACCCTGCTATGGACAGCTATGCTGAAGAATTTGCAAAAAAAGCAGGGCTTAAGTTAATCAGGCTTACTCCCCTTTTTCACAGAACTTTCAAGTCAGGCAAAGCAGTTTATCTGCCTGATATCAGCAGCTTTTTATCCTACATAAAAAATGCTGATTATATGATAACAGACTCCTTTCACGGCACTGCCTTTGCAATCAATTTTAATACACAGTTTATTGATATATTGCCGGGTGAAACCAAAACAAGAAATCAGAGTATACTGGAGCTCACCGGTTTATATGACCGTGTGCTGAATGATTACAACGATTTCAGCTTTATTGAAAATAAAATTGACTTTTCATCAGCAAATCAAAAAATTGCCGATGAGAGAATAAAATCTTTAAATATTTTAAAAGAAATGATTGAGAACTGAGGAAATCAAATGAAACTTGCGGCACCGATACTGGTTGAGAAAAAAGAATACTGCTGCGGCTGCGGTGCATGCAAGGCTGCCTGTAAAATTAACGCGATAACAATGAAACGTGACGAATACGGCTTTGAGTTCCCTGTGATTGATGAAAGCAAGTGCGTCGGCTGTAAAAAATGCAAGGACGTATGTGCATACCAAAACAGCAATAACCAAAATAAGACTGACAAGGCTTTTGCAGCAGTATCCAAAAGCACGGATGTAATGCAGTCCGCCTCAGGCGGTGTATTTGCAAGCGTTGCTGCTGAATTTATAAAAGACGGCGGAATTGCCGCCGGCTGCTCACTTGAATCAAATGACGGACGACTTGAGCCTAAGCATATCATTGTTGATAAGCCTGATGATTTACATAAGCTGCTCGGCTCAAAATATGTACACAGTGATACATCTGAAATCTTTGAAAAAATAAAGCAGCTTCTTAGCGATAATAAAAATATTCTTTTCTCAGGTACGCCCTGTCAGGTTGATGCCCTGTATTCCTATCTGGGTAAAAGGTATGACAATCTTTACACCATTGATTTGATATGTCACGGTGTGCCGAGTAAAAAAATGTTCTCAGATTATCTGAGTATGCTTTCAAACAAATATGGCTTAGTTAAAGAATTTGTATTTCGTGACAAGCAAAAGGGATTAACCTTTGTATCACGTGCCTTATGTGAAAATAACGGCAAGGAAAAATACAAGTATATTCAATATGGTGAAAGCTCTTATTATTCCAATTTTTTAAGATGCAATACCTACAGAGAATGCTGCTACTCCTGCAAATATGCAAATGAAAACAGAGTCGGCGATATGACCATCGGCGACTTTTGGGGAATAAAAACACAGCATCCTGAGCTTTTTGACAGTAACCACAGCGAATTTGATTCCGACAAGGGTATCAGCTGTATACTTCAGAATACCGAGCAGGGAAAAAAGCTTATTGAATACTACGGCAAGGGGCTCAGTCTTTATCCGAGTACCTTTGAAAAAATTGAAAAAGAGAATAAACAGCTGTCCGAACCAAGCGTACCTAAAGGAAACCGAGATGAAATCATGAACATCTACAAGCTTAAAGGCTATGAGGAATTTGATAAGTATTTTATGAAGCAGGAAGGCAGTGCCGTGCTTGTTTCAAAATTAAAATCCAAAGTTCCATTATGGCTCAAAAAGATAATAAAAAATTAGGACGGGACTTAATTCAGTATGAAAATATTATATTCAGCCTTTACTGCCAACCCCTATTACGGCTCAGAGGCACAGTGTGGTTGGTCATGGGCTTATGCGATGAGAGAATACAATGAGGTATACCTTCTCACCAGAACGGATAACAAGGAACACATTGAGCATTTTCTGAAAAAGTACAATGTAAATAATATCAAAGTATTCTATCACGATATTCCCAAGTGGATGAATCTGTACAGCAAGACGAAAAAGAATTTTTTCTATTTCTGTTATTACTACCTATGGCAGAAGACTGTTTTAAAAACAATCAACAAACTGAATAAGGAATATCATTTTGATTACGTTCAGCACGTAACACTTGGTGACTTCAGAATTGCAGCACCGCTGTGGAAATCAAAATGCAAATTCATTTTCGGTCCCGTAGGCGGAGCACAGATTACGCCTGAGCCGTTCAGACCTTATATGAAAGGTCATGAGAAAAGCGAGAAAATAAGAGAGCTGATTAATAACACTGTAAAATTCAATCCGTTTTACAGGCACACACTCAACAAGGCTCACCTTATCCTTTGCGCCAACAAGGAAACACAGGAATTCTTAAGCAGTATGCTGCAGGATAGAAGCAAGTGCCGTCTGCTGACCGAAAACGGAATGGTGAAAGCAAGAATTAAACAGCCTGATTTCAATATAAAAAATAAAACGGACACAGTAAATATCCTTTGGGCAGGACGATTCATTTACAGAAAAGGCCTGATGTTCCTGCTTGAGGCATTAAGCCTGGTAAAAACTGAAAGGAAGTATAATCTCTTTTTAGTCGGAAACGGACCTGAGGCAGAAGCACTGAAAAGAAAAGCAAGTGAACTGGGTATTGAAGACAAGGTTACTTTTACCGGACAGATACCTTATCTTGAAATGAAAGCAATCTATGGGACGAGCGATTTTTTTGTTTTCCCCAGCCTCAGAGAAACTACAGGAACGGTTTTGTTTGAAGCAATGAGCAATGGACTGCCGATACTCACCTTCAATCAGAACGGTGCAGATTTACTGATTGATGAAAGCTGCGGCATAAAAGTTGATATAAATCAGAGCCTGGATGAAATAAAAAAAGACTTTGCAAACGGCATAAAAACGCTTATTGAAAATGATGCTTTAAGAGTTCAGCTCGGCAAAGCAGGATATGAAAAAATACTGAATGAATACACTTGGGAAAGCAAGTGCAAAACATTTGAAAACAAATTTTTAAAGGATATATAATGGATAAAACTATTATTTTCATTACAAATGCTCTATCCGGCGGCGGAGCAGAAAGAGTAATGAGTAACCTTGCCAATTATCTGATTGACAAAGGCTACTGCATAAAATTCATACTGTTAAACGGTGACGAGGTTGTCTATCCGCTGAATGCATCAGCTGAAATCATTGTCAGACCTGATATTCAGGATAAGGACACAATGGCACAAATCAAATTTCTGCACAAATATATGAAGAAAAATAAAGATGCTCTTTTTGTATCCTTTTTCACACATCAGAATCTTTACACAATACTTGCAGCTATCGGCACAGGGGTTAAGGTCCTTGTATCCGAGAGAAATGACCCTGCCAATTCCTTTACACAGAAAATTCAAAAATTCGGAGACCCTGCAAGAAAGCTCCTTTATAAAAATAAGAATTGTAAGAAAATTGTTTTTCAGACACAGGGTGCCGCTGATTACTTTGACCAAAGTATAAAAGATAAGGGCATCGTTATACCCAATCCTTTAAAGGACGGACTGCCGGAGCCTTATACAGGCGAAAGAAAAAAAACAGCTGTTGCTGTGGGCAGATTCAATCCACAGAAGAATTACAAGCTGATGCTTGACGCCTTTGCTCAGTTTTCTGAAAAGCACCCTGATTATAAGCTGGAAATCTTCGGCGACGGTGCTTTAAGAACAACAATGGAGAATTATATTGAACATCTCGGCTTAACGGATAAAATCGAGCTTTGCGGTTTCTGTAAAAATGTTCACGAAAGAATTATTGATGCAGGAATGTATGTTATGTCCTCTGACTTTGAGGGACTTTCAAATGCAATGCTTGAGGCACTGGCAATCGGCTTGCCGGTAGTGACTACGGATCATCCTCCGGGCGGTGCGAGAGCATACATAACGGATTATGAAAACGGCATCCTCACGCCTGTCGGTGATATTGATGCTATGGCAAAGGCTATGTGCTATATGGCAGAACATCCTGAAAAAGCGCAGGAAATGGGTCAAAAAGCATCACGCATACGTGAAGAGCTGTCCTCAGATAACATCTGTGAAAAATGGAAAAAAGTATTCGATGATATATTAAAATAAACAGAGGTATAACTATGCAGAAGTTCAACAAAATGAATCCTGAAAAAAAGTATTTTATCACAGGTGCTGCTGGATTTATCGGCTTTCACCTCTCAAAAAAACTGCTTGAACAGGGTGCACAAATCATAGGAATTGACAATATGAATGATTACTATGATGTACGTCTTAAGGAGGCACGTCTTGATATCCTCAGCAAATATGAGAAATTTACTTTTATCAAAGGAAGCATTGCAGACAAGCCGCTTGTAGCTGACATATTCAAAGAGCACAAGCCTGACATCGTGGTAAACCTTGCTGCACAGGCAGGTGTGCGCTACTCTATTACAAACCCTGATGCTTATATTGAATCAAATATCGTCGGCTTTTTCAATATTCTTGAGGCATGCCGTCACAATCCTGTTGAACATCTCATTTACGCATCCTCCTCTTCTGTTTACGGTATGCAGGAGAAAACACCGTTTTCCGTAACAGATGATGTTTCACATCCGATCAGCCTTTACGCTGCCACAAAAAAATCAAACGAGCTTATGGCATTCACATATTCTCATCTTTATAATATACCTTCAACAGGACTTCGCTTTTTCACCGTTTACGGACCGTTCGGCAGACCTGATATGGCATATTTCGGTTTCACCAACAAAATGATAAAGGGTGAAACCATTCAGATATTCAACAATGGTGATATGAAAAGAGATTTCACCTATATTGACGATATTGTTCAGGGTATTGAAAATATGCTCTGCAATCCTCCTCAGGGTGCTGACCCTGCAAAGGTTTACAACATCGGAAATAACAAGCCGGAGGATTTAATGACTTATATTGAAACCCTTGAAAAAGCACTGCTTGAGCAAGGTGTTATCACAGAGCCTGCAAAAAAAGAATTTTTACCTATGCAGCCCGGTGATGTTTATCAGACTTACGCTGATGTAACAGAGCTTATGAACGATTTTGATTTTAAGCCAAGCACATCCATTGAAAAAGGACTGACTGAGTTTGCAAAATGGTACAAGTCCTTTTATTGCAGGGAGGCATAATTTATGAAAATTGCAGTTGCAGGCACAGGGTATGTGGGACTTTCCATTTCTGTACTTTTATCGCAGAAAAATGAGGTAACCGCCGTTGATATCATTAAAGAAAAGGTTGATATGATTAACAGCGGTATATCCCCTATTGTTGATAAAGAAATAGAAGAATACTTAAAAAATAAAAATTTGAATCTTACTGCAACAACGGATGCCGAAAGTGCATACAAGGATGCTGATTTCGTTATCATCTCTACTCCTACAAACTACGATCCAAAGCTCAATTTCTTTGATACAAGCTCTGTTGAGAGTGTGATTGAACTCGTCACAAAGGTGAATCCAAACGCGATAATGGTGATTAAATCGACCGTTCCTGTGGGCTATACGGAGGGAGTACGTCAAAAATATAATTGCAATAAAATTATGTTTTCGCCTGAATTTCTGCGTGAAGGACATGCATTATACGATAATCTTTATCCTTCCAGAATCATTGTCGGAGCACCTGAGGATATGACTGAGGCAGCTCATACCTTTGCCAAACTGCTTGAGGATAATGCACTCAAAGAGGATGTTCCTGTTTTATTTACACAGCCGACTGAGGCAGAGGCAGTAAAGCTTTTTGCAAATACTTATCTTGCACTGCGTGTAGCATACTTCAATGAGCTTGATACCTATGCAGAGCTGAGAAATCTGGACACTAAGCAGATTATCGAGGGCGTATGCCTTGATCCAAGAATCGGCGACCACTACAATAATCCAAGCTTTGGCTACGGCGGTTACTGTCTGCCAAAGGACACAAAACAGCTCAGAGCTAACTTTGCAGATGTGCCGAGCAATCTTATCGGTGCAATTGTTGATGCCAATGTTACAAGAAAAGATTTCATTGCTGACAGGATTATTGAGAAAAATCCGAAAATTGTGGGTATCTATCGCCTGACAATGAAATCAAATTCCGATAATTTCCGCCAGTCCTCCATTCAGGGCGTTATGAAACGTATCAAGGCTAAGGGCATTGAGGTTGTGGTTTACGAGCCAGCCCTTAAAGAGGATAGCTTCTTCAACAGCCGTGTTATCAAAGATTTGGAGGAATTCAAGACGATTTCGGATGTTATTGTCGTTAATCGCTTTAATAGTGAAATTGAAGATGTCAAGGACAAGATTTACACAAGAGATTTATTTTTCAGAGACTGAGTGATATTAAAATGAACATTTTAAAAAAAGGATTTATGTTTTTATCAAACAGAGGCTTTTTCAACAGAATGTCTGATAAAGCATATCTTAAGCTGCGATACAACTGCATAATGGGCAAAAAACTCAATCTGGACAACCCTGTTACATATAACGAAAAGCTGCAGTGGCTTAAGCTTTATGACAGAAAACCTGAATATACCAAAATGGTTGACAAATATGAAGCAAAAAAATATGTGGCAGATATTATCGGAGAAGAGTATATTATCCCCACTCTCGGAGTATGGGATAACGTAAATGATATTGACTTTGACACTCTTCCGAACCAGTTTGTATTAAAATGCACGCACGATTCAGGCGGTCTGGTTATATGCAAGGATAAAGCAGAACTTGACATAGAGAATGCTAAAAATACTTTAAATCATTTTCTGAACAGGAATTTTTACAATGTTCACAGGGAATGGCCGTATAAAGACGTTAAACACCGTATAATCGCAGAGAAATATATGGAGGATGAATCCGGAAAGGATTTAAAAGATTATAAATTTTTCTGCTTTAACGGTGAACCTAAATTGCTTTATATTTCAGAAGGTCTTTCAGACCACTCAACTGCTAAAATCAGCTTTGCAGATATGGATTACAATATCGCTGAATTTAAAAGAAATGATTTTAAACCATTTAACGAATTGCCAAAAAAACCGATAAACTTTGAAAAGATGAAAGAGCTTGCAAAAGTTTTGAGTAAAGACAGAGCATTTATCAGAGTTGATTTTTATGAAATCAATAAAAAAATATTCTTTGGCGAGCTCACTTTTTTTCCTTGCTCAGGTTACTTACCTTTTGACCCTGAGAAATATGATAAAATTTTAGGAGATTGGATAACTCTTCCGAATAAAACAATCCAGGAGTAATATATGGAAAACTCTATCCCTTTAAATAAATACAGTAAGGTAAAACCGAATTGGGCTTTTTTCTTATATTTTTCCGTAATGTTTGTACTGTATACCCATACCTATATTCAGCTGGGTATACAGCTCTTCATTATTGCATATGTCATTCTGACCAAATTTTTTAACGGAAAAATCGTACTGAAAAAAAGCACACTGAAGAATATGCTGTTTATCTGCCTGTGGTTCGGACTGTTTACTCTGCTTCTTTTTATGTCCAGCAAACTATGGGCATACAGTACAATGTCAAATTCCAGAACAATGCTCGGTGTTTTCCGATGCTTTGTTATCGGATTTGCCATCTTTGTATATGCCGATACCACAGAACGTGCACTTTCGGTAATGCAGTCCTTTGCACTTGCTTCCGTAATTATGGGTATTGCTGCAATGATTACCACACCTGTAAGCCAGTATTTCCAGGCAGGTGACGAAGGCTTCGGACAAGCTATCGGCCAGCAGAGAAACCTTGTTGGTGCAGTATCAGCGTATATGGTTTTCACCTGTTATTTCCTGAAAAAATATACGAATTTTAAATATGGATATTTTTTGATGGTATTTTTCATTTTTCTTTCTATTATAACAGGTTCAAGAAGTTCACTTGTTCAGTTAATCATTTTACTTGTTATGTTTATCGTTTTTGACAGGAACTATTTCAGAATGATTACCAAGCTTTTAGGAATTGTCCTGCTCGGTACTATTGCTGTAGTAATGCTTAAGAATATTCCTATCTTATATGAAAATATCTGGATAAGATTTGAAGATATGTTTACAACGATATCCGGTGACGAGGTGGCTGATGCAAGTACACTGGGAAGACAGTTTTACAGAGAAATTGCTTTTGAAATGTTTAAAAAACGGCCTGTTCTCGGCTGGGGACTTGACGGATTTTACTGCTATCTACGTGATTATCCTATGTACAAGGGATACTACATTGAAGCGGTTTACAGTCACTGCAGCTGGGCAGAAACGATGGCAAGTCTCGGCACCATAGGTCTGCTGGTATGGTATATCCCTCATATTTATATTTTGGGTGGCAATATAAAATATTTTTACAGCCATCCGCTGATGAAATATACTTGTTTCTTATTTATTTCTCTTGTTATTATGGACTATGCAAGACTCCCCTGGATGAGCCATCCCGGATGCTACCAGTTCTTTGTACTCTTTGCACTTATACTGAACCTTGTTCGCGATGCAAAATTCCATAAAAAAACATTATCTGATACGGAGACATCTGAATGAATATTTGCATAATAACTGTGTATAACAGTGAAAATTGCGGCAGTTTTTTACAGGCCTATGCACTCAAAACTGCATTAGAAAAGCTTGGTCATCACGTTTACTTTCTAAACAGAAGCAAAAAGGATACATCTCATGCCTTAAAACCTCATATAGAAGACAGTATAAAAAAATTACTGCAATTACAATTTAAGGATTGTAAAAATATTTGGATGAGGTATAAAGCTTTTATTAACGTTCAAAAGTTTTTTTCGACAATAAGTGAGTCGGATGAAATATATCATAAAATAGATTGCTTCGTTATAGGCAGCGATACTTTATGGAATCTTAACTCTAAATACTTTTCAAAAAATATTGATATTTATTTCGGAAAAAATCTGAATTCAAAAATCATAACCTATGCTGTATCCGTTGCAAACACGCCAAAGGATAAATTTGTGAATAATAAAACAGCAATTGAATGTTCACAAAGAATTTCAGACATTTCCGTCAGAGATGATGCCACATATGAAATTGTTAAAGATGTATTCCATATGGATTCTGAAATAGTATGTGACCCTACTCTTTTGCTGAACAAAGATGATTACAATTTACTTATTAAAGATAGACCGGCCTTTGATGATGCACCTATATTGATTTATTATTTTGGTAATTTGCCTGATGATAGTATTTATCAAATTAAAAAATTAAGAGAAGAAATCGGAAAAAAAATTATATCCTTCGGTCAGTACAGGGACTGGTGTGATATAAATATTCCCTTTGATCCTTATCTTTTCATTCAGTGCTATAGGGACTGCTCCTTCGTTATTACAAATACGTTTCATGGGACAATTTTTTCATTAATATATGAGAAAAATTTTGCAAATTATGGTCAGGAAAAGAAAAAGATAAAATCTCTTCTCAGCTCAACAGATGCAGAAAAAGCCTTTGCACTTACTGACGAGGATTTATTGCCATTCTTTGAAAACAGGCTGAATTATAATATAATCAACAAAAAAATCGAAGAGCACAAAAACAGTTCAATACAATTTTTAAAAAGGAATCTGAATAATTAAATGAGAAGCAAAAAAGCACTTTACAATATGACAGCATCTATCGGATATGAAGTTATTGCTGTTATTTGCGGACTGATTCTGCCAAGACTTATACTCAGTCATTTCGGCTCAAGCTATAATGGCATTACAACTTCCATAACACAGTTTTTATCCTGTGTTGCCTTACTTAAGGGAGGAGTAGGTGCAGTTACACGCGCATCACTTTATAAGCCTTTAGCAGAAAAAAACACATATGAGATAAGTGCTATTGTAAATGCTACATCAAAATTCATGAAAAAAATTGCACTTATATTTTTAGGTGCAATTTTTATTTTTGCAGCCCTTTACCCTTTCATTGTTAAAGAAGAATTTGAATGGCTGTTTTCCTTTACACTTGTATTGATTCTTGGCATAAGCACTTTTATACAATATTATTTCGGACTTGCTTACCAGTTTTTATTTGAAGCAGATCAAAAGCAATATGTACTTATGCTTACACAAGCATTTTCAACCATTTTAAACACACTGCTGGCCGCGATACTAATCTATGCCGGTGCAGGAATTCATATTGTAAAAATGGGAAGTGCGTTAGCATTTTCACTCAATCCGA
Source organism: uncultured Eubacterium sp. (assembly GCA_910577195.1). GTDB lineage: Bacteria > Bacillota > Clostridia > Oscillospirales > Acutalibacteraceae > Eubacterium_R. Next base: position 15,598 of record CAJTLP010000004.1, on the reverse strand, counting down.
TTTTCATATTCTTATATGCAAAACGCAAATATAAAATTGATAAAACTGTAAAGCCTAACGATTCTGCTATATCACAGCGCTGGGATGCTTTTGCACAATCCGTTGCATATTTCATACATAATAATACAGATGTTATAGTCCTTACATTCTTTACAAATACAAAAGAGGTTTCCGTATACACAGTATACAACTATGTAATTTTCAATATAAGAAATGTTATATCATCACTTGTAATGGGCTTTGGCGCCGCCTTTGGTAATATGCTTGCCAAAGGTGAAAAAAAACTGATTGAAACAAATCTGAAAATATATGAGCTCATTATTTTCGGCGCAACATCTATCATTTATACCACAGCCGGTATTATGATTGTTCCGTTTGCTCTTTTATATACGTCAGGTGTAAATGATGTTAACTACAGCAGACCGCTTTTTGCTGTTCTAATCACAATTGCCGGTGCCTTCAGCTGCTTCAGAATTCCATATCAGACAATCGTTGAAGCGGCAGGTCACTTTAAGCAAATGAGAAACGGTGCAATCGTTGAGGCTGCACTTAATATTACAATATCTTTGATTTTTGTTGCAAAGTTTGGTTTAGTCGGTGTTGCGATAGGCACTCTTGTCGCAACTGTTTTCCGTTCCTTCCAGTATGCAATATATCTTTCCAGGCATATTGTTAAGAGGAATATAATGATATTCATTTTCCATATCATAATCAATTTGACAGTTGCATTATTAACATTTATCGTATCAAAATATCTGTTCACATTTGATACACCGAACTTCGCGTGGTGGATACTGAAAGCATTTTTAGTTGTTATTACTTCAGGATTTATATCATTTATTATCCACTTCATATTTTACAAAAAAGATATCTCAGCATTAAAAGACAAGGTTATTTTACTAATTAAAAAGAGAACAAAGAAATAAAAATAAGATTATGAAAACTAAATTGATAAAGACAATTGCAATATTTATTTCAGCTGTAATGCTCATCACAACATTATCAGGATTTAATATTGCATTTGCATCATCTGACAATCAGATAACTATAGCTCAGCAGCCACAGGATGATACGGTATCAGTCGGTGATACTGCTAAATTCACAGTAAATGCCGGCGGCACAAATCTTACATACCAATGGCAGCTCAGCAGCAATAACGGTGTCTCATGGGAAAATTCCGCAGCAAAAGGCAACCGTACTGCTTCTGTTTCATTCCCTGTTACCAACTATTCATATAAGCTCATTTATCGTTGTGTTATCACTGATGCATTTGGAAACAGTATTGCATCCGATATATGCCGAGTATTAAAAAAGGCAAATTATACAGAACTTCAGATTATCAATCAGCCGTCAGATACAGAAGCTGCAGTCGGTGATACTGCTAAATTCGCAGTAAATGCCATTGGCACGGATCTTACATATCAATGGCAGCTCAGCAGTAATAACGGTGTCTCATGGGAAAATTCCGCAGCAAAAGGCAACCGCACTGCTTCTGTTTCATTCCCTGTTACCGGCTATTCATATAAGCTCATTTACCGCTGTGTTATTACTGACGCATTAGGGAACCGTATTGAATCTGATACCTGCCGTATTATCGAAAAAAAGAATTACACACCTTTGCAAATCACTAAACAGCCTGAAAATACTGAAGTAAAGATTGATTCAACCGCATTATTTACCATAAATGCTGTCGGCAGTGATATTGCTTATCAATGGCAGCTAAGTACAGATCAGGGTAAAACATGGATATCATCAACCGCAAAGGGTAACAAGACAAATACCCTCTCTTTCCCTGTGATTAAATATACCTACAGCCGAATGTACAGATGTGTATTGACCGATAGCAGAGGTAACACTTTAATATCCGACACTGTAAAGGTATGTGCACCGACTGAAAAAAATTTTATATTAACAGATGCCGATTATGATTCAGAATTCTCCGAAAACAAATATGAAACGATTATTGGCATTAACGACTTTTTAAGCAATGCAGAGCTTATTTCCGCTGACTCATCAAATAAGGCAGCAGTAAAATACAGCTTTAATATGAATCTGAATCATACAGATTTACATATTTTAAAGCTTACCGTACAGTCTGAAAAGAGCTGTTCAAAAATTAAAATAAATATAAACAACAGTTCTATTACTGCTACTTATCCTGTTTATACACAAAAAGCAGATTATTATATTCCGATAACAAATACAGATAATATAAATTCCATATCAGTCAGTCTTATAACTGATTATCAGAAGATAACAATCTCTGATTTCCAATTGGTTAATTTTGCTGACGATAGTATCAATAATCACAAAACAGGTATATATCCTCACAATATAAATGAAACCGTTTTCAATGAAAGCGATGCCTTTGGCGAAGCCACTACAGCGTCAATAGCTGACAATCAGCATCTTTATTCGGTAAATAAAGGTACACTTACAGTATACGATATAACAGGCAGTACTCCAATAGCTGTATCGTCACTGGACGGACTGGGAAATTGTCACGATATTTCCTTCATTAATAACGGAGAAGCACTTGTTATTTCTTCAAGAGAAAATGGTGCATATTTTGTGGATATAAAGAATCCGCTCAATCCTGTCACTGCAGGAAAATACCCAACGCTGGAAATGAGTTCAGGCTTAGCGGTAAACGGAAGCTATGCATTTATATGCAGCAGATACTTTGGTGTAGAGATAATCGATGCTTCCGATATTTATAATCCTAAGTACTATTCTCAAATATCCAATAAAGAGGAAATGTACGATTGCTCGATTGATGATCACTACTTATATATCGGTGTATGGGCTCAGAAAAAAATTATTATTTATGATATAAGTGATCTAAGAAATCCGGCACAAATAAATACAATTAACCTTGACGGAAATGTAGGCGGAATTGTTGTTGAGAATGGTGTTCTCTATGCCGCAACAGGCTATCACAGCCGTGATAATTCAACTGCTGTAACCTCTGTCGGCTTCGGAATGGGAAACGGTCTTGAAATATATGATGTCAAAGACCCGAAAAATCCTGTATGGCTTTCAACAAATAAAATTGACGGACGATATAAATATTCCGGTTCTGATTACTGGAAAGTTAAAGTCAGCGGAAAATATGCTGTTCTTGCAAGCACATACAATGGTTTATATGTTTATGATACAAGCAATTTGTCTGCTCCAATACTGATAAATAAATCAGCAATCCGAATTGAGAAAGACTCTCCTAATTACAAGAAATTTATTTCAGGCAGTTATATATTCAATTTTGATACTTCAGCCTTTAATCAGGCACCTGTATTATCTGTATGCACTGCATTCAATAAATTATTTTTCGGTGATCCTAATACAGGAATTTATCAGATGAATTTAGAAGGTTCTAAATCAGAAATAATACCAAATATTGCTTTGACTGGTAGTGATAAGAATATTCCTGAAGCACCAATGCTGAATAGTTATACATCAAATATTGTTAATACAGACAGTTCTGTATATGCTGCAAAATGTGCAAATCATTTAATATACCTTGCAACCTCTGAAGGTATTACTGTTTTAGATGAAAATCTTAACACTATAACAACCTATATCACGGAATTTTCTGTTAAAGACATTGCTATTTCACGCGATGGAAAATATCTATATACGGCTGAATGTGATAATGGCGTAGGTATTTATTCTGTTGACAATGACCGAATAAATTATCTGAGCAGCTGCAACGACAAAAAAAAATATAATTTCTCGGTAACAAGCCTGTCACTCACTGCTGATGAAAACTATATTATTGCTCAAGGTGGCTTTTCACGTATTTGTACAATTGATATAAGAAATAAAAATAAGCCGATTATTCGTTCATTGGCATCAGGCGGCTCTATGTATTACCGTAATATTTGTCAGGGATTAATTGCTGATAAATACACAGCCGTCTGCGACAATGGAAAAATCAATTTGTTTGAGTCTGACGGCAATAGCCTGACTACAGTAAAAACACTGACAAATTCCGTAGGCTCTGAAACAAATGGTATGGCTGCCTATAATGATTGCATTGTAGCGGTTTATAACAATGGATATGTTTATTTTAATCCTATGACCGAAAATCAAAAGCTTTCAACCCTGCCATTACATAAGGTTCCCGGCATCAGCTACCTCAGGGGAAAACCGGTAATTTACGGTGATATAATGGTAGTTTCCTACTGCTATGGTAAAGAAATCACAATTGTTGATATATCCGATTGGGACAACCCAAAATTAATTTCACAGCTTAAAATGGATGCAAGTCTTGATTTGGCTGAAATAACAGACAATTTTATAATTATACCAATGAGAAACGACGGAGTTTTAGTTCTGAAAAAAGATAAACAGGTAACTGCCAATGCATAAAATATTTAAAACTCTGTCTCACGATATCGGTATTTTCTTCAATGAATATTTTATCATACCGTTTTTCATTGCAATATTTATAACTCTGATTTGTATCGTTATTTTAGCTGTTAGGAAAAAGAAAGAAAATCAACTGCATTATGTAAAAATATTTGCAGCAATGTTTTATTTTTCAGAACTATTCTATACAACCCTAATCCACAGAATAGGAATGAAGACTGAGCCTCTATCCGACATATTCGGCGAGTGGTCAATCTATGACGGTGAAACAATAATGTATATCAATCCTAAGCCGATACTGAATATACTATTGTTTCTGCCGATATGCTTTGCTGTATTTTATATTCTGAAAAGCTTTTTTAATAAAACTTTTACAAATAAAAAAATAATATTATTAACGCTGATCATATCATTTTTTACATCGCTTGCAATAGAGCTTATTCAGCTGATTTTCTGCATAGGCACATTTCAGCTGTCCGACCTGGTATATAACACTTTGGGTGGACTGATTGGTGCAATTATATATATAACTGCAAAAAGAATAATAAACAAAAAAAGCACAGGCTAAGCTGATTTGCAAAGCCTGTGTTTATTTTTTATCTATTCATTTCTTTTTACCAATAACCTAAAACGTGCTGCATTACAAGGCTTACAGCCGTAATGCACACCCAGCAGCAAAGACCCATTAAAATAGGCTTTCCGCCTTTTTTTACAAGATTTACAACATTTGTATTCAGACCGATTGCGCACATTGCCATTGAGATAAAGAACTTGGCAAGCCACTTTGCGCCCTTTACGAAATAATCATTATAAAATGCGGTAAAGGTACTTTCAGGGAGGGCAGCCACAAGAGTTGTTATTAGTGATGCAATCACGAAATACAGAATGAACCAAGGGAAGATTTTCTTCATTGAGACCTTAGTACCCTCTGTACCTTCCTTTTTCGCCTGACGGGTTCTGATAAATGCCAGCACAAGAGTAATCGGAATAATAGCAAGTGTTCGTGTCAGCTTAACGGTAGTTGCCTGCGCAAGCACCATTCCCTCTGTTCCCTTCATACTGTCCCACGCTGATGCGGCTGCAGTAACAGAAGAGGTATCATTAACCGCAGTGCCTGCAAATAAAGCAAAGCCGTCATTTGTAAGACCAATTGCATTACCGAAAGTCGGAAAAATCAAAGCGGCAATAACATTGAAAAGGAAGATAACCGAAATGGACTGTGCAATTTCCTCGTCATCAGCATCAATAACAGGTGCAGTTGCCGCAATTGCCGAGCCGCCGCATATGGAAGAGCCTACACCAACGAGTATAGACACCTTTTTATCCACCTTTAAAATTTTACACATCACAAAAGCAACTATTAACGAAACAGCAATGGTTGAAATAATAACCGGCAGACTTTTTCCGCCTACGGACAGCACTGTTCTTATATTCAGCGTAAAACCAAGAATGATTACCGCCCACTGCAAAATCTTCTTCGATGTAAAGGTTATACCTGATTTCACTCTTTCATCGGATGAAAATTTACCGAATACAGCAGTAATAATCATACCGATAATAATGGAAAATACAGGTGCACCGATAACCTCAAAGGAAAATGAGCCTATGCTCAATCCTGCCAAAAAGGTTGAAATGCCTGCAATCATTACACAGCTTAAAATACCTAAACCGTTTTTCTTTACAAAATTCATATCAATAATTCCTTATCATTTCAAAATCCTGACTTTTCAGTACCTCTAATAAATCAGCATTGCTTTTAATCGGCTTGTGTGTTATTATGCCGCCTCTTGCAAGATTTTTAACCACGTGGAAATCAGAGCCTGATACCATCAGCTTGTTGTTTGCCTTTGCCCATTCGTATGCCTTGTCATTCAGCTCCTTGTTCGTCTTGCCGTTATATATTTCCACTCCGTCAATATAATCCGGATTGCATCTCCTGATACCTGTACGAAACGGATGTGCCTGATAAACAAGGTACCCTTCTCTGCGGCAGCGGCTAAACACTTCCCTTTCCCATACATTCATAAGATTTCCCGCATTATACAAAAAATCCTCATCAATACCGTAAATCAGATAATCATTGGCAGTAAAATAATGGCGAAGCTCCATACCAAGCAATACAGTGAAATCATCACCTGCCGCTGCTTTCATTCGCCTGTAGCCCTCAAGATAAAAATCAATCTGCTTCTGAGGACACCAATTCGGTGTGAATGTCATAGGACTGTAATGATCTGTAACAACAATTCCGCTGTAACCCTGCTGTTTATAAAGTTTTAAAATCTCTTCCGGTTCTACTCTGCCGCACCGCGAAACACATCCGGTGTGACAATGCAGTTCATACTTAAATTCCATAAATAAGAGGATACCACAATAAAACGATTTTATCAACCGATAAAACAAAAATTATACATTGATTTAAGTTTTCAGCCATTATCCTTTCATTAAATCTGAATTGTAAATAAACAAATAATAATGTCGAAAACACTTTAAAATATATCGGATTTGTGGTATCTTAGTTATATATAATATACGGAGAATATAAATGGATATTAAAAAATTTTTTAAAAACATAATATACATTATAGCTTTGTTCGGAGTATCAGGGTTATTCATACTTTTCAACATCTACGATGAAAATGCTTCAGCCGTCTTTTCTTTTTTTGTACTGATTGGAGCTGCTGTATTAATAAATGGCTTTTCACTCATTGCCATAAGGACTAAAAATGTATTTTATTCCGTCTCAGACCTTGTATGCCTTGCTTTGTGGCTGTATCCGTTATACCGCAGAACTCAGGATTTACTGCCTGAAAATACAGGCATATGGGCATATCTGCTTATGCTTACAGCATTTCTTCCTGCAATTGCCTGCTGCCTGTACACGATTATGTATCATATAATCATAGATTTAAAAAAGAAAAAGGCAGGCAGAAAAACATTGACTGCAAAAAAAGTATTATCCATAATCAGCATTGTAATAACACTTGTTTTCGCCATATTTTTAATATTATCCGCTGTCAATCTTGCCATACAGATACCACAGGATATTGAACAAAGAAAGCAAAGCTATTCGGACACAGTAAATATGGCAAAGGAAATGGCACAGGAATATCAAGAGTCCGATTTGGTTCTTGAGGAAATCCTGGACAAGTACGAGCTGACTTATGATAATTCCGATGAAAACGTGTATATCATTGAGGAACTGGACGAAGTAAGTATGATTATCAGAACGACAAAAGACGAAGATGATAAATTATCAGGTACAATAAATGTTTCCTGCGATAATATCGGCTTTATCATACCAAATTACTATGCCTGGAATATTTACAATGGTGAGGAATCGGAAATTCCGCTGAACATCAAATCTGAATAAATCAATAACAAAAGCCTGAACTTATGTGGAAAATCCATCAAAGTTCAGGCTTTTATGATTATAAAAATTGTCTGACATCGGTTGCGAGCCGATCCTCAATCTGCACAAGCCTGGATGTAATATCCCTTGATTTTGAATCAGCACTCTTATACTGGTTCAGATATCTGCTCAGTGATTTCACACCCATATTGCAGCCATCGGTAATTAAATCAGCAGCCGTATTGTCTGTGCCATCCACTGCCATTTTCATATTCGTTTTTACCCAAGACATTCCCTTTGCCATAGGATTTGGATTTTTACCATCATCATTATGCTCATTCAAGAGGACAAGAATTTCATCCTTAAGCTTTTCGTGCTGGGTTTTACTGTCGTGAAGCAGTGTTCTGAAATCCGTATTTTTTACATCATCAATAATATCATCAATGGCAGATATACCCATCTTTATGCCTGAGTCACATTCCTTCAGGAGCTTTACTGTATCGCCGTCTGTACCGGTTCTATCGGTCATACTATCCCTGCTTTCTTCAAATTTATATTAAAAGTATTTGCAGGAATAATCGTACTATTCAAAAAAACAGTATCTTATTTTAAAATAAGATACTGTCCTTTTCATTCATCCCAGAGTGATTTGTAAATATTTAAAACATCGTCCTTGCTGATGTCCTTAATGGTATTTGCAGGAGAGCCTGAAGCAATGGCATCATCCGCCATTTTATCCATAACATTAAAGAATTCAGCTTTATCAATTCCATATTTTTCAAGCGTCGGAATTTCACAGATTTTACAAAGCTTTTCACAGGCTTCAATAAATTTCTTTGCTGCAGCTTTATCATCATCGTCATCGTTTGCAGCACCGATTGCCCTTGCCATATCTGCAAAACGGTCATACGCTCCGTCATATACATAGCCAAAGCACTCTGACAAAAGCATTGCGTTGCTGATTCCGTGCGGTACATGGAACAGTGCGCCGATTGGTCTGCTCATACCGTGAATAATGGTTACTGACGCATTATTGAAAGCCACACCTGCTTCAAGTGCAGCGAGCGACATCTGCGCCCTTGCCTTAACATTATTGCCCTCATTGTAGCAGACAGGCAAATACTTGAAAATCTTTTTAATCGCTGAGATTGCAAATTCATCTGTAAGCGGCTGTGCTTTTCTTGAGGTATAGGCCTCCGCAGCGTGACAAAGTGCATCAAGACCTGTCGCAGCCGTAACGGACTGAGGGGCAGTCAGAGTAAATGCCGGATCATCAATTGCTAAATCAGGCATAAGCACTGCACCCTTGAGCAGCATTTTAATATCCTTTTCCGTATTTGTGATAATCGTAAACTGTGTAGCCTCTGAGCCTGTACCGCTGGTTGTGGGCACCGCTACCATAGGAGGAGTAGGATGGCTTATTATTTTTCCGTAATAATCATTGATGCTTCCGCCGTCTGTTGCAACAGCACCGATTGCTTTCATAGCGTCAATAGGAGAGCCGCCGCCGATTGCAATAAGAAAATCGCAATCCTCAGCTTTATAAAATGAAAGACCTTTATCAATAATAATATCCGTTGGCTCTGCATTCACGCCGTCAAAAATATAATGTGCAATACCAAGCTCGTCCAGTATTGCAGTAACAAGCTTAACATTACCAAGCCTTACCATAAATTCATCTGTTACAATTAAAGCCTTTTTACCTAAACCGCTGATAAGCTCTTTCGCATTTTCAAGTGCACCCTCGCCATAAACAACCTTACCGGGCATAATAAACTGATTTCCCATATATTCTACCTCGATGTGACAAAAAATTAACAAATATATTTTAGTACGATTAAACTAAAAGTCAATAGTAATTTTATATTAAATTGACAATTTTTTTATCCACTATAATCTGTACCAGAGAATATACAAGTATTTTAATCTAACAGTATGCCAATATAGACAAACATCAATTCTATGCAAAATAAAGAGGTTATCTGAATGATAACCTCTGAAGAATATATAAACCATATTATGCAGGTTTTACCGAACCAGTCACAGAAACAATTTCATATCCAAGACATTCTATATTGCTTTCGTAAAATGATGTGGTAAAATAAGCTTCCTCACGATTTGATTCAGAAACATTTACAATACCATTACCGCCAACATTGAGAGGAATTGCCTCAGTAGTAAGCTCATATGTACCATTGTCTGTTCCATCAGAAGAGGTCAATTTAAAACTGAATTTTAAAACGATACTGACATCATTATATTCATATCCGCTGATTCCCGATATATCACCATTCACCTCTACAGAATGATAAACAATACCATAAGTTGATGAATAATCAGGATCCCCTCCGCCTCCGTGAAGTGAAAACGTTAAATAATCTGACGCATTTTCCGTAGTTAATGCAGTGGACGATTTACCCCCTAAAAAACCTGATGAAGTACAGCCACAGAACAATAACATAATCGCCATTAAAACACTAATCAATTTTACAGAATTTTTCATAATACACCCTTCTTTCTCATTTTGTAATTTCTTTCAAAATTAACGCAGCATCACATAGTTCTCTTACTGCCGCGATAAAAGAATTTAACCCTTTTGATTTTTGATATTTTCCAATTCTTTTAACAAGGGAACTATCCATCTCTGAAAAACTTACAGTTTTTATTATTTTACTCATATTTTCTCCTTTCAACAATATACCAAGTTGGGATATTTTTAATATACCATTTTGGTATATTAAAGTCAAGGGTGATTTTATGAGATTAAAAGAAATTCGTAAGAAAAAAGGCATCTCTCAATTGAAACTGGCTATGGATTTGTCAATGAATCAAAACACAATCAGCAGATACGAAACCGGAGAACGGCAAGCTGATTATGAAACCTTAATAAAAATTGCTGATTACTTTAACGTTTCAATTGATTATCTTTTAGAACGAACTGACAATCCAAATAGATATTAAAATACTGAGATTTCTTAACATATTATGGATTACAATCATTATTTTGAGCAATCATTTTATTAAAAAATACCATAAGGCATTAAGCCCTATGGTATTTTTGTTTTTATTTTATCTAAAAATTATTTACAGTTACATAGTATGAGTTAGCTTTTATTAAAGAAGTCCGTCCCAGGTATCAACCTCTTTTGCCTTCATCTCTTCTTCATCAAACCAATGCTGGGTAACTGACTTGCTTTCGGTGAAGAAACGGTAAGCGTCCTTACCAAGACAATGGAGATCACCGAAGAAGCTCTGCTTATGACCGCTGAACGGAATAAAGCCAACAGGTACAGGAATACCAACATTGATACCAACCTGACCGCCGTCAGTATATCTTGCAAACTGACGTGCATAGTAACCGCTTTGTGTATAAATTACTGAGCCGTTTGCATATGGATTTGCATTCATAATGGCAAGTCCTTCGTCAAAATCCTTACATCTCTTTACACAAAGAACAGGACCGAAAACCTCGTCACTGCCGATCGTCATATCCTCAGTTACATTATCGAAAATAGTAGGACCTACAAAATAGCCGTTCTCATAACCCTCAGGGAGCTCAGGATTACGTCCGTCGAGCACAAGCGTTGCACCCTCATCAATACCCTTCTGAATGTCAGCAAGCACCTCTTTGTAATGCTTTTCATATGTGATAGGGCCAAGACGGGTTGACTTATCCCAAGCAGGTCCGCAGTTGATGTTCTGTGCCTGTGCCTTAAGCTCAGCTACAAATTTATCTGCAATTGACTCCTGAACAACAACACAGGAAAGTGCCATACACCTCTGACCGGCACAGCCGTATGCAGAATTGATAACACCAGCAACTGTTCTTTCAAGTGCACAGTCTTCCAAAATCAGTGCATGGTTTTTAGCCTGGCAGAGTGCCTGACATCTCTTGCCGTTTGCAGCAGCCTTCTCGTAAACTTTAAGGCCTACAGGTGTTGAACCAACAAAAGTAATACCCTTTACATCAGGATGCTCAAGAATTGTATCAATCTCATGTCTTGAACAGGTAACAATATTAATTACACCGTCAGGGATACCTGCTTCCTTATAAAGCTCACCGATTCTCATAGCGGTTCGAGGTGTAAGTGATGCTGCCTTAAGCACCATCGTATTACCGCAGGCAAGACATACCGGTGCCATCCAGCCAAACGGAATCATTGCAGGAAAGTTTACAGGAACAATACCTGCAAATACGCCCATAGGCTCACGGTACTTAACTGTATCAAAGCCTGTTGACGCGTCCATAAGACTTTCGCCCATCATAAGTGACGGAGCCTGGATTGCAAGCTCTGTGCCCTCCTGCGCTTTTCCGACATCGCCCTGAGCCTCGCCCCAGGTTTTACCGTTTTCTTCACAAACAAGCATTGTAAGCTCGTCCATATGCTCAAGAAGAAGCTCTCTTACCTTATAAAGAATCTGTGTTCTTTTTCTTGCCGGTGTTGCTCTCCACGCAGGATAAGCAGCATTTGCAGCCTCAATTGCCTCAAGCACCTCATCATTGGTACAGCACGGAGCCTGACCTGTAATCTCACCTGTTGACGGATTATGAAGATCATACCATACTTCTGTCTTGGAGTCCTTGAATTCTCCGTTGACGAAATATTTAAGCTTTTCCATAAATTTTACCCCTTTGAAAATAAATTTTTTACCAATCATATTTTAACATTAAAAAAAATAGATTTCAAGAGCCTAATCATAATACCAATTCACTAATAAAAATCTATGACATAGGATAATCATAGGTGATCTTATGACATTATCTGAAATGAAGGAAAATCAAGTTGCTACAATAACTGAGATAGAAAACGAATCCGGTCTTTCAAGAAGACTTTTTGATATGGGATTTATTGCAGGTCAGAAGATAACCTGTATTAATATAGGTGCCTTCGGCTCCCCTATTGCATATAATCTTCGCGGCTGCAATATTGCACTGCGTAAAAAAGATGCTGATAAGGTATGGGTGATTTTATGAAAAAAAATAAAAAAATACTTTTAATGGGCAATCCCAATGTGGGCAAAAGCACTGTTTTTAACGAAATAACAGGCTCACATCAGCACACAGGAAACTGGACCGGAAAAACAGTCGATATCGCAAAGGGTAAATATTACTATAAATTCACAGACTATGAGCTTATAGATTTACCCGGTACATACAGTCTGCTCTCCTCCAGTGAGGAGGAACGCCTTGCAAGGGATTATCTGTGCTTTGAAGAATACGACTGTGTAGTATGCGTTGTGGACGCCACAAATATTCTGCGCAATCTCAATCTTGTACTGCAGGTAATTGAGGTTACGGATAAGGCAGTTCTGCTTTTAAACCTTAATGATGAGGCGAAAAAAAAGAATATTGATGTAGATGCAGAGAATTTATCCAAGCTGCTGGGAATACCTGTTGTAAGAGCTACTGCAAGAAGCGGTAAGGGTATCAATGAGCTTCTGGAACAGATTTACCTTGTATCCAATAATACAATCCAAAATGAAGTGCATACGCTGTTTTATTCAAACACCATTGAAAATGCAGTGCACCGTGTAACCAAAGGTCTTAAGGGAAATATTGAAACCGATAAGAATTTACGCTTTTTCGCACTAAGGCTGCTTGAGAGTGACGATAGCTTTAATACATCGTTCAATGCCCATTTCGGTGATGATATACTGCATAAGGGTTCACTGCGCGGTAATATTAACACCGCGAAAAAGGAATTGGAGCAGTTCGGATATAATGGTGACAAATATGTAAAATCCATTACCGCAGCAATCTTTGAAAAAACAAATGATATAGCAAAGCAGACAGTCAGAACTCTGCCGTCGAAAAAGGAAAAGCTCGAAAAGAATCTTGATAAAATCCTTATGGGAAAATTCACATCCATACCTGTTATGCTTCTGCTGTTAGGCGTTGTACTGTGGATTACAATTGCAGGATCAAACTATCCGTCAGACTTTCTCCGTTCAGTATTTGACAATTTCGAGATATGGCTCGCGGATTCGCTGATCCATTTAGGTGTATCACAGACAATTGTAAGCCTGCTTGTCAACGGAATACTGAGAGTTCTGCTCTGGGTAGTCGCAGTTATGCTGCCGCCTATGGCAATCTTCTTTCCTCTTTTTGCACTGCTCGAGGATTTCGGAATTCTTCCGCGTATTGCATTTAATCTCGACGGAGCATTTGAACGCTGCGGCGCATGTGGAAAGCAGGCTCTGACAACCTGTATGGGCTACGGCTGTAACGCCGTCGGCGTAACAGGCTGCCGCATAATCGACTCCCCCCGCGAACGCTTAGTGGCAATCATCACAAACTCCCTCACCCCCTGCAACGGAAGATTCCCACTTATGATTGCCATTATTTCAATGTTCTTCTGCAAAAACAGTATACTGTCAGCGGTGATACTGCTTGCTATGATTGCTGTATCCATGCTGATGACGTTCTTAACCTCAAAGATACTGACATCAACTGTTCTTAAGGGTGTATCAAGCTCCTTTGTTATGGAACTGCCGCCGTACAGAAAGCCTAAAATTCTCAGCTTAATCGGTGATACAATAAGAGAAAAGATTATCTTTGTTCTTCTGCGTGCTGTGGTAGTTGCCGCACCGGCAGGACTGATCATATGGGTACTGGCTAATATAAATATTGCAGACTCTACCCTGCTTTGTAAAATTGCACAGGTGCTTGATCCGATAGGTCACTTTATCGGACTGGACGGCGTAATGCTGCTTGCATTCATACTGGGATTCCCTGCCAATGAAATTGTTATACCGATTGCACTGATGGCATACCTTTCCACAGGTGAAATGGGTGATTACGCATCACTGGAAAGCCTTAAAACAATACTGACCGACAACGGCTGGACCTGGACTACTGCTCTTTGCACCTGCATTTTTTCAATGTTCCATTTCCCCTGCTCAACAACTCTTCTGACCATATGGAAGGAAACCAAAAGCGCAAAGTGGACACTTACATCCGTCCTCACTCCCCTACTCGCAGGCGTAGTGGTATGTGCACTGATAAATCTTATTTTTGGATAAAATGAGTCCATAAAAAATAAGCCTTTCTGATAAGGCTTATTTTTTATTTGACTATAGAGGATATGAATAGTAAACTATAGCTGAGGTGACAGTATGAATATAATTGTTTTCGATTTAGGCGGAACGCTGATGGAATTTGTCGGTATGCCGCCAACCTGGATTGATTATTACAGGCAGGGTTTCCAAAGCATAGCAAAATCATTAGGCGGAAATATTTCAGACGAAGATATTGATTTATCCGTTGAGATTATGAAAAACTATAATCCGCGTGTAAATTACCGTGAAATTGAATATTCACCGGAATTTATTTTTGAAAAAGCGTTGAAGCATTGGGTTAAAGGAATCAAGCTTGAAAAGGCAATTAAAATCTTTTTTGACGGACTGAATCTGAATACTATCATTTACAATGATACAATAGATATGCTGAAATGCCTGAAGGAAAACGGCTACATTATCTGTGCACTTACTGACATACCCAGTGCTATGCCGGATGCATATTTTAAAAGCACAATTGAAAATTTGCTGCCGTATATTGATTTTTATGTATCATCACAATCGTGCGGATACCGAAAACCAAATACACACGGTATTCAGCTGATTGCAGATAAATATACTACGGATATAAAGAATCTGATTTTTGTCGGTGATGAGGAAAAGGATAAAATACTGGCAGAAAAAGTCGGTTGCAGCTTTTATCTCATTGACAGAAAAAATAAAAATTCAGCTGCTGATATACATAATATGAGCGAGCTGAAATTCATTCTGAAATTATAATATAAAAAATAAGGGGACATCACAAATGAACAAGTCCAGTAAAAGTGGACAATAGAAAAAAGGTACCCCCTATGGTAGAAT